>NZ_KB889921.1 GCF_000372805.1 Marinobacter gelidimuriae | reverse complement strand
GCTCGAAAGACGTTAGTCCAGACAGATTGGGAGCTGGCCCTGTTTGCTTTAACTTGTTCAGCTCCTTTTCCTGGCAACTGTAAACATCGGCTGGTGAGCCTTTGTACTTACATGCATCGATAATTCCAGCTTGATCAGCTTCAGAGATAAAACTAATATCTTTGCTTTTATCAAAGCCTTCATTATTTCCTGGGATACCTCTCTGCGAACCGGATGGTTCCTTATGTTTTTCGGGATTTTTTAATATTGCGCTCCGCAACATATGTAAAAGGCGCTCACTGAACCATCCATCCACTGCTTTGCCCTGCGCTCTCTGAAAAGCTTTGACCGCAGCGGCAGTCCGGCGGCCATAAACCCCATCCACCGGCCCAGGGTCGTAGCCAAGATCAGTCAGAAGCTGTTGAGCCTGTCTGGTGTATTGGGCATTAGGCTTCTTAGGAGCATCATTAGTCGCTGCGCCTGTCGATGCGGCTGGTTCGTCCGCATATGCTTTGACTAACGCATCGGCTTCAATTGAGGTCCGTTGCTCCTCAACTTGACGTTGGGCCAGGCTCAAATTGCCCTCACGATATCGATAACTTGCGCAGCGCCTATTATAGTCATCAACAATTTCATTGAACTCATCCACGCCGTCATTTGTTGAAAACTTACCTCTGTCGCGCATTGTCTCAATTTGGATACTTTCTCGTACACACCAGCGAATCTGGGATATGGGCAGAACCTCATTGGAGCCAACTGGAGGTTTTCGATACGGAAAAGCAACATCATCATACCTGGTGGGCTCTGGCGAAGTTGCGGGTGCCTGATTTGTCTGCGTTGATTCACCATTTAGGTCTTCAAAGGAAAGGTCTGAATAGTCTGGTTCACCCTCAACGCTATTACCGCTCTGAGAGGTTCCGGAATTATTGTCCGCCTGAGTGCTATAAGAATCGGGTGATGAAGTGGCCGTCGGTGTTCTCTGGGAAGACTGTGACGACAAATATAATATAGCCACAGCAAAAATAGCTACTGTTGCCCAAATTAAGAATTGCTTGTCCATGCCTTTGTCAGCTGGAGGCTCGGGAAATGCGGCATTTGAGGCGTTATCGGAGGGCTTATCCTCTGGTTTCTTTGACGACGTAGTCGTGGAATTTTGACCCTTGCCGCTGTTAGATACGGGCCTGGTTTCTCTTTTCTCCGCCGGAACCTTAGCCGCTTTCTGGCTTTCGATATCATCAAGCGGTTTTAAATCGGATAGATCTGAAACGAGATCCACTAATCCAGTAAAACCTTTGCTTTCCTTGCTATCAGAACCCATCGATTCAGAACCTTTTGGCCTAGGAATTCAAAATACTGCTGAGCCTGTCGCCGTCTTGTTTCCACAAAATGCCTATCGCTGCTTCCAGAATATGAACATTGCTCTCGGCAAGATACGATAAGCTTTCTGAAAGTTTTTTATCGTGCGTATGGCCAATATGAAATGCGCCATTGGCATTTCCGGTTACAAGCTCGTTCCATCGGCAAAATACGGTCTCAGGCTTTGAAAAGAATCCGTGCCTTCTTAAATGCACGCCTGAATCGCTTACGACAACTGAACCGAACTGAAATGTCTGACCAGTGCTTAAGTCAGCGAGAAACTCAGTTAATAATCTGACACCGACAGAGCGCCACAAGCGATCAACAAAACTTGAGAAAATCTCTTGTTTTTTTGTCTCAATTTCGATGGATTGAGCATTGCTAGTGACGATTATGCTAAAGGTCGTTCCGGTTGGAATACCATTCACAGAGCTACTAACGCCACCCCAACGAACTCCGACTACACTATCAAGCGGGATTTTTTGCCGTTTCCACTCCACACCATCTGGAGAAATCCGAAGCTTATCCTTAAAGACGGCCCCTACCTCAGTTTCATAAGTGATCTCTTTCTGCCATTCCTCTTCTTGGCGCGCAGCATCCTCCATCAGACGGATTCGTTGCTCCGCAAGATCATTGAGCGCTCCAGCGTCCTCAGCAATTCTTTCGGCAACATCGACTACTTCTGCAAAAACCGCTTGAAGCATCTCGGTTATCTGTTGGGCAGGTTCGATCTTATTAAAGTCGTTGACCATCGTGATAGCTAGAGACCGCACAGCATAAGCCGCCTCCTGGCTTGCCTCGTGAGGCAAACCCCTGCTCTTTCTACTCACTTGAATTGGCTGCGCGACATAATCCCAATTCCGCACAACCTGGCAAAGCCTATCAACAATTACCTCTAAATCTTTGTCTCCAAATTTTTGGTTAAGCCCTTCTTCAACACGATTAATGAGAAGAGAGATATTTGCCTGTTCCCTTTCCAAAAAATCCTGAGCTTCGACCTCATACGATTCAACGAGGTCTGCGAACAACTTTGGCCCTGGCGCGTGGCCTAACTCAGTTCCGGCCTCTACGGCTACTGTAATTGCTTCAACGAGATCCCTTGGCTTCATTTGGTTCAAGGCAGTTTTCATAATCTGGCGGTAGTACTGCCTCCTGTCCGCAATACCCGACTCAACTAACGATACTTCTGAGACCTCAGCGAAACCGGATACAACTCGCTCCTCGTTTATTACGCGCCGAAGGGGCTCGGATTCGATTTCTTCAAACGCCCAACCAAGCTCAAGAAACCAGTCAGCTAATACACTTGGCTCCAAGTTTACGGACCGACTAATAGCGGCAGCAACGGCATTGCAACGCGCAACGGGAAGCATATTTTCCAAAGAAAATAAATCGTCCGGATTACGCTCAACAATGGACAATATCTCCGAGGCCTTTTTTGGACCAACCCCCGGCAGCCAAGCCAGCTCCGCGCCTATGCGTTTTCTTGGCATCGTCAAAATAGAGCGAGCCTCAGAACATTCCTGAGGATCTAACAGCAGGGCACCCTCGTCCGCCAAGTCCATAATTTTTTGACGGTCATCCCTTGGTGTTGCGCCAAGCACTTTGAAAGGATTATCAAACAAGTCCATATCTAATCCTTTTCCTCATCCCATATAAAACCAATGCGTTCCCGACGTTTTTCTTGTTCTTTTGGCAGGCTTGATAATGCTGCCTCAAGGCATACGTCATCGAGTGCAGTCTTTCCAGTCTTCGCAGCTAGCCTTGCCGCCTCACGAACAACAAATGCAGCATCCGAAAGTGGCTTACCCGTAAGCAAGTCTACATAACGTTCGACAGCCAAATCTGAAGACTTGGGAATGTTTTGGAGCAATGAATCCAGTAGCGATCTAATCTCTTCAGCAGAGGGCATACCGACCTCAATTATATGATCAAAACGTCCGCGCCGAAGGATTGCCGGATCAATCGTATCAATCATATTGGTCATCCCAATCACCAAAACGCGATTCTTAATCGCCTCGGGAATCCGCCGGAGAAATTCCGCCACTTCTTCGACATGGTGCACTCCTGAGCTGTTGCCAGAACGTCGGTCGGTCAGGAAAGACTCCATTTCATCGATGATGACGATTGACGGGGCATTGTCTAGTGCCTTATCGAAAACTTCAGATATCTTCTTGCTGGTCTCATGAATGTAAGGACTCCCAATGCTATTGGAATCTATTGAATAGCTGGGCCAGCAAATAAATTCAACTAACTGATCGACAGCAAAGGTTTTCCCGCAGCCCGGAGGTCCATGGAGAATTATGCCGGAGGGAAACTCAATCCCCATCATTTGATAACGCTCGGGATTGAAAATGATGTCGACAACATGTTCGTTGAAAAAATCCTGAAGTGTCTTCCTTCCCGGTAGACTAAAGGATCTGCGTGAATCATTGGAAGGACCGCTGCCCGGAGTAGAAGAATTGGCCTGGACTTCTTTTTCTTGAGGCGTTTGTCCAACCTCGTCAGAACGCAGCAGCGATGACCCAGGGCTTGGCGGTTTTTGAAGAAGGCCTGAGTCAGGCGGAACGTCAAATCCGGCAAACTCCACAACGTCAATCAGGTCGTGTGTAGGCATCCAACCACACAGATCATTTAGTCGCCTGAAAGACAACACCGACACAGTTACCCCGCCGGACAACCATGTGCCAAGGACTATCTCATCTGCAAACCCTTCGTCTTTGGATGAAAGCGGTAGCAAGCGAGAATACCGCTCAACAAATAGAGATGAATATAAAGATCCTTCAGGAAAAAGCTTCCTCGTGTCTTTTAAAGCATGCACAAAGCTTATCGCGTCGGCTTTCGTTTGTGGGCCCTCTCCGCCACGAACGGGCTCAATAGTATTGTCAGAACCTGAGTATAAATAAAACAAATCTTGCTCATCGACGCTAAGCAAAGAAAACAACTCCTTTTCAATAAGGCCTTCGTCAGACCACCAGTCCAGAAGTGCATTGGTGACCACCAGAAGAAGAGTTCTTCCTCCAGACTTGTATATTTGCCAATGCTCACCGGCTTGAGCCAACGAACGGACCTTAAAATCGGTTTCTATTTCGAAACCGTTGGATAGCCATTGCTCAGAAGACATCCTCTAACCCTTTATGATGTTCGCAACATCAAACAGCTCATCGCCCGCCCCTATACCCGCTTGTATCTGAGACAGCTCTGCAATGACTGCTCGGAGCCGATCAATATCGTCCTTCTCCATTGCGTCCATGCCGGCCTGAACCAACTGGGTGAACATTTGTCGATCTGTAAACTGCTGCGGCGCTTTTGCCATGGATTTGAACTTCTCAACGACAAACCAATCTTGCCGCCAAAGAATCTCAAAATTCTTTCCCCTTAATTCATCAAGGTGGTTATCAAAACTAGTGTCATTGTCCTGAATAGCAGACCGAGCCGTATGGGCCAGCGCGTCGAAGGAAGAAGCCTCAGATGGCCTGGCATTTCCGCGTACATAGTTATCGAAGAAATCTACAACATGCTCAAGTTCAATTGTTCTCGTTTCTTTGAGGTGCGCTTTTTTGACATCGGCAATTAGCCGTTTTGCATCGAGAATGTTCTCCATTGCCTGCTTGGCAGATTCAGGGTCGGAGGTTTCATCGATGCTTTCTACTTGTTGGAGTTTATCTCTAGCCTGAGTGAGCCTGGGGTCATCAATCCGCGCGCTGAAATCGTCGACTCGCGAACGCGTTTTTTCTCCTTCCTCAACGATAGCGTCTGCTGATGCCGAATAGTCCTGCATGCCACCTTGTGGAGAGTAGAAATTACGATCGGAATGGAAGGTTCCGCCAATGGAAGGGATAGAAATATTGAAGATTATATTACCCGAATCAAGAATTTCGTATTCACATTCCAGGTCAGCACCCGCCGGTATAACACCCTCATCAAAGTCGTTGCCAGATATCTTCAACGAGCCGACAGGACGGTTATCGCGAATTGGATCTCCGATCTCGCCCTCCCAAAGAATAAAGTTTAAAGACCCTGAAGCACCTGCCTTCAACGATTCGGCGGCCTTATATATCCGTTTACCTTTGGCGGGAAGGTGATCACCAGCGCGAACCAAATAATCGGGTTCAGGACGACCACCCAACTTGTTCAAAACTTCCACTGCAATCGAATAGGAAGCAGGAATAGCGTCTACCGACGCGGCGGTCCTTGTAATGATGATTGTGTCCTGGGCGAGTGAAACTGGGCCACCGCTCGCATCGAAAACAGCGACTTTAAAATTATTCTCACCCGGTTTTGCCAAGTTCAAAGTTAATGTTGCACCGTTAGCCAGTGGGACTCGACCCGACGTCCACCCAGTGTCGACACTGTCTACTTGGAACTCAGACCCTTCGGGAATCTCTCCCGGGATCTTGACTGCCATCTTGGCTTTAAGGTCCGGCGTACGAGAGATGTAGTTAAATGAAATGTCCAAATTACCAGTATTTGAAAGAGTCCCTCGATTCCCTTTTCGCCCTCTTGTTTGCGTGCTCCAGTCAATCGACTCGGCAAATATAGACGCGCCCTCTGCAACAGCGGTCATTGGATTGACGTCGGTATTGCCTGGGATTCCCAATTCAAATGCGACCTTATCCCGAAGAGGCTTATAATTAGTTGGCCCCCCAACAAAAACCACCCGCTCCAGATCATGAGGACTCAGACTCGCATTTGATAGAGTCTCCCGTGCGGCGTTAATAGTCTCCGAAAGCCGATCGGCAATAAGTTCATCCATAATTTGCCTGGTCAAGGAGACATCTAAGTATATCTCTTCACCGTCAAGGTCTTTTGCCCTGGCTTCTACCTCTGTAAGACTGATCGCCGCCTGCTCGCTGGAGGAAAGCTCAATTTTTGCCCGCTCGGTGGCCCATGTGGCCAGTCTGATGAGTGATTTATAGTCGGGACTGGACGAGAAATTCTCTGGTAAGTTAAAATTCTCAATAAGCCACGGCTTTACGACGTTATCCAAAAGAACCCGGTCAAAATCCCTCCCTCCGCACATCGAAATGCCTCCATGCGCATGGAGATTAATCCGACCACCAATACTTTCAGCAACAGCAATATCTAATGTGCCGCCGCCGAGGTCATAAATAAGAAACATGCCGTCAACATTTTTTTTGCGCATTACACTCATCACTGCGGCGACAGGCTCTTGCATCAAAGCGACATTGCCGATACCCGCCATGTTGGCAGCCTGCATAGTCGCATCCCGCTGCATTTGGTTGAAAGCAGCTGGAACGGTAATGACAGTTCCTGTGTCCGGATCACGTCTGACTTCTTCAGGTAAGTAGCCATATAGCGTTTTTAGCACTTCTGCTGAGCATTCTTCTGGGGTTTTCGTTTGGTTAACAGCAGGCAGCTCGACCGGCGTGCTCGTGCCCATTAAACGCTTGAACAGGCTGGCTGAATTGTCCGGACTATGTGGCGCAGAATCGTAAGCTCTCTTGCCGATATACTTGTTTCCGCGACGATCTATGTAGATCACCGAAGGCGTCACATCATTCTGCTCAGGGCTTTTCCAAATACGCGTCTCGGAACCGTCATATGAGCAGATAGCACTATTTGTTGTTCCCAGATCAATGCCTACAAAATGATTCATTGCTCAGCCTTCCTTAAAGTTACAGTTCCGGTTTTAACAATCCCGTTGCCGCCCATTATGATCGGCTCTAGCATCTGGTCGACCACCAATGGCTCTGAAACATCGAATTCGTCGATATTCAATGGCGTTGCGGCCATACCTGGGTCAAATGGCTGACCCTCGACATTGACAATCCGAAGTCCTGCGCCATTTAAAGAGTCCTCAACTTTTTTCATGAACCAGTTAAATTGACTTCGATAACGGTTGGTCTCTCCAGCATCAAGACGCCCCAGTAACCGATCAAAAACTCTTCCAAATCGCCATGCTTCAACAGCCATGCTCAGCACCGAATCCCGCATAGCTTCTGCGTCTGTGGATTCTAGTTCGGTCTCATCCATGTGTTACTCCTGCACAATGCTTGTTGGGTCGCCGGTTAGGTCAGCAGCGTAATTAGACATTTAAAGAAAACTTGAGAGATTTAAGGCCCTCTTTTTTGAACGTGACTTTGGTGCTTTATCTTCATAGTCGTCGTCCGGCTTTTCAGGCTTCATCATCAGCGCCATTGGCAGTGCGACGATAAACAGCATTGCGCCAAAGAACCACCAAGTGCCGAAGCTCCTTCCTTTCTTCGACGCGATTGAGGCCGGAATGAGGCCCAGAAGTACTGCAAAGAGCAAAACTTCCATTGTTGTCTCCTATAACTGCCTAACAGTGGCTATAACCCATTTCACGATATTGCAGAAAAGTGCGTTCTCGATAATGCCACTTTCCTGTTACGCCACGCGGCAGAAAGTCCGATATTAAACAATAGCTTAGCTAAATTATTGCTGCACCGCTATGCAATCGCTTGGCTTCGTGATTCCTTGTTTTGTCTCCTAACCGGACCGCTCACCTGTTGCCCAGTCGAAAACATCATGCCTAGAAAATAAATATTGTGCTCAGTTTAATTCCATCGGCTGCGCCAGCCGTTGAAGAGAAGCGTTCAGTGTCGTGCGACTAACAGCAAAGTGTTCAGCCACCTCTTTTTTCGTAATGTTCGGGTCTAACAACATCGCCGCAGCCTTCTTTACATCAGCGTCTGACATGGCTGGCTTTCGGCCACCTTTTCGCCCTCGGGCCCGAGCTGCCTGCAATCCGGCTATCGTCCTTTCCCGAATCAGGTCGTGTTCAAACTCAGCCAAGGCACCGAAGATATGGAATACCAAGCGGCCACCGGAACTGGTGGTGTCGATGGATTCCGTCAGTGACTTGAAGCCGATTTCTCGATCATGGAGCTCCTGGACTATTTCAACCAGATCCTTCAGCGAACGGGCAAGCCGATCCAGTTTCCAGACAACCAGAATATCCCCCTTTCGGAGGGTACGCAGACACTGCGACAGCTCAGGTCGTTCCCGGAGCTTGCCGGTAAACTTTTCTTGAAAGATCTGTTCGCAACCGGCTTTCTCCAGAGCATCGACCTGGAACTCCGGATTTTGATCTTGGGTACTGACACGTGCATATCCTATGATCATCAAACGAGCCTTTTCTGGTCATAGTTTTTCATACGTGATTCTTGGACGCAAAACAATAGGAAAATCGGTGTTTTGAGGATATGAAGCAGGCGTCCATAAAACGACCGTATGTTGAACGCCGTGGCGGTCGGCTTCTGGCAGATAGCGGTCGGTCAACTTGTTGCATCGACCGGTTGAATCCGCCACCGAAAGCGGAATTACGCTGATTGCCAAAGCGGTCATTTAACGTGGAGTTGAGGTGCCCGCGCGGCTTTTCGCGCAGTGGTAGCCGTGGAGCGCAGTGTCATACGGCACTTTTCAAACTCGCCAACTGCTCAGCCGAAAGTATCTTTGGGGCTACTCTAGGCAAGCCTGAAGCATCAACCAGCTACATTTGATCACGTCACTGCGGCTCACTGCTACTTCATGCCATCATGGAGCGCATGGCCCTCCAAGGCGTCCTTGCCATGATCGGAGAGTTGAGCGTCGAACCACTTGTGCAATGCTGCCACGAGGCTCACATCCGATGTCGTATAAGTCAATTGGGCCCCGCCTTTTACCTCTTTGTAGTCGATTGCGATCTGCCCTGGCTTAGATGCTTTGAGATCGGCCAGGCCTGGCATGTCTTGCCCGTGGATATGGGACGGTCCGGAGAAGTCACCCTTTAGGAATTGATCCCGAATCTCTTGCAGGTGTTGCCTGGTCATCTTGACTTGGCCTGCGTCCGTGGGCTTCTTAACCACGACTTGCTGAATGCCGCCCCTAACGTTTTTGGTGAAGATGTGGGTCGTTGCCGCAAGGCTGAACGGCATCACGTCCTTGCCTCGACCGGCTACTTCGGCTTGGCGCTGCGAATCGGCCATCATCTTCATGTGAGCGCCATGGTCCATTGTCGAGTGATCCATATTTTGGGCATGAAGGCTTCCTGCGAGAGCCGAGATAACGATTGTTGCGATGGCAGTTTTGAGCACGATATTTCTCCAATGTTGATGTTGGGCTGATCCTACGGTTAGATGCTCTCCTGCGCATAGGATCCAAATCACATGAAAAAAGTCAGCGAAAGCTTAAATTGGCCGAGCCTCATTGCAACCCAACCGACAGCAGGGCTCATACCCGAGGCCCTACGGGAAGTCGCCAAGAGGGTGGACGCCAACGCTCGCGAAACGCTTTTTCGCATTGGTGATCCGGTTCGTCAGATCTATTTGGTGATCTCAGGCGAAGTCCGCCTGATTCGAATCGACCGTCGCGGCGGGGAAGTCATCCTGCAACGCTCGCGCGGCGGCTTCATCGCGGAAGCGAGCCTCGACAGCCGTTCCTACCACTGCGACGCCATCGCAGCCGAATCCACCACGATGCTCATGTTCACCGCTTCGGTTTTTCGGCAGGCCTTGGAAGATGACTTTGCTTTTTGCCGGGCCTGGCAAACGCAGTTAGCCAAGGAGGTGCGCAAGCTGAGAGCCCAATGCGAAAGGATGGCCCTTAACAGCGCAGCCGACCGCGTCAATCACTACATCGAGTCCGAGGGGTCTGTTGGCGTCGTCACCTTGAATCAGTCCCGCAAGTCGTGGGCTGCAGAACTCGGCCTTACCCACGAAGCCCTCTACCGAACTTTGAAGCGTATGCAAGATGACGGCGTTCTTGAGGTCGCGGGGAATCGTCTGTCTACAAGGGTTTGAACCCTCGCTCTGCGGACAAGCATTCCTTTGCCAAACTCCACCGCGCTGAACTCACCCGCGCCGGACTTCATAGCGATGCTAGTGTTGGCGCCCATAAAACGCTAGTCATATTTTGAGGCGCGGTGTCGCCTATCGCTGTACAGAGGCCACTCAAATTGGGTAACGTGTTCAGCCACATTTGTCGGGGTCGTCACAGGAAACGGAAAAAATCGTACGCTAAGGATTTGAGGAGGCTGGAATCCAGCGATAAAGCGTCGGTACTGACACGCCAAGATTCTTGGCCACGTCCCGTGGCGGCACGCCATTGGCCAGAAGTTTCTTGGCTGACTCGATTTTGCTGTCGGTCATCAGGCGCTTGCGCCCGCCCTTGCGGCCAAGCTGGCGAGCGACTTCCAATCCTGCCCGGGTGCGCTCCACGGTCAGCTCGCGCTCCATCTGAGCCAGGCTGGCCATGACGTGAAAGAAAAATCGCCCCGAGGGGGTTCCTGTGTCGATGGCATCGGTCAGGCTCTTGAACTGCACGCCCTGCTTGTGCAGCTCGCCGACCATATCCACCAAGTGCTTGACGCTGCGGCCCAGCCGGTCGAGCTTCCACACGACGAGGGTGTCGCCCTCGCGCAGCATGTCCAGCGCCTTGGCCAGGCCGGGCCGCTCAGTACGGCTACCGCTTATCTTGTCCTCAAAGAGCCTGTGGCAGCCCGCCTTGGTCAGAGCGTCGGTCTGAAGATCAAGGGTTTGATCCAGTGTGGAGACGCGCGCATAGCCGATCAGCATGCCGGACCTCGATGGAGTTGTTCCATGCTTTTTTCCTTCTCAAAACTCGTTGTCATGGTAGTGCTTCAAGAATATAGTTCCAAGAACTATTTGTGAGAATATCCATGCCTTGATCCTGCGCGCAGCACGAGTCATGCAGCAAGGCTTCTCAAAATCCAGCGTTTTCAAGAGGAGCACAGATGCCCCGTCGTTCAATCCTGTCGGCTGCGGAGCGCGATAGTTTGCTGGCTTTGCCTGACTCTGACGATGAACTGATCCGGCAGTACACGTTCAGCCAAGGCGACTTGTCGCTGATCCGGCAGCGGCGGGGCGACGCGAACCGTTTGGGCTTCGCCGTGCAGTTGTGTCTGCTGCGCTTTCCTGGGCAGGGTTTGCTGACTGATGCCTCTGTTGCGGCATCGCTGATACGATGGATCGGTCAGCAACTTCACATCGACCCGGCCTGTTGGCCGCAGTATGCCGAACGCGAGGAAACGCGGCGCGAGCACCTGCTGGAACTGCGTGCTTACCTGGGCATCGTGCCATTCGGTCTGGCGCACTTGCGCCAAGCCATGCATGCCACGACCGATTTGGCTTTGCAGACCGACAAGGGCGTCGTGCTGGCTGCCAGTGTGCTGGATACATTGCGCCAGCAGCACATAATCATTCCGGCGCTGGATGTTGTCGAGCGCATCTGTGCCGGGGCCATTACGCAGGCCAACCGGCGCATTCACACCGCCCTGACCGACACACTGTCTGACGACCATCGTCAGCGCCTGGAGAATCTTCTCAAGCGCAAGGACGACCGCAAGCTCACCTGGCTGGCGTGGCTGCGCCTGTCACCAGTCAGGCCGAACTCGCGGCACATGCTGGAGCATATCGAGCGCCTCAAGGCCTGGCAGGCGCTGAACCTGCCTGCCGGCATCGAGCGGCTGGTTCATCAGAACCGGCTGCTCAAGATCGCCCGCGAGGGCGCCCAGATGACGCCCGCTGACCTGGCCAGTTATCCACTTTTGGATCTCACAGTTTTGAAGCCTGGGAGGTTCAAAACTCGAAGAGGTGCCTCCATATATCCATCCGCTGGTGAAGTACCCGCATTACAAAAATATCGTGCTCACGTTGCCGGTAAAAAATGGCATGCTTTTGGTGATCATGGCGGCGTACACCGACGGCAATTTCTGGACATTCCCAGCCCATCAATGGCGAGCCAGATAAAAGCTGAAAGGTTCTGTCCAAATCGTCGGTATAAATGTCAGCTTGAAGAGCTCCAAAATTAAGCAATGTGTATTCGTAGATAACGGCAAAATCTTCAACCGCCAGGTTTGAAAGCTTATACATGGTGTTGTTGTTTTATTCGAGCGGCAATATCATGCAAAGACAGGTCGCTTTCTCCACTACGCTCGCCAGCTTCCACAGCAGCTCTTAACGCGGCTAGCTGGTTTTCCTGGCGCTCTAGCAATCGCAAAGCTGAGCGAACAACCTCGCTGGTTGAACCGAACCTTCCAGACTCAATGAGTTTCCCTATAAAGTCATCTAACGGAGCCCCAATAGTAATACTGGTTGTTCTGGCCATGACACCACTCCACTTGTGTTGATAGATAACACAATTATAGAGCCTCAAATCTTTATCGACAAGCTGGCATTTTCTCACGCAATCCAATCAGATTTGCACCAGCGATCTGCGGTGAACTTAAAGTTGTGTGCGCGCACACAGATTCCGATGAGCTTATTTAACGCTTGCCGTTTAACGATAAACGTAATACGCTTTTTTGTATGATCAAAAGTTTTCGATGCAAAGATACTCAAGCTCTATTTGAAACAGGCAAAACACGTCGGTTTTCTGCGATCAAATCAGCGGCCGAGCGCGAACTCATCATGCTTGAATCTGCAGAGGTGCTGAATGATCTCAAGTCGCCTCCTGGCAACCGATTGGAACTACTGACGGGAGATCGAGAAGGTCAACACAGCATCCGCATCAATAAGCAGTGGCGTGTGTGTTTCCGGTGGACGGAGGATGGTCCCGAAGATGTTGAAATTGCTGATTATCACTGAGGAGAATACACAATGACTCGTAATGGTATGCGCCCTATTCATCCGGGCGAAATTCTTCGGGAAGAGTATTTGACCCCTCTGGAAATGAGCGTCAATGCACTTTCTATGGCGCTGCATGTTCCGGCAACCCGCATGAATGAAATTGTCCGAGAAAACCGGGGTGTTACTGCGGATACGGCGCTCCGGCTTGCGCGCTACTTCGGTACCAGTGATCGCTTTTGGCTGAATCTACAAACCGAATATGAGCTTCGCCGAGCCCAGATCAGCAAAGCGGAGCAAGTGGCCCGGGAGGTCCAACCACACGCGGCATGAAATCGTAGCAGTGGACATCCATTATCGGCGACAGCTATCTAGGAACGCACGCATCCACTCATTTTCGGGCGGGCGCGGCTGAAGCTTGTAGAGCTTCACAACCCGATAAAAACGAGCCACATAACCGCACTGACCGGCAGGTGGTAACCATTCATTAGGCCCCTTGGCACCCTTGCAGATTCAAGCTTAATTCAACAGGCCAAAGATTCATCGAATCATTCGCAAACTGCTCACGTTTTTCACGTGTCCACTGCCCTGCCCCTCTAGGCCACGACCAAGCTAGCGGTACCACGTGGTCGATGTCGATGTTGGATGCGTTCTGGATGACCTGGCCGGTGAATGGGCTGATCCATCGTCCGGTCACTACTCTGCAGCGTTTTGCGTCGGCAAATCGAACCTGTGTAGTTGATGTGGTGATCAGGGCTTCGGCTCGGCTGTCTTGGCAGTCACCGTCTGAGTCATCCCAGCCGTGGCCAAATGCGGATCGGTCATAACCCTTTTTTTCATTTACGTTCTGGGCGCCATTAAGTGATGTCAGCGACAAGCCTTTAGGCAGCCGCCCTCCCTCCTGCAGGCAGGCTTTTAGAGAATTAAACGGGGTATAGTTTTTGGTGCGTTCATACCAACTGCTTTCGGGCGGATGGCAAATGCCGCTGCTGGATTGCTTTACGGCTGGTGGTGAAGCAAGAGCAATGCCGTGAAAAGTGAAAACAACGAGCAGTAAGATGTGAGCGATGACAGTAGCGATTTTTGCACCCTTTAGCCGATATTAATGAAGTTTTGGAGGTGTTAGGTTTCTACATTTTCTTTTCATTTGCTAGAATTTTCGCTTCTTTCGGTCAAGATATAAGCAACCGAGTGTCAAAAACAATCACCGTTGCAGTCTGGTGGTACTTGTACGATGCCTAAACAAATCAATCCCCTCAGCGGGAGCGAGTCAGTGAAAAGTTCAATGATCCAGTTGAGCATTCAGAACGGTATAGTACGGTAAATTCAACCCTTTCGAAGATATGAATATGGCCATTCGTTACTACGCCCCAGGAGATCATGGTTCCGGCTTTATCGGTTTTCGGGTGACCGTCGCGTTTAACAAAAACTACCGGCAGTCCTACTTTTCGACGTCCCGCGCCGAAAACCACAATGAATCCGACGCTCATTTTCGCTATGAAAAACTCAGAGCGGAATTTCAAGAAGCGACCTGGCAAGCAGACAGCTTTCTACATCAATACCGGGTTTTTGTCAGTCAAAATCACTCAACAACCAAACCTTTTCGTGGTGTAGGGGTGCATGGAATC
>NZ_KB889920.1 GCF_000372805.1 Marinobacter gelidimuriae | reverse complement strand
CTCTGAAGCACTGCGTAAAGCAGCAGCGCGTTGCCACGTTCATCTGTCCACTTCTTTCCGCTGGCGCCATCGCTTCCTAAAACTGGCAGATTACCTTAATACACCTCTACTTACTGGCATCGTAGAAGCTGATCAAACAATGTTCCGCGAATCATTCAAAGGCAAACGCAAAATTGNTAAACGGCCTGTTCGCAAGCGAGGCAATGACAACAAGAAAGGAGTCACGTGGGTGCCCGTTCTGGTGGCTCGTGACCGCAGCGCTGGTGAGGCCGACTTTGTTCTCAAACACGTCACTCTGAAAAATGTAGAGCAGCATCTGCTCCCCCTGTTAAACCGAGATATCGTTCTCTGTACAGACGGTCATCTGACCTTTGAAACATTGACCCGTAAGCACCATCTTGAGCACAAGGTGCTCAACGCCAGTGCTGGTGAAAGAGTCAAAGCGTCAGTCTTCCACATTCAAGGGGTGAACAACTACCATCAACGACTCAAGGGCTGGATCCAGCGTTTTCACGGTGTCGCCACCCAATATCTTGGCTGGTTTCGATGGTTCGATCATAATCAATCAAAAATAAATCAACCAACTGATTTTATGGCGGATTTCATTATGACAGAAAGTTTTCAACACTTAGTGCGAACATAGCCTTAGCAGGGTCTGTACTTCTTGAGAATTTGAACTGCCGCTCCCCCCCCTCCAGGCCTTGCGACCGAACGTGGCCAGAAATTTCAGCTCGCCGAAGGATTCAAATATCGGTGGATGGCCATAGTGTTGAGGAAGGGTTCTGGGTCGACACGTTTTTCCCGGGTTCGACGCTCCGTTTCATCGGGTACCACGGTCATTTTCGGGGGCACCGCCGCGCCACTGTCCCGCAACTCCAAATAAAACACCGGCATCCGTGACTTGAAGCTCAGGTAGTGGGGGCGCGTATCCGCGCTCTTGAGACCGCATTTGACCGAAATGCGACAGTCGTGGGAGATCCCTTTGCGCCAGCAAAAAAACCCATCACTCACAGTACAGATACGCTCATAATCCAGTCGGGCCAAGGGGTTGTCAGCCCGTTGATCCAGATATTCCAGGACATCTGCTCGCTTTAACCGTAGCGTCGTGGGTACCTCGGTCCAGCGCCAGCGGATCGTTGCGGGACAGCTACCGACCACAGGAATCTGGCGAACCAGCTGGCGGATATTCAGTCGAGTATGGATAAGGTGGCGAACCAGCGATCCAGCGTACCGCCTCTCGACATTGGGAAGGGCGTTGGGGGCAATATGCCCGACCAGCGAGTAAAGCGTCCCACACGTCTGTGTGCCGTGGTGTAGGGCATCGCGCAAATGCCCCAGCGCTTGCTTGAACCCTGCCTTTTGGCGGTTGAGTTCCTTGATGGCGCCGATAGCCTCGCTGGAGCAACCGACAGCGCCAATGTATGAGATCGTCTCTTTTTCGTTCTGGCCGTCTTTGTAAAACCAGTTGGTCAGCGACTCGGTTGCCTGCTGGCGTGCAGTTGCATCATCTTCGGCGGCCGGCGTGTCCATCATTGCCCGGTGCCCCAATGACCCATCGAGCGCGATTCGCTCGCGCACCCGGTTACCCTGAACCTTCAGGTCGCGGTATCGGGACTGCAGCTTGCCGAGCAAAAATCGGCAATACGCTTCCCGATCCTCGCTGGATACGTTTTGCAGATCGAGCCCATCCAGGGTCAGTTGAGGGTCGGTTTCCCATTCTGTCGGGATCAGGCTGGTTTCAGTTGTCGGCCGCAGCTGTGCACCCGACAGCATAAAGCCTGGTAGCGTGTTACCAGAATCACCCTCGCCTTCAACAGATGGCAGGTTCGCGTTCATCGTCTTCGCTGTATTCATGGTACCAGGCTCCCGTCTTCCAGAATTCCGTTATATCAAGACCGCGGGCTTTGACTTCCGCCTCAACCGCTTCGCGCAAATGCCAATAGATGGTCGTGCCGTACTGGATGTGCTCTACGAAAATTGACGCCAGGCGGTGCGCGAAAAATGATACTTCTGCACCTGGCTGAGTCATATTATACCCCGCCACGACACCACCTCCGAACAGCAAGCCTATATGTCGACGTTGGAACCCTGGGTCAATGCTCTGGATCATCCGGAGTAAATGTTCACCGCTTGGGGGAGGTGTAATGAACAGCGCTAGGTCGTCAGGATTGTTGTAGAAATGGCGCACCAAAACGCTCACGGCGGTATCGATGCGCTGGTTCGATCTCTCCCGATAACGAAAGAAACTCTTTATTTGCAGACCCAGCAACCACAGCATTTCTGGCGACGATAGGCCAAGGTTCTCCCTGAATCTGCACAATGGGCTATTATCGTCGCCCAGAATGGGTGCTTTGTTTGGTGGATAGGTTGACCACTCATCCTTGGAAACGGGCTTTTTATTGGTCCACTTGCCGGTTTTCAGCGCTTCCTTGAGCGTCATATCCCGGGAGGCGGCTTCTGCTTCAAGCGTTTCCAGGTAACAGTTTTCAAACCAGTTTCGCCATTCTTCCTGAACCTCTTCCTGGAATCGCTTCTGTACTTTTTCGTTCATCCACTCTGTCAGTACGCTTTGTTCATTTAATATGAGCCAGTTGTGGTTGGTAGGCAGGTACCGGGGATTGTTGCGCTCGAATTCTGGCATGTGCCGATAGCGATACGCCTGGTAGATGTCATGAAAGATTTTCCCAAATCTCTCCATGATCAGCATTTGAATACGTATAACCGGCTGACTGTTTTCTCTGGCGCTGTAAAGATACTCCTCGCCCTCTGGGGGTAGCATCTTGTAGCTGGATACCACGCTCCGTCCAAATAGTGGCGCAAAATACCGGCGTTTGTCCTTTACTGAGCCCCTGCGGCCGGAACGAATTTCGGATGCCTCCTCCATTGACGGCAGAAAGTCGGTGATCAATTCGTGAACCTGACGGTTGCCGGGTTTTGGTGGTAACATCGAGGCGTATTCTGGGTGTTCCAGAAGTAGCCGAATAAGGATGGCAAGGTTCGGCCTGATACTACCGTCATCGGACGGAGACGCTGCAGGAACCTTCGCCGCATCGGATTTACTCTTCTCGGATTTTGTTGCCATTTTGCCACCACGGCGGGCGCGTTTATCCGGTCGATGTACTGAGGATGGGGCGTGGGCTAACATGGGGATGCGGGGAATCGGTATATTGAGCAAAAACCCCGTATCGGTTGCGCGAATCCGGTCTCCTTCAGCGGCAATCTGGCTATTGTTTAATGTCTTTTCCAGGACCCGAATATACTCACCGTGTATTGGCTCGGAGGGCCGCGTAATGTCAGTGAAGGTGCTTTTCCGGGTTCTTGAGGCAGTGGTCACAAAACGCTCCTGATTGGCCTTTAATTACCAGATTTTTCTGAACCTGATATGCTACTATTCTATTTGAAGAATTTTATTCGAAAATACCGCGTATGAGCAAATACCATAACACTTATTATGTGGTTGCTCGCAAGATTTTGCCCCACCATCCATCGGGTGCGGGATTGCCAATTATCATTTTATGACGTAGCTTTTAGTAAACTGTGCAACAATTTCAGTACCGCTTAATTGTTTTTTATCAGGAGTTAATGTGTCACAAATAGGCGGTAAAGCCTTCTTTATGACTAAAGGTAACGTTGTTCCTAAACGTCATACCATTAAAGAAGCCGAGTATTTTCAGACGCCGGACGTTCGGTTGCCGAGACGTGGAGTAACGGTGACCTATGGTCACAAAGGGCCAGGCAATATCAATCGTGCCGCCCTGAGAAAAGCAAAGGCAGACAGCCTGTATTTATCATTCCTGGATTTTCGGATCGAAGTCGGCAAGTGGAACCCCAACAAGCAGTCGCTCAGTTCGCTGTCGGAGTGTCGATTCCTCAATCTTCCGATTCGAGCCTCTGCCGAGGTCATGGACGATATTAACCATTATTGGAACAACTGGCTGAGCCTGGATGGAGAGCCTGACGAAAGATTTCCCAGAAGGCCGTCCAATCGAATGGACCTGCTGGACAAGCTGATCGACATTCCGCCCTATGACCAGCTAAACGCGATTGCATACGATGTGCATACCGAGTTTGGAATTGCCAAGTTCATGACAATTTTCAATCTGGATGCGATTGACTATGACAGCATTTCTGTCATACCGGGTGGTGTCACGAAGATCAATTTCGAGCTACCGGACTAGGGCGGTGGGGGTTTGGCGCCAAACCTCGACTTGACGCCGGTGAAAGTGTCAGCTGTTTTCAGTCTTCACATATCACGGTAGCAGATATCAAGCCCATCTCCGGGTTCGCAGCAGGAATAGGCTCGAAGCCGGTGGATCCATCAAACAATACTTCCATCACCAGACTCCACTGGGCCCCAAGGTCGTTAACGTCAATGCGAACGCCACTTACGAACGCGCTTCCACCCGGAACGTTTGGCGGACCGTCACCGCCAATGAAACCGGCCGGAGTCGCGTAAAGTTCCGGAGTTAACCCGAGCGGGCACGTTGGTTTGAACATCGTGGAGCCAGATCGGACATTGGTGATGAAGTTCGGCGCCCGAGCGGCCAGTTCAAAAGCCTCACGGGCCAGCTCGTGTGTCTCTGAGGTCCAGGCGCCTGCTCCGCCTTCGGCGGATCGGACAAATACATCGTTTACATTCACGCTCGCTGTTGGGCTTTGGGCAACCGCGTTTTCAACGCCGGATGCGTCTCGGCCAATCATTGCCCAGTTGTTATTGGCATTGATCAACGGTCCTGTCATAACCGAGTTACCATCCAAGCGCACAAATATTCCGGAAGGAATCTGGGCATCGATTACACCGTCGAGATTGCCGCTTTGCAGGCGAGCCACAAACGCTGCCGGATTAATGACTGGATCGAATGCTGGGTCGTTAGTGTTTACGTTGAAGACTTCAGCAAAATTGAACCCCACACTTTCGAGCTTGCTGTTCGTTGCGGTCATTAGTTCTGCAGCTCTAACCGGGCTTGGCACACCACCAGGGCCATCGACCACCCCGAAGGCAACATTGGCTAACGGGGTGGCCGGATTAGACCAGTCAAAGGTCACTGTCGGTGGGCCGAGACCAAAATCGTTGTTGAAGTCCGTGGGCACTTCACATGAAAGATGAGCGTTTGCCGGTGTGAACGCTCCACCGCACGTATTATCCTTTAGCCAGTCGGTCCCATTACGTACTAGCACTGCAGGCGTCACTGCACCCTGTTGGGCCATGTAGGACCCGGTGGCCATCATGTATTGTGAAACCCAGGTTGCACGAATACGAACATAATCGCGTTCACGCTGCTGGTTCAAAATCAGGGCAACACTTGCCAGTAAAGACACCACCAATACAGATACTAGCAAAAACTCAAACAGCAGAAAGCCTTGCTGGCTTCGCATTGCTGGCTTACCGTGTTTTGTCATTATCTGAGCATCCGAAAAGAAGGTGCCGGCCAAACGGCCGGCATCAAAGTTCTGTAGGTTATGTCGGTTACAGCTTGCCGTACACAAAGGTCACGGTGACGCCTTCATCGCAGTTTCCTGATACCAAGGCGGGGTTAATTGGGTCCAGATCAGCGTCCCCCCTGCTGTACACTTCGGTGCCGTCGACACTCACGCCAAGGGCGCTGGTCTGCTTTGCTGCCAGATCCGAGCACGAGTCTTCCGCCACGTTCGGCCAGTTGATCTCGAATTGACGAGCGCCAACGCCGGAAGGCGTAGCGACATTGGCTGGCGGAGATACAACGGTGACTGTGCCACCCCAGGTGTTGATTGTTGGAGCCTGCCCCATGCTCTGAGGAAACAGCTCGAAACCTTCGGCTACCGCCGTATCCAGCGTGTTATAGTCAGCCGTGGAGCTGTATATGTTGCGAATTTTATTGCCGGCGGTGTCGATTAAGAGTCCTTCATTCTGAGCCGCCTGACTGGCGCCGGTGGTGAGGGCTACCCCCGTGATAGCGGCCATCGCCAAAACCAGAATACCGATGACAAGCAGCGTTTCAACCAGCGTGAAACCTGTCTGACGCATCGCTCTTGGGCTAGAGTGTGCCATTACCTTGTATTTCATTTTCCATTTCTCCGATTTTGTATGATGGTTCACTGTTGCATCGCATGAACCACCTTAGTTTATAGCTATGAGCGGCTGTTTATTCGCCCGGTGTTTCATTTTTATCACCCGCCCATTGACCCGATGAGAGAAAACATCATCAGAACGGTGAACCCAATAACGCCGGCAGCCGTAAACATTAAAAGCATTGATGTGATTTTGGCCACTCTTGATATTGTGTTCATTGCTTCTTGGCGCGCCTGGGCTGCAATGTCTTCGAGCTTTCCGGCAAACTGTGCTGACTTGCCTTCGCCAAAGACTTCGAGCTTGACCATGACATCTGGACTAAAAAGGCGGGAACCCAGGGCCCGGCCTGGCCCCTTAGCAGAGAGCCCAAGCCGGATATTCGTCAATGCCTGCTCAACATACGAGATCAGGTAAGGCGATTTACTGGCCAGCTGCACTCGCTCAAGGCCAACCCTCAACGTCGCGCCTGAGCGGAGCAGGCTTGCAAGCGTGGTCAGGAGCGTCGCTGCCGTCACTTTCCGGATAATATTCAGCGGCGGTATACCGTGTATCTTTTCCCGGGCATCGCCGAGAACGTAATAGTTCACGACATTCACAAGAACGACGTAAAGTGTCAGTACAATCGTGGCGACTGGAAACCATGTCCCCACGTTATGGGATAACCAATACATGTTTTGTTCGCTCTGAGCCCACTGTTCTACTGGTTTTAACATCACCAACGTCGGCATCAAGTTTGTACCAACCCATGAAATAGCCCCAACTACCAAAAAAGCGAGCACTACGGGGTAGGACAGTCCTGCTATAATCGCTTTGCGCATGGCCGCTTTGCCTTTGGCATCGCTCATGGCGCTGCGCAGCCCTGTTTCCAGGTCACCCTGCCCCCCAGCCATGATCATCATTACTTCGGAGTCCGGTATTCTGCCGGTCAGAATGGTGTGAAGCGGCTTGCCGTCCCGCAGCCCAAGCTCGACAAAACGATAAAGTTTGGCCTGCTTTAATAGCTTACCTTTACCGATCACAATTTTATCGGCCTGCTGTTCGATCGTTCGGGCAACCTTGCCCATGGTCTCCAGCAAAGACCTTCCTGAGTCCAGCAAGGTGATAGTGAAGTCATAGAACTCAACCCGTTCATTTGCTCCTATTTTATCGAACCATTCCTTAACCACGCTCATACATTATCCTCAAGGAGATCCAGGTGACCGAAATACAACTCAAGATCCCGGGGGTCGATCAACCCCTGCTTCATTTTCCCCACCGCGTGATCCGCAGCACTCAAGCCCGTGAGCCTTTGGTCCAGCGGTAATCCCTTTTCGGATTCGCGACCTTTGTCTTTCCAGTAATTTAACGCCTCCGTTAATGACATGCTCCGAAAGAGATTTCTCAGCGTCTCGTCGGGAATGACAACCTCTGCGCAGATAGTCATCCCGGAAACACCCTCGGGGTATTCGTCGCTTGAGCCTCTGACAGATATCGAATGTGCTTCAATGTCTGGTACAAGGTTCAGCAAGCGTACAATCTGGGTTTCCGAGCAGTGATCGCTGACGTTGTTCTTCGTCAATCGAATCTTGGTTTCGGGGTCCATTGTCGGCAGAAGCATCTGAAACACCAACGCCGACACGAACGAGGGCGATCCGATAGTTTCCGGGGGTAGCTTCATGGCCGGACTGGAAAGCCGTTCAATAATCTCGATGGCTGATTGCGCGTGAACTGTGGTCAGCAACGTGTGACCGGTCTGAACCCCGGTAGCGGCAGCGGAGGCGGACATTTCATCTCGTACTTCGCCAACCATCAGGATATCAGGATCGCGGCGAAGGGTTGATTTGATGGCCTGGGCAAACTCCCGTGGGTCAGCATCGTCGTCATCCGACACTGATGTCTGAAATGCCGGCAATTCTCGTTCAATTGGACTTTCGACGGTCAGGATGTTGATGTCATCGTTACGATTCAGGTATTTGACCAGGCCGGACAATGTGGTGCTTTTCCCTGAACCCGTAGGACCAGACAAAATGACCATGCCCGATGCCCCAGAGCCCGCAGACTTCAGGGCATACGTTTGGGCACTCGTAAATCCCAAGCGGCGCAGATCAATTTGCTGGCTGACCTCACGCTTGTCGTTCGCCAATATCCGAATACAGGCGTGATAAGCACCATCATCGCCGGGCGCGTGCTCATACCGGCAGTCGAGCGTGGTGAATTGATCGTACTGCATCTTTATCCGCACTCGCTGTCGGATATTCGCTTTCCAGTGTGAGTATTTGGACCCCTTGCCGAACCCCGAGAATGCAACGCTTAACAGATCATCGGATTTCCCGGGCAGCCACTCCTCATAGGTGCGAAGTGATCCCCACACACGGAAACGAACTCGGCAGACATTGATATTACGGAAAAAATGCAGGTCAACCGCTTTAGATTCATAAGCATGGCGGAGAAGATCGCGAAATTCTTTCTCAGGCCCAGTCTCACTACCATCGCTGCCGTGTTGGTCCTCGTGAGAATCGCTTTGCAAACGGTTGTAGATGGTGAACAGATCGGCTGTTACACGAACCATCGCAATCTGATCGCCGGATTGCTGATCACTTGTGCCATGGTAGGCCTGTCGCACGGCATTCTTAATAGCCAGCATCGCGTTAACAGAAGAAGCCCCACCCTTGTCGGTTATGACAATGACAGGTACGTTACCCTTGGCTTCAGCAACAAGCATTTTATCTGCTTGATCATCACTTACGAAGCTATTGCCGGTTTTCGGCTTTCGAGTAACCTTTGAAATCTCGCCATAAATTTCTTCAAGCTCCGAGCGCAACTTGAAGACAATCGGCTTGTTCTTTGGCTGCGTTTTAACGACACGTTCTATGTCGCTGTCAGTAATAAATCCAGTGACAATCAGGATGCGGCCTAGTTGCACCGACTTATTTTTTGCTCTCAGTTCGCGCTGCTTTTCGAGAGCCTGTTCCAGTGTTTCCTCTGAAATTAGACCCTCCCGGACCAGCAAGCGCCCTATTGGCGTCTTTTTCTCATTCATTGGCGCGGACATAGCTTCACCGGATGTGTCGGATTTCGCGTTCAAGATCGAACTCTGAATGCCTGAAGGTGATGCTCTGCAGGGTTATACCGGCCACCCGCCACCCCCGAACATCGTCGCCCACTTCGATTTCCTGGGGGCCATTACCGGTTGCAATGATGGCTTGCAAATGGCTGCCTTGAGGTTTTTGGAACACCTCAATCAACGCTGCGCGCTCAATGATATTCTTGGCGCTTTCTCTTGCAAACTCCTGCTGTTGTCGCACATTCTGTCGCTCCATTTCAGCTAATTCGGCCTCGGTAAGCTCGACCTCTTCCACACCTTGGCCATAATCAAACACCTGACGGTTGCTGTTGCCCTCACTCTGCGGGTTCGAGCTATCTGCTGAGGGCGCCTGGAGTTTCTTTTCTGCAATATTGAAGATCAGTTTTTCAACTTCTAATTGCTTCTCTTTGATCTGGATCTTCCAATCAAGGTCCTGCAATACCTGCTGGACATCCATGTGATCCTCGTAGGATTGGGCCGCTGCGATATTTGAGAAGCCCATAAGGGCTCCAATACATACGATCTGGCATACATTTTTCACAGTGAATCCTCCACATAAATCAAACCGCTGATGGTCAGAATCTGTTGACTCGCGTTGAACTCCAATTTGATGACCGATATGCCCGGATACTTCTCAAACAGAGACAGCACGGCAGGATAGTGGGACAACGGAGTATTCAGGGCATAGCTGCCTATTTGAAACAGATCTACGTTCTTCAGAAGCCCTTTGCCGGGAAACGAAACCTGTTCAACCTCGCCAAAGGAATAGGCAATGGCGCTTCGGAGGCGAGTGAGACTCATAATGTCACTCCGTACTGCATCCCATTGTCCTTCTTTGAGGAGCCAGCTACGGTCCCCGACATCTATCGTTTCCTGTCTATCGGGATACGAAAAGGAACAGGTGGCCACCAACCCGGGGCGATCCAGCTCCACGCTGTCGCAGATATCCGCCAAAGCGCGTTTCAGGAACTCCGGCTGTGATAAATCTGTGTTCTCGTATCCTGCAGTGCAGTTGCCGGAAAGACATTCGATATTCCGTAATTCCCAGCCCGCTATAGTTGGTCGCATAGAGGCTAGTCGTTGCCCTACGAGTGCATCCAGGGTGTGCTCGCCTTTTGCTCGGCGCTGAGAATCTTCAAGAGTTTCTGCCCACGAGCGTTGTGCCGAATCGAGACGTTGCGTTTGCAGTTGCCTGGTGCGCTCCTGGTCGGCTTCTTTTTCCTGAAGATCCGTATAATAGAGGTACCCACCCAAAGTCACGGCTAGCAGAGCTGCACCTATTGAGCTGGATAACAGCATATTTTTTGAATTAATTGCAGACTTGAGCACCGCATTTTTTTGGCGGGATTTGTTCAGAACACCTGCAATCGGCTCATTGCCCTGATTGCTGCCGACAAGAACATCGAGGCTCGCAACACCGTTACCGACAAAAAGTGTGTTTTCCCGATCAAATACATCAAGGAGGTCTGACACCATCGTATTCACGGACGGCCAGTCCAATACAACATCCGTGCCCGAGATGATCTCGCCTGAGTTCACCACGCAAAGCCAATAAAGGTCTTTTGAATCGTTATCACTGTTGTCGGGACTTATTCGCTCGACAGCGAACACTGTGTTCCGGTCGACTGAGGCGTTCAGCCAAGCGGCCAGCGAGACGCCCCCCTTGATTCCCCGTAAATGCGATTCAGGAATGGTGCCGAAACTGACCTTCTTTTCACCGGATATTTTTATCTTCCGGCTGAACGTTGCCTTTTTTTCCAGGTTCGCGGTCTTGGCCCGGGACACCAACTCCTTCTGGTTAATGGTTTCCCAATCAAAGCCAACAATAACCGGATTTACAGACAACCCCTCAATGTGGATCGCTGGCATCAGAACACACCTCTCTGAATGTGAGGCGTGATCATTACCAAGAGCACTTGGCGCTCTTTAGACTTGCTAGTGCCTCCACCGAGGCCCCAAAAACCAGAAGAGCCTGAACCGGTTTCCTGTTCGGTCGATTTCATAGAAGAAAATGCCGCCAGCACCCAGGTTTCGCCGTCTTTTAGCCAGGCACGCTGAACCACTGAGTTCCGGTCCCGGGTCGGCGTTTGCACGATGGTCGAATCAAAATTAACGAGCGTCAGATTGCTTGATAATTCCAAAGCGACCTGAAGCTGCAGGGTTGAGGCGCTGACTACGCGAGGGATGAGTGTTGCATCGAAACCAACATTCACTGTGTCTGTCTGCACGTCCGACACCACGTTGTCGGTCGTGCTTGAGATGTCCTGTTGACTAATTCCTGAAATAAATCCAGTTTCTGTCAGGACCTTTAAGCTGGCAGGCTGATTCGACAGCGTTGTCACCGATTGTTCATTGATCTCGGTGCTCTGTGTTTCACGCGCAAGCATTTCCAGCGCCAGGCTCGCACCGTTTGCCGTGCGAATCACGTTCAGTGCGTTGGGTAGCGCTGAAGAAGGTACGTTTGCGCTATTCAAGCCGAGATTTGTGGAGCCACCGTTCACCGTATTAAGAATATTTTTCCAGGTCATGTTAAAATCATTGGTGTTTTCAACCGACACCGTTGCCGTGCGAATCTGCAGGTAAACCTGACGACCGAAAATGTCATTCAAGCTCTCTACGTATTCTTCGACATTTCTCACGCCTTCCGGGGTGTCTGTCACCACGATGTTGCCGGTGCTTTTAACGACCGTGGCCTTTCCAAAAGGCGTCATTAACGACTGCATCGCTGAGGCAATTTCTTCCCAGTCACCGCCTTCGTGTTCAAACGAGCTTGACTGGTCAATAACGCTGTCTTGGCCGTTTCCGCCAACATTAATTTCCGCGTCCGCCAGCCCAGGAAAGAAGATCTGAAAGTTTTTTCTCGCCAACCGGTAAAACGTCACGATTTCACGGTCTTTGTTATAACGCCAGTGGATACCGAGTTGGCCTGCAATATCGTTGAATGCATTAGTCACTGGCTGAACGTTTGAGCTCACCGATATCCGAACTGATAGCGGGTTTTCACGAATGCTCCCTTGTTCTCCAAAGCTCGCGCGCCCCAACAGAGTCATGACACTTGACATATCGACGCTCTGCTCTGGTTCCATCTGGACCTGAAGTCTGCTGCCCCCGGTCTGTCCGCCGCCATCGTTGCCGCCGCCCGCGCTCACAAAGAGATCCGAGGACAGTTCAATGTTTACACCGGAAAGCTCGGTTAACCGGCCTATCATCTGTGGCAACGTCTGATTGAACAGACTGGCTTTAAGGGTGCGGCCCTCAAGGTCCGGATACTTCGTCGTTTCCTCGATCACTTCGGACACCAGCCATGGCTGGTTGGTGTTAAAGCTATTGCGCTCGCGTATATCACGCTCAGTTTCTATCAGTCGCTGATTAAGATTGCTCAGCTGCTCATCAAACTTCGGGTTGTCCGCGTCCGTTTCCGGATACCAGGCCGCGCACGCGCTCAGTAGTCCCGCTAGACTCACAACAATCCAGCTTCGGTGGATTTTAAGAGCTTGCATAACGATTCCTTACATTTTTGCGTTAGCGACGTACACTCGCAACACCCGGTTGCTGTGTAGGCGGCCATCAAATTTGGTTTGTTCGCGGACCACCATAAAAAAGTCATTTGCGGCTTCGGCGAACGTTCCAGTGAAAACCATGCTGGAGGCGAACCGAATGTCGCCATCTTCCGGCTCCGGTTGCCATACCAGTTCGTATCCGACCGTCTGAGCCCACCGACGCATGGCTTTGCGCAACTTCTCACCTTTTCGGATCTCGAACTCAGATGATTGATTGGGGTCCACCGCGGGTACCTTGTCCATCACGTCGCCCTGAATCGACATCGGGTAGGCGCCGTCCATTTTTTCCACTTTTGACAAAGACTCGGCCCCAAGTCCTGTAGACAGAATTCCAACGCTGATGAAAACAGCGATTGACACTATTCGTTTGCTGATCATTTTGGACACTCCATTGAAGACGGAAGGGCTGCGGCCGAGAAATCACCGTCGTAAAGGCAGAGGCGGGCGTCATACAGGCGCATAACACCTGCCATGATTTCCATTGGGTTCCCGGTGTACGTTCGTGTCTGCCCGGCATTTTTATCCGACAGCATCCAATACGACCGGTCGTAGCCAAACATCAGGGCCATGTCCGACACGATGACGCGACCATCATCGCCCTCTTTAACGGTAAAGGTCCCTTCCGTCGAATTAACCAACGTGATGTTTACTTGTTCTCGGGAGGGGGTCTTCTGAATAGCGGGGGCTTGCGCTTCACCTGTTCTGGCAGTCTGCGTTCTTGCGGGCGACCCCGCATCATCAACCCGATTAACCGGGTGCGATTCGTAGATCCCCAGATTTTCCGCCCGACTGAAAATCATCTGGCGTCCGTTTTGAATGAAAATCTGGTTCTTGCTGAAGTCGATATGAAACTGTAGTCCATGTCGCTCACCAAGATTTCGCAAAACATCAGTCCATGTGCCGCTGGACAAATCCCAGGACACCATCATTCGGCCTTTCTTGGTCAGGTCATTTGAGCGCAGCACTTTCCAGCGGTCCGGCACCAGTATCTTAAGGGCGTCCGACAGTGGCATTGGCTCCCCGTAGGTCGATGCATCCACGGACACATTTTGCTGAACACCGTACTCCACGACCGCCTGATATGTGTTGTCCACCCATACCGAGTAATTGGACGAATCAAACTCCGCTTCTCGCACCTGGGGCTTGGAGTCCGACGTATTTTCCCTGATCTCAAGAGCCGAATAGACGTTCGCAGAGAACAACACGCCTGCAAGGATCAAGAGCGGGCAACCCGCTTTTCTGTTCATAACCATCCTGATTCCCTAATGGATAAACCGGTATTTCTGTCATTGTTGACCCTAGTCTACAGCGGTTTGTGTGATACTGATTAGGTGATGTTCCGAAAGAGGAGATTATTCATGGGGCAGGTACTGGTCATTGTCGAATCACCAGAAAAAAGCAAGAAGATAAAGAGTTTACTGGGCTCGGACTACTTGGTTAAAGCCTCTGTTGGTCACGTCCGAGACCTCCCAAAAAAGGAGATGGGCGTGGATGAATCTACTCTTAAAACATCGTATGTCATATTTGATACTAAACATCAGGTGGTGGCTAATCTCAGACGCCTGGCAAAGCTAAGCGACGATGTTATTTTGGCCACCGACGCGGACCGCGAGGGGGAGGCGATTGCGTGGCATTTGAAAAACGTCCTTAACCTCACGGATCAGGTCCGTCGCGCCAGTTACCGGGAAATTACCGAATCCGCGATCCGATTAGCTATAGAGGGGGCGGGCACCATTGACCTTAACCTGGTCGCAGCACAAGAGGCGCCGCGCGTGCTCGATCGCTCGCTCGCTTGATCGCTTGATCGCTTGATCGGTTACACCATCTCACCGGCGCTATCGAAACGGGCAGGTCTAACATTGTCAGCTGGTAGGGTTCAATCCGTTGCCGTGGGCTTTGTTGTGAACCGTGAACGAGCAATCACACGCTTCAGGTCCCGAGCCTACCAAACGCTGACATTGCGGTTGGCCGGACACCCAAACATCAAAGCTACCCCGAATCTCAAGCCCTTTGTATCCGAGAACGAAAAGCTATGGCATCTGACCCAGGTGCGCTCTGATACTGCCCTTCATACTCGCAAAGGCTGCTATCAAAACCGGTCAGGGTGCCATCGGCGTTCAAAGTCAGGGTGGTTTGGAAACCGTTGGGCGAAAGTTGCACATCATCCCGATACGTGCCGGCGACGTCAGCGAGGGATTGGGGTGACGTCGGATTCTGAAGTGTCATGGTTGCTGATTCAAACAGTGAATTGTCAGCAGGGTTTTCAATCACTACATTGTTGACATCCTCCCCTCCCTTCGCAAATTGCTCAGGAAGAGGATTCCCAAAAGAGGGTGCTACCTGATTGCTCAGATAGCCGGTTCCTGCTTCATCGAGCGGCTAACGCCGACTCTCCACAGGCTAGAACGCGATGTCCTCGCGCTTTGATATTGATCGCACCCACCAGATCAGCGTTCTCCGAAAACCCGCATTCGACGCATTCAAAACGAGCCTGCGTCTTGCGGTTTTCGGCGCTGATATGCTGACAGACTGGGCACGTTTGACTGGTGTGATGCGCGGGCACCGCCAGCACTTCACCACCCCGAAACGCCTGCTTGTAAGTCAGTTGTCGCCGAAATTCACC
>NZ_KB889919.1 GCF_000372805.1 Marinobacter gelidimuriae | reverse complement strand
TTGCATGTGTTAAGCCTGCCGCCAGCGTTCAATCTGAGCCATGATCAAACTCTTCAGTTTAAATCATACAAGATCCGAAGATCTTAAATCTGCTCAAGACAAAAACTCAATTCTTGACGAGTCGTTGACTTGGTATTTCTTACCGAAATACTCCCGTCAGCGCCCACACGAATTACTTGGTTGATTTTTTAAAGAGCGTTTGAGCCGTGGCTCAATCAGGAGGCGAATCATACATCGTTTCGCTGCCCTGTCAACCGTTTTCGCGTTCAAAGTTTGAATCACATTTCCTAAACTTTTCAACGTCTTACCAAACAGTTTCCGCTTAATCTCTGCCCCCTCTAATCCGGGGTGTCCCTCAAGCGAAATGCGCATTCTACAGACTTCTCGGGACAGGTCAACGGGGAAAGTGAAAAATACACCCCATATTACACTGGGCGGCGGGGCTTTTTGCGAAACAGCGCTCGTACTGGCCCGGTTAGCGCATATACCAGGAAAGCACTGAACAAGACGGTGGCGGGGTCTAACGCAATCACCACAAACACCAGCACCACCAGCAGAATCGCCGCGAATGGCACTCTGCCCCGCATGTCCAGATCCTTAAAGCTCTGGTAGAGCACATTGCTGACCATCAACACGCCCGCACCGGCGACCACGAACAGCGTCAAAGCCGTTAACCAGGCCGATGGCTCGAACGTATGGAAGCACCAGACCATTCCTGCCACGGCAGCAGCGGCCGCAGGACTTGGCAGGCCCACAAAGTACTTCTTGTCGACCGATCCGATTTGGGTATTAAAGCGAGCCAAGCGCAAAGCCGTCCCAGCCACATAGATAAAGGTTACCGCCCAGCCCAGCTTACCCAGACCATTAAGCGACCAGAAGAACGCCACCAACCCCGGCGCCACACCAAAGGCCACCATATCGGCGAGGGAATCATACTCCTCGCCAAATTTGCTTTGGGTGTTGGTCATGCGCGCAACGCGCCCATCTAACCCATCCAGAATCATAGACACAAAGATGGCAATCGCTGCGTTGTCGAAAATACCGTTGGCAGCAGAGACAATCGCGTAGAAGCCCGAAAATAAAGAGGCCGTAGTGAGCGCATTAGGCAGCAGGAAAATACCTTTATGGCGGACAGGCGCCCCTCCAACCAACTCTTCTTCAATAACCTCTCCCGGCGGGAGCTCGTGAACGTCTTCCGTACCCTGGCCAGCAGAAGCAGACACCTCTGGCTTGTTGGCCGGATTGGGTTCGGCAAATTTTTTTTCGTCAGTCATTCCAATTACTCCGGAAAGTATTTGGCCGCAGTATATACGAAAAACGCGGCCACACGGGCCGCGTCTTACAAAGCCGGAAGCCTGGGCTTTTAGTTTTTGTCTTTATCTACGATCTTGTTGGCAGAGATCCACGGCATCATACCGCGCAGCTTTTCGCCAGTCTGCTCAATAGGATGGGCAGCGTTAATACGACGTGCAGCAGTCATGGACGGGTAGTTGAGAGCACCTTCCGAGATGAACATCTTGGCATATTCACCGCTCTGGATACGCTTCAATGCGTTGCGCATGGCCGCACGGGATTCAGCGTTAATGATTTCCGGACCAGTGACGTACTCGCCGTACTCTGCGTTGTTAGAGATGGAGTAGTTCATGTTGGCAATGCCGCCTTCGTACATCAGGTCGACAATCAGCTTGAGCTCGTGCAGGCACTCAAAATAGGCCATTTCAGGCGCATAACCCGCTTCGGTCAGGGTCTCAAAACCGGCTTTTACCAGCTCAACCGCACCACCACACAGAACCGCCTGCTCACCGAACAGATCGGTTTCAGTTTCGTCTTTGAACGTAGTTTCGATAATCCCGGTACGGCCGCCACCCACGCCGCTGGCGTAAGACAGCGCCAGGTTTTTGGCGTTACCGGATGCGTCCTGGTAAATGGCAATCAAGTCGGGAATACCACCGCCTTTAACAAATTCAGTACGTACAGTGTGACCAGGCGCCTTAGGAGCGATCATGATCACGTCCAGATCTTTACGGGGAACGATCTGATTGTAGTGAATAGCGAAACCGTGAGCGAAGGCCAGAGTGGCGCCCTGTTTCAGATTCGGCTCCACTTCGTCGCGGTACAGCTGTGACTGAAACTCGTCTGGGGTCAAAACCATCACTACGTCGGCAGCTGCAACGGCTGAGGGTACATCAGCCGTTTTCAGGCCATAGGCTTCGGCCTTGGCAATAGACGACGAACTGGCGCGCAAACCAACCGTTACGTCTACACCGGAATCTTTCAGGTTGCAGGCATGGGCATGCCCTTGAGAACCAAAACCAATAATGGCTACTTTTTTGCCCTGAATGATCGAAAGATCGCAATCCTTATCGTAATAAACCTGCATGACTAACCTCTATTGTTTGAGCGGCCCTGAGGGCCTGCGTTCTACGTTATGAATTCTTTAAAATCAATAGCCGTGAAAACCGATCGCCTTAAAGGCTGAGCACTTTTTCACCGCGAGCAATACCGGATACACCGCTACGCACTACCTCCAGAACACCGGTTGCACCGATGGCCTGAATAAAGCCATCCAGCTTGGCACTGTCGCCCGCCAGTTGCACGGTATACACCGAACTGGTGACGTCAACGATCTGGCCACGGAAGATGTCTACAGTGCGTTTGATTTCAGCGCGCTGGGAGCCCGTTGCTTTCAGCTTCACCAGCATGAGTTCACGCTCGATGTGGGCACCCTCGGTGAGGTCAACCAGCTTGATCACTTCAATCAGCTTGTTCAGCTGCTTGGTAATCTGCTCAATCACCCGCTCGGAACCCGTAGTCGTTACAGTCAAACGCGACATTGTCGGGTCTTCGGTGGGCGCAACCGTCAGGGTTTCAATGTTGTAGTTGCGCTGTGAAAACAGACCCACTACCCGCGACAGCGCACCCGGCTCGTTTTCCAACAAAACAGAAATGATTCGACGCATAATTACACCTTCTCCGTTTTGCTGAGCCACATATCTTTCATTGAACCACGGGCCACATGCATCGGGTAGACGTGTTCAGAAGGGTCCACGTAAATGTCCACGAACACCAGTTTGTCTTTCATGGCCAGTGCTTTTTTGAGCATGGGCTCCAGGTCTTCCTTGCGCGTAATCTTAATACCCTCGTGGCCATAGGCCTCCGCGAGTTTGACGAAGTCCGGCAAGGAGTCCATGTAAGAATGCGAGTGACGTGCCCCGTAATTCATATCCTGCCACTGTTTAACCATACCCAGAGCCTGATTATTCAGGTTGATGATCTTCACCGGCAAGCTGTATTGCTTGCAAGTCGACAGCTCCTGGATGTTCATCTGGATACTGCCTTCGCCGGTGATGCAGAGCACTTCTTCATCCGGAAAGTTAAGCTTTATGCCCATCGCTGCCGGCAAGCCAAAGCCCATGGTGCCCAGACCACCGGAGCTGATCCAGCGGTTGGGCTTGTCAAACTTGTAGTACTGTGCGGCAAACATCTGGTGCTGCCCCACATCGGTGGTGACATAGGCATCGCCATTGGTCAGGCGGTGCAGCATTTCCACCACCTCCTGCGGCTTGATCACGTCATCACTTGTTTCGTAGCGCATACCGTGAAAAGCACGCCATTCGTCGATCTGCTTCCACCAGGCTGCCAGCGCATCGGCGTCGGGCCTGACCTTGCTTTCCTTGATCAGCGACTGCATTTCTTTCAGCACAGAATCCACCGGCCCAACAATGGGCACATCGGCGCTAATGGTTTTGGAAATCGACGCCGGATCGATATCAATGTGGATGATGCGGGCACCGGGGCAGAACTTCTCGGTCGCGTTGGTAACGCGGTCGTCAAAGCGCGCACCAATAGCCAGAATCAGGTCCGCGTTGTGCATAACCATGTTGGCTTCGTAAGTGCCGTGCATGCCCAACCAACCAATGTGTTGCTTGTCGCTGGCCGGATAACAACCTATACCCATCAGCGTATTGGTGATGGGGTAACCCAGGCCGCGCACCATTTCAGTCAGCTGGCCAGAAGCCTTGCCCAGGATGACACCACCGCCGGCGTAAACAATCGGTCGCTTCGCCGCCAGCAGCATGTCCACTGCTTTTTTGATCTGGCCGGCGTGGCCACGAATGGCGGGATTATAAGACCGCAATTTGGTTTTTTTCGGAAACACATACTCGTAGCGATCGTTAGGCGCAGTCATATCCTTTGGAATGTCCACAACCACCGGGCCAGGTCGGCCGGTTGTCGCAATGTAGTAGGCCTTGCGAATAATTTCCGGGATTTCGGACGGGTGGCGTACGCTGAGGTTGTGCTTCACCACCGGGCGGGAAACACCGATCATGTCGGTTTCCTGGAAGGCATCTTCGCCAATCAGCGTTGATGCTACCTGCCCACACAAAACCACCATCGGAATGGAGTCCATAAAAGCAGTCGCAATACCGGTGATGGTGTTCGTCGCACCGGGTCCCGAGGTAACCAGCACTGTACCCGCTTTGCCGGTAGCACGGGCATAGCCGTCAGCCATGTGCACCGCCGCCTGTTCGTGCCTGACCAGAATGTGCTTGACGGTATCCTGCCTGAACAGAGCGTCGTATATATGCAGGGCTGCTCCACCCGGATAGCCATAAATGTTCTCTATGCCTTCATCCTGTAACGATCGGATGAGCATATCGGCGCCAGACAATAACTCCACGTTTTCGACCCTCTTCTGCAAATGAGTTAATCGGGGTACCACCCCGGCTACCTAGATATACGGTTGTGTGGCTTTTTGTGAAAGCTGAACCGATACTCCATCACGCCCAACCAACAAAGGTTGTCTCCCGGCCAGCCGCTCTCCTGAGGGTTGCGGAGAACAGCCAGTCAACAGATTGCACGTAAGCAACAACCATAACCGCAACGATGGGCGGTGTGTTAGGCGCGGTAATAAACGGGGGGGATATGAACGGGATTGCCGGCTACATCCCCTCCCGCATTCAGGCAATCAGTAATTCTGACAGCGGGAAACTCCCTGTCAATAGCCGCTTTGGCTAAATAGACTGTTACTTATTTGAACCAGGCAAAAGAAAAAAACCAAATGAGCTGACATGATCGCCCTAATACGCTATGACTACAGCATAATTAGCCAGTCACCCGTTTCCTGCGACAGGTTAACCACAGCGGACAATAAACGATGACGATACAACTGAAAACAATGGCTCTGTTATTGGCGATGGTGCCAGCCATGGCGAATGCAACGGCGGTGTACAAGTGGACCGATGCAGACGGCGTTACCCACTTTGGCGATCGCCAGCCCACAGGCACTCAAGCTGAACAGATTAGCGTAAGGTCTGGCCAGTCCAACTTCGTGAACAGTAACTCATCAGCCCAGCAGCAGGTGAATGAGCTGGAGCAGCGGCAGCAAGCCGCCAGCGAAGAATCACGCGCATTCGATGCTGCGGCTACCCGCCAGGCGCAACGCAAAACAAACTGCGCCGTGGCGCAACAAAATCTTGAGATAATCAGCAACAACGCCCGTATTCGAATCACCGAGGGTGGCGAACAACGATTCCTGACCCCAGACGAGGTCTCGCAGCAAAAACAGACGTACGAAGACATCGTTGAACAAAACTGCGGTGCTGAAAAAGCACCCTGACCATCAGATATTCGGGGCCGGTCAGGCCTTGTTGAACACCAGCGCGCCCTCTTCAACACGGGTGCGAATGGTGTCCCCGGGGCCGAAGCTATCTTGCAGCAATTGTTGCGCCAGGGGGTTTTCGATCATCCGCTGAATCGCCCGCTTCAGCGGCCTTGCGCCATAAACCGGGTCGTAACCGACATTGGCAAGCAACTCCATCGCGCTTTCGTCCAGGTCCAGAGTAATGTCCTGCTGCTGCAAGCGCTTGTCGAGAAGCTCGATCTGCACTTTGGCGATGCCACGGATCTGGCTCGCTGCCAACGGATGAAATACCACCACTTCGTCAACCCGATTTATAAACTCGGGGCGGAAGTGGGTGCCGACTTCATCCATCACCAGGGCTTTCATGGCGTCGTAGTTTTCTTCGCCCGCATACTGCTGGATGATTCCAGAGCCCAGGTTAGACGTCATCACTATCACGGTGTTGCGGAAATCGACGGTGCGGCCCTGGCCGTCGGTCAGACGTCCATCGTCAAGAACCTGCAACAGAATGTTGAACACGTCCGGGTGCGCTTTTTCTACTTCGTCCAGCAACAACACCGAATAAGGCCGCCGGCGCACGGCTTCGGTCAGATAACCGCCCTCTTCATAGCCCACATAGCCCGGGGGCGCACCAATCAGTCTCGCTACGGAGTGTTTTTCCATAAACTCCGACATGTCTATGCGCACCATGGCGTCGTCGGTGTCAAACAGGAAGGATGCCAGCGCCTTGCACAATTCGGTTTTGCCCACACCGGTGGGGCCGAGGAATAAAAAAGAGCCATTGGGGCGACTGGGGTCTGACAGCCCGGCGCGGGATCGGCGTACGGCGTTGGCTACGGCTTCTACAGCCTCGTTTTGTCCGATTACCCGCTTGTGCAGAGCTTCTTCCATGCGCATCAATTTGTCGCGCTCGCCCTCGAGCATTTTCGACACCGGAATACCGGTCCATTTGGAGACGATTTCAGCAATTTCTTCCTCGGTCACCCGGTTACGCAGCAGGGTTATTTCCATCATCTCGGCTTGGTTTGCCATATCCAGCTGGCGCTCAAGCTCAGGAATGCGGCCGTACTGCAATTCGGACATTCGACCAAGATCACCGGCTCGCCGGGCACTCTCCAGCTCGGTCCGCGCTTGTTCAAGCTCGCTTTTGATCTTCTGGGAGCCGTGTAAAGCGGCCTTTTCGGCGTTCCAGACTTCCTCCAAATCGGCGTATTCGCGTTCCAACCCGTCAATCACGCTGGAGAGTTCTTCCAGGCGTTTCTTCGATGCCGGATCAGTCTCTTTTTTTAGTGCTTCGCGCTCGATTTTCAGCTGAATCAGGCGGCGCTCCAGACGGTCCAGCGGTTCGGGCTTGGAGTCCATTTCCATGCGAATCTGGCTTCCAGCCTCGTCCACCAGGTCAATGGCTTTATCCGGCAGTTTACGGTCGGCAATGTAACGGCTCGACAGTTTGGCGGCGGCAATAATGGCACTGTCGGTTATTTCAACACCGTGGTGCACTTCGTAGCGCTCTTTCAGGCCGCGCAATATAGCGACGGTGTCTTCTTCGCTAGGCTCGTCTACCAGCACTTTCTGGAACCGGCGCTCAAGGGCCCCGTCTTTTTCAATGTGTTCCCGGTATTCATCCAGGGTGGTCGCACCCACGCAGTGGAGCTCACCGCGGGCCAATGCTGGTTTCAGCATGTTACCGGCGTCCATCGAGCCTTCGGCTTTGCCGGCACCCACCATGGTATGGATTTCGTCAATAAACAGGATAATCTGACCTTCCTGTTTTGTTAGTTCTTTCAACACAGCTTTCAGGCGTTCTTCGAACTCACCGCGAAATTTGGCACCGGCAATCAGCGAGCCCATATCCAGAGACAATACGCGCTTGTTTTTCAGGCCTTCGGGTACTTCGCCATTCACAATACGCTGGGCAAGGCCTTCCACAATAGCGGTTTTACCCACGCCAGGATCACCAATCAATACCGGATTGTTCTTGCGACGGCGCTGCAGTACCTGGATGGTGCGGCGGATCTCGTCGTCACGGCCAATCACCGGGTCAAGCTTGCCAGACTCGGCCATTTCGGTCAGGTCAATGGTGTATTTATCCAATGCCTGGCGATTTTCTTCGGCGCCGGCGTCGTCGACGGATTCGCCACCGCGGGCGTTTTCGATGGCTTTTTCCAGCGCGACCTTGTCCACGCCTTGCTCGCGCAGCACCCGCCCCAGGTTACCGCGATCTTCCAGCGCTGCCAGCAACATCAGTTCGCTAGAGACAAACTGGTCTTTACGCTTTTGCGCGAGTTTGTCGGCAATGTTAAACAGGCGGCCCATGTCGTTGGACATGGCAACGTCGCCAGCGCTGCCTTTCACTTCGGGCAGGTTCTCAATTTCTTTAATGACCGCCTGGCGGATGCGGGTGGGCTCGCCGCCAGCCTGTTTCAACAGCGGTTTAATGGAACTGGCATCTTGGTCTAACAGGGCCTGCATCAGGTGCAACGGCTCTATAAAATTGTGGTCTTTGCCAACAGCAAGGGATTGCGCGTCGGCCAGAGCGCTTTGCAGGCGGCTGGTTAGCTTGTCGATTCTCATGAGGGGCGCTCCGATTCTTTGTGCAATGGGACGATATCGGCCTATTGAATCTGCTTTGTTACTTAATGTAGGGGCGAATAGGCAGACTTCAAGTTAGTAACCGATTGGAGTGTCAGAAAATTGACGGGCGTCAGTTAAGACTGCCACTGCAGATGGAGCACGCGCGCCTGGGCTTCAAGGTTTCAGAACACGCCGTGAATACCTCCCTGTAGGCTTGACTGCAGCATCCATGCTGCAGTCAGTTCTGAAACCTTGAAGCCCAGACACGTTTGGTACTTTGGGAGAATGCTGCCGATTTTTACTGCAGAACCACCAGCGTTACCATCCGGCCGGTTTGGCCGTCACGGCGATAAGAGAAGAAACGCTGGTGGTCGCTGACGGTACATAGGCCGCCGCCATTTATTGAACTAACGCCGGCTTGTTGCAGGCGCTGTGTTGCCAGTTGGTAAATATCGGCCATGCAGTGACCGGGACGGGCGCCCTGGCTTGCGAACGCGCTGGATGCTTGCGGGCTGTGGTTGATAAACGCCTGGCGCACTTCCGGCCCTACTTCGAACTGGTCGGGGCCGATGGCAGGACCGAGCCAGGCCATCAGGTTTTCGGCGGGTTCGGCCATTGCTGTGATCAGGTTTTCTAACACGCCACCGCACAGGCTGCGCCAGCCCGCGTGGGCTGCGCCGACTATGGTTCCCTGGCGGTTGCAGAGTATGACCGGCAGACAGTCGGCGGTAAGAATGGCGCACACCACGCCGGGTTCACGGGTGAAGCTGGCGTCGGCGGGCGGAAGTTGGCTCAGGCTTTGTGCCTTAAGCTCAACCACGTCCGTGCCGTGCACCTGATTTAACCAGGCAAAGCCTTGTGCCGGCAGGCCAAGGTGATCCGCCAATCGTTGGCGGTTGATGGCGACATGCTGAGGGCGATCGTTAACGTGATCGCCCAGATTCAGCTGATCCCAGGGCGCCGCGCTAACGCCGCCCTGGCGGGTGCTGCTGAACGCCTGTACGTTGGCCGGAGCGGGCCAGACGGGCGTTATCAGCTGCAAATCAGAGCTCATCGCTTTCCATGTCCTTCACGTGCTTGCGCAGTGCGGCCAGCAACGTCTGGAAATCTTCTGGCAAGGGCACATCCCAACTCATTGTTTCGCCGGTTTGCGGGTGTTCCAGGGTCAGCTGACGCGCGTGCAGGGCCTGGCGATGGAAGCCAGACAGCACTTCGCGTAATTCTTCGGTGGTGCCTTTGGGCAAACGCAGGCGTCCGCCGTAGACAGGATCGCCCACCAGCGGGTGTTTCACGTGGGTCAGATGCACACGAATCTGGTGGGTACGTCCGCTTTCCAGTTTACAGCGCACGTGAGTGTGAGCAGCAAAGCGTTCAATCACGCGGTAGTGCGTAACGGCCGGCTTGCCGGATTTCACCACCGCCATCCTTTTACGTTCGGTGGGGTGGCGCCCGATTGGGGCATCCACAGTAGCGCCGCCGGTCAGGGTGCCTACTACAACGGCTTCGTATTCACGGCCCATGGTGCGGGTTTGCAGCTGGTTTACCAGCGAGGTGTGGGCAATCAGGCTGCGCGCCACCACCATAACGCCGGAGGTGTCTTTATCCAGGCGGTGCACAATGCCGGCGCGCGGCAGGTTTTCTACTTCCGGCGCTATATTCAGTATCGCGTTCACCAGGGTACCGTCGGCATGGCCAGCCGCCGGGTGCACCACCAGGCCCGCTGGTTTGTTGATGATCAGTATGTGCTCGTCTTCATAAACGATATCCAGGGTGATGGCTTCTGCCTGCCAGGTCACCTGCGCTTCCGGTTCGGCATCCAGCTCGAGCTTGTCACCCAGCATCACTTTATCGCGGGGTTTGCACTGGCCGCCGTTCACAGTCAGGGCGCCGCTTTTTACCCAGGATTGCAGGCGCGAGCGCGAGTGCTCGGGCATCAGGTCTGCGGCGGCCTGGTCAAGGCGCTTGTCGCTCAGTTTGGGTGGTATTACAAAACTGGCGATAATTCGGTTTTCAGCTGACATTAAGCCCCCAGGGCCTGGTTGTGTTACGTTTGGCTTATATTACGACAAACAGCCGGGCTTCTGCTGTGCTTCTACTGCACATCCAGTGCCTTCCCCGTTACAATGGTGGCTCTTTGAACTTTTCGACATTATACGGGATTCCGGCATGAGATCAGTTGTCCGTTTATGGGTAGTATCCGTAGTGGTTGTGCTACTCAGCGCCTGCGCCTCAAATAAGCCAGAGCAGGTATTGCCCGAGCAAACCTATTACGAGAACGCCCGCAGCGCCATGAATTCGGGCAATTTCAACGAAGCGGAAACCAATCTGGATGCTCTGGAAACTTACTATCCGTTTGGCCGTTACGCCGAGCAAGCCCAGCTTGACCTGATTTTTGCACGCTACCAGAACCTGGACCTGGAAGGCGCCCGCGCTGCGGCAGATCGATTTCTGCGACTGAACCCGCAAAGCGAACACGGTGGCTACGCCCTATACATGCGTGGCCTGGCCTCTTACAACCTGGACATCGGATTGGCCGCGCGCTACTTCCCGATAGAAGCCAACGCCCGTGCCCCAGGCGAACAGTTGCAGGCGTTCCGCGACTTTTCCGAGTTGCTCAACCGCTATCCTGACAGTTTGTACGCCGCAGATGCCCGCCAGCGGATGATTGCGGTGCGCAACCGTATGGCCGAGCTGGAACTTCACGCGGCCCGCTATTACATCACGCGGGAAGCCTACATTGCAGCCAATAACCGCGCCCGCTATGTGGTGGAGAATTACCCCAGCTCACCGGTGGTGGAAGAAACCATCATTATTCTGGCGGAGACATTTCGCTTTATGGACATAAAAAAAGGCAGCCAGGACGCCGTCGCTCTGCTGCGGACAAACTTTCCGGACAGCAAAGCGTTTAACCAAAACGGGGAATTTGAGCCCGATATTCTGCGCAAAGAGAACCGCTCCCTTACCAGCGTGATCACCTTTGGCCTGATGGGCAACGAATAACGTCGCTGTCCGCAAGTCGCTGAATCGGGGGCTATAACGGCCCCCGATTTTTTATACGCCGCTTTTCCAAGCGTTGGTAATGGGATAACGGCGGTCTTTACCGAAGCCCCGCTCTGAAACCCGCACACCGATTGGCGCCTGCCGGCGCTTGTATTCATTGATATCCACCAGGCGAATCACCCGCTCTACGTCCGCGCGGTCAAAGCCTGCGGCGATAATCACCTCGGCGCTTTCATCCTGTTCGACATAGCGATGCAAAATGGCGTCCAGAACGTCATAACCCGGCAGGTTGTCTTCGTCTTTCTGGTCTGGCGCCAGCTCAGCCGACGGCGGCCGTGTAATCACCCGTTCGGGTATAACCGGCTCCAGGGTGTTGCGATAGCGCGACAGCTCGAACACCTGGGTTTTTGCAACATCTTTGAGCACATCAAAGCCGCCAGCCATATCGCCATAAAGAGTAGAGTAGCCGACCGCCATCTCGCTTTTGTTGCCCGTCGTCAGCACCAAAGAGCCGAATTTGTTCGACAGCGACATCAGCAAAACACCCCGCAGGCGAGCCTGAAGATTCTGCTCGGTGGTGTCCACAGTGGTGCCGGTGAAGGGCTCGGCCAAGGTTGCCATAAAAGCATCGTACATGGGCTCGATTGAGAACACATCGTAGTGCACTCCCATAATGCTGGCCTGTGCCTCTGCATCTTGCAGGCTGATATCCGAGGTATAGCGAAACGGCATCATCACCGCCCTCACCTGCTCCTTACCCAACGCGTCTACCGCGATGGCCAACGTCAGCGCAGAGTCGATGCCTCCTGACAGACCCAGCACCACGGACTTGAAGCCATTTTTCCCGACATAATCCCGAACACCCATCATCAATGCTTGATAAACTTCCGCGCTTGCGGACAGCGGCTGTGGTAATGGTTGAGTAACCGGCTGGCAGGTTTCATCACATTCAAAGTCGACCACAAACAGGCCCGGTTCAAACTGCGGCGCTTCTGCGGCAACCTCGCCGTTGCCGTCGGCCACCAGCGAGCCACCATCAAACACCAATTCGTCCTGAGCGCCAACCAGGTTGACGTACACAATGGGCACGCCAGCGGCTTTGGCCTTACGCTGAACCAGAGCTTTACGCCGCAGCTGCTTGCCCTGGGAATACGGCGACGCATTCAGATTCAGCACCAGTTTTGCGCCAGCCGCTGCGGCAGTCTCAACCGGACCCTCTGCCCACAAGTCTTCACACACCGTAATGCCGACATCGACGCCCCGCAAACTGACAACTAATGACTCAAACCCACTGGCGAAATAGCGTTTTTCATCAAAAACCTGATAGTTAGGCGGGCACTGTTTGAAATAACGATGGCGAATCTTGCCGTTTTCCATCACCAGCGCCGCATTATAGAGTTTGCCGTTTTCACGCACCGGCGCACCAAACACCACAATCGGCGCCAACCCTGCCCCGCAGATTTCATCGATTGCCGCTTGTACGCGAGTGTCCAGGCTTGGCCGCAGCAGCAAATCCTCCGGCGGATAGCCGGTCAGCGCCAACTCGGGGAATACCACAATGTCAGCCTGGTGCTGGTTATCGGCTTGCCTTACCGCCGCAACAATCCGCTGGGCGTTGCCGGGTATGTCACCGACCAAAAAATCCTGTTGAACCATCACCAAGCGCAAAGGGCCCGGTGTTCGTGGGGATCGGGGCTGATCCGCTGTTAACGACATAGGTCGGCTCCTGTTACTGATGCCTTAAAAAGGGCTATTATAAACGCGCAGCCGCGCCAAGTCTGCGGCCGCGCCCACTGTGGGCGCCACCACCGGCAGCCAAAGGCTGCCTCCACCGTGTATATGGCACTACTTATGACAGCGTCTTCCACGCCGCCCACGCTCTCTGCGGGTTCCACACCGCCTACAAAATCGGCGTCCGCAGCCAGTGCCGACGACTTGCTGAGCACACGCCAGCGCGGCGAGCTGTTTCGGGTCTATAACTACTATCGTCTGGTGCTGGGCATATTGCTGATTGGGCTACTGCTGGTGGATACCACCAATTTTGACGGTCGCTTCCGCCAACTGGACTACTTTCAGGCGGGCGTCATCGCCTATCTGGCCGTAAACGCGTTTATAGCGGTGTTAATGATTGCCGGTTTCCAGCCCAGTGAGCGCCACATCAGCGTCTCCATTTTGCTGGATATACTGATTATTCATGGCCTGCTGGTCAGCAGTTCCGGCATCACCAATGGCATGGTAAACCTGGTGATCGTGTCAGTCGCCGCTGGCAACATCATGACGCCAGGGCGCATGGGTACATTTTACGCTGCCTTAGCCACTCTCAGTTCACTGGCCATTGCACTTTGGGCCATGCTGGAACAGGGCAAAAGCGCCGATGACGTGGTGCGGGCCGGGTCATTGGGTATTGTTTATTTTGTGACCGCCGCCGCTTTGCAATACATCGCCATCCGCCTGCGCCGCAGCGAAACTCTTGCCAACAGTCGTGCCCAAAGTCTTGCCGAGCTGGAGCAGATTAACCAACAAATCATTCAGCGCATGCGCACCGGTATACTGGCGCTAGACCGTGAAGGCCAGGTTCGCCTGATGAACGCCGCCGCCAGCGAGATGCTGGCAGGGTATACAGTTTCTGCGCAGCTAGCAGAAACTGAAAAAACAACGGGCGCGCACCTTCTGCCCGCAAGCCTGCTAACCGGATTCAAAAGCTGGCTGCTGCATCCGCAACAAAGCATCGCGCCATTTCAGCCCACAAGCACGTCGCCCCCCATACAAGCCACGTTTGCGCACCTGGACCAAAACAGCGGCGAACTGGTATTGATGTTTCTGGAAGACATCAGCCGCGTAACCCAGCAGGCGCAACAAATAAAGCTCGCCTCACTGGGCCAGTTAACGGCCAACATCGCCCATGAAATTCGCAACCCGCTGGGGGCCATCAGCCACGCAGCGCAGCTTTTGGACGAGTCGCCGAATATGGATACGGCCGACCAAAAGATGCTGACAATTATTCATCGCCACTCAAAGCGTGTGAACGCCATTGTAGAGAATGTGCTGGGTGTGTCTTGCCGTGAAACCCCAGCCGCCGAGCCGATTGATCTGCAACCCTGGCTGGAACAGTTCCGTGACGATTTTTTGCAAACCCACAGCCAACACAAACCCGTGCTGATCCGCCTTGACGTTCAGCCTGGCGCTCACCCCACGGCACGTTTCGACACCAGCCAGCTGGAACAAATTCTGATTAACCTGTGCGACAATGGCCTACGCTACAGCCAATTGCATTCTGGCGAGGCAAGAATAGAAATAGTCACCGGAATCGCCGCCGACGGCGCCCGCGCCTACATTGATATCAAGGATTACGGCCCGGGAATTGCCAAAGAAAACACGTCGTCTGTATTCGAACCGTTTTTTACAACTGACAAAAGTGGCACCGGCCTGGGGCTTTATCTGGCAAAAGAATTGTGTGAAGCGAATCAAGCCCACCTGTCGCTGATTAACACCGAACGGCCAGGTTGCTGCTTTCGCATTATGTTTGCCCATCCCGGGCGTGTGATTTGAAGGGAAATATGACCAAACTAACCGCGCTGATCGTAGACGACGAGCCCGACATCCGTGACCTGTTAGAGATCACCCTCAGCCGTATGGGTCTGAAAACGTTCACTGCGGGCACTCTGGCAGAGGGCGTCGCGGGCATGCAAAAGCACACCCCAAATGTGTGCCTGACCGATATGAACCTGCCAGATGGCAAAGGCATCGAGCTGGTGCAATGGATTCAGCAGCATGCGCCCAACACGCCGGTCGCCGTTATAACCGCCTACGGCAGTATGGACATCGCCATTGAATCCTTGAAAGCAGGTGCTTTTGATTTTGTGTCAAAGCCCGTTGAACTACCGCGGCTGCGGGAGCTGGTCAACACCGCCCTGAAACTGGCCCAAAACCCAGAGCCTGCGCAAGAAGACAATAGCGACCCGGGTTTGCTGCTGGGTAATTCCGCCCAGATTCATACCTTACGCAATCAGGCCCGCAAGCTGGCCCGCAGCCAGGCGCCGGTCTTTATTCAAGGCGAATCCGGCAGCGGTAAAGAGCTGGCCGCACGCACCATTCACCAGCAGGGCCCCAGATGCGACGGGCCGTTCATTGCCGTGAACTGTGGCGCCATTCCGTCTGAATTGATGGAAAGCGAGTTTTTCGGTCACAAAAAAGGCAGCTTTACGGGAGCCGTGGACAACAAAGCAGGCCTGTTTCAAAGCGCCAGCGGCGGCACCCTGTTTCTGGACGAAATCGCCGACTTACCACTGCCCATGCAGGTAAAACTGCTGCGAGCCATTCAGGAGAAGGCGGTGCGTCCGGTGGGCGACAGCCATGAAGTACCTGTGGATATAAGGGTGCTGAGCGCAACTCATAAAGACCTTCCGGCGCTGGTAAGAGCTGGTCTGTTCCGCCAGGATCTGTTCTATCGCATCAACGTGATTGAAATCCGCGTGCCGCCTCTGCGCGAACGCAGTGGTGATATAGCACTGCTTGCCAGGCACATACTGCAGCGCATCGCCCGCGAATACGAGTGCACACCCATCGCCCTTACCGATGCCGCCATCGACTATTTAAAGGGCTACCATTTCCCGGGTAATGTGCGTGAGCTGGAAAACATACTGGAGCGGGCGTTCACCCTGTGTGACAGCGACTTTATTGATAGCAGCGACCTTCAGCTTGGCAGTTCCTGCAGCTATGACAACAACACTGATCCGTCTTTGCTGACACCCACAGCTTCGGTAATGGCAACGGCGGATATTGAACTGTCGGAGCAAGGCCTGGACCTGGAGGGATATCTCGAGAGCATAGAGCGCAAGGCTATTGAGCAGGCGTTGGAAGCTACGCGCTGGAATAAGACGGCGGCGGCGAAAAAGCTTGGGATCAGTTTTCGGGCGTTGCGGTATAAGTTGAAGAAATTGGGATTGGAGTAAGAGATTACTTAAAACAAGGAACAGCGACGGCGAGATGCGGCTAAACAAGCTTTCTAGTAAAATTGCGAAATCGAACAGGACGTTCGATTTATGAATTTACCGAGATAATTAAAACAGGAACTTTCAAGGATGAAAATGTTCAAAAATTCCAAAGGGTTCACCCTTGTGGAGCTTATGGTCACTGTCGCTATAAGCGCCATAATACTAAATTTCGCAGCCAGCAACTTGTCAGGGGTCATTGAACGGGTAACCGCTTCGCAGGTAAAAACCAACCTTAGATCCATCTTCAGCGTCGCTCGATCCAACGCAGTCTATGAGCGGCAGCTTGTTACTTTGTGCCCCCTGGATGAACATAACCAATGCGTTTCTGATTGGGGTCGCCCTGTCAGTATCTTCATCGACCCTGACAATTCCAAATCCTTATCAGAAGCTATTCACCTGATCCGCGTGGCCCCTGTTACAACCAGCGGAATACTCACCCCCAGCGCGACAAGCCATGGCGGAAGACGGTACTTCCAGTACAAACCTGACGGCTCTGCACATGGCACCATAGGAAATCTGACTTGGTGCCCGCAAAGCAAGACCGTAGAGAGGGCCATTCAGTTACGGCTTAACTTTGGTGGCAGAGTTCGTTGGGCGGCGGATACAGATGGCGATAGTGTGGTTGAGGACTCTTCCGGACAGCCGATCGCATGCTAGTGCGACTCCGTGTAATTACCAGCAGCCTGCAGTCAGTGGAGTTTTAGCTCCCTGATGGTTTATCTCCAGCTTGCCGCAGTCATCGCCAGACTGCAGCGTTGTGGGTACTGCCTGCAGTTCAAAAGCACCTCGGGTAACATCTTCGGTAAACGAAATATTATAAGCCGTCGACTCATTGGTATTTCTGGGGGATGTGTTGAACGGCAACGTCGGGTTGCCGCCCCCGGCAGCCTGATAATCAAAGCTGGCCGAGTAGCGACGCTCCATGAATTGCACAAGCTCCAGGAGATCTGCCTGTGCCGCTGCACGCCTGGTGCTCTCAACGTAACGTTGATAGGACGGATAGGCGATCGCGGCCAATATGCCGATGATGGCGACAACGATCATCATTTCTATGAGTGTGAAGCCTTTTTGTCGCTGGGTTCTAAAAATCATCGAGCACACTCCTTGGAAGTTTTACACTGGTTCCCGCCTACTTGCTCCGGAGGAAACGGGGAACCAGACTCTATTGTTAATTTTTCAGAGCATAACTAGTGTACCGTCTGGTTAATTCGTTAATCTACTGCTTGGCACTGAGGGTTCTGGCCAAGGCGCCAGTCTGCAGATGAGGTCATTCCACATCAAAGGCTGGCAACACCGGTCCAGAGCCCTCAGGGACAAGCCCTTCGGGAGTTTCCGAGATGCGAAGTGCGTCGTTGCGATGTCTCGATTCGGAACCACCAAACCTTCACTACCGCGCCTAGCTCTTCGGATTCTCAGAAACTCAGTAGGTTTACGAATTAACCAGACGGGACACTAGCGCAGCTGCTGCCAGTTCTGTCGGCCTATATCTACCGGGCACTGCTCTTTTATTGTGATCCTTTCTCCACCCGACCCGCTCACAACCTTAATTTCCTCACACTGCGGTGGTGGTGGGCAATCTTCATCCTCGCAAGGCTCGGGTTCTTTAATACTAGTCAGAACCGTCGGTGTATTCATGATACCGATATCGGGCGCATACCCGGAGGCTGGCACGGATACTTCTACCTCGCCAATGGTGACGGTAATCAAATCGTCATTATTGAACACCCCATCGCCGTTCACGTCAAAGACGGAAAATCCAAGACGACTGCCATCGTTCGGGTCAACTTCCATAAGAAAGCTTGTACCGCCAGCCGAGCAGGGGTTGCTGGATGGAATCAGTGTCGTGAATATGACGCGGTCACCCCGTAGTAGCGCTCTGGACACAACACGTTCGCCAAGACTTACCGTCAATTTCAAATCGATATACCAACCCGCCTCGTCCGCTATGGTGTTGTCGGAAACAATCCGGAAGCGATTGGAGTTTTGAACCGCTTCAGTGAGTATCTCCTGCTTCAGCAAGTTTCCTTTTATGACTGGTTCGCCCCTGTCAATAATCCCATAGAAAGACTCGGTTTGGGGGCTGTCAGCGACAACATTCTGGCCAACTCTGTAAAAGCTGCCGGTGCCGAAATACACCATGTGTTCGCCGTCGGCGTTGAATGCCGAGGCCAATGGCGCGGTAATGGTTTGCCCTGTTGGGCCAGCAAATAGGGGCTGAACGTTGCTGCTTCCGGATATCAGGGTACTTGGGGCACCCCAGTCAGTTACATCGTCTCCAACAATATCCAGGCGCCATAGCTTGCCGCTAGTATCCCCAACGTAGATTCGGTCGGAGACACGGTCGGAGTCCAGATCCACAACCAGTGGCGAGCCAAGCTCGCCACTGTCTGGCAGCTGAAAAGTCCGGATCGGCACGCCAGTTTCCACGTCCAGTACCCACACCTTTCCGCCTCTCACGGGCGTGTCCTTGTATCCGCTGGAAACCACAACTCCAAACTTACCGTTGGGTAAGGCTACTATTGAAGGCTGTTGGATCGTGTTGCCCATATCGGTATGGGAAAACTCCCACATGAAGTCTTCCACACCAACGCTTTCAGGATTGGTTATATCCAGGGCAAATATACTGTTACCGCCGGCGCCAGTGCTTCCAACAGCTACGGTTGCCCATTTTTCAGACGTGCCCAGCCAGACATCACCAATTCTGGGCGTACCATCAACATAGTACCTATGGGTATACTCAAGCTCAGTTAATTCATGGAGATTCTTGATAATATCCGCGGGAACATAGGCAAATAACTCCTTGCCCGCATCCGTGCTTGACGCATTGAAACCATGCAGCATGCCATCATTGCCCCCGACTACGACGACCGGAGGACGATCCTGGTAAACATCGCTCGCGCGGAAATCATTGTAACTTTCGGTGATGATGGTCGTCGAAAACCCGGTTTGTGCGGCAAGATTGCCGTATCCGAAGTTCTGTTGATAGACGAATTGCGGATTGGAGTTAATGATGTCGCCTAGCCGACTGCCGCGTTCACGGAAAATTCCACCGGGATTGGCCAAGGTTTTTTCCTGCGTCCTGTCTCCCCGCAGGTAGTCTAATCGATCCTCGGCGACAACTGCTGACACAGGGGTGTTGATGTCGTTGCTATTTTTAGCGAGGGCTGTTTTTTGCGTGTCAGTTAAACCTGGATCAGTCCAGGTGAAGAGGGCGCCGGTTTTGGAAAGCAACACACCGTTGGCTTGGCCATCCGTGGAAAGATCCGAACTTGTCAAAATCTTGCGGTCGTCCACCTGGCCCGCCGTTAGCGCATCAAGCTGGTCGGCCGCGCTCCATGTAAATGTCTCAGCCAATGTATTGTCGCCCTGCAGCGCGAATGCCCGTAGATCACCACTCCAGCCCTGGCTATTGAACGAAGCCTGGTAGATCGCGGTTCCGGTATTCAGACTCGTCGAGCTGGCCGCAACGGAGGCCGCCGAAGCCGAATCGCGCAGGATGTCGGAAAATACCTTTTCCAGATCATTCGCTAGCTTGGACGGGTCAATCGCAAAGTAATAGTTGTCCGGAAAACCATCTCCATCGGCATCCCAAGAAGACTGGTCAGCGGGAAAATTCGCCTCTTTGTCATATCCCGCCCACTTGGCGGCATAAAACATCGGGCTTTCCAACAAGCCATCGCGGGCTCCACCTGCACTCAGTGTATAAGTTACGGAGGTGGCGGGATCGCTCACCCGACATTTATCGCATGATTCAACACCGGTCGGGTCGGTGTAGCTGTATTCATTTATACCCGAATGAGCATGGAAACCGTTTTCCTCGGTTCCATTCAGAACGTACCCGAAAGCCAGAGGCCGACTGGAAGATTGTTGGGCAACTCTTGTGGTTATCTCCAAAGTCGACTCAGTGATGGTGTATTGGATGGTGCCATACATATCCTGGTCATAGGCACCGCCCTGTTCTGCCTCTTCCCAGTTGACCAAAAACAAACCGGTTCCCGCAGCCAGGTCTTGGCTGATCACTTTAAAATCAACGATAGCGCAGTTTCCATCGTCTTCCGTGTTCTGACACGCCGGCAATATGGTCACTGCCCTTTCAGTGGTTTCAGGACGCGGGATATCAATCCTCGGAACGGCCGGGGCTAAAGCTACGGCAAAAGTTTTTACATTCTGATCGCCGGTGAGGTTCGGTCGAATATCATTTTCGTAGGCGTAGTTGGCGATTCCGACAGAATCAAAACCACCAGCCAGACGTGGGGCCTCAGGGCATAAACCGGCCACTTCCGCCAGAGATCCCACTAATTTGGATGTGCAAAGCTGGTTATTGGAGTTCAATGTCTCGCCTACGAACCACTCCTGGCCGTTGATTCCCTCGCTCGCGCCAATGGATTCGACAATTTGTCGGATTCCAGCGACCCCTCCGCTACCAGAAATATCAGAAACTGACTGGAGCTGATCCCGATCATAGGAGGCAGCTCTGCTGTTAAAGTTGATGACGTTCATTGGCGCGCATTGGAGGTCCTCGGAGAGCGTGTCACTCCAGGCTTGCCCCTGCAATCCGTCAAGCTTGTCTTTGCCTGTGAAGGCGAAGGCAGAGGTTGGTGCTGCCCCCGCAAAATACCGGATGGATTCCAGAAAAATCTCTGATTGGGGATTGCCCCAACTCATGCACTGCCCATTGCTAAAGCTTTTCAGGCCGAACGGGCAGTTTTCAGAATTTCCGGTGTAAACCCCACTTGAATTATAACCATACATCCGCAGTAGATTAATAGAGCTGACGATTCCACCGGCGGTTGGGGCATCCTTAAACGTCCCATCGGTCGCCACGTTCACTTCATCGTCGAAACCGGTAACATTTTTTCGCAGAACACCGCCAGATTTATTCTTCAGGTAACTGCCACTGAGCAGCCCGAAAAGAATCTGACTGTCATCGCCATACTGCTGCAAAAGGCCAACCGGTTTCAGGCTGCTGCCCGCTGCCGGGTATTCCTTGCAACGTTCAGTCCCGATAAGACCTGTTACACAAACCTCAACACGGACGTTATAGTCATCCTCGCCCAAGCCGACATCACTCTGGATCGGGTTGCGATCATTGGCAGCAAATCCGGTTACGCCAATGTTGTTGGCGTTTATGCCGTCGTTATCTGAGACCTCATCAGACCATCGACACTGATAACGCTCGTTCGCGCTCCAGAGGCCGTAATTGCCACGGGCAACGCTCAGGCGTGGTGGTTTACTCGCAGGTACAACCTCACCGTCATTCAAAGACGCATCGTTTGTCGTATTACAGAATGAGATACCTGACCTGGACAGGTTCTCGACCGTCCAATTTGACAGCTCATCACTGCCGTTCGCTCGGGTCACGTCGACGGTGATCTTGGCGTTGCCCAAATCAACACTCTTCACAGCGCCAAGCATGTACGCCTGACCAGAGGCAAGCAGTTTTACCACGCTGGAGCCGCTGTAAATTCTTACCTGGTCACCCCTTTGTACAGAACTCATAAATTCTGAAGCATTGATATCAAAATCGATATCACCGGTGGCAGGCGTGACCACAGAGTCACTGCCAGCGGTAATTGAATCACCGTTGGTAAAGGGCGTGAGACTGCTCAGGTTGTCCCCGTCGTAATATTTCACCCAGGAGTGTGCATCCGTCGGAACGTAAGCCCTTTCCAGAACAGTTTGATCCGCGGAGTCTACTCGACGGAAGCCACCAAACAGTATTTTCCGGACCACGTCCATACGGGACATGGCGAGGTAGTTCAGGAAGTTGCCGCTCCAGTCGCCACTGACCGAATCCACTTCATCACAGTACTTGTCGGAGGTCACGGCCTTAGGTTTGAATCGACCAAGATCCGTGATGTAGTCGTAACATTTATAACTATCGAAGTAGCCAAAGTAGTCATTATCGTGACCGTAGGTCCGATCAGGCTGCCCGTCACCGTCCAGGTCGAGGTAGTCAGGGTACGCCTCGAAGAAAAGCTGATGGTCATTCGACAACGACAGCATGACCTGTGGCTGAACACCCTGGGTCAAAAACAGCGGTGTTTGAGCCACCTGGGCCGCGCCGGCGGTCTGCATGAAGGCGCCGATACCCAGAAGTACAAGTAACCGTAAGCCCGTCTTAGTGGGCCCCATGTTGGACGTTACGTATTCTGTGACCATGGTGTGTCCTCATCACTTCAGAGCGCCCGATTCGGATCGCTCCTGTTTTTTGTTGCTATGCGCCCGTTCAAAAGGGCCCAAGACCTCTCAACTCGTTTGTCGGCTTATGCTCAGGGTATTGCACGCACGACACTAGTCACCACTACAACCGTTTCCTGGGAACCGCCAAACCCTCTCGCGGTGATCCTGTAGTACGGAGGCGGTACGAATACATCTGTGGGGGTCCCAGGCGGCAGAAGGGTGGTTATATGCTCGACAAAATACTGGGGGTTCTGGACCACACCGCGGAGAGTGCCAGGATAGGTTATGGCTGCTGCAGAGGCGGTGCTTGCACCGCCACCCCACTGAGGCCGGTTGGCATGATCGAGGACATAAAGTCCGTTGGAATTAGTAATGACAGGCTCACTTCCGGTCATGATGAGCGCTTCGCCCTCCCGAAGAGCCGCCTCCGCAGCCTGAAATGCCAGCTCCCGATCGTAGAGGTTCGCAGACATACGCTCCTGCATGATGGTCGTTTGCATACCGGCAACAGCTACCAACGTAATCAGCAGCAGCATTATGAGCGATACAATCAGTGCACTACCCCTCTGCCTTTCCTTGGAGAGGGGTAGTCGATGAGCTTTCAGCAGCGATCTTTCAGTCATGACAAGGCTCATTCCAGGCGATTTCGGATGGCGACCGTGGCCGAGCCCATGAGCCGGGCCCGGCGATCGGACTGTGTGGTAATCTGAGTACCGATCAGGTTGTAGGTATTAGCGGCCGGCTCATCAATGATGTTGTCTCCTGCCCGCATCAACAACGCGATGCGAACACTGACCACCTGATTCCAATTGGTGACCGCAGATGCTGGGGAGTAGGTGTCCGCACGGGGGTTGGCGTCAATGTTGTTGGCAACGCCGTACAAAACCTGCATATTTTCAACACCTTCGACCAGTTCGATCGCGCCGGAGGAATCACCCGCATCGAGGCGCTCGCGAAAAAGGGCGGGTTGTCCGCTTGCGCCTACGCCGATGTAATAGGTCGTACTTGCAAACAGGAAAACACTGCCGTCATCGTCGTAATCGCCTTTAAAATCGGCACCTCCCGTTTTATTCCCCGGAGTACCAGCACCCTTGGTAAGAGTGCCCGACAACGCATTAGTCGTCTGAAAAAGATCCCCGACACCACAATCTCCGGCCACAACAACCAAAATTGACCCTTGCGGAATATTTGAGTTGTCAACGACACCGAGGGTATTGCCATTACCATTAGGGTTTCCATTCAGTACAACGTCGGCCTCCGAGCCACTTTTAATCATCAGCACATCCGTACCAACAATAATATCGCCCGTGATCGACGTAGGCAGGCCGTCACCCGAACCGTTGCTCCAGGTGCCAGAGGGGGCAAGCGAGGTGATGGTGAAGGTACTGCCCAAACCTGTTCCGGAAGCCTCCCAGCCTCTGACAGCGCCTTGATTAATATCATAAATGGCTTCGTCGTAGGCGGAATCATTTTCATCAAGCTGATTCTCTGGTGGCCCTACAAGGCAACCCATGTGACCCGCCATCCGCGCATTATATTGCAGGTTACCAAGCGCAAAACGCATGTTTTCCTGAATTAGCGCGAGGCCATCCGTCAGACGATAGGTTTTGCTCGACCCCAGGAATATCTGTACCACACCCAGGGTAAGAACGAGCCCGAGCGCCAAGGCAATCATTAGTTCAATAAGTGAAAGGCCGGCCTGGTGCGGGTATTTAGCGGATCGTGTTGTTGTATTCATCATTATATATCGGCCTCCACCTCTATTGCGCCATCAGTGGTTTCACCTGAGCGGGCCTCCCATCTGACCGAAATGGTCATCACATTGCCGCTAACGGCGACACTAGCGTCGCCTCCTGGGAGCAGACAGGAAACACTGTTACGCCATTCCCCAACATCGTCGGTGGCGACGGAGCTGTTAGCGATTTCGTAAGTCAGGTCGCAACTGGGTGCTGACCCCAAGGCAAAGCCATAGCTTCCAACCGAAGCACGGTTTGCACGGGCACGCTCAATCAAATCCTCAGCCAGCAAGACCGCTTGCGTACGACTGAGCGCGCCGGTTGTCATCTGAATTCCATTGGACTGCAAGGAGGCCATACCGAGAAGACCGATTGCCAATACCAGTACTGATATTAGTACTTCAATCATGCCAAAGCCGCCCTGCCCAGCTGCGAGACGACGGGGGGCACTGCAGTAAACTGTTTGCTCGAAACTATCCTGCCTCATAAACAATCTCCTCGCACAACACTCGCTCTGCCCGATAATGTGATGCTGACTATACTGCGGCGTTCAACTTCGTCTGTCGCGCAGCTGCTATGCTGAACACTGATAGTGACTGCAGTTGTAGTTTGCGGAATTCTGGTGCCCCGCTGCGAGAAAGTGACGCTGTTGGCAGAAGAAAAGAGGGTCACGCCACTATTGGGATCAAATGTCCGGATGAGGCTTGTGGTGCCGCAGGTTGCACCAGTGTGAACACACCAGCCATTGTTGAAATCACTTGAGTCTGCTGAAAGCGTTACGTTGACACCGCGCTTGACCGCCTCACTGCGGGCGAACTGCACAGCCGAGAGCAATTTATTGGCTTGGGTGGTCGTGCGATTGTTTTCTATAACGGTTTGAAAGGAAGGAATAGCAACAGCCACGATGATCCCAAGCACTGCTATTGCCACCAACAACTCAATCAACGTAAAACCCGAACTTCTGTTTCTATAAGACATAGTCCACTTCCATTCTGACTTACTTGGAGATTAAACAACGTTTATCTTGTTTGCCATAGGCGACACGACGAACGGTGCCAGCCTAGGGATAAGCGGTAGGATAGTCGGAGTTTTTGTGATCGGGATCAGGTTTTTGCGCTGGAGGCGCTATGACACTGCGGGAATAACAGTAGAAGTCAGGAGACTTCCACTGCATCGATACGAAGTTCTTTCGGCATAGAGAACACAATATTCTCTTCACGCCCGGCAATCTCCTCCGGCACGCTGCCTCCAAGGTCTCGCAGGCGGTTAATCACATCGTTGACCAGCACTTCCGGGGCCGAGGCGCCAGCGGTAACGCCGATGGAGGATTTACCCTCCAGCCATTGAGGCTCAATCTGGGAAGCTTCGTCAATCAGGTAGGCCGGCGTACCCATGCGCTCCGCCAGCTCGCGCAGGCGGTTAGAGTTGGAACTGTTGGGGGAGCCCACCACCAGCATCAGGTCACAGTCGCCGGCCATTTGTTTGACGGCGTCCTGGCGGTTTTGGGTGGCGTAGCAGATGTCGTCTTTGCGCGGACCTTCAATCTTCGGGAACTTGGCCCGCAGGGCGTCGATTACCCGGGCTGTGTCATCCATAGACAAGGTGGTTTGGGTGACATAGGCCAGATTTTCAGGGTTTTTAACGTTTAGCTTTGCTACGTCGGCTTCGTTTTCCACCAGGTAAATATCGCCGCCGTTGGCGAAGTTGTACTGGCCCATGGTGCCTTCCACTTCCGGGTGGCCATGGTGGCCAATCAGCACGCATTCGCTGCCGTCACGGCTGTAACGCATGACTTCGATATGCACTTTGGTGACCAGCGGGCAGGTCGCGTCAAAGACTTTCAGGCCGCGGTCGGCGGCCTCTTTTTGCACGGCTTGGGACACTCCGTGGGCGCTGAAAATCACCAGCTTGTCGTCTGGCACTTCGCTCAGTTCTTCCACGAAGATGGCGCCGCGCTTGCGCAGGTCATCTACCACGGATTTGTTGTGCACCACTTCATGGCGTACATAAATAGGTGCGCCAAACACGTCCAGAGCGCGATTAACGATATCAATGGCACGGTCGACACCGGCGCAGAATCCACGGGGGTTTGCCAGACGAATTTGCATAAAGTTCCTGAAGGTCAGTGCGCAGGGCCTACCGGCTCTACGTCTATAATTTCTACGTCAAAGGTCAGTGTACGCCCAGACAGCGGGTGGTTGAAGTCCACTTCTACTTCGTCGCCCTCTACCCGGCTGATGGTACCCGGCAGCTCGTGCTGACGCGCGTCGGCAAAGGAGACCACCACACCCGGCTCCAGCACCATGTCGGCACCGAACCCATGGCGTTTCATCACCTGTAAGTTGTTGGGGTTGCGCTGGCCAAAGGCTTTTTCCGGTGGCACCTGATAGCTGGCTTTGTCACCGGCTATCATGCCCATCAAATAGGCTTCAAAGTTCGCTGGCAAACTTTCATCGCCAATGTCCAGGGTGGCCGGGTTTTTATCGAAGGTGGTATCAACCACTTCGCCGCTGTCGAATTTCAGCGCAAAATGCAGGGTAACCCGAGTGCCTTTATCTACAGGGAGTTCTTTCATAGTAGTCAGTCGCCTTTTGTGCCCGCATCGGCGGGTTTGCGAAACGTGTCGAGTATGATCATGGCGGCGCCAATGGTGATGGCGGTGTCGGCCAGATTAAAGGCCGGAAAATGCCAGTTCTGCCAATAAAAATGGAGAAAATCCACCACGTAACCGTGCACCACACGGTCGTACACATTACCCAAGGCGCCACCAAGAATCAGCGCCAAGGCAATGGCAGACCAGGTTTCATGGCGCTCCAGCTTTCTCAGCCATAGCACCAGCACTACGCTAACCACCAACGCCAGGATCACAAAGAACCAGCGCTGCCATCCGGCGGCGCCGGCCAGAAAACTGAAGGCGGCGCCGGTGTTGTGCAGCAGCGTAAAGTTGAACAGCGGCATCACCGGTACCGGATTGCCGTAACTGAGCATGGTGGTGGCCAGGGCCTTGGTGCCCAGATCAGTAGCGATCACCAGCGCCGTCAGCCACAACCACTTCAGTTTGCCCGCACCGGACTGGCCGCTATCGCCGGATTTTGCCATGGCGGAGCCCATCAGGCGAAGGCGCGGGTTTCACCCGAGCCATACACGTTGGTAACACAGCGACCGCACAAATCGGGGAGGTCTGCGTGGCTACCTACGTCGGCGCGGTGGTGCCAGCAGCGCTCGCATTTGGTATTGCTGGCGGGGCGCACCTGCACCAACAGCCCTTCATAACCGGTTTGTTCGGCGTCAACCGCCTCGCTTACCGGCTTCACGTCGGCTTCCGAGGTAATCAGCACAAAGCGCAATTCTTCGCCCAGATGTTTTAGTTTCTCGGCCAACTCGCCATCGCAGAACAGCGTCACTTCTGCGCTTAGGGAACCCTTGATAACGCCTTGCTTGCGGGCGTCTTCCAGGCGTTTGTTCACCGCTTCTTTCACGGCGGAAATGTCGCGCCAGTCATCACGGCCCAGCTCCACGCTCTGGGGCATTTCGCTCAGGCCTTGGTACCAGGTTTCGTAGAATACGGTGTCGCCGCGCTCGCCCGGCAGGTGCTGCCAGATTTCATCGGCGGTAAAGCTTAGAATCGGCGCAATCCAGCGCACCAGCGCTTCGGCCACATGGTAGAGCGCGGTCTGGCACGAACGCCGCGCCAGGCTGTCGGCCTGGGTGGTGTACTGGCGATCTTTGATGATGTCGAGATAAAAGCCGCCCAAAGTGGATTCACAAAAGTTGTACACTTTCTGGTAAATCTTCAGGAAGGCGTAGTTTTCATAGTCTTCGTTGATTTCGTTCTGCAATTGCAGGGCGCGGTCTACTATCCAGCGGTCCAGCGCCAGCATATCGGCCGGAGCCACCGTGTGCTGGGACGGCACGAAGCCGGCCAGGTTGCTCATCAGGAAACGCGCGGTGTTGCGGATGCGGCGATAACCGTCGGCACTTTGCCGCAGAATGTCTTTGGAGACGGTCATTTCGCCGCTGTAATCGGTGGCCGCTACCCACAGGCGCAGGATGTCGGCGCCCAGGTCGTTAGTCACTTCTTGCGGCGCAATCACGTTGCCCAAGGATTTGGACATTTTGTAACCCTTGCCATCCACGGTAAAGCCGTGGGTGAGCACCTGCTTGTACGGTGCCACGCCATTGATGGCGATGGAGGTCTTCAGGGACGACTGAAACCAGCCGCGGTGCTGGTCAGAACCTTCCAGGTACAAATCGGCCGGGAACTGGCCCAGCTCTTCGCGCACCCGCAAAACCGATTCGTGGGTCACACCGGAGTCAAACCATACGTCCAGGGTGTCCAACACTTTCTCGTAGTGATCGGCGTCGTCGCCTAACAGCTCGCGGGCATCCAGGTCATACCAGGCATCAATGCCATCGATTTCGATAGCTTGGGCCACTTTTTCGATCAGGCTCTGGGTGTTCGGGTGCAGATCCTGAGTTTCTTTGTGGATAAACAAGGTAATCGGCACGCCCCAGGTGCGCTGGCGCGATACGCACCAGTCCGGCGACTGGCGCACCATGGCGTCGATGCGGTTCTGGCCCCAGGTAGGCACCCAGCGCACGCCCTTAATCGCTTCCAGAGCGTCGGCGCGCAGGTTTTCTTTTTCCATGCTGATAAACCACTGCGGTGTGGCGCGGTAAATCAGCGGTGTTTTGGTGCGCCAGCAATGGGGAAAGCTGTGGCGGAACTTTTCTTTGCGTACCAGTTTACCTTCCCGGCTCAGCGCGTCGCAGACCGGGTCATCCGCCTTGTATACGTGAACGCCGGCGAACTCGCCGGTAGCGCTGGTGTAGGTGCCATCGGCCTGAACCCTATTCAGGGTGCCAATGCCGTAGATTTTGCCCACCACAAAGTCTTCCACACCGTGGTCTGGCGCGGTGTGAACGGCGCCGGTACCTGCGTCGGTAGAAACGTGATCGCCCAGAATCACCGGTACGTGTTTGTCATAAACCGGGTGTTGCAGCGCCAGATGCTCCAGCTGGGCACCGGTGCATTGTGCCAGCACCTGGTAACCGGCCACATCCCAGCGTGCCATAACGCCCTCTACCATAGCACTGGCCAGAATCATTCGCTCCGGACCGGCGCCAACATCGGCTTGCACCAGCGAGTAATCCAGCTCGGCGCCCAATGACACCGCCTGATTGGCGGGAATGGTCCAGGGCGTGGTTGTCCAGATGACGACGGACACATCGCCTTCACCGGCGCTGGTATTGAACAGCGACAGGGCTTTGGCTTGATCCACTGCGGTAAAACGCACGTCGATCTGGGTAGAGGTCTTGTCCTGATACTCTACTTCCGCTTCGGCCAGAGCCGACTGCCCTACCACGCTCCAGTAGACCGGCTTGTAGCCGCGCACCAGGTGGCCCTTGTCTACAATTTTACCCAGCGCACGCACAATGCCCGCTTCTACTTTCGGGTCCATGGTCAGGTAAGGCTTGTCCCACTCACCCATTACGCCCAGACGGATAAAGTCGGCTTTCTGGCCGGCAATCTGTTTGGTGGCGTAATCGCGGCAAGCCTGGCGGAAGGTTTTGTAATCTACCTTCACACCGGCTTTGCCGATTTTCTGCTCTACTTTGTGCTCGATAGGCAGGCCATGGCAGTCCCAACCGGGCACGTAAGGCGCATCAAAGCCCATAAAGCCGCGGGACTTAACAATGATATCCTTCAGGATTTTGTTAACCGCGTGCCCAATGTGAATGCTGCCGTTGGCGTAAGGAGGGCCATCGTGAAGAATGAACTTGTTACGCCCGGCGCGCTGTTCGCGCAAGTTGGCGTATACGTTCAGGTCCTGCCAGCGCTTGAGCATTTCAGGCTCGCGGTTGGCCAGGTTACCGCGCATGGGAAAAGCGGTTTCCGGCAGATTCAGAGTGTGCTTGTAGTCGCTCATGATGGCTGTACGTGCTCTATTGGGTCAGTTTAGGTAAATCTTTATTCTCAGCGAGCCAGCGCCGGGCGCTGCTGAAATCTTTGGCGATCTGGGCTTTCAGGGCGCCCACCGATTCAAAGCGGACTTCATCACGCAGGCCGTGGCGGAAGGTGACGTCAAGCCTCTGCCCGTAAAGCATACCGGCGTAATCAAACAGGTGCACTTCCAGTGCCGGGTGTTTGCCGTCGACGGTCGGCCGCAAGCCAATATTGGCAATGCCGTCGTGCAGGGTGCCATCGGCCAGTTTTACCCTTACCACGTAAACGCCCTGCAAGGCCGGCATTTGGGCCAGGCGGATATTCGCCGTTGGCGCACCAATTTCACGCCCCAGCTGGCGCCCATACACAATGCGGCCAGCAATGCGATATTTCCACCCCAGCAAATGCTCAGCGCTATACAGCTGATTGTCAGAAAGCAGTTTACGGATGCGGGTGCTGCTAACGCGGTCGCCCTCAATCACTACTGTGCGGGTGTTTTCAACTGTAAAGCCGGCGTCGGCGCCCACTTTCTCCAAAAAATTAAAATCACCGGAACGATCACAACCAAAACGGAAGTCGTCTCCCACCACCAGGTGCTTCACCGCCAGGCCTTGAATCAGCAGGCTATCCACAAAGCCCCAGGCCGAAAACTGGCGGAACTGCTCGTCAAAACGCAGGCACAGCACCGCATCAATACCCTGCCCTCGCAAAGCTTCCACTTTCTGGCGGAAACCGGTCAACCGCGGCGGCGCATCCACACCGCGAAAGAACTCCTGAGGCTGGGGTTCAAAAATCACCACCACCGAGGACAAGTTGTGCTTTGCGGCTTGTGTTTTTACCTGTTCCAGAATCGCCTGATGGCCGCGGTGCACGCCGTCAAAGTTGCCCACGGTAGCCACACAGCCACGCGCCAGTGGGCCTTCGCCCGATTGCGCCAGCGTTTTCAGGTTGGTCAGGCCGCGAATCAAGCGCATGCAAAGCAAACCTCTTTGCTAGTGAATATTGCCAATGAATAGCGGCAATAAAATCGTGCCAAGAATTACAGCCAATAAGCGTTTGGCACATTGATAAGGCGCGGGATTATACCTTACCTGTGGCGAAAATGTTTTATACGCACCCCGGCCAGCGCCAGTGTAACAAAGTACGCAAGTGTGCCTGCAATCACCAGTATTGCCATATCCTGGGAACGCTGAAAGCCGCCGGCCGCCAGCCACTGATTCACCGGCGCGTTGAGCCACAAAATCACCGCCACCAGCGCGCCGTTCGCCAGCGCGAGCTGCAGCCCGAACTTGCCCCAGCCGGGCTGGCTGCGCCAGGCGCCGATGGCCTTCAAACCCCGCCACAGCAAAAAGGCGTTGAGCCAGGCTGACAGCGATGTGGCCAGCGCCAGGCCTGCGTGCGCCAAGGGGAAGATCAGTATCAGGTTGAACACCATATTGGCGACCATGGCGATGATGCCAATTTTCACCGGGGTGCGAATGTCCTGGCGGGCAAAAAAGCCCGGCGCCAGCACCTTGATGACCATGAATGCCAGCAGGCCCGCGGAATAAGCGCGCAGGCTTTGAGCCGACATGGCCACATCGCGATCAGTCACTTCGCCATAGTGAAACAGCGTGGCAATGAGCGGCTCGGCCAGCAATCCCAAGGCCAGCGCAGACGGCACACCAATGATTAACACCGCCCGCACCGCCCAATCCAGAGTGGCGGAGAACTGATCCGCCGAGTCCGCCGTGTGCTTACGGGATAAGCTGGGCAAAATCACCGTTGCAATGGCTATACCGAATACCCCTAACGGCAGCTCCGCAAGGCGGTCGGAATAGTACAGCCAGGACACACTGCCGGTTTGCAGAAAAGAGGCAAGAACGGTGTCCAGCAGCAGGTTTATCTGGCTTACCGATACACCGAACAGCGCCGGCACCATCAGCTTCAGAATCCGGCTAACGCCCTCGTGGCGGTAATCCACCCGTGGCCGCGGCATCAAACCCAGACGCATCAAAAACGGTAGTTGGAAAAACAGCTGTAAGGCACCGGCAATCAATACACCCCAGGCCAGCGCCATTATCGGCTCGTTCATAAGCGGCGCTAGCCACACGGCGGCAGCAATCATCGCGAGATTCAGCAACACCGGCGTAAACGCGGGAACGGCAAAGCGGTCGTAGCTGTTGAGAATACCACCGGCGAACGCCGTTAACGAGATCAGCAATAAATAAGGGAAGGTGATCCGCAACATGTCGCTGGCCAGTGTGAATTTTATGTCGTCGCCCAAAAAACCCGGGGCAAACACCGCCGTCAGCACCGGCGCGCCAAGCATGGCCACCAGAGTGACCCCCAACAGCACCAGGCCCAACGAGCCGGCAACCGCATCCACCAGGCGCTTTACTTCGGTTGCCGGCTGGTTTTCACGATAAGACGACAGCACGGGCACGAACGCTTGCGAAAACGCACCTTCGGCAAACAATCGGCGTAGAAAATTAGGAATCTTGAAGGCCACAAAAAACGCGTCCGCACCGGCACCGGCACCAAAATAGCGAGCAATCACCATATCCCGCACCAGCCCCAGCACCCGCGACGTCATGGTCATCACCCCTACGACACCAGACGAACGCAGCAGGCCCGGCGCAGGTTTAATCGCGCTCACGGCGGGCACCGACGGCTCTGATGGGCGCGGCGATTCGGGTGTCGGGCCCTGGGGCCCGGGAGACTGTTCAGACATGGTGTTTTGGCCGACAAAAATAGAGAAGCGGGAGTTTATCACAAGCCCTGCCTTCGCTGGCATTGATCACTTTTTGGCTTGACAAGCCTCGCCGTTGGCGGCATAGTTCTGCGTCATTTATTTCGACGCGCTGGATCTGGCGCGCCCGCGATGAAAGAGAGTTGCGATACGGGTAACTGAAGGGTTACTGCAACTGCATCTGGCGCTCTCAAACCAAATATTCAGCAACGAATTCAAGTACTTTCAGGAGTTTTACGGTGGCAAATTCCCCGCAAGCCAAAAAGCGTGCACGTCAAAACGAGAACAGTCGCAAGCACAACACCAGCCTGCGTTCCATGGCTCGTACGTACATGAAAAAGATTCACGTTCAAATCGCTGAAGGCAATTATGAAGGCGCGAAAGCTGCTTTTCTGCAAGCCCAGCCGATTCTGGACAGCATGATTAACAAGGGTATCTTCCCCAAGAACAAGGTTGCTCGCATTAAGAGCCGCCTGAATATCAAGGTGAAGGCACTGCAAGCGGCGTAAGCCACTTAGGTGCACGAAAAACCGGCCAGTTGGCCGGTTTTTTTATGTCTGCAGAAACCGCAAGGAATAACGCTAAGAAACTATCATCATCTAAGAGGCGATCACCATGTTGTCGCGGTGAATCAGCTCTTCACCGGTCATAAAGCCCAGCAATTCCATGATGCGATCACTGGACTGGCCAGCAATCAAACGTGCAGCAGCGGCGTCGTAATTCACCAGGCCACGAGCCACTTCTTTACCCTGCTCATCCAGACACGCCACCATCTCGCCGCGGCGGAATTCACCACTGATACGGGTAACGCCTACAGGCAGCAAGCTGCGACCACCCTGTCGCAACACCCGCGCCGCGCCATCATCAATCACTAAAGCACCCCGGGTTTGCAGGTGACTGGCCAGCCACTGTTTGCGAGCCGCTACACGGCCCTGCTCCGGCAATAAAAGCGTACCCAACGCTTCGCGTTCGCGCAACCGGCCCAGAACATTGTCGATGCGCCCACCCACAATCACCGTGAAGGCTCCTGAGCGTGCTGCTAGCCGCGCCGCACGAAGCTTAGTCTGCATGCCCCCGCGGCCCAGCGCGCCGGCGCTACTGCCGGCCATGACATCCAGGTCGCGGTTACTGGCGAAGCACTCGTTCACCAATGTTGCGTCGCTGTGTTTGCGCGGGTCTTTATCAAACAGACCCAGCTGGTCGGTGAGAATAATCAGGCCGTCAGCTTCGACCACGTTGGCCACCAGCGCACCCAGGGTGTCGTTGTCACCAAAACGGATTTCATCGGTCACCACCGTGTCGTTCTCGTTCACGATCGGCACTACGCCCAGCTCCAATAACGCCCGCAGGGTGCTGCGGCCATTCAGATAACGCTTGCGATCAGACAGGTCGTCGTGGGTCAGAAGAATCTGGGCGGTGTGTATGCCGTGGCGCTTGAACTGTGCCTCCCAGGTTTGTACCAATCCCATCTGCCCTACGGCCGCGGCTGCCTGCAATTCATGCGCCTGCTGCGGCCGGCGAGTCCAGCCTAAACGGCTCATGCCCTCGGCAACAGCGCCGGATGACACCACCACCAGCTCGACACCGGCCTGCATCAGCGCCGCCATCTGGTCTACCCAGCGGCCCAGAGCAGGCACGTCCAGGCCTTCACCGTCGTTGGTTAGCAGAGCACTTCCGATTTTCACCACCAGGCGGCGGGCCTGTTGCAGCTGGGCGCGTTCAGTCATGATTTGAATACGGTCTCTTACAGGTGCCACCTACTCCGGCGCGTAAACTACTTCTACGTCACCATCATCGTCGTCGAAGTCGTCATCGTTGTCTTCTTCGCGGGCCGCGCGGCGAGCCATCTTTTCTTCGGTGATGCGGGCGCGGGCCTCTTCGTCCATCTGGCGACGGCGAGCTGCTTCCTGCTCGGCAGCTTCGGGGTTTTCAGCCTCTTCTGCCGCACGCTCCTCAATCCAGCGCATAACGGCTTGAGTCAGGGGCTTGGTACCTTCGCCGCTCAGGGCAGAGATACTGAACACCGGACCTTTCCATTCCAGCTCATCAACGATGGCCTGGCAGCGGGCCTCGCGCTCGTCTTCCGGCATCATGTCAACTTTATTCAGCACCAGCCAGCGATCGCGATTAGCCAGTGTTTCGCTGAACTTTTCAAGCTCGTGGGCGATGGCTTTTACCGCATAGGCCGGCGATGAACCGTCGTAGGGGGCCACGTCTACCAGGTGAAGTAGCAGGCGGGTACGCACCAGGTGCTTCAGAAAACGGATGCCCAGACCGGCACCTTCGGCTGCGCCTTCAATCAGGCCGGGAATATCGGCAATCACAAAACTCTGGTGATTCTGCACTCTGACCACGCCCAGGTTTGGCACCAGGGTGGTAAACGGATAGTCCGCCACTTTTGGCGTCGCCGCAGATACAGAGCGAATAAAGGTCGACTTACCGGCATTGGGCATGCCCAACAGGCCCACATCGGCCAGTACTTTCAGCTCTAGCCGCAGATTCCGGGTTTCACCCTCAGAGCCTTTCGAAGTCTGCCGTGGCGCACGGTTAATAGAGGACTTGAAGCGGGTGTTGCCCAGGCCGTGAAAACCACCCTGAGCGACTTTCTGGCGCTGACCTATGCCAGTCAGGTCACCCAGAACTTCGTGGGTGTCCATGTCCACTATGGTCGTACCTACCGGCACCGGCAGCACCAGATCTTCGCCTTTGGTGCCGGTGCAATTGCGACCGGAACCCTGTTCGCCGTTATGGGCTCTGTGCTGGCGCTGAAAGCGGTAGTCAATAAGAGTATTCAGGGCATCGTTGGCTTCCAGATACACAGAACCGCCATCGCCGCCATCGCCACCGTCAGGCCCGCCCCGAGGCACGTATTTTTCACGGCGGAAACTCAGGCAACCGTGGCCGCCTGTACCTGCTTCCACAATGATGGTGGCTTCGTCTACAAATTTCATATTGGCTGATGCTCTTTATGGTATTGGCTGCTGTTCTTTACGATGCTGACTGATCTTTACGATGTTGGCTGAAGCTCTTGCTGATAACGGTGCACTGAAAGCGAAACCCTACAAACCAAAAAACCCCGCAGCCTCAATGAAGCAGTGCGGGGCTTTCGGAGACCACGACTTATGCAGCTGAAACGATGCTTACATATTTGCGGTTCTTAGGGCCTTTTACTTCAAACCTCACCTGGCCTTCGGCTTTGGCGAACAAGGTGTGATCCTTGCCCAGCCCAACGTTGGTGCCTGGGTGAAAACGGGTGCCACGCTGACGGACAATGATGCTGCCTGCGGATACGCTTTCGCCGCCGTAGCGCTTCACACCAAGTCGTTTCGACTCGGAATCACGACCGTTACGGGTACTACCTGCTGCTTTTTTATGAGCCATGATAAGCCTCCTAATTAATGGGTGTTCACCGGCTTTTTACCTGGACTAGCCCTGGATACCCGTGATCTTTACTTCAGTAAACCACTGACGGTGGCCCTGACGCTTCATAGAATGCTTCCGGCGACGAAACTTGATGATCTGGATCTTGTCGTGACGACCGTGGCTGACGACTTCCGCAGTCACTTTGGCGCCTTCAACAACCGGCGCGCCTACTTTAACATCGTCGCCGTTGGCGATCAGCAAAACACGGTCGAACTCAATGTTACTACCGGTTTCTACTTCCAGCTTCTCCAGCTTCAGAGTTTCGCCTTCCTTTACACGGTGCTGTTTGCCACCGCTAACAATAACTGCGTACATGTCTGCTCTCCGCGATTGACCCATCCCTGCTCTTATCCACCTGGTTCTAAGGGAAGCGCTTTGGCGACCCTATAGCAGGGAGCGCAGGTTGGGATGAGTTGGGCGCGTGATTGTACGAAAAGCCGCCACGCAATACAAGCTGTGTTGACACTCTTGACCGAGTTACGTTGACACTCTTCGCCTTGTTACCTAGCATTGCCGCGACCCGCCTGTTTTATCGACAGCAACGACACCGCCAAACACCGGAACCCTTCGATGACAGCCCAACGCATCTACGACACCGTGGCAGACGACTTCAGCCGCGTTAACGAACTGATTATCCAGCGCTTGTCATCCGATGTTCCGATGGTCGAAAAAATTGCGCAGTACATTATTGAAAGCGGCGGCAAGCGCTTACGACCGCTGCTGGTCCTGCTCGCAAGCCGCGCTGCCGGCTACAACGAAGACCATCACCTGAAACTGGCCGCTGTTATCGAATTTTTGCACACCGCCACCCTGCTCCATGACGATGTGGTGGACACCTCCGACATGCGTCGGGGGCGCAGCACTGCCAACGCCAAGTGGGGCAACGCACCCAGTGTGCTGGTGGGCGACTTTCTATACGCCCGCGCCTTTGAAATGATGGTCGAGCTGGAAAGCCTGCCAATCATGAAGGTGTTATCACACGCAACCGCGGTGATTGCCGAAGGCGAAATGATGCAGCTGATGAATGTCAAGAATCCGAATTTGACCGAAAACCAGTACATGCAGGTGATTCATAACAAAACGGCGATGCTGTTCGAGGCCTCGTCGCACTCCGGCGCCTTGCTAGCCGGCGCAAGCCACGTCCAGGAAGAAGCACTGAAGAATTATGGAAAGCACCTGGGGCTGGCATTTCAACTGGTGGACGACGTACTGGACTATCGCGGTGACGCCGAAACCATGGGTAAAAACGTGGGTGACGATCTGGCCGAAGGCAAAACCACATTACCGCTAATTTATGCCATAGCCAACAGCAACGATGACGAAAAACAGCTGATTCGCCGCGCGGTCCGCAAGGGCGGGCTAGACGATCTACAACCGGTGCTGGCGATTATAAACACCACCGGCGCGCTGGATTACGCCATAGCCAAAGCCAAAGATCAGGCGCAGCAGGCCAAGGACTGCTTGCAAAGTCTACCCGCTAGCGAACACCTCGACGCGCTCCACCTGCTGGCCGACATTGCGGTTGCCCGCATCAGCTGAACAGCAGCCACCCGGCAATCAGAACCCTTTACCCACAAAAAAACCTGCATCGCAACGATGCAGGTTTTTTGTGGCACGCAGCCTTTCCAAAACGTGAGCGTTATTCGAAAGCCCAACGCAGGAAGTTTTTCTTCTCTTCGTCTGAGGCGGTTGCCCAAACGGCCTTTAGAGTGTCCAGAGCATTGCCTTGCGCTGCAGCTGATGTCGCTTGAACGCCTGCTGTTCCCGGAATAGGTGTTCTGGCCAGTGCCTGGCTTGGCACGTATTTCGTTGATACGGTCGCTACCTGGCCAGCACTGCTTACAATCTCCGCTGAAAAATCTTTCATCTCACGCTCGGCTTCTCTACGCGTTGTCGGCTTGTTAAAGCGGAACTCGTAGACGGTGCCGGCTTTGGCGTCGAAGCTGGCCAGCTGCGGCTTGCTTTCAACAATATCAACCTTGGACTCGCCATTATCCACGACGGTGGTCTTTGCCCAGATGGTTTTGTAAACGAACACCACATCGTTCTGGCCGGGCAACAGAGCGTAGTCGAGCGCCAGATCGTTCATCAGGAAGTTACCTACGGAGCGCCCGTTAACCTCGGTTACCCGAATTTCTCCCGGTGCTTTCAACGTCGCCGCATTCGCGGCCTGGGCCGGGTTGCCTTGCCAGGTTTCTACCCGGGTCATGGAACTGGAACAGCCAGCAAGAAATACCAGCATAACGGCAGGAAGCAGCAACCTGAAAACAGAAAACGAGCCAGACAGACGGCAATGATTCATTGGATCTCCTTGATGCAACAATAAAGAAAAGGTGCAAAATCAACTGTACCGGCTACAGCCAGCATTTATTCTACGCATTCTGACCAGCAGTCGTGAACAGGGCAAGCGCCACAGGCGCCAGTTTCACAAAAATTATGCCGTTGTCAGGAAAAAACCTGCGGCATAAGCCACAGATCAATCAGGTAAAGGCAAACCAGAGCCATGATGGCAGCCACTACGTCATCCACCATAATACCGAAACCCCCAGGCAGACGCTCGTCCAGCCAGTTGATGGGCCAGGGTTTTATAATATCAAACAAACGGAACATGACGAACGCAAGTAATACGCCAACGAGGTGCTCCGGAAACAGCCCGAGGGCAATCCACATGCCCACAAACTCGTCCCAGACAATACCGCCGTGATCGTGCACTTTCAGATCGCGGGCGGTTTTTCCGCACAGCCACACACCCACAATAAATGCCAGAGCCACAATGGCCCAGTATATGGGCTGGGGTAGCCAGGAAAACGTATACCAGATAGGAATGGCCGCCAGGCTGCCCCAGGTTCCGGGTGCACGGGGCATTGCGCCGCTGCCAAAGCCAAACGCAAGAAGGTGGACAGGATCGCGCAAAAACCCGGGAGGCAATAAAGCTTCCGGTAGCTCCGGTTCTGTTGAAAAGTCGTTCTGGCTCATCGGGGCCCTGATGAAGTATGGCGCAGTATGGTATGAAGAATGTCAGCCGCCCGCTGCTAAGTGATCGAAAAGTGGTCGAAGCCTGGACGTCGTAAATAAACCATACCTGCGTCTGCATTTAGCCGCAAGCCTGGTTCCTGCTGCACCTGCCCGATCACCGTCAGTTGCTGTTGCAACCCGCGGCTGGCGGCGGCCCAGCGCTGTTCGGGAACGGTTACGCAGAGTTCGTAATCGTCGCCGGACTGCAATGCGAACCCTGCCGCTGCGTCACCCTTGATCCGCCGCAGGGCTGCCGACAGCGGTAGTGCTGCAAGATCGATGGTTGCACCCACGCCAGAGGCTCGCAAAATATGCAGCAAATCGGCATGCAACCCATCAGAGATATCAACCGCTGCTGAAGCCACCGAACGCAGCGCAATACCCAGTTCCAGCCGTGGCTGCGGGGAATGGTAGCGTTGCAGCACACTGGCTGCGTCCGTTGCGGGAACCGGGTCGTACAAAAAATCCAGCGCCGCACCGGCATCACCCAGCTGGCCGCTAACGCACACCAGGTCTCCCTCACGTGCGCCGTCGCGACGCAGAGCCTGGCCCTGGGGAACGGTGCCCTGCACTTGCAAGCTCAGCGTCAGGGGCCCCCGAGTCGTATCACCACCGGCCAGCGCAATGCCAAACTGTTGGCTGGCCTGAGCCAGCCCGGCGGCAAAGCCTTCCAACCAGGCTTCATCAGCAGCAGGCAAGGTCAGAGCCAGTGTGAAGCACACCGGCTGTGCGCCCATAGCGGCCAGATCGCTCACCGCAACGGCGAGCGCGCGCCAACCCAAAAAGCGCGAACAATAACCAACCGGAAAGTGCACGCCTTCAACCAGCGTGTCCACTGAAAACACCAGGTCATGATTGGCAGGCACACGCTGAATGGCGCAATCGTCACCCACTCCAAGCAACAAACCGGAGCCGTCTGAGGCCAGCTTGGCCGCCTTCGCCATTGGCGCAAAGTAGCGGCGAATCAGCTCAAACTCGCCCATGGCTGTCACTAGCGCGGGCGGATTTCAGCCAGCCGCAACCGGCGGCTTAGTTTGTCGAGGATACTGTTTACAAACCGGTGGCCCTCAGTGCCGCCAAAGCGTTTCGCCATTTCAATACCTTCATTGATGACGACTTTGTAGGGCACATCCAGGCGGAATTTCAGCTCATAGGCACCCAGGCGCACAATGGCCAGCTCTACCGGATCTACTTCCTGCAGCGGGCGATCCAGAAACGGCTCGATCAAGCGGTCCAGTTCGGCCTGCTCGCGGCTGGTGCCGTGCAGCAGGTCACGAAAATACAGCAGGTCCACTTTGCTCATGTCGTTATCGACCATGAACTCGGCTTCAATGTTATAAATCGTGCTTTTGCTGAAATGGCGCTGGTATAACCCCTGCATCGCCATTCCGCGGGCGCGGCGGCGATCACCGGCTTTGGGCTGGGCAGGTTTTCCCGGGCTTGAGGTTGGCTCGGGGGTTGAACCGGGGATTGCACCGGGAATAGTGTCTTCAGGTAGGCTCATTACTCACCCAGCTTCTTGAACAGGCTGACCATTTCAAGCGCTGTGATGGCCGCTTCTGCGCCTTTATTACCAGCCTTGGTGCCTGAACGTTCAATAGCCTGTTCGATGGAATCTACAGTCAAAACACCAAAGGCTACCGGAATATCGGTTTCCAGACTGACAGCACCCAAACCACTGGCAGCTTCGCCAGCAACATACTCAAAGTGCGGCGTGCCACCACGAATAACAGCGCCGAGGGCGATAATGGCGTCGTAATTACCCGTTTCTGCCACGCGCTTGACCGCCAACGGCATTTCGTAAGCACCCGGTACACGAATCACAACAATGTCTTCATCCGCGATACCGTGGCGGGTCAGGGTATCCAGGGCACCGTCCACCAGGCTCTCTACCACAAAACCGTTAAACCGCCCCACAACCAGAGCATAACGGCCGCTGCAGTGGATAAAATCGCCTTCAATTACTTGAATTTCCGCCATCGGTGGCTCCTGTCAGGCTGCCGCAGCATACGGCAGCGGATTGATCATTCGGGGATATAAGGCACGTACTCAACCACTTCCAGATCAAAGCCGGAAATGGCGGAGAATTTCATCGGCGGGCTTAACAGGCGCATTTTGCCCACACCAATATCACGCAGAATTTGCGAACCAGTGCCTACCGTAAAGTACACGCCAGAGCTGTCTTTGCCGGCACCGCTACGGCCATGTTCATAGAATTCCTGAATACGGTCTTCCAGGTTGTAACTGTCTTCAGCGCCGTTGAGCAAAACCACAACACCGAGCCCCTCAGCAGCCACCTTTTGCAGCGCCCGATGCAACGGCCAACTGCGGGAATCGCGGCGGCGGGCTCCCAGCAAGTCGCGCAGGGTATCGGTAATATGCACCCGCACATGCACCGACTGCTCCGGGGAAATATCCCCCATGGTCAAGGCCAGATGCGTTGTGCCATGGATGCTGTCACGGTAGGTGTGCAGCTTAAACAGGCCGTATTCGGTATCCAGCTCGTTTTGCTCTGTGCATTCAACCGTGCGTTCATTGGTGGTGCGATAGTGAATCAGGTCTGCGATGGTGCCTATTTTCAGGTCGTGCTCGGCGGCAAAGGCTTCGAGATCTTCGCGCCGCGCCATAGAGCCATCGTCTTTCATGATTTCACAGATGACGCCCGCCGGCTCACAACCCGCCAACGCAGCCAGATCGCAAGATGCTTCAGTGTGGCCAGCGCGGCTGAGCACGCCGCCGGCGTCTGACATCAGCGGAAAAATATGGCCCGGCTGCACCAGGTCTGATGCCTGGGCATCGCGGCCGACAGCGGCCTGCACCGTACGGGCACGGTCGGCAGCGGAAATTCCGGTGGTAACACCCTCCGCCGCTTCAATAGACGCGGTGAACTTAGTACCAAAACCAGAAGCATTCTGGTTAACCATCAGCGACAGCCCCAGCTGCTTACAGCGATCGAGGGTCATCGGCATACAGATCAACCCACGACCAAAACGGGCCATAAAGTTGATGTGCTCGGCTTCGCAATGCTCGGCCGCCATGACCAGATCACCCTCGTTCTCGCGATCCTCGTCGTCCATCAAAATAACCATTTTGCCCTGACGAACATCTTCAACAATATCTTCGATCGTATTCAGTGCCATACGCGGTTGCACCCTTGCAGCGCTCCTGCCCGGAGCCACCGTGAATTGATAGTTAGCGACGCGCCAGAATCAGCCTCTGGTCGGCGCCTAGCTGACGCCGGTCAAGCACCTGCCATTGTATTTTGTCTGCCATGGATTCCAGCGGTAAATTGGCCGTTGGCCGCCCGGTACTGCCAAGGAATACCGGAGCCTGATAGAGCCAGAGTTCATCCACCAGATTCTCACTGATAAAGCTGCCTGCCAGAGTTGGTCCGGCCTCGACCAGCACTTCATTAATGCCTATATCGCCCAGCGTGTCCAACATTTCAGCCACGTTTACGCCCTTGTCGTGCCAGGCCACGCCGCGCAGGCGTATACCTAACGCAGCCAGATCCTGAGCCGCGCTGGTCGCCAGCGAGGAGGTGGCACAAAAGACCTGTACTTTACCGCCGCGGAAGATTTTAGCGGATGCCGGCGTGCGGGTATCGCGGTCGGCAATTACCCGTAGTGGTTGCCGCGCAGGCTCGGTAGCGCTGCCAATATCGCCCATTTCTGCGCGCCGCACGGTTAATGACGGATCATCCGCCAGCACCGTACCCACTCCGGTCAAAATGGCGTCGCTCATGGCGCGCAGGCGCTGAACATCGCTGCGCGACTCCGGCCCGGTGATCCATTGGCTCTCGCCCGACGCCATAGCCGTGCGGCCGTCCAGGCTAGCGGCCATTTTCAGCCGTACCCAAGGGCGCCCGCTGGTCATGCGCTTCATACAGCCCGGGTTTAACTTAGCGGCCTCGCCTGCCAACAAACCCACGTGAACGCGAATACCGGCAGCCCTGAGCATCTCCAGACCACGCCCGGACACATTGGGGTTTGGGTCCAGCGTAGCAGCAAAAACCCGTGCCACGCCGGCTTCTATCAGCGCTTTGGCGCAGGGCGGTGTGCGCCCGAAATGACTGCAGGGTTCCAGTGTGACATACGCCGTAGAGCCGCGGGCGGCAGTACCGGCCTGGCTCAACGCACGCACTTCGGCGTGGGCTTCGCCGGCGCGTTCGTGCCAGCTTTCACCCAGAATGCGATCCCCTCGGGCAATCACGCAGCCCACACGGGGGTTCGGGTGAGTGGAATAACGGCCACGCCAGGCCAACTGAACAGCACGGGCCATAAAGGCCCGGTCGCGAGTGGTGATCATGACTTTTTTTCCGCGCCCGAATCCGCCAGCGCCTTAGCTACGTCTACCACCGAATCACCATTGCCGGCGGTAAGACGCTCGATTTCTTCCTTGAATTCGTTCACATCCTGAAAGCTGCGATACACCGAAGCAAATCGCACATAGGCTACTTTGTCTAGCTGGCGCAGCTCAGTCATCACCTCTTCACCCAAACGCATAGACTTTACTTCGCGCTCGCCGGTGGCACGCAGCTGCGCCTTGATGTGGCTTAGCGCGGTATCTATTTGCTCGATACTGACCGGGCGTTTTTCCAGCGCTTTCATCAACCCGGAACGCAGCTTTTCTTCGTCAAAAGGCTGGCGTGTGCCGTCCTGTTTCACGACCCGCGGCATAACCAGCTCGGCAGTTTCAAAGGTAGTGACCCGTTCGCGGCACGACAAACATTCCCTGCGGCGACGCACCTGGTTTCCCTCTGCCACCAGGCGCGAGTCAATCACTTTGGTATCGTCTTCACCACAGAATGGACAATGCATAATCAGATACTCTGGAGAGAACCCCAGGCCCAGCCCAAAAGGGCCTGGCCTGGAGTAACAACTGGCAACTTACGCGTATACCGGAAAGCGGGCGCACATGGCTTCAACCTGCCCGCGCACACGGTCAATCACGGCTTCGTCGTTCAGGTCGGCAAGAATGTCACAAATCCAGCCGGAAAGTTCGCGACATTCCGCTTCGGCAAAACCACGAGTGGTAATAGCCGGCGTACCAATGCGCAGACCCGACGTAACAAAAGGCGAGCGCGGGTCGTTCGGTACCGCGTTTTTGTTCACGGTAATATGAGCCCGGCCCAGTGCTGCATCGGCGTCTTTACCGGTGATGTCCTGTTTGATCAGGCTTAACAGGAACAGATGGTTTTTGGTGCCGCCGGACACCACGTCAAAACCGCGATCAACAAACACTTCGGCCATGGCCGCGGCGTTTTTAACCACTTGCTGCTGATACGTCTTGAACTCGGGACTCATGGCTTCTTTGAAGCAGATTGCCTTAGCCGCGATCACGTGCATCAGCGGGCCACCCTGGCCACCGGGGAATACCGCGGAGTTCAGCTTCTTGTGCAGCGCTTCGTCGTCACAGGCCAGAATCAGCCCGCCGCGGGGGCCGCGCAGGGTTTTGTGGGTGGTGGTGGTCAGCACGTGGGCGTGGGGGACCGGGTCAGGATAAACACCCGCTGCCACCAGGCCGGCTACGTGAGCCATGTCGACAAACAGGTAGGCACCCACTTTATCGGCAATCTCGCGGAAACGGGCGAAATCAAGATACTGCGAATAAGCAGAGAAGCCGGCAATGATCATCTTCGGCTTGTGCTCCACCGCCAACGCTTCCACGTCGTCGTAATTGATCAGGCCGGTGTCGGTGTCGATACCATATTGAACAGCGTTGTAGATTTTGCCGGAGAAATTCACGCTGGCGCCGTGGGTCAGGTGGCCACCGTGGGCCAGGCTCATGCCCAGTACCGTATCGCCCGCATTCAGCAGAGCTAGAAACACCGCCGAGTTGGCCTGTGAACCAGAGTGCGGCTGCACGTTGGCGTAGGCCGCTCCGAACAATTCTTTGGCGCGATCAATAGCCAGCTGCTCGGCAATGTCTACAAACTCACAACCGCCGTAATAACGCTTGCCGGGATAACCTTCCGCGTACTTGTTGGTCAAATCACTGCCCTGCGCTTCCATCACCCGCGGGCTGGTGTAGTTTTCCGACGCAATCAGCTCGATATGAGCTTCCTGGCGATGGCTCTCCGCCTGCATGGCGTTCCAGAGCTCGTCGTCAAAACCGGCGATTTTCATATCACGATTAAACATGGATGCGCTGCCTCTGTGTGCTTGGCTGACCGTAAAATTTGGCTTACTATTCTAGCTCATTGCCGGGGGTAAAATCACCCTTTAAACCGCCAGCGACTGTTGACGCAGGCCAACACATAATTCCGCACTGCTCAAACCGAGGGCAGATTTGAAGCGGGGGACAGATTTGAAGCGGGGGACAGATTTCAAATCTGTCCCCAGGCAGCAGGTTTCACAGATAGGGGACAGATTTGAAATCTGTCCCCAGGTACAGTGAAATCTGCTGCAATTGCTATAGCGGGGCCATTTCGCTACCTTACTGCGGTTAATTCCACACATTTGAAACCCCGGAGGATTCCACTCTTATGGCCCAGTACGTATACACAATGAACCGCGTTGGCAAAGTGGTTCCGCCCAAACGCGAGATACTCAAGGACATTTCCCTGAGCTTTTTCCCGGGCGCCAAAATTGGCGTGCTCGGCTTGAACGGGTCTGGTAAATCCACTCTGCTGCGCATCATGGCCGGCATTGATCAGGATTATTCGGGCGAAGCCCGCCCTCAGCCCGGCATCAATGTGGGCTACCTGCCCCAGGAGCCAAAGCTGGACGACAGCAAAACCGTTAAGGAAATTGTCGACGAAGCCGTAGCCGAGGTTCACAACGCGTTAGCAGAACTTGACCAAGTGTACGCCGCTTATGCCGAACCGGATGCCGACTTTGACGCCCTGGCCAAAAAGCAGGAAAAACTGGAGGCTGTGATTCAGGCCACCGACGGCCACGACATTGAACGCAAAATGGAAGTCGCCGCCGATGCCCTTCGCCTGCCGGCCTGGGACCAGATGGTAAAAAACCTGTCCGGTGGTGAACGCCGCCGCGTTGCTCTGTGCCGCCTGCTGCTGTCGGGCCCGGACATGCTCCTGCTGGACGAGCCCACTAACCATCTGGATGCCGAATCGGTTGCCTGGCTGGAGCGCTTTTTGCACGACTACGAAGGCACCGTTGTAGCCATCACTCACGACCGTTACTTCCTGGATAACGTTGCCGGCTGGATTCTGGAGCTGGATCGCGGCCACGGCATTCCGTTTGAAGGCAATTACAGTCAATGGCTGGAAAACAAACAGAATCGCCTGCAGATGGAGTCCAAGCAAGAAGCCTCACATCAAAAAGCCGTGAAACACGAGCTGGAATGGGTGCGCAGTAACGCCAAAGGCCGCCAGTCCAAGAGTAAGGCCCGCCTGGCGCGCTTTGAGGAAATGAGCTCGCAGGAATTCCAGAAGCGTAACGAAACCAACGAACTGTACATCCCACCCGGGCCCCGCCTAGGCGACAAGGTGATTGAAGTAGACGGCATTAGCAAAGCGTTTGGCGATCACCTGCTGTATGAAAACGTGTCTCTACGGGTACCACAGGGCGCCATCGTGGGCATCATCGGCGGTAACGGCGCGGGTAAATCGACCCTGTTCCGCATGATCGTCGGCAAAGACCAGCCCGATGCAGGCAGCATTACCGTCGGCGAGACCGTAAAGCTGGCTTATGTTGACCAGAATCGCGACCTGGACGGCAGCAAAACCGTTTGGGAGCTGCTCAGCGAAGGCCAGGACACTATCAAGATAGGCAACTACGAAACGCCGTCGCGGGCCTATGCCGGCCGTTTTAACTTCAAAGGCGCCGACCAGCAAAAGCGGGTGGGCGACTTGTCCGGTGGCGAGCGCAATCGCCTGCACCTGGCCAGCCTGTTAAAAGAAGGCGGCAACGTCCTGCTGCTGGACGAACCAACCAACGATCTGGACGTGGAAACCCTGCGTGCCCTTGAGGAAGCCTTGCTGAACTTCCCGGGCTCGGCTTTGGTGATCTCTCACGACCGCTGGTTCCTGGACCGGGTGGCTACCCATATACTGGCGTTTGAAGACGACGGCGAAGTGATTTATTACGAAGGCAACTTCAGCGACTACGACGAAGACCACAAGAAACGCAAAGGCGATTCTGCCATGGTGCCACAACGCATGAAGTACAAGAAGTTAGCGTGATCTAGTCAGCTTTGGGAGCCTGCCAGATCTGCTCTTGCCACTGCTCTTGCCACTGCACTTCGCACTTCTTAGGCAACAACCGGGGACCGGACCGGGGACGGATTTGAAATCCGTCCCCGGTCTTGCACTTTCACCAGTATGTTTGCGCGGATTTTGCTAGAGTTCGTCGAGAGCCGTCAGCGCGTCACTCAGCTTTGTCACCGGAATAACCTTCATGCCGTTAATGGCTTTGCGCGGGGCGTTGCCTTTTGGCACCAGCGCGTGGGTAAAGCCGTGCTTGGCCGCCTCGTTGATCCGTTCCTGGCCGTTGGGTACCGGGCGAATTTCGCCGGACAGACCTACTTCGCCAAAAATCATCAGATCTTGCGGTAGCGCACGGTCGCGAAATGACGACACAACAGCTGCCAAAAGCGCCAGATCGGCACTGGTTTCAGCGACTTTTACGCCCCCCACCACGTTCACAAACACATCCTGGTCCGCCACGTGCATACCACCATGACGATGTAAAACCGCCAGCAACATGGCCAGCCGGTTTTGATCCAGCCCTACTGCCACTCGCCGGGGATAACTACCCTGAGCCGTATCCACCAGCGCCTGAATTTCCACCAGCATGGGCCGGGTACCTTCCCACACCACCATCACCACACTACCGGGCGCGGCTTCTTCGCCACGATTCAAAAAGATAGCGGACGGGTTTTTCACTTCTTTCAGGCCCTGTTCCAGCATGGCGAACACGCCCAGCTCGTTCACCGCACCAAAGCGGTTTTTAATACCCCGCAGGGTGCGATAGCGGCTATCGCTTGAGCCTTCCAGCAAAATGGAGCAATCGATCATGTGCTCCAGCACTTTTGGCCCGGCCAGGCTGCCGTCTTTGGTGACGTGCCCCACCAATAGCAAAATGGTGCCGGTCTGTTTTGCAAAGCGGGTCAGAAACGCCGCGCTTTCACGTACCTGTGACACGCTGCCGGGCGCCGATTCGGAATCGGCCACGTGCATCACCTGAATACTGTCGATCACCAGAATTCGTGGCTTTTCCACTTCAACGATCTGTAACAGCCGCTCGACGCTGGTCTCTGACAGCATTTTCAAATCTGAGGTGGGCAGGCCAAGCCGCTTGGCGCGCATGGCTACCTGTTGCAGAGATTCCTCACCGGTTACGTAAAGCGCCGATACCGAGCTTGCCAAGTTGCACACAGCCTGTAACAGCAGGGTGCTCTTACCGGCGCCAGGGTGCCCGCCCATCAACACCGCCGAACCCTCTACCAGGCCCCCGCCCAGAACCCTGTCGAATTCGGCCATGCCGGTGCTCAGACGAACCTGTTCCGCCAGACTGACATCATTCAGGCTCTGCACCGCCGACAGGCTGCCGGCGAAGCCTTCGAAGCGGGAACCGCGGGCGCTTTTATGGGCCGGTGCCGAAACCCCACGCATCTCGCTAAGGGTATTCCATTCTTTACAAGCCGTGCACTGGCCCTGCCACTTGGAGAAGTCGGCACCACAGTCGGTGCAGACAAACGCGGTTTTCACTTTGGCCATAAATCAGCTCTGGTACTGTTCGTTTTGACGATGCTGTTAATTTTGATGGTGCGCTTAATTTTTGTGGTGCGCTTAACTTTGATGGTATTGGGGGCTCAGCTCTACCACCGCATCAATAAACGCGCCGGCATGGGCTGGGTCTACATCCGGTGTAATGCCGTGGCCCAGATTAAAGATGTGGCCAGAACCATGACCAAAACGGCGCAGAATATCGCCCACTTCTTCACGAATGCGCGCGGGGCGCGCGTACAGCATGGTCGGGTCCATATTGCCCTGCAGCACAACTTTGTCGCCCACTCGGGCGCGGGCGTCGCCAATGTCCGTGGTCCAATCCAGGCCCACAGCGTCGGCGCCACAGTCTGCAATGGTTTCCAGCCACTGGCCGCCGTTCTTGGTGAACACAATCACCGGCACCTTACGGCCTTCGCTTTCCAGATTCAGGCCAGCAATGATTTTACGCATGTACTTCAAGGAGAACTCTTCATAAGCCCAGGTGGTGAGCACGCCGCCCCAGGTGTCAAAAATCTGCACCACTTGGGCGCCGGCGCGAATCTGGCCGTTCAGGTAATCGGTAACCGCATCCGCCAAGTGGTCCAGCAACTTGTGCATGACTTCGGGCTGGCCGTACATCAGCTTTTTGGCTTCGCGGAAATCTTTGGACGAACCGCCTTCTACCATATAAGTGGCCAAGGTCCAGGGGCTGCCAGAGAAGCCAATCAGCGGCACCCGTCCGTTCAGCGCACTGCGGATGGTCGACACCGCGTTCATTACGTAATCCAGATCCACCTCGGCGTTGATTTTTGGCAACGCGTCTACATCGGCAGCGGAACGAATGGTGTGTTTGAACTTCGGGCCTTCACCGGTTTCAAAATACAGGCCCAGACCCAACGCGTCAGGAATGGTCAGAATGTCAGAAAACAGAATGGCTGCGTCCAGCGGGAAACGCTCTAGCGGTTGCAGAGCCACTTCACAGGCCAGCGGCGTGTTTTTGCACAAACTGAGAAAGTCACCGGCCTTGGCGCGGGTAGCGCGATATTCCGGCAGATAGCGACCGGCCTGGCGCATCATCCATACCGGCGTGCGGTCTACGGGCTGACCCATCAGGGCCAGAAGGAAACGATCGTTTTTCAGTTCAGTCATAAAAATGTCCAGCGTTCTCAGTCATTAAAAGGTCACAACATTCATCAGGCAATGATACCCCGTTTGTATCAATAAAAAAGGACGACCTGTTTTTGACAGGCCGCCCTCCGATTCACATCAACGCCGATTTCAGATATCCAGATAATCCAAAATGCCTTCGGCGGCTTGGCGACCTTCCCATATAGCCGTTACCACCAAGTCGGAGCCGCGCACCATGTCGCCGCCGGCGAACACCTTGGGGTTGCTGGTCTGGAAGGCAAAATCCGCTTTCTCTGGCGCCGTCACCAGGCCGGAATCGCTGGTGCTCACCTGGTGCTGGCCGAACCAGTCTGCCGGGCTGGGCCGAAAACCGAAGGCCACCAGCACGGCGTCTGCGGGAATGATTTCCTCACTGCCCGGAATCACTTCCGGCCGGCGACGTCCGTTTTCATCGGGCTCGCCAAGCTGGGTAGACACCACTTTCACGCCTTCCACCTGACCGTCACCGACAATGGCTACCGGTTGACGATTGAACATGAAGTTCACGCCTTCTTCCTTCGCATTGGCCACTTCCCGCCGCGAGCCGGGCATGTTGGCTTCGTCACGACGGTAAGCGCAAGTCACGCTGGCGGCTTGCTGGCGAATGGAGGTGCGGTTGCAATCCATGGCTGTGTCTCCGCCACCAAGCACCACCACCCGCTTACCCTGCATATCGATGGAGTCCTCAGTGCTGACTTCAAATCCCAGACGGCGATTTACGTTAGAAATCAGAAATGGCAGAGCCGCGTGAACGCCGACCATATCTTCGCCGGGAAACTCACCTTGCATGGATGTGTAGGTGCCCATACCCATAAATACCGCATCGAAGTCGCTGAGCAGATCGCTCATCTGTATGTCTTTACCCACCTCGGTGGACAGGCGGAATTCCATGCCCATTTCTTCAAACACTTTGCGGCGGCGCGCCATGACCGACTTTTCCAGTTTAAACTCGGGGATGCCAAAGGTCAGCAGGCCGCCAATTTCCGGGTAAATATCGAACACCACCGGCGTTACACCGCTGCGCACCAGCACGTCGGCGCAGGCCAGGCCCGCGGGCCCTGCGCCAATCACCGCCACGCGCTTGTCAGTGCGCACCACCTTAGACATATCCGGCTTCCAGCCCAGGGCAAAGGCGGTATCGGTGATGTACTTTTCTACCGAGCCGATGGTCACCGCGCCATAACCGTCATTCAAGGTGCAGTCACCCTCACACAGACGGTCCTGCGGGCACACCCGACCGCATACCTCGGGCAGTGAATTGGTCTGATGACACAACTCCACGGCCTTCATGATGTTGCCTTCGGACACCAACTTCAGCCAGTTGGGAATGTAGTTGTGTACCGGGCACTTCCATTCACAATAGGGGTTACCACACTCCAGACAACGGTGGGACTGGGACGCCGCCTGGTCCTGGGTGAAAGGTGTGTAAATTTCATTGAATTCCTTTTTGCGCTTGCGGGCCGGGACCTTTTCCGGGTCTACGCGCCCTACTTCTACAAACTGGAAGTCGTTATTCAGTCGCTCTTTCATGGTTAGCTCTCTACATTCGTCTGTTCGCACTGATCCGCCGCGGGGCGTATCCGTTGGGTGTCGACGGGCGGGCCCGCGCTGGCTTTATTCCGGGCGCGCCCGGGTGTTGGCCAGCAGGCTGCGCAAGTTTGCGGCCTTGGGCTTCACCAGCCAGAACCGGCCAATGTAATCGTCGAAATTTTCCAACAAATGCTGGCCCCACTCACTGGCGGTTTCCGCAATGTGTCCACGAATAATGCTGCGCAGGTGGTTGCGATAGGCTTCCATATCTTCACTGGAGATTCGCTGTATCTCCACAAGCTCGTGGTTGTATTTGTCAACGAAGGTATTGTTCTGGTCCAGCACATAGGCAAAACCACCGGTCATACCCGCGCCGAAGTTGTGTCCGGTGCTGCCCAGTACCGTCACCAGGCCGCCTGTCATGTACTCACAGCAATGGTCGCCTGCGCCTTCTACCACCGCATGGCCGCCGGAATTGCGCACGGCAAAGCGCTCGCCGGCTGTACCGGCTGCAAACAGCTTGCCTCCGGTGGCGCCATACAAACAGGTGTTACCGATAATCGCGGTTTCCCGGGCCGTGAAAACACTGCCGCGGGGCGGGTAAAGCACCAGCTTGCCGCCGGTCATGCCTTTGCCCACATAATCGTTGGCGTCGCCTTCCAGTATCAGGTTCAGGCCGGCGACGTTCCACACACCAAAGCTCTGGCCGGCGGTACCGGTCAAATCCAGTGTGATGGGGGCATCCGCCATACTTTGGTTGCCATGCAGAGCGGCAATTTCACCGGACAGCCGCGCACCAATGGAGCGGTCACAGTTCGTTACCCGGTAGCTCCAGGCACCACCGCTCTTGTTGTCGATGGCACTGCGGACGTCACTGAGCATTTTTTCCGCAAGCGTGCCTTTGTCAAAGGGTTCGTTGCGCGCCACCTGGCAGGTTTGCGGTTTGTCCGCTGGGATCTGATCGTTGTTTAGCAAGCGGTTCAGGTCCAGTTTGCGCTGGCGTTCGGTATCACCCGTCAGACGCACCAGAAGGTCTGTACGGCCCACCAGTTCCTGCAGGGAACGCACCCCCAGCTGTGCCATCCATTCGCGGGTTTCTTCCGCTACAAAGCGGAAGAAGTTCATCGCCATTTCTACGGTGCCTTTGAAGTGCTCCTCGCGCAGCTGCTCATTCTGGGTGGCTACGCCAGTGGCGCAGTTGTTCAGGTGGCAAATTCGCAGGAATTTACATCCCAGCGCGACCATCGGCGTGGTGCCAAACGCAAAGCTCTCGGCACCTAAAATAGCGGCCTTCACCACATCCAGGCCGGTTTTTATACCACCGTCGGTTTGCAGGCGAACTCTGCCGCGCAAATCGTTGGCTCGCAGGGCCTGCTGGGTTTCCGCCAACCCCAGTTCCCAGGGCGAACCGGCGTAGCGGATTGACGTCAGTGGGCTTGCCGCCGTGCCACCGTCGTAACCCGACACCGTAATCAGATCCGCATAAGCTTTAACGACGCCCGCTGCGATAGTGCCCACACCAGGCTCAGACACCAGCTTCACCGACACCAACGCTTGCGGGTTAACCTGCTTTAAATCAAAAATCAGCTGGGCCAGATCCTCGATAGAATAAATGTCGTGGTGTGGTGGCGGCGAAATCAGCGTTACGCCCGGCACCGAATAACGCAAACGAGCAATCAGCGCGTTCACTTTACCGCCGGGCAGTTGTCCACCCTCACCCGGCTTGGCGCCCTGGGCAATTTTAATCTGCATAACGTCGGCGCTGCGCAAATATTCAGCGGTAACGCCGAAACGGCCTGAGGCTACCTGTTTGATTTTTGAGCGTTTTTCATTGCCATAGCGAGCCGGGTCTTCGCCGCCCTCACCGGAATTGGAGCGTCCACCCAGGGTGTTCATGGCCACCGCCAGGGCTTCATGGGCCTCTGGCGACAGTGCCCCCAGGGACATCCCCGCCGAATCAAAGCGGGTAAAAATCTGCTCTACCGGCTCAACGTCGGCCAGGTCCACCGACTGGATGCCTTCGCGGAACCCGAGCAGGTCCCGCAGGGTGGCCACCGGCCGATGATTGACCAACCCGGCGTACTCCTGATACTGGCGATAGTCGCCGCTGGTAACGGCATCTTGCAACTTGGCCACAATATCCGGATTGAAGGCGTGGTATTCCTGACCGTGTACGTATTTCAGAATACCACCCGGTGACAGGGGCTTGCGCGGCTTCCACGCCAGCTTGGCCAGTTGCTCCTGGTCGTGCTGGAAGTCGTAGAAATCGGCGCCCTGAATCCGGCAGGGCACGCCCTTGAAGCACAGATCGGCCACTTCATCGGCCAGACCGATGGCCTCAAACAGCTGGGCTCCGCGATAGGAGGCAATGGTAGAAATGCCCATTTTGGACAGGATTTTCAGCAGGCCCTTGTTAATACCCTTGCGGTAGTTATTCTTGGCGTCGATAGGGTCCACCAGCATTTCGCCGGTGCGAATCAGGTCATTAAGCACCTGGTACGCCAAGTATGGGTAAACCGCTGTGGCGCCAAAACCGAATAGCACCGCAAAATGGTGAGGATCTCGCGCCCAGCCGGTTTCTACCACAATGTTGGAGTCACAGCGCAAACCCTGAGCCACCAGATGATGGTGCACGGCGCCGGTAGCCATGAGCGCGTTCACGGGCAACTGGCCCTGTTGCAAGTTACTGTCACTCAGAAGAATTTGTGACTTGCCATCACGCACCGCCTGTTCTGCAGCGGCGCACACACGCCTGACGGCCTGTTGAAGACCCTCTTCCGGGGCATAACTCAATGGAATTGTTGCCACTGCAAAGCCGGGGCGTTCACTCGCCAAGATGCGCTGGAATTTTGCCGGTGACAAAACCGGTGTCGTCAGAATCACCCGATCGGCGTGCTCAGCCGCTTCTTCGAACACATTGCGCTCGGCACCCAGGCAGGTTTCCAGCGACATCACGATGGCTTCGCGCAGCGGATCAATGGGAGGGTTGGTGACCTGGGCGAACTTTTGGCGGAAATAGTCCGCCAAGTGACGCACTTTACTGGACAACACAGCCATTGGCGTGTCGTCGCCCATGGAGCCTACTGCTTCCTGACCGTTCTCGCCCAGAGGGCGCAGTATCTGGTCGCGTTCTTCAAATGACACGTTGAACATCTTCTGGTGAACCAAAAGCTCGTCGGCGCCAAGCAGTTCGAAATCCGGGGCGTCCTGATGCAGTGTGGACTCTACCCGCAGAGCGTTTTCCCGCAGCCAGCGTTTATACGGCTGAGCGGTTTTCAGACGCTGATCGATATCGCGGGTGTGCAGAATCTCGCCGGTTTCTGTATCAATGGCCAGCATCTGCCCGGGGCCAACGCGACCCTTGGCTACCACGTCATCCGGCTTGTAACCGTAGGTACCGATTTCCGAGGCGACGGTGAGAAAATCGTTTTTGGTATGTACCCAACGCGCCGGGCGCAGGCCGTTGCGGTCAAGCATACACAAGGCGTAGCGGCCGTCGGTCAATACCAGGCCGGCAGGGCCGTCCCAGGGCTCCATGTGCATGGAGTTGTATTCGTAGAAGGCGCGCAGGTCTGCGTCCATGGTGTCTACGTTTTGCCATGCCGGCGGCACCATCATCCGCGCGGCGCGGAACAGATCGACACCGCCTACCAGCAGCACTTCCAGCATGTTGTCCATGCTAGAGGAATCGGAGCCGGTCAGGTTAACCAGAGGTTGCAGCGTTTTCAGGTCCGGCAGGCGCGGCGAGCTGAATTTGGCTGCACGGGCAATCGCCCAATTACGGTTGCCATCAATGGTGTTGATCTCGCCGTTGTGGGCAAGATAACGGAATGGCTGCGCCAGCGGCCAGCGCGGCATGGTGTTGGTTGAGAAACGCTGGTGGAATACGCAAATGGCGGTCTGCAGATCCGGGTCGCCCAGATCGCGATAGAAATTCGCCAGGTCTGCAGGCATCATCAGGCCTTTATAGGCCAGCGTGCGGTGCGACAGGCTGCAAATATAGAATTCGCTGTCGTCAGCCAGGTCGCGCTCGGCAAAACGGCGGCCAACAAACAAGCTAATGCCAAACTCGCTTTCTGGTTTGCCCGCAGGCAATACAAACACCTGCTCAATGCGTGGCATACAATCCAGCGCCATGGGGCCCAGGCAAGAGGTATCGACCGGCACATCGCGCCATCCCATTACCTCCAGCCCCTGCTCACACAGACGCCTTTCCAGAACCGCCTTCGCGGCCGCCGCCTGGCCTTCTTCGGAGCTCAGAAACACCTGGCCCACAGCGAACAGATCACCAGGCTCTTTGCCAAACTGTGCACGGGCAACCTTGCGGAGAAAACTGTCCGGGCTTTGCAACAACAGCCCGCAACCATCGCCGGTTTTACCATCGGCGGCAATACCGCCGCGGTGAGTCATACACGTTAGCGACTCAATGGCGGTTTGTAGCAATTGATGGCTGGCTTCGCCCTTGGTGTGAGCAATCAGGCCAAAGCCACAGTTATCTTTGAATTCACCGAGTTGGTACAAGCCAGTTGTCATAAGCACAATCTCTCTGTAAAAGCCTTTATTATCAACGAGCCAGCGAAAATCGCGCAAATAGCTCCATGACATTTTTAACATAGGTACAATAGTTTACGCAGATGAAAATTCGCTGCTCAAATGGCAATTTAAAATTTTTAACGTTATGCACCAGTACGGGTCACGAAAACCCGGGGATTCTACCAGTGCACCAAAACGGGTCGATTTTGGGCATTCAGGGCTACAAACTCCGGTTCTCACGCATCCAAGGCGCCGCAGACCAAAGCGCTCCTGCAGGCGGGGGAAAAGACCCCCGGCTTCCTGACTGTTCAGATTGTCGTCGTTGACCATGGCGATAGCGTCTCGGGCTCTGGGTTCAACGCTGGCAAAAAGCGTTCAGGGTTGCTTCAAGGTTTTTGCGCGCAGTTTTGGCGGTCACAACCGCTTCGCCCACCGCCTGCAGCAGAACCAGCCTGAGCTGCCCATCTACATTCTTTTTATCCACTGCCATCCGCTCTATGAAGTCGTCCGGGCACATGGCTGCAGGCGCCAGCGGCGGCAATCCGGCACGGCTGATCAGGCTGCAAATCTGCTGACATTCGGCAGCACTGATAAAACCTTCGCGGGCGGAAAGATCCGCTGCCATCAACATGCCGGTGCCAACGGCTTCTCCGTGTAACCAGTTGCCATAGCCGGCGAACGTCTCGATAGCGTGGCCGAAGGTGTGGCCAAGATTGAGTATTGCCCTTAGACCGCCTTCGCGTTCATCAATGGCAACGACTTCCGCCTTGCAGACGCAAGAACGATAGATAGCCTCTGCGACCTGCAGCGGATCCTTTTTGAGCAAAGACCCAAGATTCTGATCCAGCCAGTGCAGAAAAGGCAGATCACGAATCAGACCGTATTTGATGACTTCCGCCATCCCGGCACACACTTCCCGGTCTGGCAGCGTCACCAGGGTACCGGTATCAATCAGCACGGCTTGGGGCTGATGAAAAGCCCCTATCATGTTTTTACCCAAGGGATGATTGATGCCGGTTTTGCCACCAACGGAGGAATCCACCTGCGACAGCAGCGTTGTTGGAATCTGGATGAACGCTACGCCGCGCTGGTAGCTCGCCGCTGCAAACCCGGTCATGTCCCCCACTACGCCTCCGCCCAGGGCTACCAGGGTGGTCGTGCGATTGTGCCTGTGCAGCAGCAGCGCATCAAAAATCAGGTTCAGGGTTTGCCAGTCTTTGTGTTTTTCGCCATCCGGCAAAATCACCGAATCTACCTGTTTGCCTGCAAAACAGGCTTTTGCCTGCTCCAGATAAAGCGGGGCCACGGTGTCGTTAGACACAATCATCACCTGGGAACCGCCAACATAAGGCGTCAAGTCATATTGCCCCAACAGCTGCTCGCCAATCAGTATCGGATAGCTTCGTTCGCCCAGGTCTACCTCAAGTTCACGGAGTAATTCAGGCATGATGACGACCTTCCTTTCGAATCTGGCGTATGTGACGGGGTGTTTTTGGGTTCAGCAGATTAACCAGTTGGCGCACCACCAACCGCGGGCTCTTGCGATCCGTGTACATGATGAAGGTGGCCAATTCGGTGTAAATAGGATCACGGATCGCGAAGAGGTGGCGTAACACCGCCTCCGGATCCGCTGTTTGCAACAGCGGACGATTGCGGTCTTTACGGGTGCGTTCTACCTGGTGCTCGACCGACGTGCGCAAGTAAACAATCACCGAATTACGGCGCAGCAGTTCATGATTCACGTCGCGCATAACCGCGCCTCCACCGGTCGCCAGAATGATACCGGCCTCGGTAGACAGCTCGCTCAGCATGGCGGTTTCGCGCTGGCGGAACCCGTCTTCACCCTCTACATCGAAAATCCAGGGAATATTGGCACCGCAGCGCTCTTCAATAATTCGGTCGGTATCCAAAAAGCGGTAGTCCAGCTCACGCGCCAGCATACGGCCGATGGTACTTTTACCGGCCCCCATGGGACCCACCAGAATAACTCGCTTGGGCAACAACATAACGTCCGCTCAATAAGGTTCAAGCCGGTCAGAATAGCATAGGGGCCGTCATTCTATAAGATTGTCCGGTTCTGCCGCGGGTTTCACACGCACAAAAAAACCGCCGTTTTTAGGCGGCGGTTTCAGTGTTGCAGATAACTTAACGAACCAGGTCGTTTTTGATGATTTTCGGGGTGATGAAAATCAGCAGCTCGCTACGCAGTTCGCTGGTTTGGGTGCGCTTGAACAACCGACCCAGGTAGGGAATATCGCCCAGGAACGGTGTTTTGGTGGTGGTTTCGGTGTTGGTCGATTCGAAAATACCGCCCAGAACGATGGTTTTACCGTTGGCGACCAGCACCTGAGTTGTCACCGAGTTGGTGTTGATGGCCGGGCCGCTGGGGGTGTCTTTGCCACGGGAATCCTGATTCACTTCCAGGTCCATGATGATTTTGTCATCCGGCGTGATCTGCGGCGTTACTTCAAGCGACAACACAGCTTCTTTAAAGGAAGTGCTGGTGGCGCCGCTGCTGCTGGCTTCCTGATACGGGATTTGCTGACCCGATTTGATAGACGCCGTCTGGCGGTCCGCGGTAACAACTCTGGGCTGAGACACGATTTCCGCTTTACCATCGCTTTCCAGCGCAGACAGTTCAAGGTCGACCAGGAAGTCGCCGCCACTGAACCCAACGGCAAAGGATGAGGCGCCATCGCCAGATACGCCAAGATCTACCGCCAGAGCACCCGGGAAGGTAACCGAGGTTGAATTCGCAGCCCCGGCGCCCATTACACCACCGACCGTTTCCAGAGAACCGCCTACAACCGTTGAGTTATTACCATTGTCGCCAAAAGATGCACCGCCCCAGCGAACGCCCAGGCTCTCGGCCACGCTGGTTTGAGCACGCACAATCCGGGCTTCAATGGAAACCTGACGCACGGGTACGTCCCAGGTGGATACCAGGCGACGAATCTCGTCCAGCTTTTCAATGGTTTCACGCACACTGATGGTGTTGGTTCGGGCGTCTGAGGAAATGAAACCGCGGCTGGAAATCAGCTCTTGGTCGGCCTGCACCAGCGCTACCACTTCCGCCGCTTTTGCGTAATTGACCTGAATGATGTCCAGACGCACTGGGGCAAGCTCGGCGATCTGCTTGGTTGTTTCCAGTTCCAGCCGTTCACGGGCGGCGATTTCATCGGCGGGCGCTACCAGTAATACATTGCCAATCTGGCGCTTGTCCAGGCCTTTGGTTTTCAAAATGAGATCCAGCGCCTGATCCCAAGGCACATTCTGCAAGCGCAGCGTGATGTTTCCACCAACGGTATCGCTGGCCACCAGATTCAAACCGGTAAAGTCGGCAATCAGCTGAAGCACCGAGCGAACTTCAATGTCCTGAAAGTTTAGCGAGAGCTTATCGCCGGAATATGGGAACTTCTCTTCACGGCGGGTTACTGCTTCTTCCTCGCCGAGCCGTTCAACGCTCACGGTAAATTCGTTGCCAGACTGGTACGCAATGTAGTCATAGTCGCCTTCCGGACGAATTTCTATAACCGCACCGCCACCCTCAATGAAGGTGTCGATCCATTGTACCGGCGTGGCAAAATCTGTCACGTCTAAACGGCGACGCAGGCGCTCGGGCACGGTCAGATCCGGCATGGTCAGGCGAATTTTTCCGCCCAGTTCGCTCAGGTTAACCTGAGTCGTCGCACTGGCCAGACGCACAACCACACGGCCTTCACCTTGTGCACCGCGACGGAAATCGACGTCTACCAACGCCGGCGCTGCGTCCGCTGACGAGGCAACAGGGCTGGCACCGTCAGATCCCGAAACGTCACTGGCTACATCTGCGGAATCGCCGCCAATAATCATCACCAACGCGTTGTTATTGCGCTGAGTGGTGTAAGGAACCAGCTCAATCAGATTGAAAATAAGGCGGGTTCGGTCGCTGGTTTCAACCACGGTCATGCTTTGCGCATTCCCGCTGCCCAACGGCAAGCTGCGGGCATTCAGGGCACTGGTGGTGTCTTTCAGGTCTACTGCAATGCGAGCAGGGCGCTCGATAGTGTACCCCGTAGGTTCAGGCGGTGGGCCGTCAAACTGCAAAGTCACTTCCAGCCGATCCCCGGGCAAAGAGGAAAACGACACATCCTGCAAGGTGGCAGCGCTGGCCAGGCTGGACAACAACCCAACGGTTACCGCGCAGACAATTACGTTGAGTTTTTTGAACATCGCTAGCCTCGGCTTCAAGCATTTTTGTGCATTCATGTTGCTGTTATTCATTATCGTGCCGCTCCATCGCTATCACCTTCGTCCAGCGACAGTTGGCGCGGGCGTTCTACCCATCCGCCACGGCCGTCGGGCACGATTTCCAACAGTTCGACGCGGGTCTCGCCTACACCCACAATCCGCCCGTAGTTTTTACCGATAAAATTGCCGCTGTTGATACGGTGAATGCTGCCACTGCTGTCTTTTAACAAAGCAAACAGCGTGCCTGCACTGTTACGCAGGGTGCCCACCATATTCAGGTCTTTCAGATCGAAGTTCTCCAGCACTTCCCGCGGCCGGTCCAGATCCGGCTTTACGTCACTCATCGCTTGCTGTTCCTGCTCGCTGATCATCGTCAGCTGCACGTCGATGGGCGGCTCAAACGGCGAGCGCTGATCTGATGCCGAATAGCTAAACGCCTCGTAAGCGTTGAACTCCGGCAATGGTTCGACAAACCCCCGGGGTTTTGCGCGGGTCTCTTCCATAAACACGTCGAGATCGGAAAAGCCGCTGCTCTGCGAGCAGGCTGTCAGCGACAATACCAGGCACAGGCCCAGACAGGCTTTTCCGGCATGGTTTACCGTCATGCTCATTCTCCGGCCCGGTAGCGATAGGTACGGGCAACAACCTGCATGTCCAGCTGATCGCTGTCCGCTCCGATGGATTTAATCGTCAAATTATGCAGAGTCACGATACGCGGCAAACTCGCCACGCTGCTAACAAACGATGCCAGTTCATGGTAAGAGCCCGACACCCGAATATTAATAGGCAGTTCGGAATAGAAATCCCGTTTCTGCTCTGGCTGCAGTTTCACTTCCTGCAAGGCCAGACCACTACCCAGCGCGGTATTGGTAATGTCTTCCAACAGGCCTAGCACTTCGGTTTCACTCGGCAACTGACGCACCAACGCACCGAAGGTTTCTTCCATTTCTACCATCTGCGCTTTGAACACGCTGAGGTTAGCCACCTGATAAGCCTTACTCTCATAATTCTGGCGCAGTTCCAGCTCTGTACTTTTTACCCCGTCCAGTTGCGCAAACTGGTCTTTTATAAAGAACCAGTAGCCGCCACCCATAATCAAGCCAAACACCAGCAGTAGCACAATGGCTTTGACCGGTGCCGGCCAGATACCGGCGTTGTTCATGTCCAGATCATTGATATCGAATTCGTTCAGGCTTTTCAGCGAGTCCGCAAGGCTCATTGTTTCTCCTCCCCTTCAATACCACGGGCTTGCTGACTGACGGACAAATTGAACTGGCTGTAACCTGCACGGCGGGCATCAGCAGTCGACACGTTGGACAGATTGGGATTGGTAAACCAGTCGGAGTCTTCAAACTGCCGCATCAGCGATGAAATCCGGCTGTTAGACTCTGCCATACCCACCAGGTCCAGGCGATCACCAACCTTCTTCAAATCGCTGAAATACAGGCCATCGGGCACAGTACGCACCAGCTCGTCGAATACCCGCACAATAACCGGGCGCTTGCCCTGCAAGTCCTGAATGACTTTCATTCGCGCCAGCAACTCGTTGCGCTTACGCTTCAGGCTTTCAATTTCTTTGATCTGCTCATCCAGCTTACTGGTCGCTGTTTGAATATAAGCATTGCGGGATTGTTGATAGGCAATGCGGCTGTCTACGTTGTTTTTCCACAAAAACGCCAGGCCGCTAGCAATAATGGCAGCGCTCAGCAGCATCACCACAAACTGTTTCTGTTTTTCTGCCCGCAGCTCTTCACGCCAGGGCCGAAGATTGATTCTTGCCATCAGTCGAAGCTCCTCATTGCCAGACCACACGCGATCATCAACGAGGGAGCATCGTTACTCAACGCCGACGCATTAACCCGCGAGCTAACAGCCATGTCCGCGAACGGATTGGCTGCCAGCGTGGGCGTGCCCGTGTTTTCCTCTACCATGTCAACAAGCCCGGGTATTGCCGAGGTGCCACCGGCCAAAACCACATAATTCACCGAGTTGTACTGGCTGGCGCCAAAAAAGAACTGCATCGCCCGAGCGACCTGCTGCACCACGGCCTCGCGGAACGGGTTCAGCACTTCGGCCTCAGAGTCATCGGGCAAGCCACCCTGCTTTTTGGCCAGGCCGGCTTCCTCCAGCGACAAACCATAGCGACGCTGGATTTCTTCGGTTAATTGTTTGCCACCAAAGACCTGTTCGCGGGTATACACAGTTTTGCCTTCGGCAATCACGCTCAACGTGGCCATGGTGGCGCCCACATCCATGATCGCCACGACCAGATCGTCGCCGTGGGAGTTCAATTGCGATTCAATCAGTTGATAGGCACGTTCGAGGGCATAAGCCTCTACGTCAACCACCTTGGTGGTCAGGCCGGCAATATCCAGTGCGTCTTGGCGCACATCAACGTTCTCTTTGCGGCAGGCAGCAATCAGCACATCAACCTTATCCGGATTGGCTTCAGAGGGACCCTGTACCTCGAAATCAATCGCGACTTCATCCAGCGGATAAGGGATGTATTGGTCTGCCTCCAGGGCAATCTGGTCTTCCATTTCGAATTCGTTGATGCCGCCGTCCATCTGAATCACCTTGGTGATCACCGCGGAGCCGGATACGGCAACGGCTACTTGCTTGACGCCGGAGTGGGATTTGGACACCACGCGCTTGATCACGTCACCTACGGCTTCAACATCCGTGATGTTTTTTTCCACCACAGCATTTGCAGGTAAAGGTTCGACGGCATAACTTTCAACCCGAAAGCGGTCGCCCTGTTTTGACAACTCCAAAAGCTTGACCGAGCTGGAGCTTATGTCCAAGCCCAGCACAGCACTGGATTTCTTTCCGAAAGATCCAAACACGCGCTCACCCTATAACTGGTTAATCCGGTTATGTACTTTGTATGTTTTTTATTTAAGAGAAATTCTTCTGTTTTCCGATTACAATCCCTATTCTTCTTAACGCAGGGCTTTTGTATCAGCGAAGCAGTCTCCCTTCCTAATACAATGGTTCAAATCATAGACCTATATCCAACTGTTGTCAGAAAAAAATGTCCTATTTGATGCGTACTTCTCGCCTTTTCATCTGGCTTTTTCTAACCGGACTGAGTGTTGCCCTTGTCCTAGGTTCCGGCTTCTATTTGTATCTTCGGCCCGGCCTGCCCGCCGCCGAGCAGTTATTTGATATAAAGCTGCAAACACCGCTGCGGATATTCAGTCAGGACGGCAAATTAATAGCAGAATTTGGTGAAAAGAGAAGGGCACCCGTCACAATCGAGCAAGTTCCCGAGCGCCAACTGCAAGCATTTCTCGCCGCAGAGGACTCTCGTTTTTATGAACACTTCGGCGTAGACATAAGAGGTTTGGCACGGGCCGCACTGGAACTGGCTTCTACCGGCCACATACAGTCCGGAGGCAGCACCATTACCATGCAGGTGGCAAAAAACTACTTTTTGTCGCGGGATCGCACGTTCATTCGTAAATTCAACGAAATTTTGTTGGCTCTGCAAATTGAGCGTGAGCTGGACAAGAACACGATCTTTGAGCTTTACCTCAACAAGATCTATTTAGGCAACCGCGCCTACGGTATTGCGGCCGCCAGCCAGGTTTATTACAACAAGCCCGTGAGCGAATTAACGCTGGCCCAAATGGCCATGCTGGCCGGCCTGCCAAAGGCACCGTCGGCTTCCAACCCCTTGGCAAATCCAAGCCGCGCTCTGGCGCGCCGCAACTGGATATTGGGGCGCATGAAAGAGCTTGAGATGGTTTCTCAGGACGACTACGAACAAGCCGTTAACGCCGAATTGACAGCCACTTATAACGCCACCGACACCGAAGTGGACGCCGATTACATCGCCGAAATGGCCCGCGCCGAAATGGTTCGGCGCTTTGGCGATAACGCCTACACCGATGGCTACTCGGTGACCCTGACCGTAGACAGCGTAAAACAGCAAACCGCCACTGACGCCCTGCGTCAGGGGTTGGAAGCCTATGATCGCCGTCACGGGTTTCGCGGTGCGGTGGGAACCATTGACACAAAATCATTGGACGCCAACGAGCTCGCCACGGCCTTGCGCTCTTACCCGAGAACCGGGCCGCTGATTCCTGCGGTGGTTCTGCAAACCGATGACAATAACGGCACAGCCGCGCTGCACGCCCGCTTCCTTGGCCCCGTGACCATGACGTTAGACACCATGACGTGGGCCCAGCGTTACCGCACCGAAAACCTGACCGGCCCGGCGCCAAAAAAACCGTCAGACGTACTCAGCCCTGGCGATGTGGTTTATGTGAAAGCGCTGAATAACGCGGCTCCCCAACCCACCGACGACGGCCAAGAACAACCCCTCACTGACGTCGTGCAAAACGTAGCGCTGTATCAGGTGCCGCGAGTCGAAGGCGCGCTGATAGCCTTAACCGCAGAAACCGGTGCCATTGAAGCGCTGAGCGGCGGCTATAGCTTCGGGCAAAGTAAATACAACCGCGCCATCCAGGCCAGGCGCCAACCTGGCTCCACGTTTAAGCCGTTTCTTTACCTGAACGCTCTGGAATCCGGCTTTACCCCGGCGACGCTGATTAACGACTCGCCCATCGTACTGGAAGAGAAAGGCCAGGAAATCGCCTGGCGCCCGCAAAATTCATCCGGCCAGTTCTACGGCCCCACACGCCTACGCGAAGCCCTCTACCGCTCACGCAACCTGGTGTCTGTCCGTTTGCTGCGCGACCTTGGCATTCAGCCAATGCTGGATTACCTCGAACAGCTAAAAGTGCCCACTGCAGACATGCCCGCTAATTTATCGCTGGCACTGGGCAGTGGCTTGCTATCGCCGATGGAACTGGCACGGGGCATGGCCGTTATTGCCAACGGTGGCTATGACGTAGAGCCTTTTCTGATCCGCCGAATTGAAGACGCGCGCGGCACGGCCGTCTACAAAGCACCCGACGTGATTCTTTGCGACAGCAACTGCGGTAACGCCGTTGAAATTGAAGAAATTGGCTTGCAGGACACGGACAACAGCGGCGACACAAACGACGATTTCATTGTGACCGAACTGAGCGACGAGCCTTTGGAAAGCGTGGTACAAGCGCCGGCCCGACTGATGCCAAGACTGGCCGACGAGCGCTCGGTGTACATTTTGCACTCCATGATGCGCGATGTCATCAAACTGGGCACCGGCCGCCGTGCCAGCGCCCTGAACAGGGACGATCTTGCCGGCAAAACCGGCACCACCAACGATCAAATAGACACCTGGTTTGCCGGCTTCAACTATCAGCAGGCGGTTATTGCCTGGGTCGGCTTTGACCAGCCAGCGCCCTTGGGCCGAAACGAATTCGGCGCCAGCACCGCCCTGCCCATCTGGATCGACTACATGAAAGTCGCTCTGGACCAAACACCCTCTGCGCAGATGCCGCGCCCCAATGGCATTGTGAATGTGCGCATTAATGTAGATACCGGCAGGCGCGCCCGCCCCGGCGAAGAAGGCGTATTCGAACTGTTCCGTGAAGAAGACGAACCCGAGGTCATCAGCGCGGAAGAACGCAGCGGCTTGGGAACTGGCGACACCGACGATATTTCCCGGCAACTGTTCTAGGCAACTGATCGCAGCAGGTCTGAGTGTCGTGGTTAGCCTTAGTGAAGAACCGAGCGCCCACAAAAAAACCGGCGGAGCCTGATTAAATGGGCACCGCCGGTTTTTTATTCGCTTAACGCCTGGTCGATTAAATAATATCGCCCATGGATTTAAGCGGGTAATGCGCCGGGTACGGGTTACGAGCTACACCGCTGTCAACCGCTGCACGGGCAACAGCCGCCGGAACCACTTCCAGCAATCGCACATCCATCGGCTTCGGAATGATGTAATTCCTGCCGAATTCGAAGCTGTCAGCGCCGTAAGCTTCACAGATTTCCTGGGGCACCGGCTCTTTGGCCAGTTCGCGAATAGCGTTTACCGCAGCAATCTTCATCTCTTCGTTAATCACTGTGGCACGAACATCCAGAGCGCCACGGAAAATGAAGGGGAAGCCCAGCACGTTGTTCACCTGGTTAGGGTAATCTGAGCGGCCAGTAGCCATGATCAGATCATCGCGCACTGCGTTAGCAACTGCCGGATCAATTTCCGGATCCGGATTTGAACAGGCGAAAACAACGGGGTTAGGTGCCATTTTCTTGAGCTGCTCAGCGCTCAGCAAGTCCGGGCCAGACAAACCCACAAACACATCGGCGCCGTCGATGGCGTCGTCCAGAGTGCGCTTGTCAGTGTCGTTGGCGAACATCGCCTTGTACTGGTTCAAATCGTCGCGGCCAGAGTGGATCACACCCTTGCGGTCCAGCATAAAGATATTCTCGGAACGCGCACCACAGCTGATCAACAGCTTCATGCAGGCAGTGGCGGCAGCGCCGGCACCCAGGCACACAATGGTGGCTTCTTCGACTTTCTTGCCCTGCAGTTCCAGCGCGTTAAGCATGCCGGCGGCCGTTACAATGGCGGTACCGTGCTGATCGTCGTGGAATACCGGTATGCTGCACTTTTCAATCAACGCGCGCTCGATTTCAAAACACTCAGGCGCCTTGATATCTTCGAGGTTGATGCCGCCAAAGGTATCGGCAATGCGTTCAACGGTTTCAATAAAAGCCTGGGGGCTTTCAGAATTGACTTCAATATCAAATACATCGATACCGGCAAAGCGCTTGAAAAGAAGGCCTTTACCTTCCATTACCGGCTTGCTGGCCAGCGGGCCCAGGTTACCCAGACCAAGAATCGCAGTGCCGTTGGAGATAACGGCCACAAGGTTGCCCTTGGCAGTATACTTGTAGGCGTTCTCCGGGTCTCTCGCGACCTCACGTGCCGGTTCGGCGACCCCGGGACTGTATGCGAGAGCAAGGTCGCGAGCGGTCGCTGTCGGCTTGGTGATTTCTACACTGATCTTTCCAGGACGCGGCTTGGCATGATATTCAAGAGCTGCTTCTTTCAAATCTTGAGACATTGACACTGTCCGTTTGTCACGTTAAAAGGTAATAGACCTCCAGACGGCAAGAGCCTGCCTGAGGGAGCTCGACATTATGGCTCGCCTGCCCCAAAACGACAAGGGAAAATACTGGGAAAGCCGAGCAAAGCCTGACCAGTCAATACGGCTAATTGCGTACAACCAATTACTAAACGACCACTTTTGACCTGACACAAAAAAAGCGCCATCAGGCGCTTTTTTCAACTCTGCGACAAAATCAGTCTTTCTTACCGCCAGCGATACGACCACCAAAACGCTTCTGGAATTTGTCGATACGACCGCCAGTGTCCATAACTTTCTGCTTGCCAGTGTAAAACGGGTGACACTGCGAACAAACATCAAGCTGCAGATCGTGACCGATAGTAGAGCGGGTCTTGATCACGTTACCGCAGGAGCAGGTTGCGGTGATGGCTTCGTACTTGGGGTGGATACCTTCTTTCATGGCGAACCTCTTTGGGTCATGCCGCTACCTGATCACGGGGCGCAATCGTTATAGCCCTGGTGCCAGGCACCGCATGTTTGAATCAATAGAGAAGACGGGGCACAATCATGCCCTGCCGCAAACAGATCGCGAATCTTACTTGCAATTACCCTGTCAGGCAAGCCTTACCACGAGGAGCACTCAGTGCTATCCACAGCCCGTATTGCGCTGAACCGGCCGCTCAGAAGGCTCTTTGATTACCTTGTGCCCGAAGGGCTCACCGTAAAGCCCGGCCAGCGCGTAAAGATCCCTTTTGGGCGCCAGCAGGCAATCGGCCTGGTCGTGGAAATTGACATTGAACCGCCAGCAGGCATCACTCTCAAACCTATCCACAATGCACTGGAAGACTGGCCTGCCCTGCCGGACGAAACCTTTCAGCTTCTGAGCTGGGCCAGCGACTATTACCAGCATCCGCTGGGGGAGTGTCTGTTCACAGCGTTGCCACCCGCATTGCGACGAGGCCGACCAGCCACGGAAAAAGTGGAGGACTGGTGGCAGGTCTGCGGCAGCGGCGTTGCACTGCCGGCAAACGCCCACAAGCAGAAGACCCTGCTGGACTGGCTTGCACAGCATGAGCAAGGTGCAAAAGGCAGCGACATCATAAGGGCTGGGTTCACCCGCCCGCAGCTGAAAGCACTAAGTGACAAGGAATTGATCCGGGCGGCATTACCGGCGAACGAAAGCCCCCAGACCCAGCATCATAAAGAAACTATAGCGGCCCCGGAGCTATCACCAGCACAACTCGAGGCAGCCTCTCAGCTCCCACTGCCAGAGGTCGGTTTCAGCGCCTCCCTTTTATACGGCATCACTGGGAGCGGCAAGACAGAAATCTATCTGCACTATCTTAAACAGAACCTCTCATCCAAAGATCAGGCACTGGTACTGGTTCCGGAAATAAACCTTACGCCGCAGACCGTTGCCCGCTTTCAACGCTATTTCGGCGAACGCATCCTGGTGTGGCACTCGGCCCTCAATGACAGCGAACGCCTGAGCGCCTGGTTGAAAATCCGCAACGGCGAGCCGGTTATTCTCATTGGCACACGCTCGGCCGTGCTCCTTCCTTTTACCTCGCTGAAAGCGCTGATCGTAGACGAAGAGCACGATAGCTCTTACAAACAAGGCGAGGGTTTTCGTTACTCAGGGCGGGACGTAGCGGTTTACCGGGCTCACCTGAATCGTTGCCCGGTTATTCTGGGCTCGGCCACGCCTTCGCTGGAGTCCTATCACAATGCTCTGGGCGGCAAATATCAGCTCATCCGGCTTGAAGAGCGTGCAGGCGAAGCGCTGCCTCCGACAATCAGCCTGCTGGATATACGCAGCCGACCACTTGAAGGCGGGCTTTCGCGGCCTGCCCTGCAGTCGATCCGGCAAACCCTGGACAGTGGCAGCCAGGCACTGGTGTTCGTAAACCGCCGGGGCTTTGCGCCGGTCATGATGTGTTTTGACTGCGGCCATATGGTGGAGTGCCCGCGCTGCGACACACGCCTTACCTATCATCGCCGCGACCGGGCGATGCGGTGCCACCATTGTGATTACCAGACTGCGGCGACCGAAACCTGCCCGAAATGCAACAGTGAGGCTTTCAAACCGATCGGCCAAGGCACAGAGCAAACCGAGGACATCCTCGCCGCCAGGTTTCCGGATACGCCGATCGTTCGCGTCGATCGCGACAGCACACAACGAAGGGGCAGCATTCAAAACATTCTGAAACAGGTCAACAGCGGAAAACCCTGCATACTCGTTGGAACCCAGATGCTGGCCAAAGGCCACGACTTCCCGAACGTGACTCTGGTCGTCGTTATCAATGCAGACGGCGGACTCTTCAGTGTCGACTTCAGGGCGCCTGAACAATTGATACAGACACTGCTTCAGGTAAGCGGCCGGGGCGGACGAGGATCAAAACCCGGCAAGGTGCTAGTACAAACCTGCCACAGCGACCACCCTCTCCTCAGAACACTCTGCCATGGCCACTATCTTGATATGGCAGACCAGCTCCTTGAGGAACGCGAAGCCGGCCAGTTCCCGCCTTTTCGCTCCATGGCGATCTTTCGGGCCGAGGCAGACACGATGGAACAAAGCCTGCAAATCCTGGACAGCATAAAACCACTCGTTAACGCGCCTGGTATCGAAGTCTGGGGCCCGCTCCCCGCGTTGATCGCACGCCGGGCTGACAGGCATCGCGCGCAACTGGTACTGAATACAGATAACCGGAAACGGCTCAATATGCTGCTGACCAATATTTGCCAGACTCTTGAAGGGCAAAGATTCCCCAAAGGGGCCAAATGGATGATTGATGTGGATCCTCAGGAAACAGGCTAAGAGGTTCTGATTCGAGGGTGATTCGAATCCACTCGTGCCTACCCGCTTTTAACTGGTAGAATGTGTCGAGCTGCACGTAATAGCGCACGTGTTATGGACCCCTAAGCGCTTCCTATATTTCATTTCCTCACCGACTCGACCTATGTGATTACAGGGCAGGTGAGCATAAAAAAGACGTTCCAAATCCGTCATTTCCAAATCAAGGAGAAGCCGTGTGAAACCAGCCATTAGAGTTACCGTAACAGGAGCCGCTGGCAATATTGCCTATTCACTATTATTCAAGATTGCTGCTGGCGAAATGCTCGGTGACGATCAACCCGTAATTTTGCAGTTAGTCGAAATTCCTCAGGCAATGAAAGCGCTGCGTGGCGTTGCCATGGAGCTCGAAGATTGCGCTTTCCCGCTGCTACAACAAGTTAGCATTCACGATAATCCTGAAGAGGGTTTCAAGGGTGTTCATTATGCCTTGCTGGTAGGTGCACGTCCTCGTGGGCCAGGCATGGAACGTGGTGACTTGTTAACAGCGAATGCTGCGATCTTCTCCGTGCAGGGTAAAGCATTGAATGACTTCGCTAACCCTGATGTGCGCGTGTTGGTGGTGGGCAACCCCGCTAATACTAATGCGCTCATTGCCAGCCGCAATGCCCCTGATCTTGATCCAGGCCGATTCACAGCCATGACACGCCTTGATCATCAGCGTGCTAAAGGTATTTTGGCGAACCGTTTGGGCAAGAGTGTGATGGAAGTGATCGGTGTCACTATCTGGGGTAATCACTCTGCGACGCAATACCCTGATCTGCATCACGCCTCTGTGCATGGTGACTCTGTTCTGTCGTTGATTGATGAAGATTGGTACAAAGATTCATTTATCCCGCTGGTGCAAAAGCGAGGCGCGGCTATCATTAATGCGCGCGGTGCCTCCAGTGCTGCCTCGGCAGCGCAGGCCGCGATTGCCCATATGCGTAGCTGGGCATTAGGCACAGGCGAAGAGTGGGTCAGCATGGCCATTCCCAGTGATGGCAGTTACGGTGTCGCCACCGGTATTATCTATTCCTTCCCGGTACGCTGTAACTATGGCCGTTATGAGATTGTTCAGGGTCTTGAGCTGAATGATTTTTCAAAAGAGCGTATGAAAGTATCTGAAGCGGAATTGCTGGAAGAGCGAGCGGCGATTGATCACCTGCTGCCAGCTGAAACGGCGGCTCGTATGAGTGATCCGTTTAATCGCGCTGGCCTGGTTAATGAGATTGATGATGAATGCCTGCGTGCCGAACCGATAGTCGTTAAGACCGATTGAATCGGTTATAGGCCGCCAAGTGTTCCTGTCGTCCTGATCTCCTATAAAATCAACAGGGCGCCAACGTTTTTAACACCCGCATTCGGTTAACGAGTGTGGGTGTTTTTCATTTTCTACCTTTATTAAGGTCACGTGACCTCGCCGTTCAGAGAACTTTTCACCAAATACCCAAGGGATAAACGGCGTTCAACCTGGCCTTACGCTTTACGTTGCAGATAAGAATGGCAACAGGATTCGTGGCAACACATACGTCAACTTCCAAACGGATCAAGGATCTATCGATCCAGACTGCGTAGTCACAGATGGGCGCTGCAGCGTTTCATGGGAGAGTCTGAAAACTGACGGGCCTTATGCGATTATAACGGCCTCAACAAACGGTCGATTGGCTGATGATAGCACCGGGATCATAGAATCAACGACAAGGCTCTATAGAGCTGTCGGTGACCGTACAAACTCCAGACGACGGCGCTTCAGAAACCAAGCTCGAGACTGACACCTGGCAGTGATTCGTATAGCCCGGCCTCGCGCCGGGCTTTTTGCTTACAAAACGAGTTTCCGTGATAATAGCGCCCATCGAATTCTCGGTGGGCGTTTTTGCTTGCCGCCTCCTCATTTTGTCAACCCGAGCCACTCAACAGCATGAAAGAGATCGTTTCCGACCTGCTCCAGTCCGCGCTGGCTGCCCTTCAATCAAAAGGCACGCTGCCTGCCGACCAGACCTACACGCCACAGATTGGCAACACCAAAGACAAATCCCACGGCGATTACGCGTGTAACATTGCGCTGGTGGCGGCCAAGTCTGCCGGCTGTGCGCCGCGCAAACTGGCGGAGGCGCTGGTGGCCAACTTGCCGGCCAGTGCAGCGGTCGACAAAGTGGAGATTGCCGGGCCGGGTTTTATCAACTTTTTCATGAGTACGGCCAGCGCCTTTGGCGTTGTGAATACGGCACTGGAACAGGCTGAAAACTTTGGCTGCAACCAAAGCGGCAAGGGCGAAAAAGTCCAGGTAGAGTTTGTTTCCGCCAACCCCACCGGCCCTTTGCACGTGGGCCACGGCCGTGGTGCTGCAATCGGTGACTGCATTTGTCGGCTACTGGATGCCAACGGCTATCAGGTTACCCGCGAGTTTTATTACAACGACGCTGGCGCCCAGATCAACAACCTGGGGCTGTCCGTTCAGGCCCGGGTAAAAGGCCTGACACCGGACCACGAAAGCTGGCCCGAAAATGGCTACCGCGGTGACTATATTACCGACGTGGCCGAAGCCTATCTGGCTGGCAAGACGATTACGGCAGACGACCGCTCGGTAACCGGCGAGGCCGAGCCGAACAACCTTGAAGCCATCACGAATTTTGCCGTGGCCTATCTGCGCCGCGAGCAAGATTCTGATCTGAAAGCCTTTGGCGTCGAATTCGACGTGTATTTTCTGGAATCTTCGCTGTATGACGACGGCAAGGTTGAAGCCACCGTAAAGCGCCTGCAGGAAAACGGCTACACCTACGAAGACGGCGGCGCCCTGTGGCTGAAAACCACCGAATTTGGCGACGACAAAGATCGGGTTATGCGCAAAACCGACGGCGGCTACACCTACTTTCTGCCGGATGTTGCCTATCATCTGGACAAGTGGCAGCGCGGTTTCAGCACGGTTATTAACGAACAGGGCGCCGACCACCATTCAACCGTTACCCGGGTTCGCGCCGGTTTGCAGGCGTTGAATGTCGGTATTCCAAAAGACTGGCCCGATTATGTGCTGCACCAGATGGTGATGGTGATCCGCGGCGGTGAAGAGGTGAAAATCTCCAAGCGCGCGGGCAGCTATGTCACCCTCAGCGACCTGATTGACGAAGTAGGCCGCGACGCCACCCGTTTCTTCCTGGCCGCGCGGCGAGTGGATTCCCAGCTGACCTTTGACATTGATCTTGCGCGCTCGCAAACCAACGAAAACCCGGTGTATTACATCCAGTACGCTCACGCCCGCATTTGCAGCGTGTTGCGCAAGCTGGCTGTCGAAGGCGTGCAGCGTGGCCGTCACGAATGCGTAGGCGACCTGACTCTGCTGACGCTGGATGAAGAAAAAGAACTGGCCAACCAGCTGGCAAAATATCCAGAGCTGGTTGCCAGCTCCGCTGCCCAGCGCGAGCCCCACACCCTGAGCCAGTACCTGCGGGAATTGGCCGGCCTATTCCACAGCTATTACAACGCCCACAAGGTGCTGATTGAAGACACCGCCCTGCGCGATGCCCGCATCAGCTTGTACCTGGCCGTACGCCAGGTGATCGAAAATGGCCTGGGCCTGCTGGGCGTTAGCGCTCCGGAAGAGATGTAACCAAAAAAATGCCGCGAGACTACGCCCGCAAATCGTCACCCAACCAGGCCACTACGCCTCGTCAAAAGCCGGGCAAGCCGGCCCGGGCTCAACACGGTAGCCTGTCGATGAAATCGGTATTGGCACTGGCGGCTGTGGGCGGTTTCATCGGCTTTATTGTGTACCTGAACAGCTTGCCTGGCAGCGAGGCACCCGCCAAAGACGCGGCGCCCACCGTGCAGAAGGCACCGGCCAAAACGCCGGCGCTGATACAACCGGAAATCGCCAAACCCCAATTCCGTTTTTACGAAATGCTGCCAGAAACCGAGGTAATGCCGTCCACGGTGGATGAATACACGCCTGGCCCAGGCCGCCCGCAAGTCGATTACCTGCTGCAGTCCGGTTCGTTTCGCAAGGCCGAAGACGCCGAACGACAGCGCGCCCAAATCGCTTTCCAGGGTCTGCGCGCAGCGGTGCAGAAAATCGACCTGGAAGAAGGCAATGTCTGGTATCGGGTGAATGTAGGCCCGTTCACATCCCGCAGCCAAATGAACGCTGCCGTGGACAAGTTGGTGTCTATCAGCATTCAGCCGCTGGTGCGGAAAATCCCCAAAAAGGGCTAGAGTCTCTTTTGCTCCTGATGCGTAAATCTAAAACTGAGTGCTGAACGCTCTGCCTTGAAAATCGCGGCGCTGCCTCCATAACTGCGCTAACACATTCGATCAGGCAACTGGAGCCCACATGACCACCATACTTTCCGTACGCCGCGACGACGAAGTCACCATGGGCGGTGACGGCCAGGTGTCCCTTGGCAATACCGTAATGAAGGGCAACGCCCGCAAAGTGCGCCGTTTGCACAACGGCCAGGTTTTAGCGGGCTTTGCCGGGGGTACCGCCGATGCGTTCACCTTGTTCGAGCGCTTCGAAGCGCAGCTGGAAAAACACCAGGGCAACCTGACCCGCGCCGCGGTGGAGCTGGCCAAAGACTGGCGATCAGACCGGGCGTTACGAAAACTGGAGGCCCTGCTGGCGGTGGCCGATAAAACCGCCTCACTCATCATCACCGGTAACGGCGATGTTATAGAGCCAGAAATGGGCCTGATTGCCATTGGTTCCGGCGGCCCTTTCGCCCAGGCATCTGCCCGCGCGCTGTTAGAGAACACCACCATGAGTGCCCGCGAGATTACCGAAAAAGGCCTGATCATAGCGGCTGACATCTGTATTTACACCAACCAGAATCGCACCATTGAAGTGCTTTCTGCCAACGATTAAGCCGGAGCGATCATGTCTGCACTGACTCCCAGAGAAATTGTCCTCGAACTGGACAAACACATTGTTGGCCAGCAGGAAGCCAAGCGCGCGGTAGCCATTGCCCTGCGCAATCGCTGGCGCCGGATGCAGCTCAACGACGAGCTGCGTGAAGAAATCAGCCCCAAGAATATTCTGATGATTGGCCCCACCGGTGTCGGTAAAACCGAAATTGCCCGGCGCCTGGCCAAACTGGCGGACGCACCCTTTTTGAAAGTGGAAGCGACCAAATTTACCGAGGTGGGTTATGTCGGTCGCGATGTTGATTCCATCATTCGTGACCTGGCTGATATGGCCGTGAAAATGCTGCGTGAGCAGGAAATGAAGCGCCACGAAAACAGCGCTCTGGACGCCGCGGAAGATCGCATTCTGGACGCGCTGCTGCCACCGGCACGGGATGTCAAAGAAGACAGCAAGCCGAAGGAAGATTCGGCCACCCACCAGATGTTCCGTAAAAAACTGCGGGAAGGCGAGCTAGACGACAAAGAAATCGAGATTGATCTGCGCAACAGCAGCGCCGGCGTTGAAATCATGGCGCCGCCGGGCATGGAAGAAATGACCAACCAGCTGCAAAGCATGTTTGCCAATATGTCCCAGGACAAGCGCAAAACCCGCAAGATGCGGGTGGCCGATGCCCTGCGCCGGGTGAAAGACGAAGAAGCCGCCAAGCTGGTGAACGAAGAAGAAATCAAACAGAAAGCGGTACAGGCTGTTGAGCAAAACGGCATCGTGTTTCTGGATGAAATCGACAAAGTGGCCAAGCGCTCTGAAAACACCTCCTCGGATGTGTCCCGCGAGGGCGTTCAGCGTGACCTTCTGCCGCTGATTGAAGGCAGCACTGTCACCACCAAGTACGGCGCTATTCGCACTGATCACATCCTGTTTATCGCCTCTGGAGCCTTCCACCTGACCAAGCCGTCAGACTTGATTCCGGAGCTGCAGGGCCGCCTGCCGATTCGGGTAGAACTGCATCCGCTGACGCCAAACGATTTCAAGCGAATTCTGACCGAGCCGGATGCTTCGCTGGTGCAGCAATACGAAGCCTTGATGGGCGCCGAAGGCCTGAAACTCAGCTTTACCGACGACGCCATCACCCGCTTGGCCGAAGTGGCGTGGAAAGTGAACGAGAACACCGAAAATATCGGCGCGCGGCGTTTGCACACCATGTTGGAAAGACTGCTGGAAAGCCTGTCATTCGATGCCGGCGACAAGGTGACGGAACAATTCGAAGTGACCGCCGAGTACGTCGAGGAAAAGCTGGGCAAACTGGCGGAAGACGAAGATTTAAGCCGCTATATTTTGTAGCGTGCGAGAGCTGAAGCCTGTAGCGGATGAGAGCTAAAGCCGCGACCAGGGCAGGAGTGCCTGCTGGTCGCGCGCCAATCGGGCCGCCACCGCCTAACGCCAGACCGATTCGGGGTTTTTTGCCGCTCGCTGCGTTCGCCGGCTGCGTTTTTTGTCAGTTTGCCGTTACTCATAGCTTGGCCTTCTCATGTTATTCAGGCGGATGCCGAGGCTACCTCTGCCAAGGTTTTGCCAGTGGATTTTCCGGGCCGCATATAGCGGCCAAATCCGGCATTACGCAACGCCAGGTCGACACAGCTTTTGATCACATGGGGCGAATCCAACAGCAGGATGTCCTCTAACAAATTTGTCGCCCACTCAAGGCTGACACTGCGAATCACCGATTTCACTTTTGGCAGGCTGGCTGCGTTCATCGACAGTGAATCGTAGCCCATGGCCATCAGCAATACGGCGCCGCCCGGGTCTCCCGCCAATTCGCCACACACGCCCACCGGCTTGCCCACGGCATGGGCGTCCTGGGCAATACGCACCAGCGCCTGCAACACAGCTGGGTGGTAGGAATGGTACAGCGGCGCCACACGGGGGTTGTTACGGTCTACCGCCAGTAAATATTGGGTTAAATCGTTGGTACCCACCGACAGAAAATCCACCCGGTCGGCCAATTCGCGTATCTGGTATACCGCTGCCGGCACCTCTATCATTACGCCCACTTTTGGCATATGGATGTTGTAACCGTCTTCACGCACTTCGTGATATACGCGGTAAATCAGATGAAGAGACTCTTCCACTTCGGAAATATTGCTGATCATTGGCAGCATAATCTGCAAATTGTTCAGGCCTTCGCTGGCCTTCATCATCGCCCGCACCTGTAGCTGGAAAATCTCCGGGTGGTCCAGGGTGACGCGTATGCCACGCCAGCCCAGAAACGGATTTTCCTCGTGGATGGGGAAATACGTCAGGCACTTGTCGCCGCCGATATCCAGGGTGCGCATGGTCACCGGGTTAGGCGCAAAGGCTTCCAACTGCTCGCGGTAGTATTCGCGCTGTTCCTGTTCCGAAGGGAAGCGATCTTTAATCATGAACGGCACTTCCGTGCGGTACAGACCAATGCCTTCGGCGCCGTGAGTCAGCGACCGCACCACGTCGGTCATCAACCCGGTGTTTACCAGCATGGATACCCGGTGATGGTCGGTGGTTTCACAAGGCAAATCGCGCAGGGCTTCGAGGCCGCGAATCAGCTCTTTTTCTTCGTCGCAGATAACTTGGAAATAAGCGCGCAAATCCGCCGATGGCGACGCGAAGATCTGGCCTTCGAAGCCGTCTACCACCAGTTCCTTGCCGTCGAGCTGATTCACCGGTATGTCAACCAGCCCCATTACCGTGGGTATGCCCATGGCGCGAGCCAGAATGGCCACGTGGGAGTGGCTGGAGCCTTTCACCGAAACCAATCCCACCAACTGGCCCTTGGGCACTTCGCCCAGCATAGCGGGGGTGATTTCTTCACTCACCAATACGGTGCGTTCGGGATATTCCAGGCCGGCTTGCTCGCCTTCCTGCAGGTGCGACAACAAACGCCGACCCAGGTCGCGCACGTCTACCGCCCGCTCCTGCAGATAATGATCATCCATCATCTCGAAATTGCGCACGTACTGCTGCACAACCTGTTTCAGCGATCCCTGGGCCCAGTTACCTTCGCGAATTTTACCGTTAACTTCGTCCGGCAGAGCTTCATCGCTGAGCATGCGCAGGTACACATCAAACAACGCCTGTTCCTGCGGCCTCAGCTGCGAAGCCAGTCGTGCTGCTACCCGTTCGATGTCTTCGCGCACGGCACTTACCGCGCACTGGAACAGGTCCAGTTCGTGCTCAATATCATCCGTGGTTTTTTCCGGCACAAGGTCAAGGTCTGCCGCCGGGTAAACGGTTACGCCGGTGCCAATGGCCACGCCGGGGGCGCCGGGCACGCCGTCAAAACCGATGTCATGAGCTTCCTCGCCGGTGAGCGACAAACCACCAATGGCGCCCGTGGCCTCGCTGTGGGCGATCACCCCGCTGAGCTGAGCCGAGATAGTCACCATAAAGGCTTCTTCGCCTTCATTAAAACTGCGGGAACTCTCACGCTGCTGCACGACCAATACACCCATCAGGCGGCGATGGTGAATAATGGGCACACCCAGAAACGAGCGGAAGCGTTCTTCGCCGGTTTCAGGAAAGTAACGGTAACGGGGATGGGAAGGCGCATCTTCCAGATTAATCAGCTCTTCCCGCGAGCCCACAAGGCCCACAAGGCCCTCGGAACAACCCAGGCTAACCTTGCCCACGGCTTTGCGGTACAGCCCTTCAGTGGCCATCAGTACGTAGCGGTTGGTAGCAGGGTCTAACAGATACACCGAACACACTTCGGTGTTTATGGCTTTTTGCACACGCGAAACAATAATGCTCAGCGCCTCCTGCAGGTCGCGGGCGCTGTTTACTTCCTGGATGATCGTTCGCAATGTACTCAGCATGTTGGGATTAGCCCGTCGTCATGATTATTCCTTCAAGCGCCGGTTGTGCTCGGCACGCCGCGCCTACTCCATGTTATGGAACAGCCGCGGCGCCAGCTCGCGCAGCGCACGTCGGTAGACTTCTTTTTTGAATGAGATCACCTGCCCCAACGGGTACCAGTAGCTTACCCACTGCCAGCCGTCGAATTCCGGTGAATCGGTACCATCTACGCATACCTGCGCGTCTGGCGAAAGCATCCCCAGCAGGAACCATTTCTGTTTTTGCCCTACACACAACGGGTGCGAATTGTGGCGAACCATCCGCCGCGGCAAGCGGTATCGCAACCAGCCCCGCGTACAACTGATAATTTCCACATCGCGGGCGCACAGCCCAACTTCCTCCCCAAGCTCCCGGTACAATGCCTGTTCCGGTGTTTCATCCTGATGAATTCCGCCTTGCGGGAACTGCCAGGAGTTTTGGCCTATGCGCCTCGCCCACAACACTTGCCCTTTGTGGTTGGCCAGAATGATTCCGACGTTGGGTCTGAAACCGTCTGAGTCAATCACGGGTCAGTACCTCTTTAAGAGTCGGTTAACCGCGGCAAAATGCGACGGCCGGATTTTTCCAAGCTGCTCTCATTCTTGCAGAATCCCAAGAAATCGGCAATCACGGCTGTTTGCGTGCGGCCATGATAAACTGCTGCACACTTCGAGACGCCGGTAAGTGCCGGCTTTCAGCCACCTTAATCACCGAGGCAAAATGATGACTCTGGCCATATTCGATCTGGACAACACCTTGCTGAACGGCGACAGCGACCACGCCTGGGGCATTTTTCTGGCAGCGCAAGGCATTGTAGACGCCGATGCGCACCGCAAAGCCAATGATCGGTTTTATCAGGATTACCTGAGCGGCGAGCTGGACGTGTTTCGCTATCAGCGTTTTGTGCTGGAACCCCTGGCGCAGTTTTCAATGGACGAACTGCACTCCATGCGCGAGCGTTTTATGGCCAGCCACGTGCAACCGATGCTGCAAACCAAAGCCGCCGAACTGCTGCACCAGCATCGCAGCCAAGGCCACACACTGATGATTATTACCGCCACCAATCATTTTATTACCAGGCCAATCGCCGACCTTTTAGGCATTGAGCACTTGATTGCCACCAACCCGGAAGTGGTGAATAGCCGCTTTACCGGAGAGGTGTCGGGCACGCCCAGTTTTCAGGGCGGAAAGGTAACGCGCCTGAAGCAGTGGCTGAATGAAAACGATGAGTCATTGGACGGCGCCTGGTTTTACAGCGATTCCATCAACGATGCGCCGCTGCTGGAGCAGGTTGCGAATCCGGTGGTGGTTGATCCGGATTCGCGCCTGGAAGCCATGGCCGGCGAGCGCGGCTGGCCCGTTATGTCGCTGCGGGATTAAGGCTCGGGGACAGACTTGAAGTCTGTCCCCCCGATACTGACAGCCGGGGCTATAAAAACCCGGTTAGCGATCGCACAAAGCAGGATTTGATGTAATCGGTTTCCGCAATGCCCGGAATAATCGGGTGGTCTGGCGCCTGATGGCCCTGCTCCAGCAGCTGCACAAAGCGGTCAATTTTGCGCCCGCTACCGCGGATGATGTCTACCAACTTTTCCTGGGACAAGTGCATAGAGCAAGATGCCGACACCAGTAAGCCGTCCCGCTCCAGCAGGCGCAAACCCAGCTGATTCAAGCGGGCATAGGCTTGCTCACCGGCTTTCTGGTCGCGGCGGCGGGGTATCAGTGCAGGTGGGTCTAGCACCACAATGTCGAATTTCTGTTTTTCATCCGCCAATGCTTTTAACGCGTCAAAGGCGTCGCCTTCAATCGTATCAACATTCGTCAGTCCGTTCAGGCGGGCGTTGTGGTGCACCGACTCAATGGCTGACGCCGAGCTGTCTATGCAGGTCACGCTGGTGGCGCCGGCACTGGCGGCCTGTATGCCCCAACCGCCCACGTAACTGAATACATCCAGCACCCGTTTGCCCGGCGCGTAGGCCTGCAAACGCGCACGGTTCATGCGGTGGTCGTAAAACCAGCCGGTTTTCTGCCCGCCCGCCAGCGGCACTTCAAACTTGACGCCGTTTTCTTCCAGCTGAAGCATTTCAGGGGCGCTGCCGTGGGCCTGCTCCACATAGCTTTCCAGACCTTCCACTTTGCGCATTTTGCCGTCGTTCTTCAGCACAATAGAGCTGGCTTGGGTCAGCCTTTGTATGGCGCGGACAATGGCTTCTTTCATCTGTTCCATGCCGGCGCTGGAAATTTGCACCACCACGGTGTCCCCGAAGCGGTCAATCACCAGCCCGGACAGGCCATCGCTGTCACCAAAAACCCAGCGGTAAAACGGCTTGTTAAACAGCCGCTGGCGCAATTCCAGCGCAACTTCCATGCGCTGGGTAAGCCGTTGTGGGGTCATGCCATGGGTTGGGTCACGGCTAATCAGCCGGCCACAAATCAACGCATGGGGATTCACAAACACGGTGCCCAAAGGCTTGTCGTTCGATGCGCGCAGCTCTGCCTGAACACCGGCTTCGAAGCCGGTCAGCGGCGAGCGTTTGACATCCACTTCATTACTGTAGACCCACAAGTGGCCTGCCCGCAGACGGCGCTCGGCGCCTTTGCGGAGGTATAACACCGGGAAATTCATAAAAGATTGTTACTCCGCTGCGACCAGGTCGCTGTAAGTGTCTGCATCCATCAGGCCATCAAGCTCGCCGTCGTCGGTCATTTTCACCCGAAACAGCCAGCCTTCGCCGTAAGGGTCTTCGTTCACTTTTTCCGGCTCGTCTTCTAGCCGCTCGTTAATTTCGACCACTTCGCCGGTCACCGGGCTGAATACGTCTGAGGCAGATTTGACCGATTCCGCCACGCCGGCTTCTTCGCCGCCGGTCACCGTGGTACCCAGCTCTGGAACGCCAATATAAACCACGTCGCCCAACTGCTGCTGGGCAAAACCGGTAATGCCCACGGTGGCCAGGCCGCTTTCATCTACCCGCACCCACTGGTGGGTTTCAAGGTATTTCAAATCAGAGGGAACATCGCTCATCGGTCGAATCCTGATAAGTTAAAATGGGTTTGTAGTAATAGATTGGCCGCATTTTAGCGGAACAAGGGGCGTCTCGTCTGGCTAATTCGTCGATACGACATCTGATATGACACCAGATAAAACGCCTGGCGCGATGCCCTGCCCGATGCCCTGCCCGATACCCTGCCAGCGAACCTCTGTAGCCAGCTTCATAAACGCACTGAGGTAATCCACATTGCGGTCGCGCTCGCGACAGCCCAGAAAGATCTGTTTACCAATGCCCGTTTCGCCCAGCTGCACCGGCACAATGGCCATACGCTGCTGGTATTCCTGCACCAGCCAACGTGGCAGAGCCGCTACACCGCGGCCGGCAGCGACCATCTGCAACATAATGTCGGTGGTTTCGATGGTTTTGTGCCGCGCCGGGCGAATGTTGGCCGGAAGTAAGAGATGTGTGTATACATCCAGGCGCTCCACCGCCACCGGGTAAGTGATCAGAATTTCTGGTTCCAGATCTTGCGCGCTGATCCAATCGTTGTGTGCCAATCGATGGCCACTGTGCACCACCAGCACCTGCTCGTAATCAAACACCGGTTCAAACACCAGGCCTGGCCGATGCAACGGGTCTGGCGTTACCAGCAGATCAATGTCATGGCCAAAGAGCGCGCCAATACCGCCAAACTGAAATTTCTGTTTTACGTCTACGTCTACCATGGGCCAGTGCCCCAGATAAGGCCCCACCACTTTTAACAGCCACTGATAACAGGGGTGGCATTCCATACCAATACGCAGAGTGCCCGCCTGGCCACGGGCGAACTGGTCGATTTGCAGTTCTGCATGCTCGAATTGCGGCAGCAAACGGTTCGCCAGAGCCAGCAGGTATTTGCCCGCCTGGGTCAGCTGCAGTTGCCGGCCTTCGCGCAGCCATAAAGGCGTGCCGAGCTGCTGCTCCAGTTTACGGATGGAATGGCTCAGCGCCGACTGGGTCAGGTGCAGGCGTTCGGCAGCAGCGGTCAAGGAGCCCCCCGCGTTTACGGCCCGCAGAACTTCCAGATGGTTACGTTCAATCACAGATATGCCCACTCATAGCTCAGCCTAACGTGAATAGAATTCATGGATATGTGAAATAATACCATTATTTTTCATAACTCTTCAGCGGTAATCTGATTGCTCATAACCAATAGCAATCAAAACACACGATTTATTCCGGAGATGAACATGGCCATTACCCACAACCTGGGATTTCCTCGCATTGGCGCCCAGCGCGAACTAAAATTCGCTCAGGAAGCTTTCTGGCAGGGCAGAATCGACGCTGACGAACTGCAGTCCACCGCAGCCACTTTACGCGCCAAACACTGGCAGCAACAACAGGCGCAGGGGCTGGACTGGGTGCCGGTGGGGGACTTTTCTCTCTACGACCAAGTGTTGGACATGAGCGCTACCCTGGGCAACCTGCCCGAGCGCGCCAGCGCCACCGACGGCACCGAGCTGGATCATTATTTCCGCGTGGCACGCGGCCGCTCCGCCAGCGACAGTGCTTGTGGCAACATTCATGCGGGCGAAATGACCAAGTGGTTCGACACCAACTACCACTACATCGTGCCGGAATTTCACGCCAACACCGAGTTCAGTCTGAACGCCGATCGCCTGATTGCGCAACTGGCGGAAGCTCGCGCGCAAGGCATTGCCGCAAAACCGGTGATTCTTGGCCCGGTGTCTTATCTATTACTCGGCAAAAGCAAAGACAACAGTGACCGCCTGGCCCTGTTAGAAAAACTGCTGCCGGTGTACGGCGAGTTACTGCAAACCCTGGCGGACAATGGCGCCAGCTGGGTGCAGATTGACGAGCCGGCGCTGGTCACCGAACTGGACAGCGACTGGCGCCATGCCATTACTCTCGCCTACCACCAGTTCAAATCCGCACCGGTAAAGCTGCTACTAACCACCTACTTTGGCGAACTGCGTGAGAATCTGCAGTTAGCCTGTGAACTGCCAGTGGCGGGCCTGCACCTGGACGCCGTTAGCGCACCGGCGGAAGTTCAACGCCTGGTTGACTGGTTGCCAAGCCACAAAGTGCTGTCGTTAGGAATCATAAGCGGTCGCAACATCTGGAAAACCGACCTGCCGGCAACGCTGGACTGGCTGGAACCCATACAGCAGAAACTGGGTGATCGGCTATGGCTAGCGCCTTCCTGTTCACTGCTGCACGTGCCGGTGGACCTGGCCCAGGAAACCGAGCTAAATGCCGAAGTACGCAACTGGCTGGCCTTCGCCCAACAGAAACTGGAAGAACTGAACCTGCTGGCCCGCGCCTTGACCCACGGCCGCGACACCGTTGCGGCAGAACTTACCGCCAACGCTGAAGCGCTGGCCAGCCGGCGCCGGTCAACGCGGGTGCACAATCCAAACGTGGCCGCATCGGTGGCGGCGATCACGCCCGAACTGGGCCAGCGCAAGAGCCTGTTTGGCAAACGTATTGCTCTGCAACAGCAGCACTTGAATCTGCCGGCCTTTCCAACCACCACCATCGGATCTTTTCCGCAAACCGCCGAGATTCGCCAAACCCGACTGCAATTTCGCAAGGGTGAGCTGGATGCCGCCGCTTACCAGGAGCGCATTCGAGAGGAAATCGCCCACTGTGTCCGCCAGCAGGAAGAATTGGGACTGGATGTACTGGTGCACGGTGAAGCCGAACGTAACGACATGGTGGAGTATTTTGGCGAACAGCTGGACGGCTATGTGTTCAGTCGCTTCGGCTGGGTGCAGTCTTACGGCTCCCGCTGTGTGAAGCCACCGATTCTGTTCGGTGATATCTCGCGGCCAAAAGCGATGACGGTAGACTGGATAAACTACGCCCAGTCGCTCACCAGCAAACCGCTTAAAGGCATGCTGACCGGCCCGGTCACCATTCTGAACTGGTCCTTTGTGCGCGACGATCAACCCCGCCGTGACACCTGTTTGCAGCTGGCGCTGGCGATTCGCGAGGAAGTGCAGGATTTGGAGGCAGCTGGTGTGAAAATCATCCAGATTGACGAAGCCGCGCTGCGCGAAGGCCTGCCATTACGCCAGACCGATTGGGACAGCTATCTTCAATGGGCGGTAGACGCTTTCCGCATAACCGCTAACGGCGTGAGTGATCAAACCCAGATTCACACCCACATGTGCTATTCGGAGTTCAACGACATCATCGCTGCCATCGCCCGCATGGACGCCGACGTGATTACCATTGAAACGTCGCGCTCCGACATGGAACTGCTGAACGCCTTCAAAAACTTTGATTACCCTAACGACATTGGCCCGGGTGTATACGACATTCACTCCCCGAACATTCCGCAGGTCGATCAGATTACGAGCTTGATGAACAAGGCAGCGGAACGGATTCCGGCGCAGCGGTTGTGGGTGAACCCGGATTGCGGCCTGAAAACCCGCCGTTGGGAAGAAGTGCAGCCAGCGCTGCGGGCCATGGTGGACGCCGCCAAGGAGCTGCGCCAAAAACTGGCAGAGCAAGCGGCTTAAGCAGGGCTTAATAACCCCCGCTGTCGCGATCCAGCACTACCTTGAAATCCAGCGCCCGGTGTACCTTCGTGGTAAACCCGCCGGCGCTGCCCAGCTCGAACCAACGGTACCCGGGTGCCCGCTCTTCAACCGAGAACTCACGGGCGCCGGCGGTAAATTGAATACAGGTTGAGGGCGTGCCCAACAGGCGCACGCCGTTTTCCTGCCGGTCCACTTCCTGATGAATATGGCCCCAGGCAACAACTCTAACCTGTGGGTGGCGATTAATAATTTCCCAGAAAGCGTCACGATTGTGCAGGCCAATGTCTGCCATCCAGTTGGCGGTTATATCCACCGGGTGATGATGCAAAGCTATGAGCGCGGGCAACCGGGGGTTCGCTGCCAGAGTTGCGTCTAGCCATTCCAACTCTTGCCGGGTTAACTCGCCGTGCACCTTGCGCGGGACCGATGAGTCCAGCATCAGAATCTGCCAGCCGCCCTGCTTCAGGTGTTTGCGCTCGGCACGGTAGCGGCGGGCAACCGGCCACAGCCGCTCGGTATTGTCGTGGTTACCCGGAATCCACAGGCTGTCGCAATCGAATCTCGCCAACGCCCGCGCCAGCGCCTCGTAGGCATCAACGCTGCCATCCTGTGCCAAATCACCGGTGGCCAGCACCAAATCTGGCTGACCGCAGCGTTTCAGTACGTCATCAATCACCGCGGCCAGGCTGTCGCGAGTGTTCATGCCAAGCAACTTACCATCGCGGTCGGCTTTCAGGTGGGGGTCTGTCAGCTGCAGAACTCTTAGCGGTCGCTGCTGTGGCGGATCTTGGAATAAAAGTTGAGTCGTCACGGGACAGAGAATCTCCAGACCGCATACTCCATGGGCAGGTGGCCAAAACGCAGGCAGTAATCCAGCCAGTCAGTCAAAAAACTGTTCACCTGCACTTTTTCATCGGGGTGGTGCATATAGCGATTGGGATAGTCGTTCACCGGCGCAATCTGGCGGTCACGGTAACAGCTGATCACCTCCGCCATACTGGCATCATGATACACCCGCACGGTCATTTTCGGATTGTTCAGCCAGCGCCCGGCGTTGTGCACCTGCTCAAGCAGCAGGGTTTCGGTAAAGCGCGCGGTTTGCAGAATGGTTTGCCCTAAGCTAAAAACAGTTTTGAAAGATAGTCCCTGGTCGGCGCTGATTGCAAGTTGTGCGTAAGTTCAGGGCAAGTATGGAGCCTGGCCTCTGAAACTGAACACGGACATTCGACTCGGGTGCAATTTGAAAATACATGCATTCTACAACGGTAGAGCTGTCGGTGATAATTGGCCATAATAGGGGATATAGATTTGCTTGCCATCAAGCGGGCGCTCGCCCAAGCGCACAGGTTTTCAGGAGGAGAAATGAAGAAACAATTGCTATCCGGGCTTATCGGCCTTTTTGCGGCGTCGCCCGTGTTTGCCATGGACCTGATTGAAACCTACGAAAAAGCAATCTCCTACGACTCTGGAATTGCCGGTGCCAGAGCCACACTGGATGCGACTGAGGAAGCGACGGGAGTAACACGAAGCTTTCTGCTTCCCCAGCTCAGCGCATTTGGCGGTGCGACCCACGACGACTCGGACGAACCGACCAGTAACGACAGCTACAAGATTCTCCGTTATGGTTTACAGCTGACTCAGCCGCTGTTCCGGGCTGAAGAGTGGTTCCGGCATGACGTCAGCAAACTGGACACAGACGCCGCCAGAGCCGATTACAACCTTGCTCAGCAGCAGCTGATACTGGATGTTGCCACTGCGTATTTTAACGTGCTCAGGGCAAACGATGCGCTGAGCACTGCACGGGCAACGGAAGCAGCTATCCAGCGGCAGTACAAACAGGCACAGGAACGGTTCGACGTTGGCCTCATAGCGATTACCGCCGTCTTCGAAGCGAGAGCAAGCTTTGACGACAGTAAGAGCCTGCGCATTGCGGCGGAGAACGACCTCAATGTTGCCAAGGAGCGACTGGCACGGCTGACGGGCGAGTACGCCACCAGCGTCGAGAACCTGCGCCAGGAGTTTCCTCTCAGCAGGCCGACACCAATGAACCCTTCCGTCTGGGAAGAAACTGCCTTACAGCAGAACTGGTCGATTCAATCAGCCAGTCACGAACTGGCAGCCACCGAAGCGCAATTGAAGGTAGCCAAGGCAGGGCACTATCCGACACTTGACCTGACAGCTTCCCACGTTAACTCCGATCTCCGGGGCCTGGGTGGCTTTTCTGGTGTGCAAACTCAGGGTGGAGGTACCACAACCATTAACTCAATCAGCCTTGAACTCAACATTCCGCTGTATAGCGGCGGAGGTACCCAGGCAGGTGTACGTCAGCAGAGGGCATTGGTAAGGGTCTCGGAACAGCAACTCAACACGACGCAGCGCGATGTCAGAGTGGACACCCGCAGCCTTTTCCTCACCGTAAATAACAACATCGAATCCGCTTCCGCCCTGGAGCGGACAATCATTTCCCGTCGCAGTGCTCTCGAAGCAACCAGAGCGGGATACGAAGTCGGCACACGAAATATCGTCGAAGTGCTGGATGCCGAGCGCGCTTACTACGTAGCGCTGAGAGACTTCGCCAACGCCCGCTACGACTACGTGGTGAACTCGTTACGGCTTAAACAGTCGGCTGGCACTCTAAGCCCGCAGGACCTGATAGAGCTGAACAACTGGCTGAGCGCAAACGCACCGGGCATCGAAGCCCTGGCCAACGACGACACAACCCTAAGTAGCCAAACAATGAGCCAGTAAGCCGGTAGCCGCATTTTTCAGCCGGCGGGCCTAAACCCGCTGGCTGATGCCGGCCACCACACGGCCTAACGCGCCTCGGTTACTTTCCACTACCGCCAAAGCGCGCTGACCGCTTTCGTGCAACGCCTGTTGATTATTTAATAGCCGAGTCAGACACACTAACAACGCCCCAGCAGACTCTACGATGGTTACTCCGTCGTGCTCCTGCAGGCACTGATAAATCGACTCGAAGTTGAATACGTGGGGGCCAGAGATTACCGCTATCCCCCAGGCCGCCGGCTCCAAAGGGTTGTGGCCGCCGCGCTCAATCAACGAGCCGCCAATAAAAGCAAGATCACTGGCGCCATAAAGCATCATCAGTTCGCCCATGGTGTCGCCTAAATACACCTGAGCAGCAGCGGGGCTCTCGCTCAACGATCGGCGGGCCAGGCTGAAACCTGCCTTTGTAACAGCGCTGGCGACCAGCTCGAAACGTTCGGGGTGGCGCGGCACAATAATCATCAAGGCAGCATCAGGCGGATCAGTTGGGAATGGATAAATTACAGCACAGCGGGCTCCGAATAAGGCAGTGGGGTATCATAGACTAAACATCAGCAGTTTGCCTTTTGCGGCGGTTCCCGCTATTGCTTGTGTACGTCAGCTGACGCCCTGGTTTACCAAAATTCCACAGACTTGCGAGTTCAACTCTAGTGAAGAAGAAATACCGTAAACAACCGCGAAACACTGACTTTAGCGCCTATCGTCACCCACGCTGGTGGCCTACCTGGGCGGCCATGTTTTTTATGTGGCTGGTAGCGCAGCTGCCCCTTCGCGTGCAGTGGTGGCTCGGCTCCGGCGTGGGCCGCCTGGTTTGGCGCCTGGGTAACAGCCGGCGGCGCATTACAGAGACCAACATTCGCCTGTGTTTTCCGCAGCTCACTGAGCAGCAGCAACGCGAGTTGGTCAAAAAATCTTTTATCGCCAATGGCATTGGCTTACTGGAAATTGGCGTGTGTTGGTTTTGCGATACCGCCAAACTCAAAGCCATTACCACCCTACATGGGCTGGAGAACTTCGAGCGCGCTAGAGGGCGGAAAAGGCGTGCTGTTGCGGACCAGTACCTATGGAGGCCCCGTCGCTTCAAAACCCGACCCGATCCAGATGACCCAGGCTTCTATGGCCGCAAACGCTAACACGTCCTTCCCGGTTATCTGGTTGCTAACCGACAACAAACCGGGCCACCGCAACCAACTCAAAGGCCTGGGCAACCGACTGCGGGTGCTGGCCGGTGCGTCACTGCACTGGATAGACGTAAACAGCGTCAAAACGCCCCTATGGCGAGTGCTTCTGGGGCGGCCACCCGCGCTCGACCCTGCTCCGCCGCAGCCAGACCTGATCATCGCCGCCGGCTCCGGAACCCATCGTTTACTGTTGGCCCTGCGCAAGCTTAAAGGTGCGCGCACACTGGTGCTGATGAAACCGGGCTTTCCACTGCGCTGGGTAGATGGCGCCATTATTCCCCAACACGACCGGGTGAAACCGGGCCCGAACCTGTTTCTGAGCCAGGGCGTAATCAACGCCGTAACCCCCATTAAAGAACTGGGCACGCAGCCCCGCGGACTGATACTGGTAGGTGGTCCGTCGGCGCATTTTCAGTGGAGCGACGAGGCTGTCATGGCGCAGATCGAGGAATTGTTGCACAGCTACCGGCAATGGAGCTGGGTTATCAGCAGCTCCCGGCGCACTCCGGCTAGCTGCGTGCAGGCGCTGGCTGCGCTGGAAACCAACCGGATTCAAGTGTTAACACCGCAGGATACCGGTGAACACTGGCTAAGCACCGCCTTGGCACACAGCCGCTGCGCCTGGATAACCCCAGACAGCAATTCGATGGTGTGCGAAGCGGCAACGTCTGGCGTACCCACCGGGGTGTTCCAATTGCCGGCCAAGCGCCGCAGCCGCGTTGCGCTGGGCCTGGCCGCAATGCAAGATGAACATTTGGTGGCCACCTGGGATGATCACTACAAGGTTATGACCGCTAGTCCAGGATCACGTATTCTATTCTGGCAAGCAGACGCTGCGGCACGCTGGGTTATGAAACACTTCTTATCAACTGGGCTTTAACGATGAAAATGCTTCAGGCGCTGCCAGCGCTGCACAGTGGTGGTGTAGAGCGGGGCACCGTCGAATTCGCCAGACAGCTAGCGGCAGCGTCGCAACATCAATGGGGCCAGCGACTGCCAGTAAACTGATTAGGTGCGCCGATGGCAAAATCGCCCCCTCGCTTGAAGAGCTGCTGAAGAAAGACGGCTACACACCGATGCTCAAAGCTGCTGTCGATCGCTAAACCCTGTGGCTGAGAACCCACGGCATTCTCACCCGTAACTTGCTGCCCCATAACCTGATGCTTTCAGACAGATCAGGAACAGCAGAGCTGTTTTTGGTAGACAGCTTGGGTGCGCCTCAGGTACAAAACCAGATGGCGCGTGTGACGCGCTGGCAAAACCATTATATCCGCCGCAAGAGCAAGCGCTTTGATCAGAGAATTCAGTGGGAAGCTCAGGGGCGAAAAATCTTTTGGGAGGCCTTCCAGAAAACAGAATAGTCACCTCAGAGGCTTGGGCATACGCAATGCGGCCACCTCTGTGTGGTAACATTATACCGAGCAGTCACTTGTTCATCATGGCGCTTTTGCGCTCAATCAAGCCCGGAGTAGCCTCATGATTTATCCGGTAATGTTGGCCGGTGGTACTGGCTCACGGCTGTGGCCACTTTCGCGCCAGCTGAATCCCAAGCAATTTTTGAAACTGACAGACCCGAAGTGGTCGATGCTGCAATCCACCGTCGTCAGGCTCAATGGCCTGCCGGTGCAGCCGCCGCTGATCATCTGTAACGAAGAGCACCGTTTCATTGCCGCTGAGCAAATGCGCCAGGCGGGCTTTCAGGGTGCTCATATTATACTCGAGCCCTGCGGCCGCAACACGGCGCCGGCCATCGCGCTCGCCGCACTGCAATTGCAAAAGGCCCGCCAGCAGGGCGAAGAAGACCCGGTAATGCTGGTTCTTGCAGCAGACCATCTTATTCAAAATGTGACGGCCTTTCAAAGGTGTGTTCAACAGGCCGGCACCCTGGCACAAGCCGACAAACTGGTTACGTTTGGTATTACGCCAACGCACCCGGAAACCGGCTACGGTTATATCTGCCACGGCGACCCCATTAACGAGTGCGGCCATACAGTTAAAGCCTTTGTTGAAAAGCCCGATGTAGAAACCGCAAAATCCTACCTGGAATCTGGCAACTACCTCTGGAACAGCGGCATGTTCATGTTCCGCGCCGGCCGCTACCTGGAAGAGCTGGGAAAGCACCGCCCGGATATTCTGGCCGCCTGCGAGGCAGCCATGGAAAACGTAAGCCAGGATTTTGATTTTACCCGTATCGACGAGGCCCGTTTCGCGGAGTGCGCGAATGAATCGGTAGACTACGCGGTAATGGAAAAAACTGACGCTGCGGCAGTTGTCGCACTGGACGCTGGCTGGAGCGATATCGGTTCCTGGTCTGCGCTGTGGGAAGTCAGCCCGAAAGATTCCCACGGTAACAGCACCAGTGGCGACGTGATGACTTTGGACACCCATAATACCCTGGTGCGCGCCGACAGCCGCTTACTGGCGACACTTGGCGTTGACGATCTGGTGATCATAGAAACCAAAGACGCCGTACTGGTGGCGCATAAAGACAAAGTGCAGGATGTAAAAAAACTGGTGGCGCAGCTGCAAGCAAACGGACGCCACGAGCACCTGAACCATCGAGAAGTTTACCGGCCTTGGGGCCTGTACGACTCCATCGACAACGGTGAGCGTTATCAGGTTAAACGGATTACCGTGAAGCCTGGGGCCAAGCTGTCGGTGCAGATGCATCACCATCGCGCCGAACACTGGGTTGTGGTCAGCGGCACCGCCAAAGTCACCAACGGCGAAAAAACCTATCTGGTCACAGAAAACCAGTCTACCTACATTCCTGTGGGGCAGGTTCATTCGCTGGAAAATCCGGGCGTGATAAACCTGGAGCTGATTGAAGTGCAGTCTGGCTCTTACCTTGGGGAAGACGACATTGTTCGTTACGAGGACAAATACGGTCGCACATGAAAAAGCTGGAATATTATACGATTGCTACCTTACTGCGCGTGGTTAGCTGGTTAAGCCTGAGCGCGGCGCAACGGCTTGGTGGTTTTGTGGGAAGCATTCTCTGGCGGCTGCCCACGAAAGCCCGCCAAGTAACTGACATCAATCTTGCCAGCTTGCTGCTTTAGCCAGTTTTCATCTGGCCCTTCACCCAAAAACACAAACATAACATCCGGGTAGTTCGCAGCCAGTTGTTGGGCCGCTGCGATGGCCACCTGATAACCTTTGTGTTCCAGTAAGCACCCCACCTGTCCTACCAGGCGCCGAATACCGCGCCCGCTTTGAAAGCGAAGGCATTAAGGTACACGGCTATCACCCAAAGCACCGGTACCACCACTCAGGGCGTGATTGGTTTAACACTGAATGTCCCCCTATGCTTTGGCCAATGAGAAAACAATGCTGGCAGACCCGATACAGTCAATCGGGAAACGCATTACGATTCCGAGCGCTTGCCGTTGGCGCCCGAAATCACAACCTCTCGATAATCCCTTCCACCACCTTGTCCAGCGCCCCACGGTTCTTGTTGACCACTGCCAGCGCCCGCTGGCCAAAGGCCAGCCGCTCTGTTGAATTCGACATCAGGTGGCTGACCGCTTGCGCCAGTTCCTGACTGCCCTGCACCCTCTGAGCGCCGCGATCACTTTCCAGCCGCTCGTAAATCGTCTCGAAATTAAACACGTGGGAGCCTGAAAACACCGGAATGGCCCACGCCGCCGGCTCCAGAGGATTGTGCCCGCCATGCTCAGTCAGTGAACCACCCACGAAAGCCATATCGCTGGCGCCGTAGAGCATCATCAGCTCGCCCATGGTGTCGCCAACATAAACCTGGGCGGTTTTCGAAGGCTGGCCAGATGAACGGCGAACCACCGCAAAGCCCTTACCCGCGGCCATTTCAGCGACCGCATCGAAGCGTTCCGGATGGCGGGGCACAAGAATTAATAACGCCGACGGGTGGCGTGCCAGCACGCCACGCTGGGCTTCCAGAAGCTGCACATCCTCACCATCGTGCGTGCTGCCCGCAATCCAGACCGGCCGGTGCCCAAACTGCTCTCGCAAGCGGGTAGCGGCGTCACGAACACCCTCCGGAATATCGACATCAAATTTCACGCTCCCGGTAACCTCAACGTGCGCTGCCGCCACACCAATACGCCGGAACCTTTCAGCATCCGGCTCGGCTTGCGCCGCCACCCAGGTGATGCTCTGCATAACCGGAGCCACCAGATTTCTCACCCGCTCGTATCCAAGGGCGGAACGCTCGGACAACCGGGCATTAATCAGAAACACCGGAACATTGCGCTTGCGGCACAAGCCAATCATATTGGGCCAGATTTCAGTTTCGAGGATGACCAGAATCCGAGGATTGACACGGTCAAGAAAACGGCGAATTGCGCCCGGTGTGTCGTATGGGGCGTAAGCATAGGCTACCCTGTCACCAAACATCTTCCGGGCCTGGGCCAGACCGGTGTCGGTCATCGCGGTCATCAGAATGGCAACATCAGGATTCTGTGCCAGCAACCGTCTAACCATGGGCGCAGTAGCAATGGTTTCACCCACAGACACTGAATGCACCCATATGACGGGCCCGAACATTTTCGGCACAATACCAAGACGATGCAGCCAGTTTTTGCGGCGGGCGGGGGCATTCCTGCCGCGCCACCATAGCCGGATCAGGATAAACGGCAGGGCGATTCTGATAAGTTGGGAATAAATGAACGGCAACACGCGGGACTCCCGGCAAAACGATGCGTTATCATAGTGATGTCATTCTTTTGCCGGGCATCTTGCCCTCGAACAGACCGTTTGTCGATGTAGGATCAGCGATTTTGAACAATAAGTACCGCAAGCTTCCCAGAAATACCAATTATTCCGCCTACATCCACCCCAGGTGGTGGACAACCTGGCTGGGCATTGCTGCCATGTGGCTGGTCGCCCAGCTGCCCTTGCGCAGCCAATGGTGGCTGGGCCGGATGGCGGGGCTGCTGGCATGGACATTTGCCAAGTCCAGGCGCCGCATTACCGAGACGAACATTCAACTGTGCTTCCCCGAATTGAACGAACAACAACAGGGGGCACTCGTTCGCAACAGCTTTATTGCCAATGGCATCGGCCTGATCGAAATCGGAATTGGCTGGTTCCGGAACACCGCAAAACTGAAAAAGATTACGCGCATTCATGGCCAAGAGCATTTTGAAAAAGCACTGGAAGCCGGTCGCGGCATTCTGCTCGTGGGTGCGCATTTCAGCACGCTGGAAATGGGCGGTTCGCTCTCGACAGAGTATATCAAATCGAATGTCATGCAGCGCGACCACAACAACCCGCTGATGAATGCCGTCATGACCCGTTGCAGGGAGCGCCGGTATGGCAAGGTTTTGAGTGCCAAAGATCTCCGTGGACTATTGCGCAGCCTGAAACAGAACCGGGCCGTGTGGTACGCCACCGATCAGGACTATGGCCGCAAGGACATCGTCTTCGCACCCTTTTTCGGGATTCCGGCAGGCACCATAACAGCAACGTCCCGAATCGCCGAGCGCAGCGGCTGTACGGTCATGCCCTTCAGCCATTTCCGCCATGCAGACAAACCCGGCTACGACATCTACTTCCACGCTCCATTGGAAAACTTCCCCGGTGGCGACGACCTGGAGGATGCCACCCGCATCAACGCCTTTATAGAGCAGGAGATTCGCAAGGCGCCCGACCAGTATCTGTGGATGCATCGGCGGTTCAAGACTCGGCCAGATGAGAAAGACCCGGGGTTTTACAGAAAAAAAAGTAAAAAAAACTAAACACTCCCGAATAATGACTACCCAGTGAAGTGATAGTTGCAAACACATTTTGATGCAACAGGCATCGTACTCACATCATAACGACAGCAACTGGATTACCAACCATGCATGTAAAACGTTTACTGGCTGAGAGTTTTACCCTGTGGAACCGGCAGGAGCTGATCAACTATCTATTTGTTGCCGGGCTGACTTACCTCATGATCGCCACACCGGTCAACATGGTCAGCCACACCACAGCAATAAGCGTATTATTGCTGTTACTGTCTATAACTCACCACTCGTTTTTCACATTTGTCCGTTCTCATCTGAAAATTCTGGCAGCGATTATAGCCTTGCTCGTTGCTAGTGCTGTGTTTTCACCGTTACCGGCCAAGGCATCGACAGGGGCCTTCAACGTATTCAAAGGATTATGGATTCTACCGGTGGCGTTACTGGCGGCCGACACCTTCACCCCCCACCGATTTGAACGGGTGGCTCTGTTCTTCGGCATGATCAGCTCAGTAGTTGCATTGAGCCTTCTTGTTTGGGTTGTTGACTGGTCGGCTCCCTACCAGTCCATCAACGCATGGTCGTCAACGCATGTTGGCAACATTCACAATCTCGACAATTTTCTTTTTATCAGCCTGCTTCTGGCTGGTATCGTCACATGGCAACATCGCCGCACTTCAAGCCGGCTTACCGGCTTGTGCTCCTTACTACCGCTCCTGCTTATAAGCGTTCTCGTACAATCCGAAGGGTCACTACTGGCGCTGGCATGCACATGCCTGCTTTTGGCGGGGTTAAGCTGCCAGAAGAAAGCCCTACGCTATGGTTTGTTGACCCTCGCGCTCTTACCGGTACTGTTGCTCCAGGTTTTCTATGTGTTTCCTGAACAGTTTTCCAGCCTCACAGGCTTACAAGTGCGCACGCTTCAAATACGCTCGCAGATTTACGCTCAATTGCTTGAAACCTGCCAGCAACAGCTTTTTACCGGCTGGGGAGCTGCAACGTATAAATATGTAGAAATGGCTGCCGTTGATGGCTACCAATTTCTTTATCCGCACAACCTATACCTGGAGGCGCTATTTTCGTTCGGGATCATAGGGAGCGTGCTTTTGACAGCTTGGATAATTAACGCACTGCTGAAAATTAATTTCAGTGCTGCTGTCAAAAACCCGGCAACGGCTTTTGCCTTGGCAACGCTGACGTACCTCAGCATTAAGGGCATGAGTGATATGAATCTGATGTCGTACCATACAGTGGGCTTATTTTCTGTTTGTTTCGGATTGTCGCTTGGGTCAAGAAGCTGCGTGAAACTCCCATTAGACAAAGAGAACAGAAATAGAATGCATATTATCAACACAGTATTCGGCAGTGCGCGCGGTGGCCGCTGGCAGGTTCTGATTGATTACAGCCGGTGGCTGCGCGAGGCAGGCCATGAAGTAACCGTTATTATTGGCACAAAAACAGATGAGCCCACAACCGAACTGAAAGCAATTGGCTGCAAGGTTATTCGCATGAGCAACTTTGGCTTTTATGACCCCGTTGCCACCGTCAAGCTCTGGCACCTTCTGCGACAGATCAAGCCTGATGCCGTTATCAGTCATGGCGGTCGCTCAACCTGTTTATTCAAGCGTGCGAAGCCACTCCACACTCCCCTGATCGCCGTTAATCACTCGAATAATGTCAAAAGATCCATTGGTGCGGATATCTTTTTCAATATATCGAACCATATTGAAAAACTGATCCGAGAGCGGACGCTCAAAGGGCGCCACTTCCGGGTGTTCAATTGCCCAAGAAAGCATTGCATCCACCCACCCCAAGCCATGGAAATGCCTGTGCAACTCAGTTTCATGGGTCGCCTGACGGCCACCAAAGGCGTTGATGTATTGCTTAACGCATTGGTTCAACTGAAGCAACAAGGTATCGATTTCACCTGTTCCATTGCCGGGTCCGGAGATCTGGAAGAATTCCAGAAACTCCGTGACAGGCTCGGACTTGCGAAGCAGGTAGAATTTGTCGGTCAGGTTCAGGATCCGGTGGAATTTCTCGCCAAGTCGCATATCTTCTGCTTTCCAACCCTGGGAGAAGGCTTTCCGATCAGCCCAATCGAAGCCTTTGCAGCAGGCTGTGCGGTGATAGGAACTGACGACCCCGGAACGGCCGAGCTGCTGGAGCACGGTGAGCTTGGAATGATAGTACCCAGGCGCGATGCCCGGGCATTTGCTGATGCGCTGACTGTGTTGATTAAAAATCCGGAGCAGCGACTTGCCATGGCATATAGGGCGCAGCAGCGATATCGCGAGCGTTACACTCCTGCCCAGGCAAAAGCGTGCTTTTTACAGGCTCTCGAAGAGGGAATTCATCAGCTCAAACGCTGAAAAGCTGACAGGTCATGATATTGCTCCAACTGGTCCAATAAAGCCTCACGCGCCCGGGAAACCGCTGCCGAGCCATCGAGCGTGCACGTGACCGGTTCATCAAGTCTGGCGAGCTGACACAGACCGTGTTTTTCGTAGCGCTCCAGAGCGGCCTTATAGCGCGAGTCCGGCCTACTCTTTTCAGGCCACAGCACGGTTGTTGGCTTGCCACTGGAAATTGCTTCGGCAATCATCGACATGCTGTCTGCAGTAATGAAGATCTGGTCAGCAGCCCCCATATAGGCCGCCATCACCTTACGCGGATTCTCCGACCACCATACACTATCTGCTAACAATTCCGCCGGCATGGCTTGCTTAAGCTCCTGTTCAAGTCTCGCTCCCGTCCGCCTCGAAGTCGTCAAAAGCCAGCGCCGGCCGGTGCGCTGGTACTCTTCTATCATTAGCTGGACCAACTGCTGTACCGCCTGGCTGTCATACTGGTACCCCGCGCCGTCACCGCCTATCGCCATCAGGTTCAGCATTTCGTTATCCGAAAGCCCAAGAGATAATCGCAGTTCACGGCCTTTTTCCTGCAACTGTTCCGGATCCGTGAGCGTTGGCGGCAGGATCATAACAATATTGTGCGGCTCGCCAGTCGGCTCCAGGGTCAGGTGGGCTGAAAAATCGTCTGATCGCAGACGGCGCTTGGACCCCAGAAACACATTCGGAATTTGCCCGTGTTGCGCCAGGGCCACATTCAAAAAGGAGGTAGTGCCACCTGCAGACAGGATTAGATCAACACCCTGAATATCATCCGGGACACCACTATAAAACCTCAACACCAGCGGCGCTAAACAGCGGAATCGCGTCATGTAAGGCAGGATAAGCCTTGCAAGCGGCTTAACCTTCAAGCCAACGGTCATTTCATCAGACTCCGTTAAATAACGATCGCCTAACCACCTTGCAAGCCCCTGGGACTGGCTGAGATGCCCAGGCAAGCCATCACTCAGCAATAAAATTCGCAGTTTGCCGGATGGGTTGTTCATTGCGCCACCTGCTGCAACTTCTCCCGGTACAGCGCTATGGTCTGCAGGATCATGTGGTCGATGGAAAAAGTCTTGCGCGCCCAGGAAAACACCGACTGCTGTTCAGTTCGAGCCACGTCCAGGTTGCTTAAAACCCGACACAAGGCCGCATTGAGTGCTTGCAGGTCATTGACCGGCACCAAGTAAGATTCGGGAAGAATTTCCTGCGCCACTGGCACTTGAGTTGATAACACCGGCAAACCACAAGCCAACGCTTCGGCCACGGTATAGTTGAAGCCTTCGCGATTTGAGGATACCAGCAGGAGATCTGCACCGGTCATCAACCCCCTGGCATCGGAACGATAGCCTGCAAGAATCACCTGCTGCTCCAGATTCAGGTTGGCTATCAGCGAAGCCAACGGCTCACGCTCCGGGCCATCTCCAACGATCAGCAACTGCCCTTTACCTGCCGGCCAGGCACGAATCAGCTCCCGGAAGCCTTTGGCAAAAACTAAACGCCCCACCGCTATTGCAATCGGTAACGTCGGATCGAACTGATATTCAGCGGCCAAACGACTTTTATCGTACTGCACATCGGTATAGGGCTGGATGCCATTATAAACCACCCGAATATCAGGGTGTTCAAGCCCATCGACCACACCTTGACTAACTCCAATCACCGTTTGCATCCCGGCATACATCCCCAATTTCTTTTTACGATTATGCAGGGTTCCTATCCGGTAACCGGGAACGAATGCGCGGATACGAGCCAGCATGTCGACCGCCTTACTGGCTTGTGCATGGACGATATCCGGTGCTTCCTGACGGATGAGTAATGCCAGGCGAAACAACAACCAGGGATTGCGGCGCCCTCCGCTCAAGTCCAAGGGTAAAAACCGCACCTCAGGGCAAAAGCGTTCACGGTACTTCTCATGGGCGATCACCACCACTTTGTCAACTTTGCCAGCCAGGCCATTGCACAATTCAACAAAATGATTTTCCAAGCCGCCCTCTTCATTTCCGGCCATTATCTGACATACCTTCATGCCTTAACCTCTTCTGCCGGTGCGCATTCGCAGACGGAATGCCAGCCGGTTGTCCTTACCTGAAATTTTGATACGGCGAAGCTGAAAACGGTTCGAGGGACAATCAATTTCTATGCCTTCAACCGTTGTTACTGCGCTCACAAATCCGACCTCTTCGGCTAACGCGACATCGGCCCTGTCATAGATGCCGAATGGATAGGCAAAGCTGGACACGAAAACACCAAACCGGGCTGCGAGCTGTTCTCGGCAGCCTTTGATCTCAGTCAGCTTTTGCGCCTCATCCAGGCGCGCCAGATTGGCATGAGTCAGTGTGTGGCCACCCAGTTCCCAACAGCCACTGGCCAACATCTCGGTGACCTGTTCATCGCTCAGTTTGGGCTCGCGCATCAATTCGCCACTGTTATGGTGTGCTTTCTTGGCTGTGGACCAGTCACGATCGAAACGGTCCACTACCAAATAAAGCGTTGCTCTGGCGCCCACCTTTTGCAATACCTGATGAGCCTGATGGTAGTTGTCGGCGAAGCCATCATCAAAAGTCAAAAATACCGTTTTTTGCGGCAGCTTTTCCGGCTCCGCCAACTCTGACATCAACGCAAAGTACCAACCATTTTCCTTGAGCCAGCGCATCTGCCAGTCAAAGGCCTCTGGCTTCACCCGCAGTTTGTTGAACTTCGCCCCCGGTTGATGCTCACTGACCATGTGGAACATCAGGATACGCGGATGCTCTTGCCCGACAGCGGGGCGCCACCAAGCGTACCGCTTGCTTAATACCAGCAGCCCCAGCAAAGCCAGCAGAAGAATCGCGCCCCAAATCATTGCGCCAGCTCCAGGTAACAGTCCAGAGTCTGCCGGACCATCTCACTCAGCAAGAAACGATCATTTCGTGGTTGTGACTGTACTGTGTTTAAGTTCTTGATTACCGCCCCGTAAAGAGCATCAGAATTCGCCAAAGGCACGCGGCCCTGCGGATACAACTGGCCGAGGACTTCCCCTACACCGCCATGGTCATAGCCAATGACCGGCACGCCCATGCTCAAGGCTTCCACTACAGTCCGACCGAAAGACTCGGGCTTGGTTGACAAAGAAAGCACCAGATCGGAAACGGCGAACACCTCTCGAATATCACGTCTTGCGCCGGTCAGCAATATGCTGTCCCCAAGCCCTTCTTTGGCAATCCGCTTCCGGATCTCCTGGGCATAAGCCTTTCGCTTCGGATCCTCACCGCCCACGATCAGTCCATGCACCGGCTGGCCCGAATCCCGCAATTGCTTGATCAGACCAATAAAATCGTGATGGCCTTTCAACCGGGTCAGGCGTCCGGGCAGGGTTAGCACTTTTTTCCCTTTTAGTTGGGGATACTGCAGATACCATTGGCCCAGCCACTCGTCAGAGGGATGATAACCTTGCGAAAACTCACCCGGGTCGATACCACGGTAAACAATCCGGACTTTATCCATATCGGTGTGTGGATAGCTTTCACGAATGTAATCGCAGACGGTATTGGATACCGCGATAACGCGCTCGCCACGACACATAATGGCGCTGTAACGGCTGACAGAATAAAGCCCGTGAACTGTCGTCACCAAACGCGGGCGCTGGCTCTCGTGCAGGCCCTTCCATGCAAGCCAGCAGACCCACGCCGGCATGCGGGAACGCAGATGCAGAATGTCCGGTTTTTCCTGTAGCAGCCAGCGCCGCAACGCCCGCACATGGCGAAAGGTTAACGGTGATTTTTTACCCAGGTCCCAGGTGGCATGACGACTGCCTTCCGCTTCCAGCTGCGCGGTCATCCCGCCGCCGGCCGAGATCACTATCGATTCATGACCGCTACCGACCAGACCCTTAGCAATTTCCAGGGTGCCTTTCTCCACACCACCACCATTTAAAGTGGGCAATACCTGAACAACTTTCATAAACACCTGCTAGAACCGGTTACAAACGCAGATCAACCTGATCCGCCGGCAATACATATTTCAGGTCGTAAAGCACGTGTTCCGGCTTACCCCACTGATGTATAACCCCGGCGCCCAGCTGATAGAACTCCCGATGGGCAACGGCCAGCATGATAGCGTCATATTGACCATCGACAGGCTGTGCCACTGGCCGGATGCCGTATTCGGCCTCCGCCTCAGAGGCATCGGCCCAGGGGTCATAGACATCTACCTCAGCACCGTAGCCTTCCAGTACGTGGATAATATCGATGACACGAGTATTGCGCAGATCCGGACAGTTTTCCTTGAACGTCAGACCCATAATCAGAATGCGGCTATCAACAACATGAATTCGTTTGCGCAACATGCCCTTGATCATTTCGTCAGCAACGTACGCCCCCATGTTGCTGTTGATTCGCCGCCCCGCCAGGATTACATCGGGAATATAGCCAGCTGACTGCGCCTTATAGGTTAGATAATAAGGATCGATACCGATGCAGTGCCCGCCAACAAGGCCGGGCCTAAACGGTAAGAAGTTCCATTTCGTACCTGCAGCTTCAAGAACTTCCTCCGTATCAACACCGAGCCTGTTGAATATAATAGCCAACTCATTAACAAGCGCGATATTGAGGTCACGCTGAGTGTTTTCGATCACTTTCGCCGCTTCAGCTACGCGGATACTGCTCGTTTTATGCGTGCCCGCGGTTATGATGGTGCGGTACAGTGCGTCCACGGTGTCCGCCACCTCGGGCGTTGAACCGGAGGTGATTTTCTTTATGGACGTAAGCCGGTGCACCTTGTCCCCCGGGTTAATCCGCTCGGGGCTGTAACCCGCGAAAAAATCCTGATTGAACCTCAGCCCTGAAACGCGCTCAATCACAGGAATACAATCTTCCTCTGTGGCCCCCGGGTATACCGTAGACTCATAGATTACAATATCCCCACGGCTCACCAACCTACCCAGCGTTTCAGAGGCTTTGATCAGAGGGGTCAAATCTGGCTGTTTCTGGCCATTGATCGGGGTTGGAACTGTCACGATATAGATATTACAACTGCGCAGACTTTCTGGCTCGGCACTGAAATGCAGCTGCTTAGCCGCGGCCAGGGCCTCGTCTTCAACCTCCCGAGTGCTATCGTGCCCAGCTTCAAGTTCTACGATTCGCTCCAAGTCGATATCAAAGCCGACAACCGGATAATGCTTACCAAACTCCACTGCCAAGGGTAAGCCAACATACCCCAACCCGATGATTCCGATATTCGTTGTCTCTAATGTCGGTAAGCTCATAGCAACCCTCTCTCAATTATCTTTTTTGCACACCGCTCAGCCTCGTTGAACCTGTGATCCAGAGGAGGCAGCGGCTTGCCAGGCCAGCGTTCAAAAGGCGTCAGGAAACCTTGCTTTTTCAGTTTGTTAACCCCTTTAGGTAATCGCCCTTCACTGCGCCACGGCACTTCAAACACACCTACTGAACAGCCTGCGCTCAAAGCTTCATAGATCATCGACACACTGTCTTCAGTCACCCAGCAATGTTCCGCCGATGCCAGCATCTCAGGCAGCCAGCCCGCGTCGGTTTCTTCCACCGGGAATAGCTCAATCCCGTTAATGTGCCCCAATGCTTCAACGGTTGAAGCCGGCGTACGTCTTGAGGTCGTCATCAACCAGGAACGAGGGTCACTCCTGACCAACGCCTCCAACTGCCGTATCAAGCGCGCCTTATCCCAATCGCTATTTTTCGACGGACCCCCAATTAAAATGATACCGGTTCCCGCCTGCTTCGTGGCAGGCCGGACACGGTTCAGAGCACCACGAGTCACAATAACATTGGCGCGTTTCGGTGGTTGATCGTGTTCCGGAATCAGACAGAGATCGAAGAATTGCATGGGAATGGACGGCTTCATCAACAACATAACCGGCAGGTGCCAGCATCGTTTCAGCGTTAGCAGCGTCAGATGTGTTCCGTGCCCGGCACCAATCACCAGATCCGGTTTGTTTTCAAGAAACTGACAGCGCCCAAAAAGTAAACCGAACAGCACCTGCAAACGCGAGAACGGCAACATTTGCTCGATTTCCACCCCCGGACGCTGCTTGGCCAAGGCTTCAGCGAGCCCGAGAGATTGGTTCAAGTGTCCGGCCTTGCCGTCGCTAATAATCAGGATACGTGTCAAGTCGTCGCTCACCTCAATGGTACGCGGGCGTAAAGACCTTTATGGTAGCATTTATACATGCTTATGATACCGGTGCCCGCCGTAATCAATCATGAGCCCCGAACTTGTTTACCTTTTGTACCAGTGGTATTTTCCCACTTTGCTAATTCCTGAGTGGGTGCCCTGTGTCCGGCAAGTTCATAAAACTGTTGTTTTGGATGATATCCCTATTAGACCTCAAGAATGCACAGGGTCTGGGCAGATTATTGGGCGGCATAGCTTGGAAACTGAATGGCCGCGCTGTCGACACGACCAGAAAAAATCTTCGTGTCTGTTACCCCGAACTTAACGAGGAACAAGTGGAAGCCCTTGGCCGGCACAGCCTCCGTGAAACCGGTGCAACAGCGCTGGAAATTCCACTGATGTGGGAATGGCGCACTGAAAAATGTCTCGATTTGATCCGGGAAATTGAAGGGGAAGAGCTGCTCAACAAGTACCATGCCAGCAAGCAAGGTTTATTGTTGCTCGCGCCCCATCTGGGGAACTGGGAATTAGCGGGGCTGTTTTTTGCTTCAAAGTACAAGATGGCTGCACTGTACAGCCCACCCAATCAGGCCGGACTAGAAAAATACATAAAAAACGTAAGGAGTCGAAATGGTTCTGAACTGGTGGCTACCGACAGGCGGGGCATTGTGCGCCTGTTCAGCATCCTTAAAGACGGTGGCGTTATTGGCATTCTGCCTGACCAGGTTCCGCCCAAAGAGAGCGGAGAGGTAGCGCCTTTTTTTGGCATCCCCACCATGACAATGACACTAGCCTCCAAGCTCATACACAAAACCGGCGCCACGCCGCTTGTAACCTATGCCCAACGCCTGCCAGCGGCAGCAGGTTTTAAAATCGTCATTCGGGAAGCCGAACCGGGCATGGCGTCCAGGGATATAGCCGAATCTGTGGCGGCACTTAATCTCTCGGTAGAGAAATGTATTGCCGACAACCCTGCCCAGTATCAGTGGGAATACAAACGTTTTCGCAGAGCGGCGCCCGGAGCGACGCCGCTTTACTGAGTGGGCACGCGTTAGCGCACAAACGTCAACCAATCCCGATGCTGAGGCGACTTGCCCTTTACCGCATCAAAGTACATAGACTGCAGTTTTTCGGTGACCGGCCCGCGTTTACCTTCACCAATAGCGCGACCGTCCAGCTCACGGATAGGCAGCACTTCGGCGGCGGTGCCGGTAAAGAAGGCTTCTTCAGCGACATACACTTCGTCGCGGGTGATGCGGCGCTCTTTCACCTCAATGTTCAGCTCTTTGGCGAAGTCCAGAATGGTCTGGCGGGTGATGCCTTCCAGGCAGGAGCTCAGTTCCGGTGTATGCAGCACGCCGTTGCGAAGAATAAAGACGTTCTCGCCAGAGCCTTCAGCCACGTAGCCTTCGTTATCCAGCATCAGGGCTTCTTCACAACCGCTGGATACGGCTTCTTGCAGCGCCAGCATGGAGTTAATGTAGTTGCCGTTAGCCTTGGCCTTACACATGGTGATGTTCACATGGTGGCGGGTGTAAGACGAAGTGCGCACCTTAATGCCGAGCTCTTTGGCTTCTGGCGACATATACGATGGCCAATTCCAAGCCGCGACCATTACGTGCACCTTCAGGTTGTCGGCACGCAGGCCCATGCCTTCGGAGCCATAAAATACCATTGGGCGCAGGTAGGCTTCGTCCAGATTGTTGTCCCGTACCGCAGACAGCTGGGCGGCGTTGATTTCGTCTTTGCTGAACGGCATTTTCATATTCAGAATATGAGCTGAACGGAATAGCCGGTCGGTGTGATCTTTCATACGGAAAATAGCGGCGCCTTCAGCGGTGTTGTAAGCTCGCACACCTTCAAAACAGCCCAAACCATAATGCAGGGTGTGGGTCAGTACATGCACTTTGGCTTCACGCCAGGGCACCATTTCTCCATCCAGCCAAATAACACCATCACGATCAGCCATCGACATACTAGGTTGCTCCAGAAAAGCAGTTCTTGTGGGATCGGTATTCTATCAGGATCACCGGGAAAAGTTTTAGCCGTTATTCAATCATGACTCGTTGCCAGATGGAACGGATAAAATCCCGCTCTGCAATGAACGCATCGCCGGACAAATGGCTGTTCAAATCTTGCAGGGTGCGGCGATGAATGGCGGATCGCAGCGCAATGTAGGCCGCACGCAGTGTTTTAACGTCGCTTGCGGGCAATACGCCGGCCTGACCTAATGCTTCCATTTGGCGAATGTTGTCTGGCCAGCGGATTAATGTGGGGTATTCCTCGCTCCAGGCCAGCATCAGGTATTGCACCAGAAACTCGATATCCACAATGCCACCCGGGTCCTGTTTGGCGTGGAACATCTCGGCTCGGCGGCTGGCGGGGGTGGCCAGGCTGGCGCGCATTTTTTCACGCATGGCCACTACTTCGCTGCGCAGCGCTAGCCGGTCGCGGTGCTGGCACAGGGTACTCTTGCGGATCTGTTCAAAGCCTTCCAGAGTGCGCGGGCACCCGGCTATGCCGCGGGCGCGGGCCAGAGCTTGGTGTTCCCAGGTCCAGGCGTCGGTGTGCTGATATTTTTCAAAGGCCTGCAAAGTGGTTACCAACAGGCCCGAGCTGCCAGACGGGCGCAGCCGCATGTCTACATCGTAAAGCTGGCCGGAGGGTGTCTGGGTGCTCAGAATATGCACAATGCGCTGGCCCAGGCGGGTGTAGAACACCGCGTTGTCGATGGATTTTTCGCCATCGGTGCTTTGCAACGGGTCGGCGCTGTGAACAAACACCAGATCCAGATCGGAACTGTAGCCCAGCTCGATACCGCCTAGCTTGCCATACCCAATCACCGCAAAATCCGAATCGCAGACCGAACCATCGGCTCGCCGCGGATAGCCGTGGCGGCTGACCAGATTGGCAAAAGCGACATCCACCACGTGTTCCAGCACCACTTCGGCAATCCAGGTCAGATAATCGCTGACGTTCATCAGCGCCAGGGTACCTTTCATTTCAGCGGCCGCCACCCGCAAGGTGTGGGCTTTGCGGAAATGCCGCAAAGACTCCATCTGGTCTTCCAGGTCGTCATAGGAAATGCGCAGCATCTGCTGGTGCAAGTCGTCCTGCAGTTCGGCTTTGGCGGGTGGGTAATACAAGCTTTCAGCGTTTAAAAGCTCGTCCAGTAGCAGCGGTGTGTCAGCCAGTTCGCGCGCTATCCAGGGGCTTTCACTGCACAGGGACACCAGTTGGGAACAGGCCCCTGGGTTTTCCAGTAACAGCACCATGTAAGCGGTGCGGCGCAGTATGGCTTCTATTAAAGGCTGCACCCGGCCGAAGGTATGGGACGGGTTTTCGACTTCGGTCAGGGTGGCCAGCAGCATGGGCATAAACTGGTGCAGGCGGTGTCGGCCCTGGGTTTGCAGCGATTTGATGGTGCGGCTGGTGCGCAGGCTGGTGAGCGCAGCAAGGGTTTCTTCTGGCGCTTCAAAACCCTTTTCAACCAGCCATGCCAGAGCAGTCGGCTCGTCCATCTCGCAAAACCACAGCTCTTGCCAGCCATCATCAAGGTTGTTCTGTGGACTGTCGTCGCCATCACTGGCAATGATGTTACTGAAGTGCGTTGCCACTTGCGCCCGGTGCTCGTCCAGCTGCTGCTGGCACAGCGGCCAGCTGTTGTAACCCATAATATGCGCCACTCGGGCACAGGCCAGGTCGGTATCAGGCAGTAGCTGGGTTTGCTGGTCTTCCATGCCCTGTAGCGCGTGCTCCAGATTGCGCAGGAATACGTAGGCCGCCCGCAGCTCGCTGATCACCTGCGGCGGCAGCAGTTCCAGCTCCAGAAATTCGTTCAGCACCCGCAGTAATTCGCGCTGCTGCAGTTCCCGGTCCCGGCCACCGCGAATCAGCTGAAACGCTTGCACCACAAACTCGATTTCGCGGATGCCACCACTGCCTAACTTAATGTTGTTTTCCAGGCCTTTGCGGCGCACTTCGCGGCCAATCATGGCTTTCATACTGCGCAAGGATTCAAAAGCGCCGAAATCCACGTAGCGGCGATACACGAACGGCCGCAAGCTTTCCATCAGCACCACACCGGCTTCTTGGTCCCCGGCTACTACCCGGACCTTGACCATGGCATAGCGCTCCCAGTCGCGACCCTGGTCTTGATAGTAGGTTTCCAGCGCAGCGAAACTCAGCGCCAGGGCGCCACTCTGGCCATAGGGCCGCAGGCGCATGTCTACCCGGAACACAAAACCGTCAGCGGTTATCTGGTCTAACGCCTGAATCAATCGCTGGCCAAGGCGAACAAAAAACTGCTGGTTGTCTAACGCCCGCCGCCCGCCGCGGGTTTCACCCTTGCCGGGAAAGGCAAATATCAGGTCTATATCGGAAGACACGTTCAGTTCGCGCCCGCCCAGTTTGCCCATACCCAGCACCACCATTTTTTGCGGTGCCTCTTCGCCGCTGACCGGGCTGATACCCCAGGGTGTGCCAAACTGCTCGCAAGCGCTGCCGTAAAGCCAGCTTAGTGCGCCATCGATGCAGATATCGGCGAAGCCGCTGGTGGCGGCCATGGTTTCGGCCAAGTCGGCCTGGCGCAGAAGATCGCGCCAGATAATACGAAACTGGGTTTCCCGGCGGAAACATCGCAAAGCCTGATGCAGGCCCGGCTCGTCACTAATGTGCGCCAGATATTCCTGCCAGCGCTGTTGCAGATAGGCGATGGTGGTGGGTTTGCTGAGGCAGCGCGAGGACAGCAATTCACGCACCGCATCGGGTTGCCGCTCCAGGGTTTGGCCCAAAAAAGGACTGCTGGCAATGGCAGCCGCCAGTAACTCGGTGGTAATGGCGCCAGACTCTGTGAGCCAGGAAGGCACGCCGTCTGCGAAAATACCCGGCCAGCGCCCGGCAACGTCGGCAGCCAAAACCTGCGGCAGTGCGCTCCAAGGCTGAGACATAAAGCAAACCTCTGTTTCTCTGTTATATTTTTGGTTTAGTATCGTATTAAAGGTACTGTATAACGAATCAGACCCACAGGACACCAGCGCCCGGATGCAACGCAATCGTCGCCCACTGAACGCCGAACACTCTCAATCCAACTCTCAATCCAACTCTCAATCCAACTCTCAATCGCACTTGCCTATGAGCGGGTTGATCCGCAAGCGCATGAAAACACTTTTTTCGATGTTGATTGGGCTGCTAATCTTCCAGGTGTTGGTGATTTGGACAGTGGAAGACCTGACCCTGTTCGAATCGGTCTGGATTACCATGACCACCGTGTCTACCGTGGGCTACGGCGATTATGCGCCGCAAACCTGGATGGGCCGACTGAGCACTATTGTAGTGCTGTTTATAGGCGCCATTACGGTGCTCACGCTGATTATCAGCGACTTCATCGAATACCGGTTTTATCGCCGGGAACGTATTCTACGCGGACTTTGGGTTTACAAAATGAAAGAACACATCGTTATCATCAACACACCCCAGCACGGCGGCAGCGCCCTGGCCTACATAGACGATGGCGAAGTGATTTGCCAGCCACCCATCAAAGAACCGATCAAAGGCAAAGGCCTGATTGTGCTGGTACGCTCCAGTGACACTCCAGGTTTGGACGTCGTCAAAGAAGCCCTGGAGCGCTACCGGACGTTTCTGGAAAAGTGGCGTAACAGCCAGGAAAGTGACAGCACCGATTCCTGAGCGACCTAAGACTTCCCATTCCGTTCTTAATTGGCGCCCTGCTGGTCTGCTATTTGCCGCAGCATGGCCAACTGAATTTGGCCTAACAACGGCTGCTGTAACAGATCACTGACCTTTGTGCCGCCTTGCAGTTGCTCAACAAGCTCTGACCAGGGCTGATCCATGTCGCTGCGCGCCGCAAGTTGCGCCAGTGCACCAAGATTCAGGCTCTTCATGTTTACGGATTGCTGTTTTAGCCAGCTTTGACTCAAATACTGAAGCAGCCTGTTCAAAGAGGCTGTTGCCTCACCGGCACTTTCGCCGGCATTCTCACCGCCACTCTCATCATCACTCTCAATAACACGTGCAGTAGCCATTGATTCATCCGCCAGAAAATAACCCTGCTCGGCTTTGCTCACCAAATTTAAAAACACCGGGCACTGTTGCGCCAGCTTTTGCGCCCAGATCAACAGGCTGTCAGGATTGCCGGATTTTAGTTCGAATTCAACTTCGCAGAGCGCGCGGCTGTGCCCGTTGGCGATAATCTCGCCGATATCCACCGCCACTTCGATCACCGAGCTGCCGCCTGCGAGCATAATCACCTGGCGCTCGAAGTTGGTTTCGAACACCGGTGCCAGCCTCGCCAGATTCACGTTGTCCGCCAGCGGCGTGTCTGCCAGCAAGCCCAGCTGCACGTTAGGGCCGGGCACTTCCCATTCCCATTCATTGCGTTTGTGGGCGCCGTTGACAAATTCGCCCTGGGTTTTCAGGGTTTGAATGATGCGGCCGCCAGCCTGCCGTAAACGCAGGGCGATGCGTTGACCGTTCAGTTCGTTGCCGGGGGTGTCGTAGTAAGTATTCACCAGGCGTTTGCACGCGCCCTTGCTAGCGCCCGCCTGCTGTAGCAGCCAAGCCACTGCCAGCGGAATCTGTTGCGGATGCAGGGTCAGTTTAATTTCCAGCTCTTGTGCCATCAATGCGCTTGCCCCATTCGGTGAATGCATGCCAAAACTGGCAGATACTTGTCAGTGGCCCCCGGTTACATGTCAGCCCGCAAACGGCTGAGGTCGCGCCCGTTCAGCGTTCCGTTGACACGCCAGTCATAAAGCGCATACCACCTCCACTGTTGCCGTATACGTTACCCGCTCGCTGATCAAACTTCACGCAAATGCAAAAAAACCGGTGATCCGAAGATCACCGGTTTTTAATACTACCGAATTAGCTGAATTAGAAGTAGTAGGTTGCGCCAACGGCAGCAACGGTACGCTCGTCAGAAGTCTGCGGCACCAGTTGGGTTGCCTGTGCCATCTTTTTCGCGCATTTCATAGGACAGTGCGAACTGGTTTTGGCCCAAGGTGTAAACGCCCATCAAACCGTAGGTGTCAGCAACGTTCTTACGGGTCTGAAGCTGACCAGTTACACGCAGATTATCCAGAGTGTAGCTGGCACGCACGCCGTAGGTGTTTTCGTTGTTGACGGATTGGGCGCTAGGGGCTGTTGACAATTCACATCGGTAGCCAGAGAAATGCGCAAGCCAATGACACGATGCTCTCATAATTTCGAGCAAGCTTGTCATATCGGGTGGCAACGGCACGATAGTGCTTGAGTCTGGCAAACGCATTCTCGACCAGGTGTCTGAGCTTATACAAATGCCAGTCGAGTCCCTTGTTGCCCTTGATCGAATTTTTCTTTCTGGGAATAATAACGCTCATTCCGAGGGCTTCTCCCTTGTCACGTATTATCTGGCTGTCGTAGCCTTTATCCGCTATCAGCACCTGCGCAGCGTCAATTTTTTCGATGAGT
>NZ_KB889918.1 GCF_000372805.1 Marinobacter gelidimuriae | reverse complement strand
GAAGGTCAGATGGCGTTTGCGGGTAAAGTGCTTTGGGTGGGTGCGATGCTGGGTAATAAAATCGGGGCAGCTTANGAGATTGGTTAATTTATGTACAATTTTCAGCCAGGATCTCGGTTGGGTTGTCAACCGTTGGTTTTTTTATTGTGCTCCATAGGGCATTTCCTTGTTGATGGATGAGCTCTAATTATAGGATATTTTTAGGGAAATGTCTTAAGTTGATGACATTGGCCCAGGAGCTGCTGGAATAGGTTCATGAACCTCGCCAATTAACTGCATGCTCGATTCGTCCATACAGACCACCGGAAATTTCGGATCATATGGCCGTGAATAGATATCAAGAACGTCCTCCATCGCCGCTACAAAAGCGGCATTCTCATCCGGTGGTATTTTCCAGTACTTGCTCAGGTGAGGCTTAAGTTCATTTTTTTTAGAGTGTTACATACCGTCATGGGGGAAACACTCGGTGCTATTTCCAATTCCACCACTTTCTCAGCCAGTAACCGTACGGTCCAACGCTTTCGGCCTTCCGGCGCTTGTGAACACGCCAATGCCAAAAGCCGGGCTTCAAACTCACCTCCAAACAGAATTTCTCGGGGAGGTGTTTCGCGTTTCTTCCGTTCGATGGCTGCGGTGAGACCCTCTTCAACAAATCTTTTTTTTAAATGTTCGAGACTTCGAGTCGTTCGCCCTAAGGCTTCAGCAACTCTTGCAACAACCCATTTAGGCCCATATTCTCCAGCATCAAGCAGTAGCAATGCGCGGGCAGATAAAACGGTTCGGGCGGCCCTTTTGCCCTTCGTTGAAATTGCCTCCAATTCTTTTCGTTCTTCTTTTGTCAGTGTCACCTTGTAACGTGGTGCCATATCGTCGTCCTCAATTGATGGTTGAGAACGAGTATAGCAAAATGCTATTAATTGCGAACTATTAAGATGTACAGTGTACTAGGGTCTGTTGACAATTCACATCGGCAGCCAGAGAAATGCGCAAGCCAATGACACGATGCTCTCATAATTTCGAGCAAGCTTGTCATATCGGGTGGCAACGGCACGATAGTGCTTGAGTCTGGCAAACGCATTCTCGACCAGTCATTGAAGACTTTGTAGACAGAATTCCATTTTCCGAAGTGGCCTGGCAGATCTCTCCAAGGCACACCGGTCCGCATTCTGAACAGAATGCCTTCGACTGTTTTACGCAGACCTGCCTTGTTATACAGACTGAATTGAAGCAATATTTCTCTTAGCTTGGACCACAGTTTCTCTGTGAGCCTGTATCTGGGCATTGCGGGCTCGTATAATTGTTGTTGTGGAATTTCATTATACGAGCTTGCTCTTACCTTTCAAAGGCTTACGAGCAATTGTCAACAGCCCCTAGGCAAGTTTGATATTGTCATGTGCCGCAACGTGCTGATTTATTTCTCCGCGGAGCACAAGCGCGACATTCTTACCCGTATTCACGCGTCCTTGAACCCAGGCGGCTATCTTATACTGGGTGCATCGGAATCCCTTACCGGATTAACTGACCTGTACGAGATGGTCCAGTGCAGTCCGGGTATTATCTACCGGAAAAAATAAACTATGCCATTGAATGTCTGGGTATTAATTGCGGCGCAGGCGATGGCCATGTGTACGGCGCCATTTATTGTGTTTATTGGCAGTATTCAAGGCCGGGCGCTGGCCGGCAGCCCTGAATACGCGACCTTGCCGGTAGCGTTCGTAGTGGTGGGTACGGTGCTCTCCGTCAAACCCGCCACCTGGCTTATGGCTCGCGTCGGGCGCAAGCCGGTGATGCTTTTGGGCACGGTTATGGGCACGGTTGCTGCTGGAGTGGGTGCGCTGGCTTCCTGGCAAGGTGCTTTTGCCCTTTTGTGTCTAGCGGCGGTACTTGGCGGCAGTGGGCTTGCAGTGGTGCATCAGTACCGCTTCGCCGCTATGGAATCTGTTCCCCCCAAACTGGCCAGCACTGCAGCGGCGCGCGTTCTGTTAGGTGGATTGGTTGCGGCCTGGGTCGGTCCGGAAATTGCCTCGATTGGTGGTGACGATCCGCTGCACCCGTTTCTGACCAGTTGGCTGGGACTGGCAGCGGTTCAGCTTGCTGCCATGATCATACTGGTGCTCGGTTACCGCAGCAGCGGCGAACGACCGCGACCGGTGCATGAAGGCGGTGGTCGGCCGATGCGTGAAATTCTTGCGAATCCGGTGATATGGGTTGCCATCAGCGCCGCTGCGGTGGGTTACGCGATTATGAGTTTTATTATGACGGCAACGCCCCTGAGCATGACCGAAATGGCCGGGCACCCGCTAGACGATGCCAAACGAGTCATTCAGTTGCACATCATGGCCATGTATTTGCCATCGCTTATAAGCGGCTGGTTAATTCGGGTGGTGGGCATAAGGCGCATGATGTTAGTGGGTATGGTTGCCTATCTGATCTGCATTGCCCTGGCGGCCAGCGGCGTCAGTTTTCATCACTACCTTGGCGCTCTTATCCTGCTGGGTATCGGCTGGAACTTTTTGTTTGTGGGTGGCACCAGTTTGTTGCCGCAGGGCTATAGCGATTCCGAGCGCTTTCGCGTGCAGGGCTTGAATGACATGATGGTTTTTGGCTTTCAGGCCGTTGCGTCCATGTCAGCCGGGCTGGCCTTAAGCTCCCTCGGCTGGGCCGGCCTATTGTTGCTTGCGATCCCACTTTTACTGTTGCACTCCGGGCTTATGCTTTTTTGGTACCTGCGCCGCAATTCGGTCGTCACGCAGCCCGACGGTTAGCGATGAGGCCATGGCCGGGTTCAGAAAAACAGCTCTGGAAGCAGGATTTGATCTGCAAGAGCTGATCGTGGTGGATCACAGCGCTGTTAATTAACTCGCCTGTTCGACAGGCAAGTGGCCGGTTTTTACCCAGATAACCGTCTCTTGATCTACAAAAGGATGATGCTGGCTCAGATGAGGGCTTCTTATCCAGGTTCCCTGCGGATACCGCCCGTTCTCGTCACAAAACTCCCCTGAAATAACATAGATTTCTTCCCCACCAAAATGCCGGTGGGGCTGGAAACGTTCGTTCGCCGGCCATTTCACCAGTGCCACATGTTCGTGCTCGAATTCGTGCAGGGGCATGACTTCCAGCCCACCGATTCCGGGAAGCCAGGGAGTTTTCTGGGTATTGATTCGCACCGGAGTGCGGTCGCGCTTGTCGAACTGATGCAGTTTCACCAGCAGGGTACAGCCAGGCTTGCTAAAAGGCGCGTGGCCCGTGCCTGGCGGGTTGCGCAGATAGGTACCTGCCGGGTAATCGCCGGTTTCATCCGAGAACACGCCTTCAAGCACCAGTATTTCCTCACCCAGTGGGTGCTCATGGCGGCTGAACGACGCACCGGGCTTATAGCGAACAATACTGGTAGCGTGGCCGCGCTCTGCCTCTTCTCGGGCCAATGGCTTTCTGTCCACACCACCTGAAGGGCTGGCAAGCCATTCCTGTTCACCGGTGTGAACCACAACCCTGCGGGCAAAATCCATATTCAGCATTGTTGATCTCTTTACTGGTGAAAACGGGGTTTATGATTACGCTGCCCGGCTATGAACGGATGATTGGGTTTTCTGCCTACTTGATCGAGGAACTGCTGCACATCTTTGAAAGCCGTGTTTTTGCAGTGTCGCATCCACTCGAACGCGACCATTTCAACGGTAACGATGTGCGCGCCGCAAGCGCTGAGCCGTTCAAGGGCGACATCCCGATCGAATTCTTTAAGCGACCCTGTAGCATCTGCCACAACCCAGAGCGAGTAGCCGCCATCAATCAGGCTAAGTGCCGTTTGCATCATGCACACATGGGTCTCGCAGCCGGCAATAACAATATGTGGCCGGCCTTCGGGTAGAGCCTCGACCAGACCGTCCGAGCAGGCATCAAAGTGATGTTTGGTCAGGGTACGGTGGCAAAGCTCCTTGACCGCTTCCAGATTTGGTCCCAGTTTCTCTGGCAACTGTTCCGTGGCTAAAACCGGCACGTTCAACAGGCCAGCAATCTTAGCGAGCGTGATACACTGGCTGACGACATCCTGCCCGTTGGTAATTGCTGGCATTAGTTTTTCCTGGACATCGATTAGCAGCAGGGTCGAGTGTTCAGATTGCATCAACATTCATTATTCGCCTTTAGATTCTGCTCATATCCTGAAACGGATTACGCTGCCTGATAAACACAAAAGGAATGACGTCTATCGTACAGACAATTACCCGCGCAAGCTGGAATTTTTGCGGCTTTTGGTTTCAAGGTGGTTGCCAAGCGCCGATAAAACGATTAAAGTCTGCGCCCTCGAATCGACGATCATCTTGCTGATTCGACTCTGTTTTAGGAGAGGTGGCCGAGTGGCTGATGGCGCACGCCTGGAAAGTGTGTAAACGTTAATAGCGTTTCGAGGGTTCGAATCCCTCTCTCTCCGCCAATTTTCTTTAAAAACCCCTGCCATTGTGCGATAGCCCGGCCGTTTTCTTGGCCGGTTATTCAGTCTGTTTGCAGTTCGTGTGCAGCGTCAACTATCTTGTCCGGTCCATCGCCCTCGCTGACTTAATTCGCACCTTCAATTGGTCACAACCACCGCAACCGCCGCAATAGAACCAACAAACGCCAAACATGACCTATTGCCCAGCTGTAACAACCAAACACCAACATGAAGAGCCCGAACATCAACCATTCAGGGACCTGAAAAGCGTCCCCCAGAATGCCGACGCAGGCCAAAAGAGTCGCCAGAACCGTTATCACCAACAACGCCTGGCGATCCGTGAACCCTGCTCGCAGGAAAATATGATGCAGGTGATCCCGGTCTGGCATCATGACAGACTGCCCCTTTCTCGCCCGACGGATCATAATCGCCACCATATCCATTAACGGAATGGCACAAATCCACAGCGCGGTCACTGGCCGCAGAGCACCAGTATCCGGCTGCACGCCGTTGACCAAGAGCCAAACAATAGAAAACCCGATGTAACTATTCAGCTCATATCCACCATGATCATTAAAATAGAGTCTCATCGGTATCCATAAACGCAGGGTTTTTACCCTGAAAGAGTAAAGCCAGAGCCTCTGTGGCTAACATCCCCTGCTTACGACACGTTGACAGGTAACTGCGAACACGACAAAAGATCTTCGCCCCCGCCATGGATCGAAAACAACCGGATATTTTCTGCTGCACTTTCGTCATACGCAGGTCATTCTCCCCCTGATTGTGGGTGAAGGGGACGTACTCGACATCCATAAAACGCAGAACGTCGTGCTCAAAGTTGCGCAACCTTTCCAGCAAGTTTCGGGCTTTTGATCGTTTTAACCTGCCGCGCTTCCCTGCCTCTCGCAGGCTTTGTAAGACAGCCATTATCGCACGGGTTTTCAGGGCGACATTGTTGGCTCTGAGCGCCCTTCTGAGGCGATTAAAAAGAACTGCTGTCTACCTCTGACATGAAACAGCTGCAAGCACTGACTGACGAAAAGAACGCCCAGCTAGAGCAAATTCGCGAACGCGCCAAGCTAAAGATTCACGCTCTGGTTGCTATGGGCTTTCGGCCTGAGAGTGGTAACCCTTCCCGCTTCATTGCGGCCGCTGGTTTAACCGAACTTCACCAGCTCTGGCAACAGGCCGATCAGGCACTGACCCAGTGCCAGCAACTGAATCAAAACAACGGCCGGGTAATGGCCCACATGCAAAAACGCCTGGCCAGATTAAGTGATATAGTGCGCGGTGCCATCCAGTACTATTCTGGCCAGCGCCTGAAGCGTTAATCGTCTGTTACGCTTCGCTGCCGCGCTTTCATCACGCTTTTTAATCGCAATCTGCCAAGGTAGCCAGAGCATGCCCGCTGTGAAACGTTTTTTTTCTGCATTTTTCTTTTCTGTCCTAGCCGCAACCTGGGCTCTGGTGGGCACCGCTAACGCTGATGATAGCGCCAGCGAATTCAGCAATCAGGATCTGGTTAACGTGGATGTCATCACCTCCGAAGGCCAATTTACACTTCAGTTGAGGCCAGACGTGGCACCGGACACCGTGGCCAATTTTCTGGAATACGTGCGTTCGGGCTTTTACCAAGGCACCGTATTTCATCGGGTAATTCCGGGATTCATGATTCAAGGCGGCGGGTTCACTGAACAGCTGCAGCGCAAGCAACCCCGCCCGCCTATCCGTAACGAAGCCAGCCGCTCCCTGCCAAACCTGCGCGGTACCCTCGCAATGGCGCGCACCAATGCGCCGGATTCGGCTACTGCCCAGTTTTTCGTCAACCTGACTGACAACGACTTCCTTAACCTCAGTCAACGCAGTGCCGGTTATGCGGTGTTCGGTAAAGTAATCTCGGGAATGGGAGCCATCGACGCAATTGCCAATGTAAAAACAGGATCTCGCCAGGGCATGAATGATGTTCCGCTTCAGGCGATTACGATTGAAAGCATATCAGTTGTTGAAACCATGACCCCATGATCGGGCCGGCCCTTGCTCACGCTGAAGTAACCTGGCTGGAGAGTGGCAGGCTTTACTTAAACGGCGCCAGTAACCGGATTTATGACGAGCTCAGTCTGGAGAAAATTCAGATTCAGCACGTTGAGAGAGTCACGCACTCTCAGCACACGGTCTTTGCCGCCGCCGAATTCGACCTCGGGCTGGACTTTCTGGCCTGTTGGCAGAACTGGATGGCTCAACGCCCTGAGCCCGGCAATGTTCTGCATTTTATTTCCCACCAGCAACACCCCCTTAGCCGTGACGATCTCGAGCGTGCAGTCTCACTCTGGCCGCAACTGGCCGAATTCAGCGAGCAGCTGGTACAAGCCTGGCCACCCGCCGTGGCGGGCCTGCACCGATTGGTATTTGCGGATGGGCAAGTACGACTGACACTGCACTTCGGCCCGCAAGGCGACGCCTGGCACGACCTGAACAAACCCGATCCGCAGCCAGCCTGCCGCCCGGATTCCGTGGTGATTATCGGCGCTGGCATTGCCGGTGCCTGCCTGGCGCGCAACCTGGCAGAACGCGGAGTGCCTGTGCAAATACTGGATTCACTGGCGCCAGGCCAGGCCGCTTCGGGCAATAAGCAGGGTGCGCTTTACGCCAAGTTGGGGGTGGATTATTCGCCGCAAACGGCGCTAGCGCTGTCTGCACTGCTGTTCGCAGAGCGTTTCTATCAGCACTTTCAAACGTACCAGAGCAGTACCGGTCACCCGCCCTTTTTTCACGCTACAGGCCTGTTACAACTGGCCTTTAACGACCACGAACAACAACGCCAGCATAAATTTTTGGCCCGCAATCACTACCCCACCGGCGTGCTGTATCCGGTGACGGCGCAACAGGCCAGTGACTTGGTGGGTGTGACGGTTCATCGCGGTGGGCTCTGGTTTCCCCAGGGCGGATGGCTGGCGCCGTCGCACTTGTGCCAGACCCTGGTGCAACACCCGTTGATTACAGTGCACCCCCACTGCAGGGTCACCGGCATGGTTCAAAGCGACCGCTTATGGCATATTAGTGCGCGACAGAACAATGCGGCGACGGGGTCCGATAAACTCTTTAATGTAGAATCAGATCAATTGGTGATCTGCGCGGGTGCACACACCCCCGAACTGTTCCCCCAGGCATGGCTGGCACCTGGCGAGCGCCTGCGTCTGAAACCCATCCGCGGGCAAGTCAGCCATTTACCAGCGGCTGCAATCACCTCGCCCAGCGCCGTTATTTGTGGTTCACGCTATTTAAATCCGCAGCACGACGGCATAGCAGTAACCGGCGCCACATTCGACCTACGCGATGGCAACCCGCTGCCGACCACCGCCAGTCATCAGGAAAATTTGACGGAACTGGACCGCTTGCTACCGGGCGTAGTCAACATTAACCACCCGGCTGTGGCGGACGAAATTCTGCAAGGGCAAGTGGCGTTTCGCTGCACCACCCACGATTATCAACCGGTGGCAGGCGCCATCGCCACGCAAAGCATGAAGACTAATGCCGGCGCCTGGATGTTCACCGGTCTCGGCAGTAAGGGCCTGACCTACGCACCGCTGTTGGCAGAATACCTGGCTGATCGCATGTGTAGCCAGCCAGCTGCCCTACCCCATGCATTGGCACACAGGCTCCGTGTCGAGCGCGTTTTACAGCAGGAATAAGGGAAACGCCCATGTCTATCCACGTTAGTGAACCAGGCCGGCCAATAGGAACGTGCCTGTCAGAAATATTTCGCAACGGTGGGTAATATCATTGCAGGAATGGTCGACGGACTCTGGCTGTTGGCTTGGGCCAACGAGTTCCCGAGCAAGTGCAGATCAAGCGCAATCAGACCTCTAAGCCATGCCCACGCAGCAGGTCTAGCAGACCCTGCTCGCTCAGAACGTCAACGCCTAACTGCTGCGCTTTGGTCAGTTTGGAACCCGCCGCTTCACCGGCCACCACGCACGCCGTCTTTTTCGACACGCTGCCGGCCACTTTTGCGCCCAAACCTTCCAGCTTTTGTTTTGCCTGGTCGCGGGTCATCTGCTCCATAGTGCCGGTCAGTACCCAGGTTTGCCCATGCAGAGGCCTACTGGCCGCGGTAATTTCCTGGGTTTGCCAGATAACGCCGGCCTGCTTCAAATTCTGCAGAATTTCCTGGTTATGGGGCTGCTCAAAAAAACTGCGCAGGTGCCCGGCCACAATGGGCCCAACATCAGACACCGCTTGCAGGGCGTTTTCATCGGCTTCGGAAATAGCCTCCAGACTGCCAAAGTAGCCGGCAAGGCCTTTGGCCGTGGCCTCGCCCACTTCGCGAATACCCAACGCATAAAGAAACCGCCACAATAACGGCTGGCGGGAAGCGTCAATGGCCGCAATCAAATTACTGGCAGACTTGTCGCCCATCCGCTCCAGCCCGATCAGGTCTGCTTTGCGCAGCCGATACAGATCGGCAATGGTTTCAACCTTTTCGCTGTCCACCAGAATATCCACCCACTTGTCACCCAGACCTTCTATGTCGAGTGCTTTACGTGATGCGTAATGGCGGATGGCTTCTTTGCGCTGAGCCGGACAAAACAGGCCACCAGAACAACGGGCAATCACTTCGCCTTCAATCTGTACAACGTCTGAACCGCACGCCGGGCATTGCGCCGGAAGCTCTATGACCGCGGCATTGGAGGGCCGTTTGTCTTGCACTACTTTGACCACTTTCGGGATGACCTCACCGGCGCGGCGAATAAACACGGTGTCGCCGATGTGCAAATCCAGCCGCCGCACTTCGTCCATATTGTGCAAAGTTGCGTTGGATACCGTAACACCACCGACAAACACCGGCTTTAAACGGGCCACGGGCGTAATAGCGCCGGTACGGCCGACCTGAAACTCCACGCTTTCAACCACCGTCAGCTCTTCCTGAGCCGGGAATTTTTGTGCGATCGCCCAGCGCGGCGCGCGGCTGACAAAGCCTAACTGCTGCTGAAGATCCAGACGGTTTACCTTGAACACAATACCGTCGATTTCATAAGGCAGACTGTCGCGTTTGGCCATCAATGCCTCGTAGGCCTCAAGGCACTGATCGGCCCCGATAGCGAGAGACATTTCAGGGTTGATGCGAAAGCCCCACTCACTGACCTGCTGCAAACCTTCCCAGTGTGTGGGCGGCAGCGCTGACTCGTCAGTAACCGCTACGCTGTAGGCGCACATTTCCAATGGGCGCCTGGCGGTCACGCTGGATTTTTTCTGGCGCAGACTGCCGGCAGCGGCGTTACGGGGATTTACAAAGGTTTTCTCACCGCGCCCAGCCAATCGCTGGTTAAGCCTGTCAAAACCGGCGCGGGGCATATACACCTCGCCTCGCACCTCTACGGTTTGTGGAAAATCGCCGCCGCGCAGGTTAAGAGGCACCGACGCAATGGTCCGTATATTGGCGGTAATATCTTCACCGGTGTAACCATCGCCGCGGGTGGCAGCACGGACCAGCTCTCCGTTCTGGTAATGCAGACTGACCGCCAGGCCGTCGAGCTTGGGCTCGCACACGTACTCTATGTCGCCGCCGTCCTCCGTGCTGTTTTCACCCGCGGTATTGCCCCGGTTCAGGCGCTCGCGCACGCGGCGATCGAAATCCCGTAACTCGTCGGCGCTGAAGGCATTATCCAAAGACAACATGGGGATACGGTGGGTCACTTCCGCAAAGCTGGTTTCTACCGCGGAGCCTACACGCTGGGTCGGCGACGTTGCCGTCGCCAATTCCGGATACTCGGCTTCTAGCGCCTGCAATTCACGGAACAGCCGATCGTATTCGGCGTCGGGCACTTGCGGATCATCGAGCACGTAATAATGATGATTGTGATCGGTAATGGTTGTGCGCAGCTGGTCAACCCGGTCGCGCACGCTGGTACTGACTGAGCTCATCATTAATCCCGTTTTGAACGTTGCTTGCGCTCGAATTCGCGGATGCGCTGGCGGCAGTGCTCAGCGGTCTGTGCTGTCATCACACTGCGGCGTTCGTCTTTCAGTTCACCTCCGAGATTACGCACCACGGCCTGCGCTGTTTCGTACATGAAGTTAAAAGCCTGCAAGGCATTACCCGGCCCTGGCAGGCTCATAAAAAAGCTGATGCCGGGCGTACTCAGAGTCGCGATTTCTGCGGGTCTGAAAGTGCCCGGCTCAACCGCGCTGGCTACGCTGAATTGCACAGGGCTTGCGGTATCGGTGGTTTCGTGGCGGTGGTAAATGTCCATATCACCGTATAGCAGGCCACAAGCTTCCAGAAGCCGCTGCAGAGCCGGGCCCTGAAACTCCTCACCGGTGCGGGCAAGTACGTTGATAACAATCACTTCTTTGGCCGGCGGGCGGTTGGCACCTGGCAAAGGCTGGGAAGGATCGCGGGGCAGAGGCGCTGGTTTGGGCTCGGGCTTGGGCTCAGCCTTCTCAATGACAGGTGGATCTGCGTTTTCATCGGCGTGGCGGATATCAGGGTAATCACTTTCGAAGCTATGGGTATCGCCTACGTCTGCGCTGAAAGGCTCGGGTTCCCACTGATCGTGGGTGCCACTCAGCGGCGCTTCGGTAAATTCGCTGCTGTCGCGATCTGCTTTGGTGCTATCAAATTCAGTGCTATCAGCAGGGGTAACAAACGCCGAATGAGCTTTGGCTGCCGCTTCTGTTGCAGGTTCAGAGCTTTTGTTTCGGCCCGCTGCGATAACCGGCCGAGTCGGTTTTTGCACCTGGCGCGCAGTCCGTGATTTTTTCTTGGACGTGCGATCCTGGTCCAGCTCGTTGCGGGAAATGGTTCGAGCACCGCCTGATGGCAGTTCCGGGTTGAAATGTTCGTCCAGCGGCGAATCCTGCAGGTTATCAGCGCCCATGCCAGAGGAAATAGCCGAAGACTCTCTGCGCGCGCGGCGCATGCGCCGAATGCCGTCAACGACAATACCAATAATGACCAGGGTACCGATGGCAATTAGCCATTCCCTAAGTGGTGACATAGTGCTGCTGTCCTGTTTGCGGATCGGAGAATATTGTTACTATCAACGTGGGTACTATAAAAATTGAACCCGCGTAATACAACGCACAAACACGGCTTGTGGCTGGATTGTCATACTCGCGGCCCAATCAGGCCTCGGCCAGCGCCGCGGCGGCTTCCACGTCTACTGTAACCAGTCGCGAGCAACCCGGCTCGTACATGGTCACACCCATCAGCTGATCAGCCTGCTCCATGGCGATTTTATTGTGCGTAATGTAAATAAACTGTACCTGTTTTGACATCTCTTTTACCAAATTCGCGTAACGGCCAACATTGGCATCATCAAGCGGAGCGTCCACTTCGTCCAGCATGCAAAAAGGCGCCGGATTAAGCTGAAATATTGCGAACACCAGGGCGATGGCGGTCAGCGCTTTTTCACCCCCGGATAACAGGTGAATGGTGCTGTTTTTCTTGCCCGGTGGCCGCGCCATGATGGTAACACCGGTTTCTAGCAAATCCTCGCCTGTCAGTTCCAGGCTGGCGTGCCCGCCACCAAAAACTTTGGGAAACAAGCCCTGCAGACCTTCATTAACCCGATCAAAGGTCTCTTTAAAACGTTGACGGGTTTCACGGTCAATCTTGCGAATGGCGCCATCCAGGATTTCCAGCGCTTCGGTCAGGTCTTCGTGCTGGCTGTCCAGATAGGTTTTACGCTCGCTCTGCACCTGAAATTCGTCAATAGCCGCCAGGTTAATGGCGCCCAAACGTTGTATCCGACTGGCGATCTTTTCCAGTTCCCCAGACCATTCCTGCTCACTGGCAGAATCGTCCAGCTGTTCAAGCACCGCGTGCAAAGTGATGTTCAGCTCGCTCAACTGCTCCAAATGATTACCTGCACGAATCTCCAGCGCCTGGCATTCCATTTTCAGTGTTTCCAGCGCAGCGCGCACCTGCTGGACCTGTTGCTCGGTGCCGCTGCGGCCCTGATCGGCCTCGCGCACCCGACGGTCCAGGTCTTCTAGCCCCTCGCGGGCCTCGGATAGCTTGTCTTCTTCGGCAAGCCTGCGCTCCAGCAAGCCTTCCAGCTCTAGTTGAAGATCATCTAAAGGCTCTTCCGCCTGCTCGCGGGACTGCCGCAACAGCTCCAGGCGCTCTTCCACCCTTTGCTGTTGCAGACGTGCGCGACTGATGGTTTGGCGCAAGCCGTCGCGCTGGCTGTTCAGGCTCTGCAGCGTAAGTTGCAGCTGGTGGGCCTGGTCGCGCTCATGGCGGGCCTGCTGGCGCAGCTGTTCAAGGTTCTCGCGCAGTACGTCACGTTGCGCCAGCAACTGTTCTTTGTGCTCGTCGTGTTCCTCTGTTACCTCTAGCCCCTGCTGCCATTCTTCCCGTGCGCACTCCAGCTGCTGATGCTGGTGCTCGCGATCGAGCTCCAGCTCCGCGGCTTCAGCGTCAATCTGAGTCAAACGCTGGGTAATCTGCTCGCTACGAGCTTGCAGAGCGCCAAGCTGAGCGGCAATGGTGCCCAGGTGCTGATCTGCCTCGGTCAGTTCGCGGCGGGCTTGCTCACGCTTCTGTTCTGTCCGTTCCAGCGCCTGGCTTGCATCTGCGCCAGTCGTTTCTGCCAGCTCAAGCTTCCCCTGCGCCTGCTCCAATTGTGCGTTCAAACTCAGTACGGTTTTTTGACGCTCGATCACCCCAGTCTGGCTGGCATCGGCTGCAGGCATCAATACCCAGTGGCGCCCCATCCATACCCCTTGCGGCGTTATCACACTCTGTCCGTGTTGCAGCTGCCGCTGCTGTTGCTGCGCTTGCTGAAGGCTGTCTGCCACCAGAATATTCGTCAATGCATCAATAATGGCCGCATTACCGCGCACTCTGGCAGCCAGGCTGGTGGCCCCTTGCAACTCTGCTGGCGCATCGGCATCGGCATCGGCATCGGCATCGGCATCGGCATCAGCATCCGCAGACACCAGCGCAGCACCGGCGGGGGCATCGTCAAGCAGCGTCAGGTGCGCAGCAAGCTGCGGTAACACCAAGCCTTGGGACAGGCGACCAAGCACCTGTTCGGTTGCAAATTCCCAGCCGTGATCAATATCCAGAGCGGCTGCAAGGCGTGGTGCTTGTGCCAGCTGATGCAGGTTCAGCCAGTCTTGCAGCGCACCGTTGGTATCGCCCAGCTGTTCTTCCAGCAGTTGCTGTTGTGACTCAAGAGTGGCTTCCAGGCGTTGAACCTGCTGGCGCTGCTGGTTTTGATGCTGCCCGGCTTGCTGCTGCTGCAAACGAAGCTGTTGCAACTGCGGATGGCTATCTTCAATGATTTTCTGTGCGCCTTCGCGCTTCAGGCTGGCCATAGCCTGCAGTTCGCGCTGTTCATCCAGAGTTTCGTGATCCAGCTGCTGCTGCAGAGTATGGCGCTCCTGCTGCAGCCGTTGACCCCGTAGCCGCAGCTGCTCGATGGCGTTTTCCAAGGCGCGAATGCTCGATTGTGCCAAATCGGCCTGGCGGCGCGCGTCTGCTGAACGAGCGCTGAAATCGTCCCAGCGTTGCTGCCAGTCGGCCATGTCGTGTTCGGCGTTATGGAGCTGCTCACCAGAGGTTTCTGCCCGCAGGCTTAACTCTTCCTGCTCTGGCTCAAGCATTGCCAGTTCTTCTTCAAGCGCTGCAAGTTTGTCAGTGTCTTGCTCCAGTTCACGGGCCAGCTCGCGTTCGCTGGCCAGTACCTGATCAACTTCCAGGCTGGCTTGACGGCTGCGGTCGCGGCTGTTCTGCAAGCTTTGTTCAAGCCGCGCGATATCTGCCCCGGCTTCGTAGTAGCGCGCCTGGGTACGGTTAAACTGCTCATTGCGCTGCTGATGTTCTGCGCGCAAATTTTCGAGCTCGGTGTCCAGTCGAATACGCCCGGTCAGGTGCTTTTCCAGTTGCAATTCGGTATCACGAATACGCCCATGCCACGATTGCAGCTCGGTGTTTAAGTGTTGCCAGCGCAACACGGTCAGTTCGGCTTTTTTGCGACGCTCGTCTTGCTTGAAGGTTTTGTACTTTTCAGCGGCAACCGCTTGCCGCTCCAGGTGCTGAAGTTGCCGGCCCAGCTCGGCGCGCACATCGCTCAGGCGCTCGAGATTTTCTTGGGTGCGGCGAATGCGGTTTTCGGTTTCACGGCGGCGCTCCTTGTACTTGGAGATGCCCGCTGCTTCCTCTATATATACCCTGAGTTCCTCGGGCCTGGCTTCAATCAACCGGGAAATCATGCCCTGCTCAATGATGGCGTAGCTGCGCGGCCCAAGGCCTGTGCCCAGAAACAGATCGGTAATATCGCGGCGGCGGCACTTGGTGCCATTAAGGAAGTAATCAGATTGGCCCTGGCGGGAAACCCGGCGGCGCACAGAAATTTCGCTGTATTGGGCGAATTCACCCGGTGCCAAACCCTTGTGATTGTCGAACACCAGTTCAATCGCGGCCTGGCCCACCGGTTTGCGCGCGCTCGAGCCGTTGAATATCACATCGGTCATGGATTCGCCGCGCAGATACTTGGCTGAGCTTTCACCCAAGACCCATCGCACGGCATCTATGATGTTGGATTTGCCACAGCCGTTTGGCCCCACTACCGCTGTCATGTTTGACGGGAACGCTACCGTGGTCGCATCCACAAACGACTTGAACCCTGACAACTTTATGGATTTCAACCGCATAGACTATGAAGCTCGACTCATGATGGCATCTGTGGCGAAGGGCTGAGTTTACCACACAGGGGCCCAGCGAGGTGCGCTTGCCGATTTTTTGACAAAAACCCAATAACAGCCTCAAAACTGAAAGAAAACTCCAAAAATGATTCTCAAGATACTAGGGTCTGTTGACGTTTCCGCATAAGGCATTGAATAAAAAAGGCAAACTCGTAATATTGAGGTTCCGACACTACCCATAAAACGAGTTTGCCATGCCCCGATTCATGCTCAGTGATGAGCACTGGTCGAAGCTAAAAGGAATGATGCTTCAAGAAAATATTTATAACAAGCGCGACCTGCGAATGATGGTC
>NZ_KB889917.1 GCF_000372805.1 Marinobacter gelidimuriae | reverse complement strand
TGCTCCGATCGCCATGGAAGATGGTCTGCGCTTCGCGATTCGCGAAGGCGGCCGTACCGTAGGCGCCGGTGTTGTTGCCAAGATTCTCGAGTAATACCCGAGTTAGGGTGTTACTGGGGTGAAAGTGCACTGAGTTGTTTCGGTGCAGGCCAGTAGCTCAATTGGCAGAGCAGCGGTCTCCAAAACCGCAGGTTGGGGGTTCGATTCCCTCCTGGCCTGCCATTTTTAACATCTAGATACATAAGTTGATTCCTATGGAGTCAAGATCTGTTCAATCAAGCAGCCGCTTAGATGTTGTGAAGTGGCTTGTAGTATTTTTGCTGGTCACGGTTGGCGTGGTTGGTAATCAGTATTTTGCTGCTGAGTCTTTGCTTTATCGCGTGATTGCATTAGTAGTATTAGCTGCTATCGCGGCTTTTGTTGCAGTGCAAACATCACGTGGCGGCCGCTTTGCTGCGCTTCTAAAAGAGGCGCGTGTCGAAATTCGCAAAGTGGTTTGGCCCACAAGGCCGGAACTCATACAGACAACGGCCATCGTGATTGTGTTTGTTTTAGTTGTGGCTTTGCTGTTGTGGGTTATGGACTCGCTAATCAGTTTGTTGGTCGCCAGATTTATCGGTTAACGGGAGTGGGCAATGGCTAAGCGCTGGTACGTGGTACATGCGTATTCTGGCTTCGAAAAGCATGTAATGCGCACCCTGAAGGAGCGCATTGCTCTTAACGGACTGGAAGAGCAGTTTGGCGAGATCCTGGTTCCGACCGAGGAAGTCGTCGAGATGCGTGACGGCAAGAAACGCAAAAGTGAACGCAAATTCTATCCCGGATACGTATTGGTCCAGATGGAACTTGAAGACGCAACCTGGCATCTTGTAAAGAATACGCCTCGTGTTCTCGGATTTATTGGCGGTACGAAAGAAAAGCCCGTGCCTATTACGGAAAAAGAAGCGGACGCGATTCTTCGTCGCCTTGAAAGCGGTGTTGACAAGCCCAAGCCGAAAACTCTGTTTGAGCCGGGCGAAGTTGTTCGCGTCGTTGAAGGGCCCTTTGCGGACTTCAATGGCGTTGTTGAGGGAGTTGATTACGACAAGAGTCGTGTCAAGGTTGCTGTATTGATCTTTGGCCGATCAACTCCGGTTGAACTGGAGTTTGGTCAGGTAGAAAAAGACTGATTTAGCAGCAATAAGATAAAAGCTCGCGCGCCATGGCGTCGCGGGCTTTTTGTGTCTGCAAACGGGGAGCTGAAAAGCGTTTGAACCCATAGGAGAGTTATCATGGCAAAGAAAATTGATGCCTATATCAAGCTACAGGTTGCTGCCGGTAAGGCCAATCCAAGCCCCCCCGTTGGCCCGGCTCTGGGTCAGCGCGGCGTAAATATCATGGAATTCTGCAAGGCGTTCAACGCTAGGACGCAGGATATGGAGCAGGGCCTTCCTATTCCTACCGTGATCACCGTATACAGCGATCGCAGCTTTACGTTTATCACCAAAACCCCGCCCGCGCCGGTACTGCTGCTGAAAGCGGCAGGCGTGAAAAGTGGTTCTGGTCGGCCGAACACCGATAAAGTTGGCAAAGTGACTCGCGAGCAGATCGAAGAAATTGCGAAAATGAAAGAGCCGGACCTGACCGCCGCCACTATGGATGCTGCGGTTCGGACCATTGCAGGTACAGCCCGCAGTATGGGCCTGACCGTGGAGGGCCTGTAACATGTCAAAGCCAAGCAAGCGTCAAACGTTGATTCGTGAAAAAGTAGAAGCTGGCCGTGCATACACTATGGAAGATGCGGTCGCCCTTCTGGTTGAGCTGGGTCAGCACGTTAAGTTCAAAGAATCTGTAGACGTCGCCGTAAATCTGGGTGTGGATGCGCGTAAATCCGATCAGGTCGTACGTAGCAGCACGGTTCTGCCGCACGGTACCGGTAAAACGGTTCGCGTTGCTGTATTTACCCAGGGCGCTAACGTTGAGAAAGCCAAAGAAGCCGGTGCCGACATTGTTGGTATGGATGATTTGGCCGATGAGATCAAAAAAGGCAACATGGATTTTGACGTGGTTATCGCCAGCCCTGATGCTATGCGCGTTGTGGGCCAGCTGGGTCAGATCCTGGGCCCCCGTGGCCTTATGCCAAACCCTAAAGTAGGTACCGTAACCCCCGACGTAGCCACAGCGGTTAAAAACGCTAAAGCAGGTCAGGTTCGCTACCGTACTGATAAAAACGGCATTATCCATTCTCCACTGGGTAATGTTGAATTCTCTGCGAAGAACATTCAGGAAAACCTGGAAGCACTGATTGCAGATTTGAAAAAGGCTAAGCCTTCATCGTCCAAAGGCGTGTATCTGAAGAAGATCACACTGTCTTCGACCATGGGGCCTGGCCTGACTATTGATCAGAGCGCTCTGGATATCTAGGCGTCTGATCGGTAGTTGCTTTGTAGTCTGGGCGGAAGCCAAGGCTGTCAAAGACCGCAGGCCCCCGAAGCTGCTTTTTTGAAAGCGCTACAGGGGTTAAAGCAATACCTGCGCAGACGGTGTGAAGACGTTCTCTGAACCCAAACACCGTTAGGCGCCCGTAGAGAGTGGATCGCAATCACTGCAGAAAGTAGGCAGGTTGGGAAGAAGCTTTCGAGGGCATAGATGGGTTTGCCGGGATTTTCCCGGCGAAATCGAGGAGAAATCCAGTGGCAATTAGACTCGAAGACAAGAAAGCGATCGTCGCTGAAGTCAACGAGACTGCCGGTGGTGCTCTGTCTGTTGTTCTGGCTGACTACCGTGGTGTCACCTCTGGTGATATGACGGCTCTGCGTGCAAGAGCTCGTGCTGAAAATGTGCATCTTCAGGTTGTTCGTAACAACCTGGCTAAGATCGCCATTCGCGGCACCGAGTTCGAATGCATCGGCGAGGCCCTGGTCGGCCCGACTATTCTGGCTTTTTCAATGGAAGATCCAGGCGCCGCTGCGCGTCTGTTGAAAGATTTTGCCAAAGAGAAAGAAGCGTTCGAAATCAAAGGTCTTGCCGTTGGCGGAGTTTTGATGAGCGCAGACCAGATCGATCGCCTTGCCAAGCTACCAACGCGTCACGAAGCGTTGACTATGCTGGCAGCGGTTACACAGGCACCAATCACCAAGCTCGCACGTACTTTGATCGAAGTTCCAACCAAAGTAACCCGTGCAGTAGCGGCAGTTCGCGACCAGAAGCAAGAAGCTGCTTGATTCTGTTGAACACCATTTTATTATTTTTCGGAGAAAGTCATGGCTCTGTCCCACGAAGAGATTTTGAACGCAATTGCTGAAATGAGCGTAATGGATGTTGTTGCTCTGGTTGAAGCAATGGAAGAAAAATTCGGCGTTTCTGCTGCCGCTGCTGTTGCCGCTGCACCTGCTGCCGCTGTCGCTGAAGTTGTTGAAGAGCAGACCGAATTCGACGTAGTATTGACCGGAATCGGCGAAAAGAAAGTTAACGTCATCAAAGCCGTTCGCGAGCTGACAGGCCTGGGCCTGAAAGAAGCGAAGGAAATGGTTGACGGCGCTCCTTCTACTATTAAGGAAGGCGCTAGCAAAGCCGAAGCTGAAGAAGCCAAGAAGAAGCTTGAGGAAGCAGGCGCTTCTGTTGAGCTTAAGTAATAGTCGGTTTCTGATCGGCGCCATGCACTAGCATGGTCAGGCTGGTGGCTTATGAGCCACCGGCCTTTTTCTGTTGTATATGCTATAGAGTCTGAAAGCGGTTTTTGGTTGATTTTGAGCCACCGGGCCGTAATCAGGTTCACGTTCAAGACGGCGCGATATGCCGAGCAATTCGGCCCCGAAGCAGAACAATGGTTGCTTCTTGATACCAGGTATCAGATTTAACGCTGGGGAATGCAGATGAGTTACTCCTACACTGAAAAAAAGCGGATCCGCAAAGATTTTAGTAAGTTGCCGTCCGTGATGGATGTCCCCTATTTGCTGTCTATTCAGCTGGACTCGTTCCGGGACTTCCTTCAAAGCGAATCTGCTGCTGAAGATCGCCGGGAAACCGGTCTTCATGCGGCCTTCAAATCCGTATTCCCGATTGCCAGTTACTCTGGTAATGCCGCGCTTGAATACGTGAGTTACCGTATAGGTGAGCCGGTTTTTGACGTCAAAGAATGTCAGCTTCGGGGCGTCACCTATGCCGCGCCTTTGCGCGTGAAAGTTCGCCTGATTATTTATGACCGTGAATCGTCCAACAAGGCGATCAAGGACATCAAGGAACAGGAAGTCTACATGGGCGAAATGCCCCTGATGACTGAAAACGGTACCTTCGTTATCAATGGTACCGAGCGTGTTATCGTTTCCCAGCTGCATCGTTCACCGGGTGTATTCTTTGATCACGACAAGGGTAAGACCCACTCCTCCGGCAAGCTGTTGTACTCAGCCCGGGTGATTCCTTATCGTGGCTCCTGGTTGGACTTCGAGTTTGACCCGAAAGATGCCGTATTTGTGCGCATCGATCGTCGCCGCAAACTGCCGGCGACCATCTTGCTGCGCTCGCTGGGTTACACCTCCGAGCAAATGCTGGCAATGTTCTTCGAAACCTCGAAGTTCAACATTGGCGCTGAAACGTGCAAGCTTGAACTGGTTCCAAGCCGTCTTCGTGGCGATATCGCAACTTTCGATATCAAAGACAATGACGGTAACGTGATTGCTGAAGAAGGCCGTCGTATTACCGCGCGCCATATCAAGCAGCTTGAAAAAGCCAATATCTCCGAGCTGGAAGTGCCGACCGAGTATCTGTATGGCCGCGTTTTGGCCAAAGACATGATCGACACCAAAACCGGGGAAATGCTGGTTGAGTGTAACTCGGAGCTGACCGCAGAGCTGATCACCACCATCCTGGACGCTGGCGTTACGGACATTGAAACGCTGTACACCAACGATCTGGATTGTGGTCCGTTCATGTCGGACACCTTGCGCAACGATCCTAGCCGCACACCGCTGGAAGCGCTGGTAGAAATCTACCGGATGATGCGTCCCGGAGAGCCGCCCACGAAAGAGTCGGCGGAAAATCTGTTCAACAATTTGTTCTTTTCTGAAGAGCGTTACGACCTGTCTGCAGTCGGCCGTATGAAGTTGAGCCGTCGTTTGCGCCGCGATGAAAGCACCGGTGAGAGCATTCTGACCCACGCCGATATTATCGACGTGCTTAAGACGCTGATCGACATCCGTAACGGACAAGGCCAGGTAGACGACATCGATAACCTGGGCAACCGCCGTGTGCGTTGTGTCGGCGAGATGGCCGAAAACCAGTTCCGTGTTGGTTTGGTGCGCGTAGAGCGCGCCGTGCGCGAGCGTCTGAGCCTGGCAGAAAGCGAAGGTTTGATGCCTCAGGACCTGATCAACGCCAAGCCAGTTGCGGCGGCGGTGAAGGAGTTCTTTGGCTCCAGCCAGCTGTCCCAGTTTATGGACCAGAACAACCCGCTGTCAGAAGTGACTCACAAACGCCGCATTTCTGCACTTGGGCCAGGCGGTCTGACCCGTGAGCGCGCCGGCTTTGAGGTTCGCGACGTACACCCGACCCATTACGGCCGCGTGTGTCCGATCGAAACACCGGAAGGCCCGAACATCGGCCTGATCAACTCTCTGGCGACTTTTGCCCGTGCCAACTCCTACGGCTTTTTAGAAAGCCCGTACCGGAAAGTAGCCGATGGCTTGGTCACCGACGAGCTGGTATACCTGTCTGCCATTGAAGAAAGCAACTACGTTATCGCCCAGGCCAGTGCAGAGATGGACGACGGTAATCGTCTGGTTGAGGAGCTGGTGACGGTTCGTCACCAGAACGAAACCACGGTTATGCCACCGGAAGCGGTTAACTTCATGGACGTGTCACCGCGTCAGGTTGTTTCCGTAGCTGCATCGCTGATTCCGTTCCTCGAGCACGATGATGCTAACCGCGCTCTGATGGGTGCGAACATGCAACGCCAAGCCGTACCTACGCTACGCGCACAAGTGCCTTTGGTGGGTACGGGTGTTGAGCGTATCGTGGCCCAGGATTCTGGCGTGTGCGTAACCGCTCGTCGTGGCGGTGAAATTGAAAGCGTTGACGCGGCACGTATTGTAGTACGCGTGAACAACGAAGAGACCGAAGCTGGTGACGCTGGTGTGGATATCTATAACCTCACCAAATACACCCGTTCGAACCAGAACACCTGTATTAACCAGCGCTCGATCGTGCGCCAGGGCGATGTCATTGCTCGTGGTGACATACTGGCCGACGGTCCATCAGTAGATCTTGGTGAGTTGGCGCTGGGCCAGAACATGCGCATCGCGTTCATGCCCTGGAACGGTTACAACTTTGAGGATTCCATCCTTATCTCCGAAAAAGTGGTGCAGGAAGATCGCCTGACCACGATCCATATTCAGGAACTGACCTGTGTGGCGCGGGATACCAAGCTGGGTAGCGAGGAAATTACCGCCGACATCCCGAACGTGGGTGAGAGCGCGCTGTCCAAGCTGGATGAGTCCGGCATTGTCTATATTGGCGCGGAAGTCAGCGCCGGAGATATTCTGGTCGGCAAGGTAACACCGAAAGGTGAAACCCAGTTGACGCCGGAGGAGAAGCTCCTAAGGGCTATCTTCGGTGAGAAGGCGTCCGATGTAAAAGACACCTCCTCCCGCGTGCCGACAGGCACCCGTGGTACGATTATCGATGTTCAGGTATTCACCCGTGACGGCATCGAAAAGGACCAGCGTGCGCAAGTGATTGAAAAGCAGCAGCTGGACAAGTACCGCAAAGATTTAAAGGACGAGTATCGCATTGTTGAAGGTGCCACCTACGAGCGCTTGCTGAGCGCCCTTGAGGGCCAGGAAGTGATCAGTAGCCCAGGCCTGAAAAAAGGCAGCAAGCTGGAAGCGGATTATCTGTTGAACCTGCCGCGTCCGGAATGGTTCAAATTGCGCATGAAAGGCGACGATTTGAATGAGCTGCTGGAGAAATCCGAGCAGGGCCTGGAAGAGCGCAAGAAAGATCACGAAGCGCGTTTTGACGACAAGAAACGTAAGTTGCAGCAGGGTGATGATCTGGCGCCGGGCGTTCAGAAAATCGTCAAAGTGTACTTGGCTATCAAGCGCAGCATCCAGCCAGGTGACAAGATGGCGGGTCGTCACGGTAACAAGGGTGTAATTTCGGCAGTCAAGCCGATTGAAGATATGCCGTATGACGAGTTCGGCAATACCGTTGATATCGTTCTGAACCCTCTGGGTGTGCCGTCGCGCATGAACGTAGGTCAGGTTCTGGAAACCCATTTGGGTGCCGCAGCCAAAGGCCTGGGCGAGCGTATCAGTCGTATGCTGGATGAGCAGCGCAAGGTTGCTGAGCTTCGTAAACTGCTGGATGAGATTTACAACCATTCAGCCGAAGTGACACAGGTAGATCTGGATTCCCTGAACGATCGGGAAATCCTCGACCTGTGTAACAACCTTCGCGGTGGTGTGCCCATGGCTACGCCGGTGTTTGACGGCGCTCAAGAAGCTGAAGTTAAACACATGCTCGAGCTGGCAGGCTTTAGCACAACCGGTCAGACCCGACTGTTCGATGGCCGTACCGGTGATGCTTTCGATCGTCTGATCACAGTAGGGTATATGTATATCCTCAAACTGAACCACTTGATCGATGACAAGATGCACGCTCGTTCCACTGGCTCGTACAGCCTGGTTACCCAGCAGCCGCTGGGTGGTAAGGCGCAGTTCGGTGGTCAGCGCTTTGGCGAGATGGAAGTGTGGGCTCTGGAAGCCTACGGTGCAGCGTATACACTGCAGGAAATGCTTACCGTCAAGTCTGATGATGTAAACGGTCGGACCAGAATGTACAAGAACATTGTTGATGGCGATCATCGTATGGAGCCGGGCATGCCCGAATCCTTCAACGTTCTTGTCAAAGAAATTCGCTCGTTGGGTATCGACATCGAGCTGGAATCCGATTGAGCCGAATTGTTTTTGGCAGCGTGAGCGGGCACCGTTGGTGCCCGCCCGAGATTAACGCCATCCGGAGCTTTTACTGATGAAAGATTTATTGAATCTTCTCAAGAGCCAGAATCAGAGCAAAGAATTTGATGCCATCCGTATTGGTCTGGCATCACCTGACATGATCCGTTCCTGGTCCTTCGGTGAAGTGAAAAAGCCTGAAACGATCAACTACCGCACGTTCAAACCAGAGCGTGACGGTTTGTTCTGTGCCAAGATTTTTGGCCCGATCAAAGACTACGAGTGCCTGTGCGGAAAGTACAAGCGCTTGAAGCACCGCGGTGTTATTTGCGAAAAGTGTGGCGTGGAGGTGGCTTTGGCCAGCGTCCGCCGCGATCGCATGGGTCACATCGAGCTGGCCAGCCCGGCAGCTCACATCTGGTTCCTTAAGTCGCTGCCGTCACGCATCGGTCTGATGTTGGACATGACTCTGCGCGATATAGAGCGGGTGTTGTACTTCGAATCCTTCATCGTGATTGAACCAGGCATGACTACGCTGGAGCGCGGTCAACTGCTGAACGACGAGCAGTACTTCGAAGCTCTGGAAGAGTTCGGTGATGAGTTCGACGCTCGCATGGGCGCCGAGGCCATCAAAGAACTTCTGCAAGCCATCGACCTGCAGGAAGAAGTTGACCGTTTGCGTGAAGAAATTCCGCAGACCAACTCGGAAACCAAAATCAAGAAATTCAGCAAGCGCCTGAAAATTCTTGAGGCGTTCCTGTACTCCGGCAACAAGCCGGGCGACATGGTGATGACTGTTCTGCCGGTGCTGCCGCCAGACCTTCGCCCCTTGGTACCGTTGGACGGTGGTCGTTTTGCGACCTCCGACCTGAACGATCTGTACCGTCGGGTGATCAACCGTAACAACCGCCTGAAACGCCTGTTGGAGCTGAACGCGCCCGACATTATCGTGCGTAACGAAAAGCGCATGTTGCAGGAAGCGGTTGACGCGTTGCTGGATAACGGGCGCCGCGGGCGTGCCATTACTGGCACTAACAAGCGTCCGCTGAAATCCCTTGCCGATATGATTAAAGGCAAGCAAGGTCGTTTCCGTCAGAACTTGCTGGGTAAGCGAGTCGACTACTCGGGCCGTTCGGTCATCGTAGTAGGGCCGTACCTGCGCCTGCACCAGTGTGGTCTGCCCAAGAAGATGGCGCTGGAATTGTTCAAGCCGTTTATTTTCTCCAAACTTGAGCATCGCGGCCTGGCCACCACCATCAAAGCGGCCAAGAAAATGGTCGAGCGCGAAGAGGGTGTGGTCTGGGACATTCTGGACGACATCATCCGTGAACACCCGATCATGCTGAACCGTGCGCCTACGCTGCACCGTTTGGGCATTCAGGCGTTCGAACCGGTACTGATTGAAGGCAAGGCTATCCAGCTGCATCCGCTGGTGTGTGCTGCTTACAACGCCGACTTCGACGGGGACCAGATGGCGGTACACGTACCGTTGACTATCGAAGCCCAGCTGGAAGCGCGAGCGTTGATGATGTCCACCAACAACGTGCTGTCACCGGCAAACGGCGAGCCTATCATTGTGCCGTCGCAAGACGTGGTACTGGGTCTGTACTATATGACCCGCGAGCGCAAAAACGCGCTGGGCCAGGGCATGGTGTTTGCCGATGTTAAAGAAGTACACCGCGCTTACGGCGCTGGCAAAGTACACCTGCAAGCCACAGTTAAAGTCCGGGTAAGGGAAGTGGCGATCGCCGAAGACGGCAGCCGTAGCGAGAGTTATAACATCGTGGAAACCACGGTGGGTCGTGCGCTGTTGTTTGACATTGTGCCTGATGGCCTGTCTTACAGCCTGATCAACAAGCCGATGGTCAAGAAAGCAATCTCTAACCTGATCAACATCTGTTACCGCGATGCGGGTCTGAAAGAAACGGTTATTTTTGCTGACCAGCTGATGTACACCGGTTATCAGTACGCCACCGTATCCGGCATTTCGATTGGCTTTAATGACTTCGAAATTCCGCCAGAGAAGTACCAGCTGGTGGATGCTGCGACACAGGAAGTAAAAGATATTGAAAACCAGTACGCGTCCGGTCTGCTGACTCAGGGCGAAAAGTACAACAAGGTTATCGACATCTGGTCACGCGCCAACGACAAGGTCTCTAAGGCCATGATGGAGCGCTTGGCAAAAGAAGCGGTTATGGGGCCTGACGGCAAGCCGTTGATGGATGAGAACGGTGAGCCGGTCATGCAGGAGTCTTTCAACTCCGTGTACATGATGGCCGATTCCGGTGCCCGGGGTTCCGCGGCGCAGATTCGTCAGCTTGCAGGTATGCGTGGTTTGATGGCCAAGCCAGATGGCTCGATCATCGAAACGCCGATTACCGCCAACTTCCGTGAAGGTCTTAACGTACTGCAGTACTTTATTTCCACCCACGGTGCTCGTAAGGGCTTGGCAGATACCGCTCTGAAGACCGCAAACTCTGGTTACCTGACCCGTCGCCTGGTGGATGTGTCTCAGGATCTGGTGGTTACCGAAGTAGATTGCGGAACCACCGAAGGTCTGTTGATGATACCGCACATCGAAGGCGGCGACGTTGTTGTGCCTTTGGGTGCGCGGGTACTGGGCCGGGTAACGGCGCGTGATGCCTTTACGCCGACCGACAAAGACAACGCCATTATTTTGGCCGGTACTTTGCTGGACGAAAAAGCCATCGAAGCGATTGAAGGCGCTGGTGTCGATGAAGTATGGGTGCGCTCTGCGATTACCTGTAATACCCGACACGGCATCTGCTCCAAGTGCTATGGACGTGATCTGGCTCGTGGCCATCAGGTTAACGTGGGCGAAGCTGTTGGCGTTATCGCAGCCCAGTCTATTGGTGAACCTGGTACCCAGCTGACCATGCGCACCTTCCACATCGGTGGTGCGGCAAGTCGGGCTTCTGCGGTAGACAATATTCAGGTCAAGCACGGTGGTATCGTTCGCTTGCACAACTTGAAGTCGTTGGAAAAGAGCAACGGGTCACTGGTGGTTATTTCTCGCTCCTCGGCGTTGGCGATTGCCGACGAACAGGGCCGTGAACGCGAGTGGTACAAGCTGCCTTACGGCGCCGTACTGTCGGTGAAAACCGGCGACGTGATTGAAGCTGGCATAGTCGTGGCAAAATGGGATCCGCACACTCACCCGATCATTGCCGAAGCCGAAGGTGCAGCCAAGTTCGTCAACATGGACCAGGGCATTACCGTGCGCACCCAGACCGACGATCTTACCGGCCTGTCGACAATGGAAGTTATCGATCCGAAAGAGCGCCCGGCCGCTGGTAAGGACATTCGTCCTGCTATCCAGATGTTGGATGAGGCCGGCAACGATGTTGATCTGCCGACGGGAGGCGCGGCGATCTTCTTCCTGCCCGCTAACGCTTTGGTGACTATGGCGAACAGCGCTCGCATCGAGCTGGGTGACGTGGTTGCACGTATTCCCCAGGAAAGTTCGAAGACCCGTGACATCACCGGTGGTCTGCCGCGGGTTGCGGATCTGTTTGAGGCTCGTCGCCCGAAAGTGTCGTCGATTCTCGCGGAAGTCAGCGGTACCGTGTCTTTTGGCAAGGAAACCAAAGGCAAGAAGCGCCTGGTGATTACCCCGCGTGATGCCGATGTCTACGAAGTGCTGATTCCCAAGCACCGTCAGATGAACGTGTTTGAAGGCGAAACGGTTGAAAAGGGTGAGGTAATCTCGGACGGCCCGTCGAACCCGCACGATATTTTGCGTCTGCTGGGTGTGGTTGAGTTGGCAAGGTACATTACCAACGAAATCCAGGACGTCTACCGTCTGCAAGGCGTGGTCATCAACGACAAGCACATCGAAGTTATTGTGCGTCAGATGCTGCGCAAAGTTGAAATCACCGATCCGGGCGATACCCAGATGATTTCTGGCGATTCTGTCGAACTCAACCGGGTACTGGAAGCCAACGAAGCGGCTAATGTCGCCGACAAAGAACCGGCACGGTTCGAACGTCTGTTGTTGGGTATTACCAAAGCGTCGCTGGCAACCGAGTCGTTTATTTCTGCGGCTTCGTTCCAGGAAACCACGCGGGTACTCACCGAAGGTGCAGTAACCGGCAAGCGTGACTACCTGCGCGGCCTGAAAGAAAACGTGGTGGTTGGTCGACTGATACCTGCGGGTACCGGTCTGGCGTATCACGCGGCACGTCGTCGCAAGCGCGAACTGGAACAGCAGGGCGTGACTGCGGCCGATGTTGAAGAAGCACTGAGCGCCGAACTCAACCGCGAAGGCTGAGTTAAACGGCGGCCACCTAGGGGTAGTTACTCACACCTGGGTGGTTAAAAAGAGAACAGTCATCTTGACTGTCCGGGGGCGCGGGCTTAAACTTGCGTCCCCTAAATTTTACCCCCTTCATTGGGGGTAGATTTCATTTATACGGTTTTTTGGAGTTTGCTTACATGGCAACGATTAATCAGTTGGTGCGTAAGCCTCGTAAGCGCAAGGTAGCCAAGAGCGATGTTCCTGCTCTTCAGGCATGTCCTCAGCGCCGTGGTGTGTGCACTCGTGTGTATACCACAACGCCAAAGAAGCCGAACTCAGCACTGCGTAAAGTGTGTCGTGTTCGTCTTACTAACGGCTTCGAGGTTTCCTCTTACATTGGTGGTGAAGGTCACAACCTTCAGGAGCACAGTGTTGTGCTAATCCGTGGTGGTCGAGTAAAAGACCTTCCGGGTGTGCGCTATCACACCGTTCGCGGAACACTGGACACCCAGGGTGTACAGAACCGTAAGCAGGGCCGCTCCAAGTACGGTACAAAACGACCCAAATCCTGATCTTAGATCGGGTGTCTTTTATCGTTGCTTGTTAGAACGATGAGAGTAAGGCTGAGTAGCTGATGCTATCTCAGGGGTTCCTGAAGACCTTTTGACATTAAGGGCTTATCGATGCCTAGAAGAAGAATTGCAGCAAAGCGGGATATTATCCCAGATCCGAAGTTCGGCAGTGCACGTCTTGCCAAATTCATCAACCACGTGATGGAAAGCGGCAAAAAAGGCGTAGCAGAGCGCATCGTTTATGGCGCGCTCACCATTGTTGCCGAAAAATCCAAAGAAGAGCCGATCGACATGTTCGAAAAGGCCCTGGAGAACATCCAGCCGATGGTAGAGGTTAAGTCCCGTCGTGTGGGTGGTGCTACCTACCAGGTGCCTGTAGAAGTACGGCCTTCCCGTCAGCACGCGCTGGCTATGCGCTGGCTCGTTGACTTTTCACGAAAGCGCGGTGAAAAATCCATGGCGCTGCGCTTGGCCGGGGAAATCCTCGATGCCGTAGAAAGTAAGGGTGCCGCTGTCAAGAAGCGTGAAGATGTTCATCGCATGGCAGAAGCCAACAAGGCGTTCTCTCACTTCCGTTTCTAAACAGCCGAGGTTTGTACAGTGGCACGTAAGACTCCGATTAAGCGATATAGAAACATTGGTATTGTTGCGCACGTTGATGCGGGCAAAACCACAACCACCGAGCGAGTCCTGTTCTATACAGGTGTTTCGCATAAAATCGGTGAAGTTCATGACGGCGCGGCCACCATGGACTGGATGGAGCAGGAGCAGGAGCGTGGTATTACTATTACGTCTGCTGCAACGACCTGTTTCTGGCAGGGCATGGATAAGCAATATCCCGAGCACCGCATCAATATCATCGACACTCCGGGGCACGTTGACTTTACCATCGAGGTAGAGCGTTCATTGCGTGTGCTTGACGGCGCTGTTGTTGTGTTCTGTGGTTCTTCCGGTGTTGAACCGCAGTCCGAGACTGTGTGGCGCCAGGCTAATAAGTACGAAGTGCCTCGCATGGTGTTCGTCAACAAGATGGACCGTGCCGGTGCTAACTTCCTGCGCGTAGTTGACCAGATTAAAAAGCGTCTGGGTGCAAACTGTATTCCGGTTCAGTTGCCGATTGGCGCCGAGGACAATTTTGCCGGTGTAGTTGACCTGATTCGTAACAAGGCGATCTACTGGAATCCGGACGACGCTGGCGTAACCTACGAGCAGCGTGATGTTCCTGCCGATATGGTGGACGAAGTGGCCTTGTACCGCGAAAAAATGATGGAAGCGGCTGCAGAAGCGAACGATGAACTAACGATGCGCTACCTCGATGAGGGTGAGCTCAACGTTGAAGACATCAAGAAAGGTCTTCGGATGCGCACTCTGGCAAACGAGATTGTTGTAGCGTGCTGCGGCTCAGCGTTCAAGAACAAGGGTGTTCAGGCCGTACTGGATTCTGTCGTTGAATTCTTGCCGGCGCCGGATGAAGTTAAGGCGATTCGTGGTGAAGTTAACGAAAACGGCGCTGAAGAAACTCGCAAGGCCGACGACTCTGCGCCATTTGCTGCCTTGGCATTCAAGATCGCGACAGATCCGTTTGTCGGTACTTTGACGTTCTTCCGTGTGTACTCTGGCACGCTTCAGTCTGGCAATGCTGTTTACAACTCGGTAAAAGGTAAAAGAGAGCGTGTTGGCCGTATGGTCCAGATGCACTCCAAGGATCGCCAAGAGATCAAAGAAGTTCTGGCGGGTGATATTGCCGCGGCAATTGGTCTGAAGAATGTCACCACGGGTGATACGCTATGCGACGAGAACAATAAGATTATTCTCGAGCGCATGGAGTTTCCGGATCCGGTTATATCGGTAGCGGTTGAGCCAAAGACGAAAGCCGATCAGGAGAAGATGGGCGTTGCACTTGGTAAGCTGGCTCAGGAAGATCCGTCCTTCCAGGTCCGTACTGACGAAGAGTCTGGTCAGACGATCATCTCCGGTATGGGTGAGCTGCATCTGGATATCATCGTTGATCGCATGCGTCGTGAGTTCAATGTTGAGGCAAACATCGGTAAGCCCCAGGTGGCCTATCGTGAGTGCATCCGCAAGTCGGTGGATGTCGAAGGCAAGTTTGTGCGTCAGTCAGGCGGTCGTGGTCAGTACGGTCACGTTAAAGTCAGGATTGACCCGCTGCCCCTGGGCCACGAAGACGCCGAAAACTTCATCTTCGTCAACGAAATTGTTGGTGGTGCTGTGCCCAAGGAATACATCCCGGCGGTTCAGCAGGGTATCATTGAGCAGATGCAGAACGGCTGTCTGGCCGGTTACCCGCTGCTGGGTATCAAGGCAACCTTGTACGACGGTTCCTTCCACGATGTGGACTCCAACGAAATGGCGTTCAAAATCGCGGGTTCCATGGCGATGAAGAAAGGCGCACTGGAGGCGAGTCCGGCTTTGTTGGAGCCGATGATGAAGGTTGAGGTGGTAACACCTGAAGATTACATGGGTGATGTGGTAGGTGACCTGAACCGTCGTCGTGGCCTGATTCAGGGCATGGAAGACGGTGTTAGTGGAAAGGTCGTGCGTTGCGACGTTCCGTTGTCGGAAATGTTCGGTTACGCCACAGATCTGCGCTCCGCTACTCAGGGCCGTGCGTCCTATGCGATGGAATTTTCGCGGTACGCCGAAGCGCCAAATAACATTGCCGAAGCAATTATCAAAAAGGGTTGATACCCAAGACTTGAGTAACAGGAAGAGGTGTAACTGTGTCTAAATCTAAATTCGAACGTAAGAAGCCACACTTGAACGTGGGCACCATTGGTCACGTTGACCATGGTAAGACCACTCTGACAGCTGCCCTG
>NZ_KB889916.1 GCF_000372805.1 Marinobacter gelidimuriae | reverse complement strand
AGATGAAATTGCTACAGGCGAGATACCGCGCGCGCAACGCCGCCCACTGGCAAAGCCGCTGAGCTATTACCAGAATAAGCATCGGGATCCAAAAGCCGCGATGGTCGCTGCCTACGCCACAGGCGACTACACGATGCAGGCAATAGCGAATTTCTTCGGGGTGCATTATGCTACGGTAAGCAGGGCGGTAAAGGTTGGGGGTGATGTATGATTGCAAGACCTGACCCCAATGTTGGTGTGGTCATGTCATTTCGTAGCGAAGGCGATAAAGCGCCTGCAGAACCCATGATCCGTCACTACATCAGTTCAGCCGAGTTGAGCGCAAAAAAGCTCGCCGAAGCGGCCCGTCAGCACTGGTATATCGAGAATAAATTGCACTGGTCTTTGGATGTCGCTCTTCGTGACGACGCCTGTAAAATCCATCGTGGTTATGCCGCTGAGAACCTCGCGAGAGTGCGTCATATCGCGTTGAATTACCTAAAAGGTGAAACGAATTTTAAAGGCGGCATCCGGCGCAAACAGAAGAAAGCGGCACTGGATGAGAACTACCTTGCCGCGATTCTCGCGGTGCGAAATGTTTCATGCGTTTTCCCTGATCGTGTCTCCCATCAGTGGCCAATATGCAATCGTTCATCAACGGCTTTAGGGCAGCGCTTAATACCTACGCGATCCGGAATTGTTGTATTATTTATTTTTTGAAGCCATGTTCAGAGCTTTCCTAACATAATCTACGTAGTCAATATTTATGCTTCTGAGTTCTATAAACAAAAGAATAGAAAGTTTCATTTTTTTGATATATAAATTTTCTTTTCTGTTCATATCAGTACCGCTCTTTTTCGATTTCGGAAAAATGGAGCTTATGATAATTGAATTTAATGATTATTCGCCCCTCGATCGACCGGCTATTCCTTTTCCTGTTGGTGGTCTTTCTTTTTTGATGGCAGTAATATCGGGTTATTTTTTGTTGATTATTAGATCAGATAAGGTTGTTGCCGTTTTTAAACCGGGAACTATGATTATTTTTTTGTTTTTCTATGTGATCGGCCTTGGCATTCATTCTCTCTATGTTTCTGGGTTGAGCCTTCCTAGATTTATACAGCTGATATTTCCGGTAATGTCATTAGTAATCCTAACTTTTCCCGTCAGAAGAGAAGATAGATTGGTGATATTCAAATTTTATGTTATTGGTCTTTTAATAGTTATTAGCTCTCATTTTCTTTCTTTGGTGCTGACAGCTGATAATATCATGTCAGTTGATGACAGAAGTGAGTTTTCGTTAGTGTTTGGATTGATATTATATCAAGCATTGGTATCTTATCCTGGAGTACTTTCTTTAGCGTTTTTTTTGAGTTTGGCAGTTTTGTATAGGCAGTTATCAGTCCTTCCGCTGGTTAAAGGCAGAAGCTTCACTGTTATGATATCTTTAATGGTTTTTATTTTGGGGTTCTTAGGTTTGTCTTCTGGCAGAAAGGCATTCTTAGCTGAGTTTTTGACAGGTTTTCTAATAATATTAATGATGGCCTTCTTCTATGGGTTGGTTTATAGAAAGACAAGTCTTCGTTCATTAATGTCGCTGTTTTTATTTGTTGTTTTCTCTTTTTTCGGGGCGTTTATTTACTTGACGAATGGGATGTCAGGTAGGTCTGTTGGGTTGATAGAAAGTGGAAATGTTGATTCAGGGAGGTTGTCGATACTGAAAAATGCTTTTGATTTTTTTTACAATAATTTAGATATTTTTATGTTTGGAACTGGTGGTTCTGGTTCACCAGGAATGCACAATTTTTTTCTTGATCAAATATATAGAATTGGGATTTTTGCGACATTTTTTTGTTATTTTGTGTTTGCATATTTGATTCGAAGATTTTACAAAAAAAATAATATTTATTTATCTATAGGTTTCTCTAAGTCTATGTATATTCTAATACTCGGTTCTTGTGTTTTATGGCAGTCAATGGTTAATTCTTCAATCTCTCAACCTTATTATTTAATTAACGCGTTGGTGACAGTTTCTTTTGTTCTTTTTGTTGTTTTCTCAAAGGACCAATTATACGTTTCTCGTATGCATAACCACTGAACTATTTTGTCCTGACTATTAAATAAATTTGTGAAAAATACATAGAATCAGAATGAGTGTCGGGATCACTGGGTCTGGCATAATAAGGAAACGGTAATGGCTTTTCATAGACGGAGTGGATTTTGAGTTCTCATTTAGACTGAAGAAAAATGGAATACCGATATTTTTAGTATCCAACGCGGTGCTTGATCATAAACTTGGCGACAAAACTGTAAAAGTTTTTCGAAAGGTTCATAGTTTTCACTCTCCAATTCGGCGTTATTATATTTTTAGAAATCATTTCTATCTGTTGTCGATATATGGTAAAGATTTTCCCCTTCAGCTATCTAAAATGACTCTCTCGCGCTTCTTTTATTTTTTTACTATTATATTTTTAGGCGATAAGCGAATCGACAGTGTTCGATATGTCATCAAGGGAGTTTTAGACTTTATTCGAGGGGTGACGGGCAAGGTTGACTAATATGTATTAGTTTTTTATTCAATTTGGGATTTCCATGAAAAAAATTTGTTTTATTGTCGTTAATCATTTTGGTTTTCGACAAACGGTAGAAATGTACAAGTCCCTTTTAGTTGTATCTAATAGTCCTGATAACTTTGACTTTGACTTTGTCATTGTTGATAATTCTTTGGATGAAAACGAATCCAATAGGTTGGATATTTTTTTCGAGAGCTCAAAAAAATGTTAAATTGATTTATTCGGAATGTAATGAAGGCTACTTTTCCGGGCTTAATTTAGGCTTAGGGGTTTGTGATGTTGAAAAATATAAATATGTATGTATTGGGAATAATGATCTAGTTTTTGATAAGCTCTTTCTAGACTCTTTAAAAGGTAAGATTTTTTCTAAAGATGTTTTTGTTGTTTGCCCCGACATTGTAACAGTGGATGGGTTTCATCAAAATCCTCATGTTGTTAAAAGAGTTAGTAAAATACGAAAACTTAAGTTAGATATTTACTATACTTCATTTTTTGTTGCTAATTTTCTTCTCGTCGTCCAGAAGTTCTTAATGCCTAGGAGGCCAAATAAGAAATCTGATAGCCCGCAGTATATTCACATGGGAATTGGAGCCTTTTATATTCTTACTTCTGAGTTTTTCAAAAAGAATACTGAATTAGAATATCCGTTTTTTCTCTATGGTGAAGAGGCGTTTTTGAGTGCTCAAGTGATTAAAAGTGACGGTAAAATATATTACGACCCAGATTTGGTTGTTTATCACGAAGAGTCGGCATCGTTATCAAAAGCTCCAAGTCTTAAAAGATACAACTGGTCTAAGGAAAGTTATAGAGTACACAGGGATTTTTTATGAGAATTCGTTTTAGAAATAAAAAATTGCTAATAACTGGTGGCACCGGATCTTTCGGTAACGCCGTCCTCAGACGCTTCTTGGACACGGACATTGAAGAAATTCGCATCTTCAGCCGAGACGAAAAGAAACAAGATGATATGCGTAAGCGCTACAACAACCCCAAACTCAAATTCTATATTGGGGACGTACGTGACTATCAGTCTGTACTGAGTGCAGTGCGCGGTGTTGATTTTATTTATCATGCCGCAGCGCTCAAGCAAGTGCCATCCTGCGAATTTCACCCGATGGAAGCAGTCAAGACGAACGTGCTTGGTACAGAGAATGTTCTTGAAGCCGCCATTTCGTGTGGTGTGAAGCGCGTTGTTTGCCTAAGTACAGATAAAGCCGTTTACCCCATCAACGCCATGGGCATCTCCAAGGCAATGATGGAAAAGATCGTTGTCGCCAAGTCCCGCTCAAGCACCGAAACAGTTATTTGCGCCACTCGCTACGGCAACGTAATGGCGTCCCGCGGTTCGGTTATTCCATTGTTTGTCGAGCAGATCAAAGCTGGGCAGCCGATAACTATTACGGACCCAGACATGACCCGTTTCATGATGACCTTGGACGACGCGGTGGACCTGGTTCTTTATGCGTTTGAGTACGCTTCCCCTGGGGATATTTTCGTTCAGAAAGCACCTGCGGCAACCATCGAAACGCTAGCCCATGCGCTGACGGAGTTGATGGGTGTGCCAGAGCACGAAGTTCGAATTATTGGCACTCGTCACGGTGAGAAGCTTTTTGAAGCCTTGCTTAGCCGGGAAGAAATGGTCGCGGCTGAAAATCTTGAGGGTTACTACCGGGTTCCGCCTGATCTTCGCGACTTAAACTACGGCAAGTACGTTGAGCAGGGTGAGCAGAAGATCTCTGAAGCCGTTGATTACAACTCACACAATACAGAAAGATTGGATAAAGCAGGCATGCAGAAGCTGCTAATGAAGTTGGACTTCATCCAATCGATCGTAGAAGGCAAAGACCCACAGCCACAGGATTAATAGCAATGCACGTAGTGATTACAGGCGCAGACGGTTTTATTGGTAAAAATTTACGACAGCATTTGGCGGAACGCAACGATGTTGATGTCTCGTCGATAACTCGTGAATCCTCCAAAGACGAACTGCGAGAGGCGTTGGCGATCGCAACCCACGTTGTTCATTTAGCGGGCGTGAATCGGCCTCAGAATGTGACAGAGTTTCAGGAGGGTAATGCCGATTTCACTGCTGAAATTTGTGATATTTTGGCTGTAATGGCTCGTGATGAAGGTAAAAAGGTACCGCTGTTTATTACCTCATCCACACAGGCAACACTTGATAACGACTATGGCATTAGCAAACGCAACGGCGAAATCGCAGCCCAGAAGGCCGCCAGTGAGTCCGGTTTTCCACTCTTTATTTTTCGACTGCCCAACGTGTTTGGAAAGTGGTCTCGCCCGAACTATAACTCTGCTGTCGCAACATTTTGCCACAACGTTGCGCGAAACAAGCCTATTCAGGTTAATAACGCAGAGGCTGAGATAACGCTGGTTTATGTAGATGACGTGGTTGAGCGCATACTGCAGTTGTTAGATGGCGCGCAGCCCAACCCGGACTTAAATGGCTTTGAGCAGGTTCAGCCCCAATACACCACTACGGTGGGTGACTTGGCTAAAACCATTCGCGGATTCAAGGCAAGTCGGGAATCGTTGGTCACCGATCGAGTGGGGCAGGGATTGGTCAGGGCTTTGCATTCCACCTATGTCAGCTTTTTACCACCGTCGGAGTTTTCGTACACGGTCCCGCGGCACGGCGACCACCGTGGCGTGTTTGTTGAAATGCTTAAAACACCAGATTGCGGTCAGTTTTCATATTTCACAGCGCACCCTGGTATCACCCGTGGCGGCCACTATCACCATTCCAAAACGGAAAAATTTCTGGTGATTAGCGGTCAGGCTCGCTTTAAATTTCGTCAGATCCAGACAGGTGAGGAGTACGAGCTGGTGACCGATGGTGAAAAAGCCGAAATTGTCGAGACGGTACCAGGCTGGACCCACGATATTACCAATATTGGTGACACGGAAATGGTGGTCATGTTGTGGGCGAACGAAATCTTTGATCGAGAAAAGCCTGATACCTTTGCCTGTCCTCTTTAATAGTTCACTGCTTCCCATTCGTTCTGATCAACAAATAATTGAGTGCGATTTGCCATGAAAAAACTGAAGGTAATGACGGTTGTGGGCACTCGCCCTGAGATCATCCGTCTTTCTCGGGTGTTGGCCCGGCTGGATGAGTTCTGTGAGCACATTCTGGTACACACGGGCCAGAACTACGATTACGAACTGAACCAGGTCTTTTTTGATGACCTCAATATCCGTAAGCCGGATTATTTTCTGAACAGCGCCGATGGCAGCAAAAGCGCGGCGAATACGATCGGTAATCTGATTTCGTCGGTTGATGAGGTTTTGGAAATCGTCAAACCAGAAGCCTTGCTGGTGTTGGGTGACACCAATAGCTGTCTGTCTGTCATACCGGCTAAGCGTCGGAAAGTGCCGATTTTCCACATGGAAGCGGGTAATCGGTGCTTTGATCAACGGGTGCCAGAGGAAACCAATCGCCGTATTGTCGACCATACGTCGGACATTAATATGACGTACAGCAGCATTGCACGGGATTATTTGCTGCGTGAGGGAATTCCGCCGGATCAGGTGATCAAAACCGGTAGCCCGATGTTTGAAGTGCTGAATCACTATCGCCCTCAGATAGATGCCTCGGATGTGCTACAGCGGTTGGAGCTGAAAGAAGGGCAGTATTTTGTTGTTAGCGCACACCGCGAGGAAAATATTGAGTCAGAGCGCTCATTCACTAAGCTGGTTGAGACTCTGAACAGCGTTGCGGAAAGCTATAACCTGCCGGTGATTGTGTCTACGCACCCCCGTACCCAGAATCGCATCAATGCCGCCGGCTCGGAATTTCACCCAAAGGTTCGGCTACTAAAGCCGCTAGGGTTCCACGACTACGTAAGGCTGCAGCTTTCTGCCAAGGCGGTATTGTCTGATAGCGGCACCATTAATGAAGAGTCTTCCATTCTTAACTTTCCTGCTTTGAATATTCGTGAGGCCCATGAACGACCCGAAGGCATGGAGGAGGCCGCTGTAATGATGGTTGGGCTGGAGGTAGAGAGAGTTCAGCAGGGGCTGGCTATTCTTGAAACCCAGGCCCGCGGCGAATCGGCACGGACTCTGAGGTTGGTTGCCGACTACAGCATGCCCAATGTTTCGGATAAGGTTGTTCGGATTATCCACAGCTATACCGATTATGTGAATCGTGTAGTTTGGAAACAATACTGAATGCGTCGATTTAAAATGGATGTTGTTGTCATTAATCGGAGCTTCTGGCCGATTTATCCTGTGATTGGTGAAGTTCTGCTTCGTTTTTGCGAGAAGGCCGCAAGCGAGTGCAGAGTGGGCGTCATCATGCAGGATCATGTAGGCATTCGGGACAAGCTCGATGAAGCGCAGCGAGGAAAGGAGGTTGATTTCTTCCCGTGCAAAGCACTAACATCTTCTTCCAGTGGCCTGTTTCTGCGAATGATTGATACAGTTTTCTTTATGCTGTGGGTTGTTGGTGTTCTTCTTTGGCAACGCCCGAAAACAGTTTACGTATCAACCGACCCCCCAATTCTGGTGCCTTTTATAGTGATGCTTTATGCGCGAGTATTTAAGGCGCAGTTTGTGTATCACTTGCAAGATATTCACCCTGAAGCGACGAACGTTGTCGTCAAGTTGAATAGTTTTGTGTACGGCATTTTGCGCAAGTTGGACTGTTTAACGATGCGCCGGGCTGATCAGTTAATAACGATTACGGAGCAGATGGCTGACCAGATAAGACAGCGCTCCGGGACAGAGGCGCCAATAACGGTACTCGCAAACCCCGCCGTGTCCTTCGATGAGGTCGATTTCCCGAGCCGAAAGAAGCTTGGGTTTTCTTTTTGTGGCAATGCAGGTCGCTTACAGCGTATTCCTCTTGTTATTAAATCCATTACCGAATACCTAAACAGTGGTGGCACGCTGGAATTTGTATTTGCGGGCTCCGGAGTGTTTGCTAAGGATCTAAAAGCGCTGTCCGAAAAATATGAAAAAGTGATGTATCTCGGGCTGGTGACGCCTCTTCAGGCGGCTCAGCTTAATGCTACTTACGAGTGGGCGTTATTGCCGATTGAGGATGAGGTCACGCGCTATGCTTTTCCGAGTAAAACTTCTTCATACGTATTTTCTGGCGCAAAAATCCTGGCAATTTGTGGCAAGAAAACAAGCGTTGCAGATTGGGTGACGGATAAAAAGCTGGGAACGTGTGCCGACCCCAACGTTGAAGCAATTGTTTCAGTGTATCGGGCTATTGAAACCGGACAATTTGATGAAGCTGGCTTCGATATGGATCGCGCCGAACTGAAAAGCGGGCTGGGGTTTGAAAACTTTATTCAGGACCTGCACGGTTTGATGCTGGCAAAGGGTAGTAACGAATGAGCAGCGATCGAATTCTGATAACAGGCGTCAGTGGCTTTGTAGGCGGGCGTTTGGCTGATTGCATTATTGATTCTGGTGTTTACGGTGTGACAGGGGTATCACGGACGGCGTTTAGTAAATCGTACCCTGTTTTTGAAATTCCATCGTTTTTTGACTTGCCCGCCGTAGATGCTCTTTTTGACGGCGTATCTGTTGTGGTTCATGCGGCGGCAAGAGTACACGTTATGAGCGACACAGAGAGTGATCCGCTTCAAGCCTTTCGCGAAGTAAATGTTGAGGGCGCCCTTAACTTTGCGCGCCAAGCGGCTGCGGCTGGTGTGAAGCGGTTTATATTTATAAGTTCTATCAAAGTGAACGGAGAGCAAACTCGGTTAGGCCAACCCTTCTTTTCACACGATGATCCGTCACCCGAAGACTTCTACGGTATTTCCAAGCACGAAGCAGAGCAGGGTTTGCGCGAGCTGGCTGTCGAGACTGGCATGGAAGTTGTCATCATTCGCCCACCTCTCGTGTATGGCCCAGGTGTAAAGGGTAACTTTGCCAGCATGATCAAGCTGGTTGGCAAAGGCCTTCCCCTGCCACTGGGTGCGGTTCATAACAAGCGCTCGCTTGTCGCTTTGGACAACCTCGTCGATTTGATCATCACCTGCATTGATCACCCCGGTGCAGTAAATGAGACGTTTCTGATTAGTGACGGTGGGGACCTGTCCACAACCCAATTGCTTCAAGGCGTTGCGGCGGCTATGGGTAAGCCATCGCGGCTTATTCCGGTTCCTGCGGGTTTGCTGCAATTCGGCGCTACGCTGCTGGGAAAAAAAGCCGTTGCTCAGCGTTTATTAGGATCTCTTCAGGTTGATATCAGCCACACTCGAAAGTGTCTAAACTGGATTCCGCCTCTTACAGTGAAGCAAGGCCTTCAACGTTGTTTTCCCAATCAGCAGGATTGAATTTGTGATTCGTACTTTGGATTTTTTGTTTTCGTTACTCGGCCTGGTGTTTGGTTCCCCGGTGTTGCTGGTGCTTTGTGTTATTGGCTTATTTGACACAGGTTCCCCTGTTTTCAGGCAGGAGCGGGTAGGGCGGTATAAAAAGCCGTTTACTTTGGTGAAATTTCGCACTATGTCTGTTGATACAGCGTCGGTGGCTAGTCACTTGGCGAGCAGCTCCTCCATCACCAAGTTTGGGCATTTTTTGCGCCGTACCAAGCTGGATGAGCTGCCGCAGCTTTGGAATGTGTTGAAAGGCGAGATGAGCTTGGTAGGGCCGCGCCCATGTTTGTTCAACCAGGAAGAGCTGATTCAGCAGCGTGAACAGCGCGGTGTGTTAGGCGCTCGGCCGGGGGTTACCGGTTTGGCGCAGGTGAACGATATTGATATGTCGACGCCTGAGCTTCTAGCAACAACGGATGCCAAAATGCTGGTGAATCTGACTGTTTCGGCGTACTTCAAGTACATTTTTATGACGGTCTCAGGCAAGGGCTCTGGTGACCGTATTCCAGGTCGAGAGTAGCTTTGGCACGTTCGTCAGGAAGGCAAGAGGTTACTATGTTCAAGGCATTCCTTCAGTTGTCCCGCTTTAAAAAGCGCGTAATCTCCCTGTTTGTGGATTTTGCCGTCCTTTCTTTTGCACTTTGGGCGTCTTTTGCGTTGCGCTTGGACGTGGCCTTGTGGGAACCAAACAGAGCTCAGTTGCTGATTTCACTGCTTACCGTGGTATTTACGCTGGCGGTGTTCGTTCGGCTTGGTTTGTATCGTGCTGTTATTCGCTACATGAGTGACCGGGCTTTTATAACCATCATCACCGGCGTTGCTGCCTCGACGCTGTTGCTGGTGTTACTTAGCTACAGCTTGAATGTGTTTGTTCCCCGTTCTGTTCCGCTAATCTACTCTGCGCTGGCGCTTATTTTTGTAGGTGGGAGCCGCATGAGTATGCGCATGTTGGTGCAATACTCTTCCGGCCGTGACAAAGAGCGCGTGGCGATTATAGGTGCCGGTCAAACCGGTGTGCAGCTGGCCAAAGCGTTACAGCAGGGTAACGAATACCACCCTGTCATGTTCATCAGTCTGATACCTGGCAACCACAAAACCTTGGTGGTGGGTTTGCCAGCGTTTGCGTTAAGCCATTTAAAAGACGCGGTGCGCAGTCTGCGTGTTGAGCGCTTGCTGTTGGCGGTGGATGCGGATTTGGACGTGAACCGTCGCGAGTTGCTGACTCAGTTGGAAAAGCTGAATCTTCCGGTGCAAACGGTGCCGTCGTTTAGCGAAGTGATTGCTGGCCAGGCCCGCATTAATGACATTCGCGATCTTGAGATTGAGGATCTGCTGGGCCGTGATCCGGTGCGGCCAGACAACGCCCAGGTGGCTTCGTCTCTATTCGAACGATCGGTGATGGTGACTGGCGCTGGTGGTTCGATTGGCTCCGAGTTGTGCCGGCAGATTATCCGCCACCAGCCCAAGTGCCTGGTGTTGTTTGAGCAATCTGAGTTTGCCCTGTACGCCATTGAGCGCGAGCTTCAGCAGATCAATCTCATGGAAGGTCTGAATGTGTGTGTTCACCCATTGCTGGGCAGTGTGGTGCACCGCCGCCGTTGTGAAGCGGTAATGCGTTCGTTTGGGGTGCAAACGGTGTATCACGCGGCGGCGTACAAGCACGTGCCGCTGGTAGAGCACAATGTGATTGAAGGTGTGCAGAACAATGTGTTTGGCACATTGCACGCGGCCGAGGCGGCGGTTGCAGCGGGCGTTGAGTTGTTTGTGTTGATTTCTACCGATAAAGCGGTACGTTCCACCAACGTGATGGGCGCCAGTAAGCGTATGGCGGAGTTGGTGTTGCAGGGGCTGGCGCAGCGCCAGAGTGCGACGGCTTTCTCGATGGTGCGTTTTGGCAATGTGCTGGGCTCATCCGGTTCGGTGGTGCCCTTGTTCCGGGATCAGATTAGTAGCGGTGGCCCGGTGACGGTCACCCATCCGGACATTATTCGCTATTTCATGACCATTCCCGAAGCCAGCCAGCTGGTGCTGCAGGCCGGCAGTATGGGGCAGGGTGGCGAGGTGTTTGTGCTGGACATGGGCGAGCCGGTAAAAATTGCCGATTTGGCTCGCAAGATGATGCATTTGATGGGCCGCCGCGAAAGAACCGCCGAGCAGCCAGATGGCGAGATAGAGTTGGTGTTCAGTGGCCTGCGACCTGGTGAGAAATTATTTGAAGAGCTTTTGATTGGTGACGATCCACAAGGCACGGCACACCCGCGCATTATGATGGCCCGTGAAGTGTGTATGACCTGGCCTGAGGTGGCGGATACCATCAGGCAACTGCAATACGCCAGCCACGCCTTTGATTGTGAGGGTGTGGTTTCTATCCTGAAAACCGCTCCTACGGGTTTTGCGCCTAATGGCGGTGTTGAAGACCTGGTGTGGAATTTGAATCCGCGGCCGTTGGTGGCTGGGGCGACCGATAAAGCGGGGTCAGCCGGGACAGTGGGTAAAGCCGGGACAGATTTGAAATCTGTCCCGAAGGCGGGAAAGGAGAAGCTGGGACAGATTTGAAATCTGTCCCGAGGGCGGGAAAAGAGAAGCTGGGACAGATTTGAAATCTGTCCCGAGGAGGAAACTGAAGTAAAGCGGGGACAGATTTATAAATCTGTCCCCAGGGAGTAAAGCCAGCACCAAAGTGGGGACAGACTTTAAGTCTGTCCCCGGCCGGCTCTTGAAATCGGCAACAAGGAATTGTTCAGTCATCCGGAGTTTGTTCAGCAGTTGATCGAAGGGTTTGCCCCGTTCGATGCGCCAGACACCGTTGAGTGGGGTTTTTGGTGTCGAGAATGCCGGCCACAGCTGGGAGGCTTTGCAGCAGGCGGTGGATCGGGTTGTGGCGATCATACAGTCGGACCCAAATAAGGATCGTACCGACAGGATCATTACCCGCTGGCTCAAGCGCCATTTGCAGCGACTCGGGGCTGAAGTACACCTGGATCAGCTCAACAGTTTGGTGGAGGACAGAGATATGTTGGCAGAGAATTTGGAGAACTTGGTTAAGAAAGAACGGCTTGAAGGCATGCTGGTAGGGCGTCAAGAAGGGCGTCAAGAAGGTGAGCACATGAAGGCTGAACAAATCGCCCATAACCTGATCCACCGCACCGAAATGGATGATCAGATGATTGCGGAGATTGCAGAGATTGCAGAGATTGCAGAGATTGCAGAGATTGCAGAGATTGCTGGTTTGACGGTTGATGAAGTTAGTCGGTTAAGGTCAGAGGTCAAGCACTGACCGAAATTCAGTGTGAATTACAAACATGACAAGGGCAGCCTATTGGCTGCCCTTGCTGTATCTATATGAATGGAACGGCTTTCAGGCTGCCACAAGGGGCGTTCCAGGATCCAGTGTGACACTTAGCTGGTAGTATTTATCAAGCGAGCCAGCGGCACGACGTAAGAATACATGGACAGGCACTCACTCCGTTTGTTGCCCTATAAAGCCCGATGACATTCTGGAAGCCCGGCGCACCGAGGACGCCGGCAGCACCCTGTGGCAGGTGTTTGGCCGCACCCAGGAAAACCTGTTCAAAGGCGGCTTACGCGGGCGCTCCACCAGCGGACGCGCCACCCGTACCCGCGCCATCAACAGCGTGACCGAAGATGTGCGCCTGAACCGTGCGCTGTGGAAGCTCACGGAACGCTTTGCCGAGTTAAAAGGCGCGGACCTGGTGACGTAACGCCAGGCTTGTTCACCGACGGACACCACCACTTTATTTGGAGACACACCATGAATGCACTGTTGAAGCCGCCTATTGCCGAACAAAATCACCCCGCTCAGCTTCATCCCAAACTCATCGCCGGGGAAACCTCCGGCACCTATCGTGTTGAAGGTGATGTCACCGATGCCCAACTGTTACACCTGGCCAAATTACTGGCCCGCCGCAAACGATCTGAGGAAAAATCTGACTGTGTGGATATTCGGCAAATAGCAGCGCTTTTAGACCGGTGTTTACAGCTGTAAGCTCACCTAAACATTCAGTCCACCTCACGCTCGCTTTCAGGGCGGCGTGGGGCAGGAGTGCGAAGGGACTCTTTTTTGCTTTTCTGGTTACAGGCTGACGGTCTGGCTCAGACGGCTCTCTAGCAGATCGACCGTGTGGTAAACTCAACAAAATGTCTGAAGAGAGTGGTTTATGCTGCTAGAACCGAGAGGTTACCCCGTGATTGAGCCTGGAACGGCGCTTGGCAAAGCTCTTGTAGAATTCTTTAGTGTACTGGAGCCCGTTTATGCAGATGGGACGATGGGAGTTTTTCAGGTGATCGTTTTCGGGGGCTGTGCGGTGCATATTCATACTCAGTCCAGAGGGAGTGCTGACGTGGATGCAGAGGTTGCTTCTCACGGCCGTGCTGACCGATCTGAGATTATTGGACTATTAGGCGACGATGCATACGTTTTTTTTGATGAGGAAGGTGTGTCCCAAATGTTGGAGCTGGACCTCAGCTTTAATACGACACTAGGCCCGCTGCATGAAGACTATGAAGATCGTGTGATTCGTTTAACGACGCAAAGTGATATTCCGAATGTCGAGGTTTACGTAGCCAGTCCAGTTGATGTGGCCATATCCAAACTAGGTCGCTTCGGAGACCGGGATCAGAAAGATATACAGTCCTTACTCAGGTTGCCGTTCGTGAATGTTAATGAATTCGAGCGACTGGCTCGTGAGGCCATTGGTTATTATGTCGGCAATAAAATGCCAGTATTGGGTAACTTGGAATCATCGCTGAAAGATTATCAGTGAGCAATTGGGGGGATGGCCATGTTGAATACACGAGAACTGCTCCGTCAAGTGGGTTCGCTTCCGCTGGACGCCAGGCTGGAGGACATCAAAGAACTGGCTGACGTAGTTTGGTATCAAGGCTATTTCCCCACCAAAACAGACTTGGAACTGCTGCGTCCCCGTCTCTCCCGAGAGGGATTCCAGCGGCTACTCTGTGTTTTGGAGTTACTGAGCCAGTATCCAGTCTGTCCGCGTGAGGGTGCACGGCATTTGCAGGAATTGACGCTGTATTTTCACCGATTGTTACTGGGTGGCGGTGGTCCCCTAGGGCAAGGGCGTTATTCGCCCAGTAAACGGTGGCAGATTAACGACCAAACCAGTGCTCTTAGAAAAGCCCTTCTGCCCATTCAAACAAGGACGTATGCGGATTCGACCGGGAAGAGGCATGGGCTCAGCGCTTAATGCGCTGGCGAAGAGTTCAACAGTAGCCCCCTTGAGCGGCGTGTTTGGTATTTGAGAGCGCCGGCCATAGCTGGGATAAAACGTCGCTGACAGGCACTCGTATTGCTCAGAAATCCGCATTTCTCTTTGCATTGCGCCCTTGTAGTCGAAGAACTACGCTGTACTTATGCTTGATATTAAACAGACTGATACCTACCGAAAATGGGAGCGTAAACTCCGTGATTCGCGTGCCAAGGCATTGATTGCTGCACGCATCTTTCGGCTCGCCAATAACCTTGCAGGTGATGTAAAGCCGGTGGGGCAGGGCGTCAGCGAACTGCGCATCCACCATGGACCTGGGTATCGTGTTTACTTCAAGCAGCGCGGTAATGAGGTGGTCATTTTGCTTTGTGGCGGGGATAAAAGCACTCAGCAAAGCGATATCGACACGGCGCAATGCTTAGAAGTTGAATGGGAGGGGTTATGGGCGACAATATTTATGACTACGATCCGGCGGAGGCGCTAGACAGTCCGGATGCCATTGCGATATTTCTTGCTGACGCACTGGAGACCGGTGATTCTGGCTATATTGCTAAGGCGATGGGGGTAGTGGCTCGAGCCAAGGGTATGGCAGAACTGGCACGTGAAACCGGTCTTTCCCGTGAACAGCTTTACCGCTCATTCAGTGGGCAGGGCAACCCTACCCTGAAAACCATGCTTGCGGTAACGCGAGCCTTGGGCGTGGACTTGACGACTCGCCCACACCAAGAACCTGTAGTGGTGCAAAATTCCCAGGCGTGAGACCGGTTCAGCAAAAAAGGGTCGTCCGGGTACGCCGCTAGGCCACTCTTCGGCGTTCTTTGCGATAGTCGCCTCAAAAGCTGTGGCTCGTTCGCACAGATGTAACAAACGTATGGCGTCTAATCACGGTTGAAAAAGCGGGGACAGATTTGAAATCTGTCCCCGAGAACATCCAGTTCCACCTGCTGAAAATCCTGAGCGTGGTATAGTAAAATTTGCCGAATCAGGAGGACGCATGGCAACGAATCACCACGACACCGGTTACAAGGAATTGTTCAGTCATCCGGAATTTGTACAACAGTTAGTTGAGGGGTTTGCTCCCTCTGAGATTGCAGGCCTGATGGATTTCAATACGCTCAAGAATCACAGCGGCAATTACATCACCCCGCTGTTCGAGGAGAAGTTCGAAGACGTCGTGTGGTCTGTCGAGATCACTTGGGAGGGCGTGCCTCAGCAGGTGTATTTGTATATTCTGCTGGAGTTTCAATCCCGGGTTGATCGCGCCATGCCAATCCGGTTGATGCACTATGTGGCCTGTTTCTACGACCACCTGCTGAAGAACAAGGTGACAACACCAAAAGGTGGGTTGCCGCCAGTATTCCCTATCGTGCTTTACAATGGTTCGCAGCGCTGGACCGCAGAGCAGGATGTTTACGAGATGGTGCAGCCGGAACCTCCTGCTTTCTTGCGTGTCTATCAACCACACTTGCGGTATTACCT
>NZ_KB889915.1 GCF_000372805.1 Marinobacter gelidimuriae | reverse complement strand
AAGCCGCGCACGCCTTTCGGTGCACGGCATCAGTGGTTGCTTGCTTCTATCCAGTACCAAGACCGACATTACTTTCCTTTCAATGAATTCCCTTACGGGACTTGTGACGCGAATCTTGCGATTCGTCTCCCCTCGGGAATGTCCGTGACCGGCTCCTGCGATGTCGCAGCGACTCACACCTTCGGCGTTTTACCTTTCGCCAGCATGATCTGAGTCTTCCAGAGCGCCGAACTGAGGAAGCATTCGGCGGTGGGTCTTAACGACCTGTCACGAACGTAGCGGGTTGGTTACCGCTTTCCGGTCAACCTGGCTTGCAGAATGTTCTCTACAAGCCCCGTCCTTTAAGGCGGGGTAGTTGACCGCAACTCGTCACCTGGGCGTGAACAGTGCCGCTGGCCACTCGGGCGCTGATGGCCTGGCCGGCTTCAAGCTGCCCGGCATGCCGCACAATCTTGCCTTGGTCGTCTTTTACAATGGCGTAGCCCCGCCCCAGGGTGGCCAGCGGGCTGACCAGGTTCAGGGTTTGCGCTGTGTAATCCAGTTGCTCACGGCGGCTTTTTAGAGCTTGCTGAATGGCCAGATTCAAGCCTGTTGTTGCCCGCAACACACGTTCGCTGGCGCTGGCCAGTTGCCTGTTAGGTGATTGCATGGCCAGGCGCTGCTGCAAATGGTCGGTACGCATATGCAAGCGCTGGGTCATCTGCGCCATGGCGCGGCTCAGGCGCACATCCAGCCCATCCAGGCACTGCGCTTTTTCCTGCAGGCTGCGGCGCGGATCTTTCAGCCGCGCGGAAAGCTGCAGCAGCCTGTTTTCAAGCGCCGTGTGTTGGCGCCCCATGGCAGCCTGCAGGCGCTCGCTGATGGCCTGTAATTGGCGTAACCAGATGCTCTGGTCGGGCGATATTTTTTCCGCCGCTGCTGACGGTGTCGGCGCCCGCAAATCCGCTACGTAATCGGCAATGGTGGTGTCTACCTCGTGCCCCACGGCGCTGACGGTGGCAATAGGGCAGGCGGCAATGGCGCGGGCTACGGCCTCTTCGTTAAAGCACCACAAGTCTTCCAACGAACCGCCGCCGCGGCCAATAATCAGCACGTCCGCACGATTGTGGACGACAGCCCGGCCGATGGCGGCGACTATGTCCGCGGTTGCGGCCTGCCCCTGCACTGCTGTGGGATAAAGCGTGACTGGAATGCCCGGGCAACGCCGAGCCAGCACCGTGAGTATGTCGTGAATCGCAGCACCCGTTGGGGAGGTAACCACGCCAATATGCCGGGGCAGGGCGGGTATGGTTTTTTTGCGCTCGGTGCTAAACAAGCCCTCGTTGAAGAGCTTTAACTTTAACGCTTCAAACGCCTGCTGTAGGGCGCCCGCGCCGGCTGGCTCCAGGTGCTCGACAATAATCTGGAAGTCGCCGCGGTTCTCGTACAAGGTCACTTTGCCGCGAATTCGCACCAGTTCGCCTTCTTTTGGCGCCGGGCGAACCCGCTGATTGGCGCCGCGGAACATGGCACAGCGAATCTGGCAGTTACGATCCTTCAGAGAAAAGTACCAGTGCCCGGAAGAAGGGCGTGAAAACCCCGACAATTCGCCTTCAACCCAAACCTGCATGAAGCTGGTTTCCAGCAGGTGACGCGCCTGATGATTCAGTTCACTAACGCTGAGCGCCCGCGACCGGGTGTCCTGAAAAGCATCATTCACCAAAAACTCCCCATATTTTTATACGCAATAGCCGAATAAATCGAATGTAAACTACTTAAAATTCAGATGCATGCAACCTTTGGTGGGAAACTGTGCGGTTTACTGGGCTGCAACAGATCTCTATAATAGCCCGATTAAGAATTCTACTTTGCAGCGGCACTTTCTATGCCCTTGCCAAGATTTAAATTTAGCACGTTCAAAAGGCCGATCCCAATGCTGCGAATTGCCGAAGAAGCTCTCACATATGATGACGTACTGTTGGTGCCCGGTTACTCCGAGGTTCTGCCCCACGAAGCCGATCTTCGCACACGCCTGACACGAACCATCACACTGAATATCCCGCTGGTGTCGGCGGCCATGGACACAGTAACAGACGCAGAGCTGGCGATTGCCATGGCCCAGGAAGGCGGCATCGGCATTATGCACAAAAATATGAGCCCGGAGCAGCAGGCCGTCGCAGTGCGTAAGGTAAAAAAGTTTGAAAGCGGCGTGGTAAAAGACCCTATTACGGTCAAGCCCGAGAACACCGTACGCGAGCTGGTCGAAATTACCATGGCCAACAATATTTCCGGCCTGCCGGTCGTAGACGGCAGCGAACTGGTGGGTATTGTTACGGGTCGCGACATCCGCTTTGAGAGCCGCATGGACACGCTTGTGCGTGACATCATGACGCCCAAGGAAAAGCTGGTTACGGTGAAAGAAGGCGCCGATCTGGAATCGGTGAAAGAACTCCTGCACCGCCACCGCATTGAAAAAGTCCTGGTGGTAAACGATAACTTCCAGCTGCGCGGCCTGGTCACAGCAAAAGATATTCAGAAGTCCAAAGACTACCCGCTGGCGAGTAAAGACGATCAGGGCCGCCTGCGTGTTGGCGCGGCCGTCGGCACCGGCGGCGACACCGAAGCCCGCGTGATAGCTCTGACGGAAGCCGGTGTTGATGTGATTGTGGTGGATACGGCCCACGGCCATTCCCGCGGTGTGCTCGAGCGTGTGCGCTGGATTAAGGAACATTACCCCGAGCTGCAGGTGATTGGCGGCAATATCGCCACCGCTGAAGCGGCCCTTGCCCTGGTTGACGCCGGCGCAGATGCGGTGAAGGTGGGTATCGGCCCGGGTTCCATCTGTACCACCCGCATTGTAGCCGGTGTGGGTGTGCCGCAGATTTCAGCGGTGTCCAGCGTGGCTGAGGCCCTGAAAAACAGTGACGTTCCGCTGATTGCCGACGGCGGTTTGCGCTTCTCTGGTGATATTGCCAAGGCTATTGTGGCCGGCGCCCACTGTGTGATGATCGGCAGCCTGCTGGCCGGCACCGACGAAGCCCCGGGTGAAATCGAGCTGTTCCAGGGCCGCAGTTACAAGGCCTATCGGGGCATGGGTTCAATCGGCGCCATGGGCCAGGGCTCCAGCGATCGGTATTTCCAGGACGCCAGCAAAGGCATAGAAAAGCTGGTTCCGGAAGGGATTGAAGGCCGCGTCGCTTGTAAGGGCCCGATGCGCAACATTATTCATCAGCTGATGGGCGGCCTGCGCGCGGCAATGGGTTACACCGGCAGTGCCACCATAACCGATATGCGCACCAAGCCTCGGTTTGTGCGCATCACCGGTGCCGGTATGCGCGAGAGTCACGTTCACGATGTGACCATCACCAAAGAAGCACCGAACTACCGCGTTAGCTGATTACAGGTTGTTTTTATGCGGCCCCATTGTTGGGGCCGCATTGCTCATTTCCCCGAGGATTCCATGGCCCACGACATTCACGATCACCGCATCCTTATTCTAGATTTCGGTTCCCAGTACACCCAGCTGATTGCCCGCCGGGTTCGGGACATCGGCGTTTATTGCGAAGTGCGCGCTTTTGACATCAGTACTGAAGAGCTCGAAGCGTTCAACCCCAAGGGTATTCTGCTGGCCGGCGGTCCTGAGTCGGTCACCGAGCTGGGAGGCCCGCGCGCGCCTGACGGCCTGTTTGATCGTGGTATTCCGATATTGGGTATTTGCTACGGCATGCAAACCATGGCAGAGCAGCTGGGCGGCCGGGTGGCCAGCTCGGAAAAACGCGAGTTTGGTTACGCCCAGATAAAAGTGCGCGCCAAAGGCCCGCTGCTGCAAGACATCACCGACCACCTGACCGCGACTGGCGAATCGCTGCTGGACGTGTGGATGAGCCACGGCGACAAAGTAGTGGCCATGCCCGAAGGTTTTGAGCTTCTGGCCTCCACCGAAAGCGCACCTATTGCAGCCATGCAGGATGTGTCGCGCCACCTTTACGGCCTGCAGTTCCATCCAGAAGTGACCCATACCTTGCAGGGTAAGCGCATTCTGGAACACTTCGTGATGAACATCTGCGGCTGCGAAGCCCTGTGGACGCCGGCCAAAATTGTCGACGACGCCGTGCAAAAGATCCGCGAACAGGTCGGCACCGACAAAGTACTGCTGGGCCTGTCTGGCGGGGTAGATTCTTCAGTGACTGCCGCACTGCTGCACAAGGCCATTGGCGATCAGCTAACCTGCGTGTTTGTTGATAACGGCCTGCTGCGCCTGAATGAAGGTGACCAGGTGATGGACATGTTTGGCAGCAGCATGGGCGTAAAAGTCATTCGCGCCGACGCCGAGGAACGCTTTCTGACCAATCTCAAAGGCGTCAGTGATCCCGAACAAAAGCGTAAAGTGATTGGTAACACCTTCATCGACGTGTTCGACGAAGAAGCCACCCGCATCCAGAATGTGCACTGGCTGGCCCAGGGCACTATTTATCCGGATGTGATCGAATCGGCTGCGTCCAAAACCGGCAAGTCCCACGTGATAAAATCCCACCACAATGTGGGTGGCCTGCCGGAAACCATGAAGCTGAAACTGGTAGAGCCGCTGCGGGAACTTTTCAAAGACGAAGTGCGCCGCATCGGTCTTGAACTTGGTCTGCCTTACGATATGGTGTATCGCCATCCGTTCCCGGGCCCGGGCCTGGGTGTGCGCATTCTCGGCGAAGTGAAAAAAGATTACGCTGACATTTTGCGCCGCGCTGACGCCATCTTCCTGGAAGAGCTGCACCGCGCCGATTATTACCACAAAACCAGTCAGGCCTTTGCGATCTTCCTGCCGGTGAAATCGGTAGGCGTAGTAGGCGACGCCCGCCGATACGAATGGGTGATCGCACTGCGCGCGGTAGAAACCATCGATTTCATGACCGCACGCTGGGCGCATCTGCCGTACGAACTGCTGGAAACCGTGTCTAACCGTATTATCAACGAGATCAGCGGTGTGTCACGGGTGACTTACGATGTGTCGTCGAAGCCGCCGGCGACCATAGAATGGGAGTGAAAATACGTCTTTCAGGGGCTATTGGCAGCTATCGGAAAATTGACATAACCTTACCTGATTAACGTGAGTAATCAGGTAAGGTTATGACATTGGGCTGAGGGTTAGATACCCTCGGCTACCCGATTATGTACCTTCTGCTCGGTCATCATGCTGTCTTCTGTCAGACGGGCGGCAGGTTCAGCTCTTTTAGATATTGATTGTGCGCCTTCGCGGCCTTATTCATCCGCTCATCTATCTCGGCAAGTTCGGCGTGGACGTCTGCAAGTTTGATTTCGGTTTCTGGCTTTGCAGTGCTGACATAGCGGGAGATATTGAGGTTGTAGTCGTTCGTCTTAATCTCCCCCATGCCAACCCGGCGGGCGTAGCGCTCTTCTTCCTTGCGGTATTGATAGAAGTCGACAATCTGGTCGATATTCTCCGGTCGCAAGTAATTTTGACGCTTTCCTTTTTCAAAGTGCTCACTGGCGTTGATAAAGAGCACGTCATCGGGTTTTTTGCATTTTTTCAGGACCAGAATGCACACGGGTATGCCAGTGGAGAAAAACAGGTTGGACGGCAGGCCAATCACGGTGTCGATGTGGCCGTCCTTGAGCAACTTGGTACGGATGCGTGCTTCTGCACCACCTCTGAACAATACGCCGTGAGGCAAAATGATTGCCATGGTGCCTTCGTCGCCAAGAAAGTGAAAACCATGCAGCAAAAAGGCGAAATCCGCCGCTGATTTTGGGGCTAGGCCGTGGCTTTTAAAGCGAAAGTCTTCGCCCAGGGCGTCATTGGGCTCCCAGCGGTAGCTGAACGGCGGATTCGCCACTACCGCATCGCATTGCAGTTTTTTGGCCGGGTTCATTTCGTTGAGCAAATCCCAGTCATTCACCAAGGTATCACCGTGGTATATCTCGAACTCAGTATCCTTCATCCCGTGCAGCAGCATATTCATGCGCGCCAGGTTATAGGTGGTGATGTTCTTTTCCTGACCATAAATCATGCCGATGCCGTGCGGGCCCATCTGACTGCGCACGTTTAGCAACAAGGAACCGGAGCCACACGCGAAATCCAGCACCCGATTGAGCTTTTTCTTTTTCCCGGTGGAAGGATCTTGACTGTCCAGGGTGACAATACGCGAGAGGATGGTGGAGACCGATTGCGGGGTATAAAACTCGCCCGCTTTTTTACCAGAACCGGCGGCAAACTGGCCGATTAGGTATTCGTAGGCATCGCCCAGAATATCGCTATGAGTAGAAAACTGCGCAATGCCCTCGGCAATTTTGCTAATGATGGTGCAAAGCTTTTTGTTGCGGTCGGTCGGTTGTCTGCCAAGTTTTTCCGAGTGCAGGTTAATTTCCGAAAACAAGCCCTGGAACGTGCTGGCAAAGGATTCGTTTTCAATATACTTAAAGCCGCGCGTCAGGGTTTGCAACAGCTCCGCATCCTGCGTGCGCGCCAGCTCGGCAATGCTGCTCCACAGGTAAGCCGGGTGGATGACATAGTGCATCTTGCGGCGCATCTGTTTTTCAAACTCGGAAATGTCGTCGACGTTGTCCTGATACCACACAGTCAGCGGCGCAGAACGGTTATCCTCGGGCAATTTGGGATAGTCCGCCCCCAGCTCTTTTTTTGCCGCCGTCTCGTAGTTGTCAGAGAGGTAGCGCAGAAACAAAAACGACAGCATATAGTCGCGGAAGTCGTCGGCGTTCATCGCGCCGCGCAGGTCGTCGGCAATGGCCCAAAGGGTTTTGCCCAGTTGGCTGAGTTGTTCTTTGGTCATGCGTTCACACTCTCTTAATTCGTTTCCGGGAATAGTTCCGGGTTAAAGCGGTAGTTATTCATAAAATCCCGCAGGATTTTACGAAAGTAATCTTTATTTTCGGGTAGCATCTCTTGTGGCTCAAATAGGGAATAGTTGCCGTGGCTGAGCACATTCACCAAACGGGCGTGGAGTATGCCGTCCTGGTCGTCACTGTCCCGTTTGATACACGCGGAGAAGTTCTTAAAACCGTGAAAAATAGCAGTCTTTTCCAAAATACTGCGCAATATATTGAAGTGGTAAGTGTAAATCTGGTCGGACTCTGCTGCTTCGTATAGTTGCCTAAGAAGCCCGACATGGTGGAAGAACGGTGTGGCTCCAGTATAACGTAGCGTATAACCTTCAGAAGAAGTCCCTTTGCTCAAAAAGTAGGGTTGTGCTTTTTTTGTTTGGTTAAGTTCATTCCAGATCACGTTAAAAAATAGCGCATGGTGCGAGGAAACCACGGTTTTGATATTTCCGTTACTACCCTTTAACAGCTGGGCCAGGTGGCTGGCCACTGCAATGGCATTGTTGTCGTCCAGCGATGAGATGGGGTCGTCGATATAGAGATACTTTACCCAGTTGTAGGCTTCCTGCTCGTCCACCGCAAGCTGGGCGACCGCGAGGAAAAAGCACCAGACAAAGATATTCTCTTCGCCCCGCGAGACCTTGATGTGTTCGATGGTTTCTGTGCTGTCGCCGGATGGATGCTCACGGACAAAGTTTACCGCGCCTTGATCGTAGTCGATATAGAAGTCGAAATCCGCATAGCGCCGCAACAACGGGCGGATACGGTTTTCCATTTCCAGCTCTTGCAGGCCACCAAAAAAGCGCGAGTCGGTATTCATCCGCAGCACCCGCTGCTGGTCGCCGTCCAGGTCGTTATCCCAATTGAAAAGGTCTTCGGTGAAAGCATTAAAGTAGAGGGTGTCGCGCGTTGTTTCTTCATCGTTGCCCTGCTTACCCAGCTCTTTGAAAGCCATAGACAGGCGTGTTTTGCCGGTCCCGTTATAGGCAAAGAGCAGCACATACTTTTTTTGCTCCAGCCGCTCGCGCAGGTGCGTGGCGATAGCGTCGAGGCTGGAAAACTCCTTTATTTCGTTACTCATTTTTCACCAGGCCTGTGTTTCAGCTTATCTTCGAGCGCTTTTAACTGCGCTTCATCGGCCTGATCGGCGATAATGGCTTCTTGTGTTTTACGGCGTTGATCAAAATCGGCATAGCGTTCGCTAGCGGATTGCTCCATTTGTGTATGGCTGATTGCCCCAGCATCCGCCAGCAAAGGAAAGTCATTACTGCTAATAATGTCACCCACGCGGCTATGCCAAAAAGCCATAGGGGTGTCGGTGCGATTTTTGGCGCGCAGCTCAGCGGTTTCGAGAAAGATCACCACCAAGCGATTTAACGTATCGACTTCATCCTCGCTCAGGTAATTCTTAGCAACAAGGATGTCTTGCTTGCGCACCTTTGTCCCTTTCCAGCTCAACAAGCCAAAGTGCGAGTCATCGGGGTTGGCGCGGGCACAGACCAACTCGGCGGCGGTTTGCTGGGTAACGGCATAGAGCAACAGGTTTTGCACATTGGCGAAAAACTGCTGGGTGCTTTTATCGGTTTTGTCGTAATCGCTACTGAGCGAAAACAGGTCGCGTATTTTCTGGTAAAAGCGCTTTTCCGAGGCGCGAATATCGCGGATGCGTTCTAGCATCTCATCAAAGTAATCCGGGCGGCCATCAGGGTTTTTCAGGCGCTCGTCATCCATCACAAAGCCCTTGCGCAGGTACTCGCTAAGTACAGTGCTTGCCCAGCGACGAAACTGCACCCCGCGCGGCGAGCGCACCCGGTAGCCCACGGCCAGAATGGCGTCGAGGTTATAAACCTTGATGCGATACTGCTTACCGTCTGCGGCAGTTGTCAAGGATTCCTTGACAACTGCGCCATTATCTAATTCTTTGTTTTCAAAAAGATTTTTAAGATGTAGCGAGATATTTTGCTTGGTGGCGTTAAACAGCTCGGCCATCTCCAGCTGACTGAGCCAGACCGTGTCATTATCGGCCCGCAGTTGAATCCGGCTCTGGCCGTCTTCGGTGGTGTACAGAATCAGCTCTCTCATGCGCCCACCGCCTCCGGGCTGGGGAAGAGTTGCTGCATTAAGCCTTTTTTGTGGGTTTTGAGGGCATTGAGTTTTTCTGTTTGTGCGGCGATCAATTCATCGAGGGATGAGAGGCAATCGGCGATTTTTTGCTGTTCTTTTTCTTGCTTCGGAATTTTTACAGGCAGCTTATTAAGATTCTCAACTGACAACCCTGGCTGCGCTTGACCGGTGGCATACTGATTCAAATTCATTCCGATCAATTTATAAAAAAACCATATGGTATTCACTCCCTCATACACATTGGCGACAACCGCATGTTCTGTTGCATGAAAGGTATTGCTAGCTAAATTGACATTGCCACATAGAGCCCCTTGTCGACCAACTAGAGAATATATACCAGAGTGCGTAAAGGTATCTGTGTAACCACGCAAGCCATTACCGCCATAACAGGGGTATCTATTACCCGACACCTCATCATGAATATCACTTGCGCGAACAAACTTTCCAGCCTGTAGGTAACAGCATGCTGCAAGTGGTTTATCTTCCCACTCCCCCGCATCCCGAAACTCGGGAAAACGCAGCCTGGGCACCAATGCTTGTTTCTCGCTCATTGCTCCTCCAGCCCGTCAAGGTTGTCAATCGCCTTCTTTTCAGCGGATGTCAGGCGGCGTTCGGCCTTTTTCACATCTTCGTCAGGTGGCAGGTTTTCCGGGCGAATGCCTCGACCCAGCAGGGTCTGGCGCACGGCCTCGTTGTTGGCCACGTGCTCTTGTGAAATGTGCGGTTCATGGTGCATAGTTTGTTCGCGGGCGTTGTGGGTGGTGATCTCACGTTGCCCGCCTTTGCCGAGTTCGGTTTCCTGGGCATGGCTCTCGAAGCTCTCTGTCAGGGTATGAATCAGTTCATTTTTCATGAGGTGCTCCTTGCTGGTTACTCATACGCCGCTAATCCCGAAATCTCGCGCCCTTGCGCCTGCTTGTTCAAAAAAGGCACCAGGTCATCCATCAATGCCAGCTCCGCCTTGGTACGCGCTTTCCAGCCCAGTTCCAGCGGCGCGAACAGGTCGCTTAATTGCTCGCCGTCGAAGATCATGCGGTCGAGAATGGCATCGACAAAAGCTTTCAGTGTCTCGGCTTGCAGCTGGTGATGTGTAGCCAGCTCGGCCAGTTCGCTGTCGGCCTTTTGCGCCTTGAAGGCTTGATAGCCGTCGCGGATTGCCTGCTCACTTAGGCCTTGGCCCGCTTGCAGGTTGTTGATGTAGGCGATGATGTCGTCGCGTTCGTCCATCAGGTTGCTGCTGGCGGCGAGCATGTTAACCAACTGTGTGCGGCTCATGGTCTGCTTGCCGGGTTTGTTCTGACTGTAGCGGGCGATCAGGCCGATGATGTAGTCGTAGTCGATCAGCGCCGAGGAGAAGAGCACAAACTCGAAATCGAGCTGTTCGATATCCTCCTGCGCGTCGCTGGCCCCCTCTCCATCAAAGGGGCCGCTTTTGCCTTGCTGGGCCTTGAGGCGCTGGGCGGTTTCGAGGTAGGAGCCTCTTAACGCCCGCAGGTCATCTTCGGGCAACAGGGTGTTGATTTTTTCCTTTTGCGCTTGGTCAAGGTCAGTGTATTGGTCAAGCTGGGTTTTCAGGCGCTGCACTTCCTTGAAGCGCTTGATGAATTCGATACGCGCGGCGTCACCTTTCAGGTTGTAGACCGCTTCTGGCTCGCAAACGCCATTGCTCTGTTGCGGGGTTTGGGCGCCACTGGCTGATATAAACTGTTCCATCTCCGCTATCGCTTGTTGGTACTTTTCAATCACTTTGGGCGCCGGGTCCACCAGCCAGATTTCCCTGGAGCGGTTGTTGTCTTCCCCGGAGAAGAGTGCGATGGCTTCGTTCACGCTCGGTTCCTGCCCACGAAAGTCGAGGATGTTGCCGTAAGGCTTGGTGTCGTTGAGCACGCGGTTGGTGCGTGAGAACGCCTGGATCAGGCCGTGGTGTTTGAGGTTTTTATCCACATACAGGGTGTTGAGGTATTTGGAGTCGAAACCGGTGAGCAGCATGTCTACCACTATGACGATGTCGATCTTGTGCTTGTGGGGGTAGTCGCTGTTGCGGTATTGCTGGTCTTTGATGCGCTGTTGCACGTCTTGGTAGTAGAGATCGAACTCGTTAATGCCGTGGTTGGTGCCGTACTGGCTGTTGTAGTCGGCAATGATGGTTTTGAGCGCGGCTTTTTTACGCTCAGGCTCCTGCTCGTTGTCGGCCTTTTCCTGCGGCAGGTCTTCCTGAAGCTGCTTGACGTCTTTGTTGCCTGCCGCCGGGGGTGAGAAGACGCAGGCGATATTGAGCGGCTCAAGGTCGGGATTGTCCGCCCGGCCCTCGGCCTGTACCTCTTTGAACAGGGTGTAGTAGTCAATAGCGTGGTTGATGGATGACGTGGCCAGCACGGCGTTAAAGCGCCGCTGGTTGGTGGCGGCATTATGCTTGGTCAGAATCGACTCGACGACCGCTTTCTGGGTGAGGGTCTCGCCGGGTTTTACATTGGCCTTTTTTTCGGTAGCCGCGTTCTGCCGGGCGGCTTCGGGTTTGAAGTAGTCGATATGAAAGCGCAGCACGTTACCGTCGTCGATGGCGTGGGTAATGGTGTAGGCGTGCAGTTGCTTTTCAAAAATATCCTTGGTGGTTCTATATGAGCCGACGGTGCCGTCAAACTGCTTGTAAGTGGCGTTTTCTTCAAAGATCGGCGTGCCGGTGAAGCCAAACAGTTGCGCCTTAGGAAAGAAGGACTTGATAGCTTTGTGGTTCTCGCCGAATTGCGAGCGATGGCATTCGTCGAAAATAAAGACAATGCGCTTGTCGCGCAGGGGTTCCAGTCGCTCCTTGTAGGTGAGCTTGCCTTTTTCTTTGTGCTGCTGTGCTTTTTTGCTGGTTTCATCCAGCGCCAGGCCCAGCTTTTGGATGGTGGTGACGATCACCTTGTCGGCATAGTCTTCCGAGAGCAGACGACGCACCAGGGTTTCGGTGTTGGTGTTCTCCTCGACGCAGCCCTCCTGGAATCTGTTGAATTCCTCGCGGGTTTGTCGATCCAGGTCTTTGCGGTCGACCACAAACAGGCATTTTTCGATATCGGGGTTGTCTTTGAGCAGCGTAGAGGCCTTGAAAGAGGTGAGCGTTTTGCCGCTGCCGGTGGTGTGCCAGATGTAGCCATTGCCCCGGTTCTGGTGGATGCAATCGACAATGGCCTTGACCGCGTAGATTTGATACGGCCGCATGATCATAAGCTTTTGCTCGCTGGCAACCAGCACCATGTAGCGGCTTATCATCTGGGCTAAGGTGCATTTGGCAAGGAATTTGTCGGCAAAATCGTCCAGGTGGGTTATTTTGTTGTTGTCTTCCCCGGCCATTTGGTAGATGGGCAAAAAACGCTCATTGGCATTAAACGCGAAGTGCTGGCTGTGGTTGTTGGCAAAGTAGTAGGTGTTGCTGCGGTTGCTGACAATAAAGAGCTGCATGAAGCAGAGCAGTGTATTGGCGTAGCCGTTGCCAGGGTCGTTCTTGTAATTGACGATCTGCTCCATGGCACGGCGCGGGTTGATGCCCAGTGTTTTCAGCTCAATTTGCACCACGGGCAAGCCATTGATCAGCAAGATCACATCATAGCGGTGGTGGCTGTTGTCGGAGTTGATGCGGAGCTGATTGATGACCTCAAAGTCGTTTTTGCACCAGTCCTTGAGGTTGACCAGCATGTAATCCAGAGGCGTGCCGTCCTCACGTTGAAAATACCCGTACTCGCGCAGGGTTTTGGCGGCCTGGAAGACATCGGCGTTGATGATTTCGTCGCGCAGGCGGGCGAATTCCGCGTCAGTAAGCCGGACGTGGTTGAGCGCCTCAAACTTGTCGCGGAAGTTTTGCTCAAGAGCCACCTTGTCGCGGATGTCGGGACGGTAGGTGTATTTGAGTTCATCCAGCTTTTTGATTAAATTTTGCTCGATTTCGCTTTCTTGCAGGGGCATCCAGTTATCTCTTCTGTTTAAGTAAGCTCGGCGCGGCATACATTCGCCAATCGTTTGCCCAATACTTTGCCATTCTAGCCTGATTTATTGGAATGCGCGGAAAACCTCGGCCTTCAGGCCGGGGATGAATAGCGCGAACACCGCAGGTGTCCCTCTCGTTAGCAACATTCTCATTCCGGCGTTTGCTGCTGCTCAATGTACTGGCGAATAATGCTAATGGGTGCACCACCACAACTGCCAGCGAAGTAAGACGGCGACCATAAGGCATTACCCCATAACTTTTTCTTAAGTGTCTCGCACTTTTTCTTCCGAATCATTCGGCTTGAAACACCCTTGAGACTGTTTGCCAGTTTGGATACAGATACCTTTGGTGGATAAGTCACCCGTAAATGAACATGATCATGCTCACCATCAAATTCTACAAGCTCTGATTCAAAGTCCGTACAAACGCCTGAGAAGATACCGCGCAGGTCATCAATAATCTCAGCCGTGAACACGCCGCGACGATATTTCGTCACAAATACCAAATGAACGTGCATCCTAAAAACGCAATGCCGCCCGTGCCTAATATCATTGTTTTTTTCCATAGACCAAGTATAATTCAGCTATGAAACGCCTTCAAGCATTCAAATTTCAGATTGAGCCAAACGGTGAGCAAATCCGCGCCATGCGTCAGTACGCTGGTAATGCTCGCAAGATTTGGAATTTGGCTTTGAATCGTCAGCAAGAGCTACATACGGCCGGTGAAAAATTCACCAACAGCTTTGGCATGAATAATTGGCTGCCAGCGTGGAAGCAGGAATTCTCGTACTTGTGCGACTCTCCCTCACAAACACTACAACAAGTCACAAAAGACCTGGCCGCTGCGTACAAGAACTTCTTTGAGAAGCGTGCCGATTTTCCACAATTCAAGAAAAAAGGTAGGTCGTCAGACAGCTTTCGCTTTCCGCAAGGTTTCGAGATTGACGAAGCCAATCGACGTATTCGACTCCCAAAGCTAGGCTGGATTCGCTACCGCAAGAGCCGTGGCATCATCGGACTGGCAAAGAACATCACCGTTTCCTGTGTGGCTGGCAAGTGGTACGCCAGCATTCAGACCGAGCGCGAAGTTGGGCAGCCAATACATCCATCAACGTCGATAGTCGGCCTCGATGCGGGTATCACGCTATTCGCGACGCTCTCTGACGGCACGATGTTCGAGCCGGTCAATGCGCTGCGTACCAGCGCTGCGAAGATGGCAAAGTATCAGCGACGCATGAGCCGCAAGGTCAAATTCAGCCGCAATTGGAAAAAGGCGAAGGCCCGTATCACCAAGTTGCATCAACGGGTTGCTCATACCCGCAATGACTTTCTCCACAAGACCTCGAACATCATCAGCAAAAACCACGCGATGGTCGTAATCGAAGATCTGAAAGTCACGAATATGAGCAAGTCAGCAAGCGGCACACTTGAGGCACCAGGACGAAGCGTAAAAGCCAAATCCGGCCTTAATAAGTCGATTCTCGATCAGGGCTGGGGCGAGTTCCGCCGCCAGTTGGAATACAAGCAGGCGTGGCTGGGCGGTGAAGTGTTTGCCGTCAACCCTCGTAACACCAGCCGGACGTGTCCGGCCTGCGGTCATATTTCCGCAGAGAATCGCAAGACTCAATCGCAATTCGACTGTGTCGAATGTGGGTATGCTGAAAATGCAGACCTCAACGCCGCAATCAATATTCTAAGGGCAGGTCATGCCCGGTTAGCCTGTGAAGTGAACGGTGCGGTAATGCCGTCAGCAACAGGAACCCACCGAAGCGACTCAGGGATGGCTCAATGCCATGCCTGAGCGCAGTAGGAATCCCCGTCCTTCAGGGCGGGGAGGATGTCAAGCAGGCTTTTGTCCGTCAGGTTGGGTTAGGCTCATAACGAGGCTGTAGAAAAACCCTTCACAGAGCCCAATTCGTAGCCGCTTTGTTGTTTTTTCATATCCTGCGATCAACTGACGCCAGTTTGGTCATTTGACTGGAACACCACGGCATTATTAATATCCGGCGCTAAACGTCTTCCACTTAGCCGTCTGTGGCCTATTTCTGGCCATATCCTAGCCCGGTATCATGCCGCTAACTGCCCATAATTCGCCAGCTTCTCAATGTTGTGGGCCAGGCAATACAACTGCCACTGACCCTGCACTGGCCCATCCTTGGGCTGTTCGGCTTCCGTCTCCGCCTCATCCCGCTCGTGATGTTCATGCAGGTGATGGCGAATCAGCCGTTTCAGTTTGTCTCGTTTCTCACCCAGCCCTTTAAAGGTGCCAGACCATTCCTTCGCCGCGTCTGATGACATTTTGCAGCCATCTATGGCGAACAGTTCGTTGCCCAAAAGACCCTGCTCATGACACACCAACAGTATTTGCTCGAACAGTTCTTCAATCTCATCGGCGTGCTGGCTGACGAACTTGGCCAGGGTGGTGAAGTGCGGGACGGTATCGCAGGACAGCGCTTTAAAGATGATGTTGGTCTCGCAGCACCACTGGATTGGATCTCGCGGCTGGAGGTGATGCCTTTGGAGTACGCGAACAGAATGATCTTCAGCAAGATGGCGGGATCGTAGGCCAGGCGGCCGGTGTCATCGTTGCGGTACCTAGGATGAAACACCGATAGGTCCAGCTTGTGTTCGATCAGGTAGTGAACCGCGTGCTTAATGGGGTGAAAGTCCCCTGTGGAAAGATCACCGTTCAGCCGGTTTTACCGATTGAACGCTAACCACTAGCGAATGGCAAGGGCCAACCCGCGAGGCGCGGTCTGGAGGACGCCGCTAGCAAAGCTGCGAGCTGATGAACAAGAACATCATATGAGGNGTAGGCCGGAGGCGAGTTGGCACAAGACGACGAAGCCGCGTGATCTGACGGCCACCGTAAATGATGCAGTTGTGCAGTGAAAGTTCATGTTCTTATCTGGGGAGATCTGCTCAACGAGCGATCGGTCAATTACCAGTCAGGNCACTGGTCGATCAAGCCTGGGCGCAGCCGTTGCCATCGGCGGTTGCGAGCGAACGAGGTGGACACCGATAGCGCCGATGGGGGCAATCCCGCCGGTGATTGAGCAGAAGTCAGCAGACGGCATAGTAGCCAAACGCCCATCGTAATGGGTGGGACACGGTGAAGGCCTGA
>NZ_KB889914.1 GCF_000372805.1 Marinobacter gelidimuriae | reverse complement strand
AAGGGATATTTAATGCTCCGCTTCCGAAATGGTTTTCTAACTTCAGACTGAGGTTGAATCATTTAGTTACAAGGCTAGGGGCTGTTGACGTTTTCGCATAAGGTATTAAATAAAATAGGAAAACTCGTAATATTAAGGTTCCGACACCACCCATAAAACGTAAGCGCCAATAAATCAGCACCTACATTTCGGCTCGCCGATTGCACACACTGACTTCCTCACCCATTCCATGAGGAATCAGCATGACCCCAACCGAACGAGCACACGTCTGGCAGCAGCATATCACTGACTGGGAAGTCTCCGGCGTGTCCGGCAGCGCTTACTGCAAGCAACAGTCGCTGGTTTACCATCAATTTGTTTACTGGCGCCGGAAGCTGGCTCCGACTGAAGACTGTCTGCAGCAAGAACAAGCAGTCACCGGGTTCACTCGAGTCGTTTCTGCTCCTGGTGCTGGCATCGGCGGAGCCGATGGCTTGACCGTGGCTCTGCCCGGTGGTGTCTCGATCACCGGTTTACACGCCGGCAACATCGAGTTGCTCGGCGCTGTTTTGAGACAGCTGTGATGCGCCACCGATATTTGCGCCCGTCCTTGTCNTTGCCAGAGATTTATCTGTACCGAGCCCCCGTTGATTTCCGCAAGCAGGCCCAGGGCCTGGCGGTCTTGGTTGAACAGGAGCTGGGCCATAATCCGTTTACCGGNGCGCTCTACGCCTTCACCAACCGGCAGCGAAACAAGATCAAGTGCCTGATGTGGGAAGACAACGGTTTTGTNCTCTATTACAAGGCCTTGGCCGAGGAGAAATTCAAGTGGCCGAAGGCTGCGTAAACCGCTGAAGGTTGCCACCCATTCCACCTGAAGCCTGCCACCCGGACCGGCGCAAGGCTGCCACCCATCGGAGCGACGCGACGCGGGGATTTCATTGTTACTCCGAAGCTGTGGTGCCCGTCAACTTTGCTTGTCGTTTTCGCATGGATTCACCCCTGAGATTGATCTTGTAGGCGTTGTGAACCAGCCGATCCAGAATGGCATCCGCCAGAGTGGCGTCACCGATGACGTCATGCCATTCCTCGATAGGGAGTTGGCTGGTGGCGATGGTGGAACGACGGCCATACCGGTCTTCCAGCACTTCCAGCAAGTCCCTCCGGTTCTCTGCGCTCAGTTTCATAAGCCCCCAGTCATCCAGGATCAGCACATCGACTTTGACGAGGTTGGTCAGGAGTTTGGGGTACTGACCATCTCCTTTGGCGATCGTCAGTTCTCGTAGCAGCCGAGTCAGCCGAACGTATTGCGCGGTGTAGCCTTCCCGACAGGCCTTGTGTGCCAGGGCACAGGCCAGCCAGGTTTTGCCAACGCCGGTGGGGCCGGTGACGAGCACATTCAGGTGTTCCTTCACCCATTGGCAGCTTGCCAGGGATTGGATCAGTCCTTTATCCAGACCCCGTGAGTTCCGGTAATCCAGGTCTTCGAGGACGGCGGTGTGTCGCAGTCCAGCCCGGCGCAGCCGGCTGGTCAGGCGTCGGTTGTCCCGGTAAAAACACTCGATGATGTTGTGGGTGATTCGGACCTCCACCTCCTTCTTGATCAGGGTGTAGGGTACCGAGTAATAATGCCCGTCGATGGCCACGTGGTAGTCGATGTTCACCCGAGCCTTCTTCCATTCCGCGTAGACATAACGCTCAGCTGGCAGGGGCTGTAGGGCGGGTTTGTCCAGCTGTTCGAAGTGGTCGCGCCGGCAGTCTGGCAGCTTCTGGCTCCAGGTGGCTTCGGCGTAGGTGTAATTGGAAGCGCCCATAACCGCCACAAAGATCTGCGCCTCGTGGATCTCTCCGGTGGTACGGTCAATGACGGGCACGGTCTGGCCGGCGTAGTCCACAAACAGCTTCTCACCCGCTCGATGATCCTGACGCATCACCAAATCCAGCTTGCCCTGCCAGGCCCGGTAGTGTTCGCAGAACCAGCTGTACTGATACCCCTCTGGGTTTGCCTGCCGGTACGCCTGCCAGAGCAGGAACAGAGTGACGTATTTACCCTTCAGTTCCTCGTGGATCTGATGCCAGTCCGGTAGGCCCCGGACCTCGGCCGGCAGGTCTGGAGAGGGCGGGAACAACCGTTGCTCCAGGTGAGCTTCATCCAGATTCTCCGGCAGTGGCCAGCTCAAATTGGCCTCGGCCAAACGCCGAAGATACTCGCTTACCGTGGGGCGGCTGACGCCGCAGGCCGCTGCAATCTGTCGGTTGCTCAGCCCTCGCTCCCATTTCAGGCGAAGGACTTCTTTGATCTTACGCATGGATAACCTCTTTGCTGGCATCTGATCTTCTCCGGATGAAAAGACTCAGAGTACCGTTAAGTTATCCCGCGTCGGGCGGTTTCGATGGGGCGGACCAGGCAACCTGCCGGGGTGGCAGCTTTGCCGTGGAATCAGTGGCAGCTTTCGCGTGGAATGGGTGGCAGGCTTCGTCTGGAATCAGTGGCAACCTTGGTCTGGAATACGCACCCCAGGAGTAGCTCGCATTTTTACCTTTCCCTTTGCCGAGCTGCTTTCGATCAACCATTCGGGATTCGAATTGAGCGGGTCATATGTGCCTGTCCATTGGGTTGATTGGGCTGGGTCTGGCAGATGGGAATCTGTTGTTCGTTTATTGGTATGCTCCGAAATCAGTGTCTGAGAGTGTCTAGGTATTGAGCTAGAGTGCTGTCGCTTTCAAGCAGGGATCGGGTTGCGTCCATCACCCGCTGTGCTTTTTCCTCCCCCCAAACGGGGTAGGTCAGCGCGACGTATTTCGCTTTCAGACGACTCTCTGTAATGGGGTTGTCCGGATCACCCACAGCAGTATGGGGTTCGGAGGTCAGCAGCTTGCCATCTTGCAGCGCAATGCTGACATGGGCCCATCGCTCGGCGGGAAATACGGTGTTGTAGGCTTCGTCTTCGACAAAGCTAACCCGACTGCACAGCGCTAGGGTAGCGGCATCGGTCAGACCTATACCATCGATCTGTGCCACTTCCACTTTGCCGTGCACCAAGGCAGCTGCAATGGGGAAAGCGATGGCATACTGGGCTTGCTCAGTATTGGCTGGTATGCCCTGATCAAGACGAGTTGCCTCGTGGAAAGTATGCACTTTGATCTCTTTTATCTGGTCCAGATCGATATTACGCCCTTGAATTACCGACAGGGTGGCATCGATCCCCGGATGAGCCCAGCGGCAGCAAGGGTATGGCTTGAAGTACTGCTCCATAATTCGCCAATTCGCACCCAAATCTCCCCAGATCGCTTCCATTTCCGGATCGGTTACGGTGAGCGCCGGTGCGCCGGTGAAACCGTCCATAGCCAGGAATGCGGCAGAAACGCCCGTCATGGCGCCCCAGCCCGAACCGTCCTTGAGCATGGTCGGGTGATCGACACCGCGCATCATCTGGCTGCGGGGGCCATGGTACTCTGCGATGCCGATTGCGTGTTCGAACTGCTCCTCGCTGGCGCCCATCAGGTGAGCACCGAGGGCGGCACAGTTGACCGCGTTCCAAGCCCCGGATGTGTGGTAATCGGGCGCGGTAGCGTGCAGGGCGATTCCAGCTCTAGTGCCTATTTCGTAGCCGGCCACCAGCAGAGTGATAAATTCGGGGCCCGATAGCTGTCTGCCCGTCGCCTCGAGCAGCGCGACTAACCCAGGTAGTAGAGCGCAGCCCACATGTCCTTTGGTCAATCGGTGGCCGTCGTGCGAATCGATCGCATCGATCATCATGCCCCCCGCTAAGGCAGCTCCGGCGGCACTTACCGGGTTGCCACCTAAAAGAGGCGAGGCGCAAGGCCCTTGAGCCGGCGCTGCGAATTGCTGCTGAGCGTGGCGGTGGATAATCCCGGATAGCTCGGTCTGGGATCCTGCCGCCGCCGTGGCGACCAGATCGTAAAGGCAGCGAACGGCTTGCTCTCGCACTAATTGCGGTACGTCGTCATAGTGGAGACTTTCAAGGAAGGGCTGGATCGGATTCATATGGTCACTGTTAGAGTAGAGAATTTCTGATAAAATTTCGAAGCATTAATCATCCGATTCAAGAGGGATATAAGCGCACATGCCAGCGACCTCTACCGGCCATCAGGGCAATAAACTCTGCACCAGCCGATTATTACCATCACGCTGAGTGGGTAAGTCAAATCTAGCCTGGGCAATGTCTTCCAAGCGCAGTTCGGCCTGTATCAGAGTGCACTGTGCTTCGGCCTGTGCCAGCATTTTGCCTGTCGGACTCACAATGCAAGAGCCCCCCCAGAAGTGTTGGCTGCCTTCGGGTCCGAACCGATTGGCCATGATGACAGGGATGCCGTAGGTCATTGCGTAAAAGGACAGGTTGAGATGCCAGTTGTGCTCGTTGGAAAACCGGTCACTGACAATGCCGCTGGCGGAGTTTATGGCGGCGCATAGCAGAGTAGGCCGGTGCATCATAGCCGCGTGTACCAAGCCAGGGTTCCATAGGTCGGCGCAGAGCCATTGACTCATGAGCCAGTCGGGTGTGAGGGGGGTTAAGCTGATTGATTCTCCGGGCGTAAACCACTTACCTTCTTCCAACCCGCCGTAGGTAGGCAAATTGATTTTTCGGTGCACATGAGCCACTTGGCCTTCGTGCAGGGTGGCCAGGGCGTTGTAGTATTCGCCGGGACCCGCGGCTTCAACAAAACCCACCAGACTCTGCATCGGCCCGCTGGCGGCAGCGAGTTCAAGCAGCCGTGGGTCATGGCGGGTCATGGCGACCGTCATGACCCGGTGCTGGAGGTTGTAGCCGGTGAGTGACAGTTCTGGAAACACCAGCAGGTCCAAACCACGCGCCCGGCCCTCCGCCAAGGCGTCCAGATGCAGGGCCATATTGCCGCTCAGATCAGCCAGTGTAGGGTTTATCTGGGCTGCGCCGACCCGAATGGTGCCGTCAAAGTGCATGCGTTGAGTCTCTCTATGCTGTTATAAAAAAGGCCACCCTAAGGCAGCCTCGGGTGGCTGGGTGTGGCGTTTAGTTTAGGCCATTGATCGCGAGAAAGTTTTCTGCAACCTGTTCAATGGACACCCGTTCAACGTCCACCTGAGCATTTAGCCCAGCCATTATGGTATCGTCCAAAAGACTAGACAAGACGTTCATCTGGGTCTCGAGCTCCGGGAATGCCGCCAATGTGTCTTCGCGCACCACAGGGGCCAGGGCGTAGGATGGAAAGTAAGCCAGATCATCTTCCAGTACGCGCAAGTTAAACGCCGGAATACGCCCGTCGGTGGCAAACACCACAGACACTTCCACCTCGCCGTCACGCAAGGCAGGATAGGTCAGGCCACTGTCCATGCGTCTGACGTTGGCGCGACCAAAGCTAAAACCATAGAGCTCCTCCAGCGGGCCTAGACCGTCGTCTCGCGCGTAAAACTCGGCATTGGACGCTAGGGTCAGGTCGCCGCTGGCGTTGACTGCAGCGGCCAGTTCGGAAATGCTGGCAATGTCTCGGGTCGCCGCATCGTCTTCACGCATGGCCAAAGCGTAGGTGTTATTGGCAGCAGAAGGCTTCAGCCAGACCAAACCTTTGGCGGCGTCAAGCGCTTTGACGCGCTGGTAGGTTTCTTCAGGGTTCAAGGACTCGGTCACCTTATTGTAGACGATTAACGAGGTGCCGGTGTACTCCCAGTAAAGGTCCACTTGGCCATTTTCCTGCGCCTTACGTAATACGCCGGAACCCATACCAGCGCGTTTGTCAACGTCATAACCCAGTGACTCCAGGTATTGGCTGGTCATGCTGGTCAGTATTTGTTGTTCGGTGAAGTTCTTGCCGCCGACCGCCAGGTCAGTGGCGCTGGCGGTGGCAGTGGTGAACAGGCTGGCCATGGCCAGTGCTGCAAGGCAGCGCTTGAGTGTGATTCTCATAGTGTCTCTCCAGTTGTGTTTTTTGATTTGAGTGTGATTCTCATAGTGTCTCTCCAGTTGTGTTTTTTGATTGTGCAATGGGTTCAGCGGCGTGCAGGATTTACACCCCGCGGCACCATCCAGAACGCCATGATGGCAATTAACGCGTCTACCAGAATGGCCAGAATGGCCGTGGGTATGGCACCGGCGAGCATCATCACCGGTTTGTAAAGCGCAATGCCGGTGAAAATTAATTCACCCAGTCCCCCGGCGGCGATCAGAAAGGCCAGCGTTACCGTCCCGACATTGATTGTCAAAGCGGTCCGGATACCCGCAAAAATAACGTACATAGCGCCGGGCAGTTCTATGCGCAGCAGGCGTTGAGTAGGCGACATGCCGAGACCGGCAGCGGCTTCCATCAGCGCAGGACTGATGCCTTTAAGTCCCGCATAGGTATTGCGCGTGATCGGCAGCAGCGTGGCCACGAATAGAGCGAACAAAGCGGGCGTAGTGCCGATACCGAGCAGGCTCATGGATAGCGCCAGCACGGCCAGTGTAGGTATGGTGGTGCCGATGTTCAGCACCTGCATGGCAGATTCCGCCGCTTTTCCATCTGGGGCCGCGACAGCAAGACGCCCAATGGTATGGCAAACAGGATGGCGAGCCCGCCAGAGACGGCGGTAAGGTACATGTGCTGCACAGCCAGGTAGCTAATGTCTTCTCGGTAGCTTAGAAATTCATTGATGAATCCACTGGCGCTCAGCCAAGCTCCGGCCAGAAAGACCAGAATAAACGCCATTACTATAACAATACGACGAACGGCTGGGTGAAGCATATTAGATCACCTCAGCGGGCTTTTTTGCGGTTTGCATGGCATGTCGAGCGCTTAGATGGTGCGTTATGGTGCGCTGCGTAATCTGACCACAGAGGCGCTCTTTTTCGTCCACGCAAGGTGCCCAAGTGATGTCGTGGCCAAACATTAGTGAAACTACTTTGCGCAGATCGTCGTCCAAACCGACCTGCGCGGGCATCGGTGAATTGTGGTCACTGCAGTAGCCCTTAGTATTTTTTGCCACGCTGGCGGCCACCATGCCTACTGGCTGGTATTGCTCATTCACCATGATAATGGCATTTTGGTAGCCGTACTCTTCAATGCGTTTATGCGCAGTTTCCAGAGAGTCTGAAGGTTTCACGGTGCCGATGGTGTCATTGACGACATCGCGCACTTTGACCAGATTAAGCCGCTTCAGCGCTCGGTCATCGCCCAGAAAGGACTCGACAAACTCATTTTTAGGGGCGGCCAGTAGTTCGTCAGGTTCAGAATATTGCACCAGTTGACCCGCGCGAAAGATGGCGATGCGATTACCCATCTTGATGGCTTCGTCGATGTCGTGGCTGACAAACAGGATGGTTTTTTTCAGTTCTTTCTGCATCTTCAGAAACTCGTCCTGAATCACAGCCCGGTTAATGGGATCAATAGCACCAAAGGGCTCGTCCATCAACATGACCGGAGGATCCGCAGCCAAAGCACGTGCTACGCCGATGCGCTGCTGCTGGCCACCGGACAGTTCGTGTGGGAAGCAATTTAAAAAGGCGTCAGGATCCATGGCGATCATGTCCATCAAATCGCGAGTGCGATTGCGATATTTTGTCTTGTCCCAACCCATCAAACGGGGCACTACGGATATGTTTTCCTCGATAGTCATGTTCGGGAACAGGCCAATTTGTTGAATCACATAACCTATGTTGTGGCGCAGGGTTTGTGTGTCCAGTTCCGCGGTGTCTTCTCCGTCAATGAGGACGCGTCCTGACGTCGGCTGAACAATGCGGTTGATCATCTTGAGCGTCGTCGTTTTGCCGCAGCCAGAAGGTCCGAGCAAGATGCATATTTCACCCGCTGGTACTTCCATAGATATCCGGTCAGCCGCTGTCACAGGACCTTCTGTCGTTTTATATATTTTGGTTAAATTGTCGAGACGAATCATGATGCCAACCTTATATTGGGTGCCTAGCGGTGAATATCAGCCAGCCTGAATGATTTTGGCCATGCCTTTCGGCGTTAGTTGTTTCTGCAAAGCCAACAAAGCGTAGTCAACCACTACAGCCAGCAGACTAACTGCAACGGCACCGACAATAAGCTGCCGAGGATCAGACTGAGAGATACCACGACTGATGAAGGTGCCCAGACCGCCCGCACCGATGTACGCAGCAATCGCCATCACGCCAATATTTAGCACCACGGCGGTGCGCACCCCAGCCATGATCACCGGAATGGCCAATGGAATTTCCACCAAGCGCAGTCGCTCATTGGGGCTCATGCCAATACCTCGGGCGGCTTCCCGCAAAGCCGGGTCGACATTGTTGATAGCGGTGTAAGTGTTGCGAATGATTGGCAATAGGGAATACAGCAGCACAGCGATCACAGCTGGCACATAGCCGATGCCATACCCGAAGATCGATAGAATTGGCATCATGATCCCGAAAAGTGCGATGGAGGGAATGGTCACGATGATGGCCGCCACGTAGAGCACAATTTGTGCTGCCCGCTTACTTTTTGTGATGGCGATGCCAATAGGAACACCCGTAAGGGTGGCGATGCCCACCGCTAAGCTAACAAGAGCGATATGCTCAACGGTGCGACTCATTAATGTGTCGAAATTGGCTAGGGTGAACTGAATCAATTCGATGGCGACCTCCACTCCAAGTAGGGGTTAGCGACTATTATTAGTCTGTTTATATCAGTGCGACGGACAATTCAGTTCTGCCCGCTCAACCCCTCTGGTGGGCCAGCGCTGCGAGATGGACTTGCGTTTGGTGTAAAACCTTACCGAATCGGGCCCGTATGCATGTACGTCTCCGAACAACGAATCATTCCAGCCACCAAAGCTGTGAAAGGCAACCGGCACAGTGATACCCACCATGCCCACCTGTATGCGGTCGGCGAACTGGCGGGCCTTCTCCGTCGCGGGTAAAAATGTGGTTGGATCACGTGTCGATGTTGGGTCCGGCGTTGTGAGAGTATACACCCTTCAATAGTTCCGGTACCCCACAGGCGTAGTCGACGTTTTCGATCCCACGCTTCAGCTCACCCATGGCGTCTTACAGAACTTTGCCATGATCCTCGCTGATCAGCTGGCAGAGCTCATCTGCATGCTGTTCCAGCAAATACTTGAAGCGAAAACATGACTTGGGTCCGCTTGATCGGTGGTGTGTTGCTCCAAGCGGGTGCCGCCGCGTGGGCGGCATCCATAGCCTGCTTAACTTATCTGGCTGTGCCAAGTAGTTTCTCATCGAACGGGTAGCGCGACATTTTCTCAATGCCCGTTTCAGTAATAAGCACCTCTTCTTCAAGTTTGACGCCGTCTGCTGCGCCCACTTCTCCGATGTAGCTCTCTACTGAAACCACCATGCCGGGCTCCAGTATGCCGTTCTTTGAGAACTTCTCAAAATCCATGTGATGAGCCACCAGTGGCGTTTCGCCGTGCATGCCCACACCGTGGATGATGGACGGGTAACGGCGGTCCAGAAAACGCTCGGGAATTTTCCAGGCCTGCTCGGCAATTTCCAGGTAGCTCATGCCCGGTTTGAGAATGTCCATGTTGTGGTGTACCTGGTCGTATGCCATCTGATACAAGCTCTGCTGATAGCCCGTGGGCCGCCCGGAACCGACGTGAAAGGTGCGTGAGAAGTCAGAATAGTAACCGTGACAACCGATGGTATCAGTGTCCAGTGCCACCAGTTCGCCCGGGCGAATAACGCGGTCGCTGGCCTCGTTGAACCATGGGTTGGTGCGTGGACCCGAACTCAACAACCGGGTTTCGATGAACTCGCCACCCTGGCGGATCACTTCACCATACAATATCGCGAACAGGTCAGTTTCGCGCATGCCTGGTTTGATGGCGGCTTCTACCTCGGCTACGGCCGCTTCGCATCCGGCCATGGATTGCGCTAGGCAGGCTATTTCTTCGGGGGTTTTGATACGGCGGCAATGCAAGGTATCTTGCATGCAGTCCATCACTTCCAGCCCCTGGGCTTCCAGTGAACGCGCCAGATTCAGCGCACAGCGGTCCAGCCCGATTCGCTTATTGCCGCTGCAGTAGGTGCGCATCAGCTCGGCGATTTCGATGCCAAAAGGATCGCTGGATAAATTGTCACGCTGATTGACTGCAGACCATACTACTTTTGATGTTCGGGCCTCGTCGATGGTTTCCAGCCATGTGGACAGATGGGCGCTGCCCGGGTATTCAAACAGAATAACAGGGCCTTTTTCTGGCACAAAAATATAGCGCGAGGAATTGCGTAGAAAATACCCGAACATGTTGCGTGATCCGGTGGCGTAGCGTTGATTGTTGGGGTCGAACAAGACCAGGGCGCCGTAGCCTTTTTCTTTCATCATGTTTTTGAGGCGCGACATGCGGCCACCTCGCAACTGTATCGGATCAAATGCCGTAGGAATGCTGTCGCCGTTGGCCATGGGGGCGGATGGCACAACACGAACGGCGTCGGGCTCCTGATTGGACAAGGTTTTAAATTCTACAATGCTCATATTGGTTCGCTTGTGTGGTATACAGTATGAAAATCAATCGGCCAAATTATCGGTCCGCTTCATGTCTTGCTTGAGCAGTTGTTCATGAATAGGAGCCATGCGGCCAAAAATGCGCAGGGCTCGCTCTGGACGCCCAATGAATCCTGGTTCTTTTGCGTAGGCGAAAATCACCGTATGGCGCTCTCGGTTGCCCGCCACCGGGGTAACGCGATGCAGAGAGTAACGGCCGAAAAAGACTTGCAAGTCGCCGGGTTCCAGAGCTAGTGATTTGACTTGGCTTAGGTCACCGTCCAGCACGTTTTCAACGGCATCGAAGTTTTCTCCGTTGGGGCTACGGATGCCCGGCGCGTATTGAAACTCGCCACTCTGGTCTGACTGCCGGGTCATCATGGTGACGATAAATTCGTTGGTGTCGTAGTGCCATGGATGTTGGCAGCCCTCCCGTAAGACGTTCACTACCAGTCCGGCCAACGGGTCTGCGTATTCAAAGATGTCATCGATGCCTACTACTGCTGCCACAAAGCGCTGAAATGAAGGATCTTCGTAGACCTGCCGAATAATGGTCCCAGCGCCGATGCGATCACCGGCGACAAAACCGTTGGTCCTATCGTCAAAACGGTTTTTGGGATGATTGGCGGGCAACGATGGGTCAGCGTCGCTGTTGTAGGGATTGGTTTCAGTCTGATTATAATGGGCTTCCGGAGACAGGCGCTCAGTTTCCCGTTCCAGGCGGTCCAGTGCATCTTCAAGTACAAAGCGCTTGAGGACGACGCAGCCGTTTTCTTCTAGCTGTTCACGGCAGGCCTGGATCAGCGCCTGTCCGCGTACTCCACCCAAATCGTGCACAGGGTACTCGGACAAATTGACTAGCCCATCGATACCGGCGGAATGGGGTTGGTGAAGATCCTTTTGCAAGCGCATGATGTGACTCCCGTTTCTTTGTGCGATTTTTAAAGACAGTACACAGATTATTTCAATGATAAAAATGAATAGTTAATGTGGTATTGATTTCAATTAATCATAGATGGAGCTGCTCATGGACACCGAACTGTTGCGTGCGTTTGTCACTGTGGCGGCGTGTGAAGGCTTCAGCACTGCCAGCAAGACCCTTAATCGAACCCAGTCTGCGGTTAGTTTGCAGATTAAACGGCTCGAAGATCAATTAAGTACCTCATTGTTTCAACGCACTAGTCGCAGTGTTACCTTGACCTCGTCGGGGGAGCGCTTGATGCCCTACGCGCGCAATATACTGAAGCTCGAAGACGAGGCCCGATTGATGATGGGGGATGACCCAGGGGGAAATTTAATTCGCTTTGGCACCTCAGAAGAACAAGCCAGCATCTATTTACCCTTGTTGTTGCCGGATTTTTCCCGTCGGTTCCCAAAAGTCCGTCTCGAAGTGGCCTGTGGCATCAGCAGTGATCTGGTGCGGGATTTCCAAAACGGTTTATTGGACGCGGTGCTGGTGATTCGGCACAAGCCCACTCAGTCGGGCGTGCTGATGGGGAGTGAACCCCTAGTCTGGGTCATTGCCGACCATTTATCGCCAGAATGGTGGCACATTATACCGCTGGCGCTTAATCCAGAGGGGTGCATTTTTCGCGCTCATGCAATTGCTGCCTTGGGTCGGCAACGCCGCCGGTGGGAGGTTCGGTATTCGAGCCTGTCACCCATAGGCAACAACCTACCGGTGCAGGCAGGGCTCGCTCTAACGGTCAAGACGCCGCGCAGTGTGCCGGAAGGTTGTCGCATCGTAGGCGAAGATGAAGGGCTTCCGCCGCTGGGCTCTGTTGAGGTGGAGATGCATCGAGCGCCTGGTCACAATCACGACGCGGCGATTGATTTATTCGATACGCTGGAAAAAATAGTCACCTCACATGAGGTGGTAAAACCGATGAATGTGGTGTCTGGAAGTTCACGCTCGAAGGTATCTGCGCCATAGTTTATTGGCGTGTAGGATATACTAGAAGGATACCGACAAGTTATCGAGTTCAGGCTTTAAAATCCAGTACTGTGTTAGGGATGCTCTAAGGAACCTCTGAATAACTCTCCAAAATCAGCGATAATAGTGCCATCACTAACTGCATAGGATTTAGGTCATGTGTGCCGGTCCATTGTGGGTCGCTATGGATGTGCTAATCGTTCCAAATGTTTTTTAGCGATGGGATCGCCTTGCTGTGCTGCGAGACGATACCAACGCGACGCTATGGTAATGTCCAGCGCAATACCCGAGCCATTCTCGTAAAGCTCGCCCAGACTGCGCTGGGCCTTGGCAAAATTTTGTTGTGCGGCGAGCTGCATCCAATAAAAGGCAATGGCCTCATCTTTAGGCACGCCAAGCGCGTGCATGTGCTCTTGCGCCAGAAATTCCCGGACACTCGATCGCAGGACGGCCCGACCGTCCGCACCGCGGCAGTATGGCGTCCGGCCGCCACCTTTTAGCTGCATTTCCCAGCGCCGACCGTTGATGGAGTTGTTCGAACTGCGCGCATGCTGCAAGCGTTATGAAATAAGGAGGTCGGCCAATGTCAGCCAGCGAATGCACGGGGGTATAACCTTGTGCGCGTGGTCGGAGGATGCGTGGGTACAGTTTTTTGTCGACTGTCAGACGTAATCGGGCTTGTAATGGATGAATTCCTGAAGCAACATCCTCTTTCGCTTCAACCAATGTGCAAAACGAGCCTTTTCTTTTTTATTGCGCATCAAACTGACGTAAACTGCAGACTATAGGTGTTAGCGGGAGAGACTGAGCCACACAGCTGTGTGGCCGGCGCCGAAGGAGCAACTGCCCCGGAAACTCTCAGGCAAAAGGGACCGCTAACACGATAACTTTCCGAAGAGCTGCCGATGACTGCGTCACTCGGCACACCGAAGGAGCAAGCGGCCGGTTTCACTGAAACGGCTCGTGAATCTCTCAGGTCCAGAGACGGAAGGGGTGCTTCTACCATTTTGGGTAGACAGCCAGCCCTGGGCGCTCTCTGGAGATTGTTATGAAGCATATTGCAGTTATTGGTGGTGGCATCACCGGTATCACCACCGCTTACTCTCTGGCCAAGCGCGGCTTCGACGTCACCGTTTACGAAAAGCATCGTTATGCGGCTATGGAAACGTCTTTCGCGAATGGCGGTCAATTGTCGGCGTCCAATGCCGAAGTCTGGAACAACTGGCAGACCGTGATCAAAGGCATGAAATGGATGTTCCACAGCGATGCCCCGCTGCTGGTTAATCCCAAGCCCTCCTGGCACAAAATGAGCTGGTTTGCCGAGTTCATGGCGGCCATTCCCCAGTACGAGAAAAACACCACCGAAACCGCCCGCCTGGCGATCGCTGCCCGTGAACATCTGTTTTCATGGGCGAAAGAAGAAGGTATCGATTTCGACCTGAAGGAACAGGGCATTCTGCATATCTATCGCGACAAGGCCGGTTTCGACCACGCCGCAAACGTCTCGAAATTGCTGGCAGCAGGAGGTCTGGAGCGCCGGGCAGTCACGCCCGATGAAATGAAGGCCATCGAACCCACGCTGGCTGGCACCTACTACGGTGGCTTTTTTACCGAAAGCGATTCCACGGGTGATATTCACAAGTTTACCAGCGGCCTGGCAGATGCGATCCGGCGCCGCGGCGTCAAAACGTGTTACAGCCACACGGTTACCGAACTGAGTGCGGATCAATCCCATGCCTGGGTAACGTCTTTTGATGGCGAGCAACAGATTCGTAACACCTTCGATGGTGTCGTGGTTTGTGCAGGCGTTGGTAGCAGGGAGCTGGCTGCGAAACTGGGCGACCGCGTTAACATTTATCCGGTGAAAGGCTATTCCATCACGGTTGAGCTGGACGACGAAGCTTCCCGGCAAGCGGCGCCGACCGTCAGCCTGCTGGACGATGCCACCAAGCTGGTCACCAGCCGGTTGGGCGATGATCGTTTCCGCATTGCGGGCACAGCGGAATTCAACGGCTACAATCGCAACATTCGGGATGACCGCATTCGCCCACTCACCCGTTGGGTTGAGCAATGCTTCCCGGGGGTCTGTACCCGGCGCGTTGTGCCCTGGGCGGGGCTGCGCCCCATGCTTCCCACCATGATGCCGCGAGTCGGCCCGGGTCGCCTGCCAACGGTGTTCTACAATACTGGCCATGGCCACTTGGGTTGGACGCTGTCACCCATTACCGCCGAGATGCTGGCCGAAGCCGTTGAAACGGCGCCTGCTTACCAGAAACGCTGAAACAGCATTCGATCCCGGGCGGTTTTTCAGTCTTGCTATGAAGCGATGTACAGGACAATCACCTCACCCAAGTCACGCCGACATAACGCACTTTTATAAATGAACGTAGACGTGCGAATTCGCCTACCGACTCGGTAGGCGAAGCCTCATGCCCCATCAAAAGTATTGTCAATACAAGAGTTGTCCTCGCCTCTGACTGATGACATGTTATAACATTGTTAATTCTTATCAGAAGCAGCGGAAATTTATGAAAAATACTGGCAAAAAACTACCCGTCACCGTTCTATCGGGCTTTCTTGGTGCTGGCAAAACCACGGTTTTGAGCCACCTGCTGAATAATCGGGAGGGCCGTCGGGTGGCAGTGATTGTCAACGACATGAGCGAAATCAACATTGACGCCAGTGCCGTGAAAAACGAGGTGCAATTAAATCATAGCGAGGAGAAGCTCGTTGAAATGAGCAACGGCTGCATCTGTTGCACCTTGCGTGAAGACTTGTTGCTGGAGGTACGCAAGCTAGCTGATGAAGGCCGATTTGATTATTTATTGATTGAATCTACCGGCATCTCCGAACCTTTGCCTGTGGCGGAAACCTTCACCTTTGCAGATGAAGACGGCAATAGTCTGTCTGATATCGCCCGGCTGGACACTATGGTGACGGTCGTGGATGCCCTTAATTTCCTGGCGGATTATGACGAAGCCCTGCCCCATCTGGCGACCTGTCCTCACCTGCACAAAGATATCGGATTTTTGGTTGATATGTTTGGCTGCCTGTTTGAACTCAACATGATAGGCCTTCGCATTGCGACGCTTACCCATGCCATGGGCCCGAGGTTCCATGTTGATCGAATACCTTGTCGCCTGATTACCACCTATCTGGGCACAGGCACCGACTGGTTTCCCCATCAAAGCGTCAATCGCAGCAAGCTTGGCGCCGGTAACGGCGGGCTGAGCGATGAAGAAAGCGGCCTGTACCCCTCGGAAAATCATATCGAAACGCTGTTACCCGGAGATGTAGCTTTATTAAAAGGCGAACTGTGGGAAGGTAACGAGGGCTCGGGTATGGTCCATCGTTCGCCTTCTATGAATCCCGACGAGCGTCGGTTGCTGCTCTCCTTTGATTTTCTTTCGCCAGCTAATCCAGTCACCTTGCCGCTGTCAGCTACTTTACCATCCAGCTTTGCAAAGCGATGAGTTTCCGCTGTGGTCCCGTTTTTAATCGACACGAAATGCAGTGAAGACCGATCCGGGTCGAGAGTCCAGTCGGCTGCCACATTCAGCGACATGAAACTGAATCCGGCCGCTAACAGAATAGGTAACGCGCTTTTTTTCAACATGATTCCATCCTCGTTGGTCGTCACTAGGGGCTGTTGACGTTTCATTACATCGGCAACCATAAAAAACCACAAGCCATGGCGACGCCGCTCTGATAGTTGCGTTTCAATTTGTCATAGCGCGTCGCCAGCCCACGAAAATGTGTCAAGCGTGCAAACGCATTTTCCACCAAATGACGGTGGCGATATAACGACCAATCCATATCCGCATTACCTATGACCGAATTTGACCTTCTTGGAATCACGGCGTTGGCACCTTTGTTTTTAATCTGTTCGCGAATCTTTTCACTGTCATATCCTTTGTCCGCTACCACGGCTTTAGCCGGCGGCAATGGTTCCATTAATTCG
>NZ_KB889913.1 GCF_000372805.1 Marinobacter gelidimuriae | reverse complement strand
CCATGCCCTCTCCAGCTCTCGAAGAGGGTGCGCATTGCACAGGGAATGGGTGCACGCGTAACGGTAGTACGGCTTCCAATGATCGTGACACAACACTCCGTTGAAGAAGGGCAAGACGCCCATCTCGTCCATGGCCTCGGTGCCACGCTTGGTGTGGGGGTAGAGCAGCGTCAATGCGCTATTGGACGCGCAGTGCAACCAGTGGCGCTTCCCGTCCAGGTTGATGCCGGTCTCATCAACATGCATGAGATCAGACTTGGCGAGCTGAGCTTTCGCCCACTGCTCGAAATGATCCAGCTTCTCGTAAGCCTCTTTGTTGAAATTGAAGACAGAGCCAGCACTGACCGGAATGCCCATCTGCTCCTGAAAGTGGTCACGGATTCGGTCATAAGGCAACAGCTGAAACTGCGACATATAGACCGCATTGGCCTTGAGGCCGATGCCATACTGAACCGACCGATTGACCCTATCCGGAAAGGCAGCAACAAATCGATTTCCCTGATCGTCTTTAATAACCTGTGCTCGGTATTCAGTCACGAATCGCGCGATATCAATATCGATGACCTGCCGTGTTTCATAACCGTCCTCTTGATACCGCCGTCCTTTTGGCAGAGAGCGTCGATCGACTTTCAGCGCTTTCACGGCATCAGGATCATCGACTGGCCGCAAGGTGGTTCCGATACGCCCCTTCTGTCCGCCAGGCTTGCTATTGCTGGAACCCTTTCTGGAAGATTTGTCACGGTTCGGATCCGTTGAGGGCGGCTTACGACTATTTTTACTATTGAGCGTCGTGCGGTTGAGCAGTAGCGCCACCAAAACGAGCAGCACTTCCAGAGCGGCCTTGAGTGAAGGCGACAGGTCACGCTCTTTCTCAAGAAGGTTCTTGACGGAGGCGATTGCCGAATCAACGTCGATAGTGTCTATTTTCAATGTCTGTCCGCACCGGAATGGCTTTGTAAGACAGCCATTATCGCACGGGTTTTCAGGGCGACATTTTTGGCTCTGAGCGCTCTTATACGGCGATTAAAAAACCGGGGCTGCCCCGTGATCGTCATCGATCATTACAGCCCTTCAGCGGACATCATAGCGCTGGCTATGGCCTGTCTGGCTGCATCGGTGCGTATACCGACAAGATGAAAAGATTCAGGCAAAAACCCTGTCAAGAACTTTCACAGGTTTTTTGAGCTGAATAGTTACAGATTTATAATGTCGGCGCATGCTACCAAAGTCTAAGCTCCATTAATGCCCTGTAATCATAAAGCGATGTAAAAGCTTGCAGAACCTGTTTATTTCGAGTTAATAATTTGGCTAATTTCGTGCATCGACGCTAGTTGGAAGGGCCTGTATCCGGATCGTCATTTATTTTTTCAGAGGCGCGCTCGTGCATTACCTGTGCGAAAATATCCGCCTTAAGCGGAAAATCCGTGGCGCCCTTCAGAAAACTGTGCGTTTCATGGCCGCTCGCCTGGCCGTTTTCGGCACCTTGACTCAGTAAAGCAGCCTTTAATTCCGGGTTCATCCGGGATGAGGCTTTAGAAAAGGCCTTACTGGCGACGTCGAGCGTTAACGCTCCGTTTTCAGGGCCGACCAGAAACACACGGGCCCCTGGTTGTTCCAGTTGTTTTGTGATGGTGGTCAGATATTCTCGGTCACTGGGTGTCATGTGGCTTCTCCCAAAATCTTTGGTACCTGGCGGTAGCATTTCCTTATCTCCACGCTGATCGAATCAAGTAGCTTAGCGCTGCCTTGTCTCATACGCTACACCTCGGCCAGTGTATCTGTGTAATCATGAAACACGGAAACGGACACTTCCCATTCATGACGAACCGGCGCTGGCGGGCTGCTGTCATCGAGATCAACCGCCATGATCGTGAGCTTTCCTGAGTGTTTTAAAAACAGATGTACTCGATCGGCTATCTCATCCTCCGCTTTCCAAAACGTCATCACTTCATCGCCACCCAGCGCCATAATGAGGGCTTGTGGTGATCGCTCACCGTGCGCGTATCGCAGATAACTCACCGCCATTGGCTGAGCACCACTAACGGGCCATGGGTTAATCGCCCAACAGACCGAAGTAATTTTACCTGCAGGGTTCTCCTTAATACTAACGGTGCCTTCTGCAACAACACTCATTGGCTCTCAACCTCTATTGGCAATCTATGGGAATGCACGTTGATCACCTGCGCTTCCATTTGTGACACATACCTGCGAGCCCATTCAGCATTCATTCGCCAGTTGCTGAATTAAATCGCCAATGTTCTCGTCATCACCATCGGTGTCGTCGGCATCGGCCATCCGATTTTCAAGCTCTTTCTTTATCGAGCCACCGCCATACTTCGATGCAAGTAGGCGCAATGCCTTTTCTGTTCCGTGTTGCTCGTACATCAGGCCTCGCATCTGCCGGTCTACCGCTTCGGTGGTGATTAGCCACAGGTAAATAGGCCCATCTGTCATTAATACATGCTGGGCCTGATTGCCATCCCGCGTGCGAAAAATCATGAACGCTTCCGCACCACGTGACGATGGCGGCCGGATTCGACGAATAACCCCCATCTGAGCTGGGGTCAGATCAAACCTTGTGGACACCATATCAGCTTCCTCTTTGCCCATGTTGCCCGCACCGAGGATTACGACCGTACTGGACAGCTTAATGCTCTGGTCCGTGTGATGCTCGAACAACTGCGAGGCCACCATGATGTCCACCAGGTTTTTCCGGCCCTCGGCAATCAGGCTATCCACCTGGTTCTGGGCGCTGGGTATTTTTGAGAACCGCTGACGTTCATCCATAGAAAAGCGTTTACGTGCCGTCTTCAACTGCTTGGCGCGTCGAGCGTGAAACAGCTGGTATTGTTTGGGGACGATCTTGACGTAATCTTCGTGAAAGAAAAAATCTCTCGTAAGAATATCGTAACCCACAAAGAACGCTATTGAGGCTTTCCACTTGGCGCGTTCAGTCTGCTCACGGGGCACGATGTCTTCCATGTCCAATGAGATGACCCGCGAATCGCCCATTTCGAACTTTGTCTCACCACACAGCATCGGGAACATCTCGATCGCTTCGCGGATTGCCCGGGAAAACAACTTCAGTACGGGAATACCATTGACCTCATCCGGGTAGTCGTCGCGCATTTCCTCGGCAGATATAATGCCAATCAGGTCCTGAAGAATCGGCATCGCTTTACGGTGGGCGATGTAAGCCGCTCTCGTTTCGCCTTTGGCAAACAACTCATTTCGAATCTCGTGCCATGTCGAGACCTCATCCACCTCAATTCTCAGCTCCGCCACTTTTTCGTTCACCAGGGTGTTACCGGATTCGTGAAAAACCTTCGCCCGGTCCCCGCCGTTTTTGGCGGAGGCGAACTTTTCAAACATTTTGCTGATCGCTGAGGACACCAGCCCGGGCAGTTGCGCCTCTACTGCTGGGTCTCCCTGCATGGAGTAGGCGATGGTCATCAACAGGTTTCCCAGGAACTCCTGATGGTTTGGCAGCGGAAATTCCAGCCCCAGCGGCGTATCAAACGGATTGAATTGATATTCTGGCGTATTCTGGATTCGAATATAGCGTGCTAGGTGTTGTCGATCGGGGCCAAGGCTGGCCTTCAGCATATCGATGATCGACCGCGAACTGGGGCCTATATCAAGGCAGCGCAAAAACGGCAACTCCGGTTCCGGGGCTGGCGTTAACAGGAAGTAAAGGTTCAGCGTATTGAGCGCGGTGGACTTACCGTAGCCCATTGGGCCGACCAGCAGTGTAACCCAGGCATTTTGACGTGAGCTGGTTTGCTGATAATGAATGAATCGACCATCGTTGGTTCGTAACACCACGTTGCCATCGCGGGACGTCCAGCTCGTGGTTGGTCTGAACAAGGGCAACAGACCCACACCGTCCGGCAGGGGCGGTGCCATAATGGCGCCCAACGGATGATCGTATAGACCGGCATGGGTTGAAAGAGCGCCCTCAATAGGAGCCGCAAACGCGTCTGTTGTCTGGCAACCGCCCCAGCTCTGGAGTGCCCGGTTCAATTTGGTGCCCCGCTCCGTAATCTCTTGCAGATCAATGGTCGCGCCGTTTTTTTGACTGTGTGACATTTTCAGCGGCGCCCATGTACAGGCACTCACATACAGCCCGGGCACCACGCCGTTGGATTTCTGCTCGTAGTCTATCAGGGCTTCGTGGGCTTTCTTGACCTGTGCGTTGGCACTCGATGCCCAGGGAAACGTCTTAGCAAGAGCGGTGTTCAGATAGTCCACCCCGGTACCGGATCCGGTAAATGAAAATGTAATCCGGAAGGGTAGCCGCATCGCTGATGCCTGCTGAACCAGTCGATCAAACGTTTCCGGCTCAGTTGGCCCCATTGACAGAGCTACCGCATAATGGATTCGGTTACCCAATACTGCATATTTTAACCCTATTGTCTGAGGGATACTGCCAAACAGCTGCTCACCAAAGACCGGGGGCATCATGAAATCGGCATTAGAGAGATTCTGGCGTTTGGGGTTGGTCGGTACTCGAATGTCCTGCATGAAATCAGCGGCAATGCGGGGTGCCCAGTTTGGAGCCGAGCCAGGTTCAGTAATCTGCTTGGCGGATTTCAGGTAATCGCGCACCGAAATCGTAGATGTAAGCAGACTGACGTCTTTCAAGGACGATAAATTGGCCAGGTTGTGCATAAACGACTGCACCATCGTGCGGTGTTTGACCCTCAGTTGGGGGAACGCCAGATCGTTCAACAATGCTTCGGCCGTATCAGGCCAGGTACCCATCACTTCGGTCCGTTCGGCCACCTGTCCTTTCATCTCGGCCTTATGGATCGCCGCCGGCGTGGTGTAAAGCGCAATGTAGGTATTCTCAACCTGGCAGAATTCGGCCATTTTCTGCGCCTTTTCCTCAACGATCGCGCTGACGAAACTCCCAAGGCCAAGTCGCTTGCCGGTGGATTCAGTTTGCCGGAGCGTATTTCTGCAATAGTCGTAAGCCTGATCCGGATCGAACTCATAGGAAATTGCAATCTGATGACCGGCAGGACGAATGATATCGCGCCCCATGACCTCCGCAATTTCATTGATAACCGATTTAAGCTCTTCGCCATAGAGATTTGACGTCAACCCTTTCAGGTACAGAACTGTCACCAGTGTCCCATCCCGGGTTACAAATGTCTCATCGTCATCAGTGGTTGCCAGATCAATGAATTCCCGCGGATTGGTTCGCCATACAGCCTTGTGGGCATAGGTTAGAAGGGCGTCCAGATTATCTACTACTCGATCAATAAAGCGCATGTTTAGTCCAGTCTCTGCTGATAATTAAAGCTGGTGACTGGAATATCGGTCTCATCGGCGCACAGCGCGATCGATCGCGCTCAGGCATTGCTTGAGTTCCAGGGCCCATAAGGTGTATCGGTGCACCAGGTCGTCTTCCGCCTCCGGAGTACCGTGAATTTTAATGCTCTTGAGGCTGTTATCGTGGGTAAGATTGAAGCTGACCGATTCTGAGGCCAGCTCGAGTTCAACAACGGTCCGTCGCTCAATCACTGCGGCCAGATCCGGCTGTGACAGTTCTTCATGGGCAATGCTCACTGTGGCCTTGATCTCCATGGGGTCCACCGCTTTGACCTGGCCACCAATCGAAAACCCATCCGGTGGGCTTGCCTGACCGGTCATCCATGCCGCCATCCAGGTTGTGAGATCCAGGCCCACCCAAAGAATCTCAGGTTCAATGTTGATTCCAGTGCGGCGAATCAGTTTAATGATGTCGCTGCACGCCCCATCAGAGGCTGCGCCTATCCACATTTGTTGAGTGTCGGTGTCTATCACCACAGGGAAAGCTGTTTCTTTCTGAAGCGCCTTGCCCAGCCGCTCTAGGTAGATCTCATCCTTGACCGTCCTGATTTCTTTTTTGGTCAACGGTTCCGACTGGCGCTCATTCAGTGCACGCACCCGTTTACGGGTTTCACGCTTCACTGCATCGACCGGGACAATCCTTTTCATTCGGAGCAGTTCGAAGAATTGCAGTCGCCCGCTATCGAGGTTTAATACGAAAGCCTCATCGGAGTTTTCGCGCCCCTCAAACGGTTTGAACCCCAGGTGTTGCGTCTCCTGGAACTCACACTCTCGTGCGGGATATTTCTGGGCCACCTTGCGAAGCTCATCCAGGCTCGGTACCGATTCGGGCTTGAGCTGATAAGGTCTGAGTTGTTTGAACATCGCCTGGGACTCTCCAACAGATGCGGCATGGGTGAGGGACGTTTCTTTAACGACATTCACAGTATGCCACGGGCACCGCCGGATCTTACGGGCGATGTTCAGCCCATGCCAAACGCTGAGAACGGTTCCATGGAGTCCTCGATCTCAGCCCGAACGGGCGCTGGACGACCGCCTTCGAGAATCTGTTCCTGTTCAGGTGTCAGTGTCAGATTCATTTCGGACACGAAGGGCGAGATCTCCAGGGCAGCGGGTTCGGAGCCTGGAAAATGATAGAGGTTGGCGTGATATAGCGTTAGCGTGTCGGCTGCTCGAGTGGCGGCGACATAGGCAAGCCGACGTTCCTCTTCCGGGCGGCCGCCATCATCGTCCTGGTCGTCTGCGGCTTTGGCTGTCGTTTTCGGTGCGACCCGGCCACTGATCTTGTCGGGTTCAAAGGGCATCAGGCCATCCGAATACCCGGCCACCATCACATGAGACCACTCCAATCCTTTTGATCGGTGAATGGTACTCAGCGTGATGCGCTCACACTCGTCCTGACTAGCGACATGATCGGAAATCGGGCCTTCCATCAGATAATCCATGTAACACTCAGGCTTGCTCTTATCAATCTCATCAACCAATTGATCCAGATTCTCGGACCGTTTTAGCCGTAACGTATCGTCCTTTTCCCGGTCCAGAATTTTCATCGGACCATCCTTCATCCATTGAGCCAGCCGGCGCACCTGCTCAAGTTGCGTCATGTTGCCCGAATTTCCGTGTGTGTGATCGATAGCCCCCACCATGAACTGCTGGAGTAGGTCGCCACCCTTGCCGAATTGCCGAGGCGCTTCGTGGATAGCGAGAGTCAGCAAGTTTTCGTTATCTTCCTTGAGGCTGTCGATCACATCACTCATGCCTTTTTTCCCAAGACCGTCGATGTACGGCTGGAGCGTTTTGATGGCTTGCCAGTCGTCGAATTTAGTGACGACCCGAACGATCGCCATTGCTGCCTGAATCTCTGCCCGTTCATAAAAGCTCATGCCACCCACAACGGTGTAGGGAATACCGGATTTCTTGAGCTCCGGTTCCAGTAGGGTTGTCATGCGGTTGGTGCGATACAGAATCGCAATGTCGTTGGGATTGGCCCCACCCTGAACGAGATCGCTCACCTGTGCCACGATCGCTCGCGCCATATCCCGATCCCGGCGCGACACATGAATGGCTGGGTCAGCGCCATCTTTATTGTCGGAGTAAGGCTTCTTGGGGAGGCGGGAATTGTTGTGGCTTATCAGGTGTGCGGCAGACTCAACGATCCGTGAGTGCGATCGGAAATTCTGTTCCATCCGGGCTACAGGGGCGTTAAAATCCTTTATAAAGCGACGCAGATTGGCGACACGTGCGCCCCGCCAGCCATAAATGCTTTGATCGTCATCTCCAACCATAACCACGTTGCCGTGCGACCGACCAATCGAACGAACCATCAAATATTGCGCCAGATTGGTATCCTGAGACTCGTCCACCATCATGTGCTGATGGATGTTCCCGATGCCTTCGGCAATCTTGGGGTATTTAACCAGTATCCGAGTGGGTAGCAACAGCAAGTCGTCGAAATCCACGTACCCCCCTTCTCGCTTGTACTTCTCGTAGGCGGTCATGGTTTCAGCAGACAGCCGGTCATTCATGGAGACCTTGCTGTAATTCGGGGTCGAGCCGGTTTTTTTTGCGCGGGCTTTTTCTATCTCTACCAATGCATCGGAGACGTTACCCGGACATACACAGTCCTGTTTGAGTAGCGACCAGATGCTGGCGGCTGACTTGATCGCTTTACGCAACTCTTTCGGATCAACATTGTGCTTATCGGACAGTTCTTTACCGATCTCATTCAGCAGTCGTTTCTGTTCATTTTGAGCCAGAATTGCCCAGTCCTGATCCTGGGTCAGGCCGAAAAGATCCTTGTACTGGCGCATGAAGCGATAGCCGAAACCATGAAACGTATCCACTATCACCTCCTCACCATCGAGCCCATACCGGTCCACAAGCCTGGTTCGGATTTCTTTCGCGGCCTTGCGTGAGAACGTAATCATTTGAATCGATCGCGCGGTTATACCCTGGTCCAGCAAATGACCGACCCGGGCAACCAGGGTGGCCGTTTTACCGGCCCCGGCTCCGGCCAATACAATAAGCGAGCCGTTCACATGCTGGGCAATCTTTTCCTGATTTCTCGTGAGTTTTATATCAACCTTGCGCATGTTATCCGGTAGTCGCTCCTGGATTGTGGTCACACGTTCCTCCGAATGTTTCAGTCTGTGATACTTTATACGATCATTCTGCCACAAATTTTACCAAGCCCCAGGAACTGCGCCGTGTCCGCAAGCAATACGTCTACTTTGGTCAACTTTCAGGATGCAGCGCCACTGATAAAGGAACGCCTGCCATTGAGTCAGCTGGTCCGCGAAGCCGGCGTGAATCTCAAGTTGAAGGGCAGAGAGCAGGTCGGTTTGTGTCCCTTTCACGACGAATCAACGCCTTCGTTTTCGGTAAACGACGAAAAGGGTCTGTATTTTTGCCGGGGTGAATGCGGTGCCCGAGGCGACGTGATCAGCTTTTTTTCCGAATACCACGGCGTCGAGCCAGGCGAGGCCATTGCTCTTTTATCACGCCGGTTGAGCATCAATTTGAGTCAGGATCAGCCGACCTCAAAAAAACCCCAGCAGGCGAGCCCGCAACACAAGGACGCGCTGCAGGAATTTCACGATTGCGTTGCCAAAGAAGCTTTCCGCGAGCTGATGGCGCGCTGGCCTGATCCGAAAGACCCGATTACCCAATACCTGCACTCAAGAGCGATCACCGAAACCGACGTGCGGCGGTACCGCCTTGGGTTTATTCCGGGGGACGGGCCGTTTCATGAATGGGTCGGCGGTCTGCCTCTGCCCTCGATTACGCAAACTGAACGAATCCGACTGGCCCAGCTCTCAGGCTTCCTCTACAACCGCCAGACACACTCGGCCTTTCAGGACCGTTTGTTGTTTCCGATCATCAATCGGGGAGGGCGCGTATGCGCCTTCAGTGGGCGCGTGATTCCAGCGCTGGCGCCGGAAACCAATAACGGTCGCGGGGGTGACAAATATCGCAACTCTCCGGAGACGCCTCTGTTCGATAAATCACAGGTGCTCTATGGCCTGACGCCTTCTCAGGACGTCATGCGTGATCCGGACACTGCCGGTTTATGGCGAAGCTGTCTCAGCCAACCGGTCTGTTACCTGGTCGAAGGCTATACCGATGTCATCGCCATGGGTTCAGCAGGGTTCATGACGACGGCTGCCATGGGCACCGCCGTGACCGAGGCGCAGATGCGCCAACTGTTAGCCAGATTCGATAAACTCCTTGTACTCATGGACGGAGATCAGGCGGGGCGCAAGGCCATGCACAAAATCATGCTTCTCGCCCTGCCATTGTTGAAAGCAGGCCAGCGGATACAGGGTGTCTTGCTGAGTAAAGGCGATGATCCCGATACTCTGGTTCAGAGATTTGAGCACCACCGCAAACACATCAAACAGTATCTGGCTACCTGTCAGCGAATCACACCGGAGATGGTTTGGTTCAGCGCTTTTATAGGAGATGTTGAAACTCCCCTTAGCGTTGGTGATCAGGTCCGCATCGAGCGAGCCCTGGCGATCGATGGTGCTCCGAAAGACCCGCTGTGGCGACTGGCGCTGGGCCGATACGTTGAATCCCGTTGCGGGTATGCTCCGGGTATCCTGCAGTCGGGACGGATGGGGCGACTGGACGATGATATCCGCTCCGACATGAGTGAACTGGACAACACTCGTTTCTGGTTAATTCGACTGGGCCGTGCGCCGTATCTCATACTTCCCCTGTGTCGTCATTATCAACGGCGCTGGTGGTTTCGTGATACCGTTCGTGGGTTGCTCGCCTCATCCGGTGAAGTCCCACAGGGGTTACGATTGATTTTCCGGGCTGCACACACACTCAACCATACCAACAGCGAGTCCCTGGATGACTGGCCGTCTCTGGTTGCCCGTTTATTGGATTCAGGTTACCCCTCACTGTGGTTGCAACAGTGGTCGTCGACGCTTTCCGTTAAAACCAGCTCTACCGACTCTGCGTATCAAACCGAGACCGTCAACGAGGCGCTTTGGAGTGATGAGTGGCGGGATTTGCTGGACAGCCTCGACACCCGATTAAACGACGCCCTGCATCAAGCGGTCATTGCGGCGTCATTCATTAATGACTGAATCTGGTAGAGATCGAGGATGCGCTGCCACTGCTGTCTTGAATGACTCTGTATCGCGATGGACTGGCTTGGTGCCGGGTGACACAGCCACGAGCGGTCCGCCCGGAATGCCAAATTCTGATCCGGAAGGATGACACCGTTAGCAAAGGAACCGGATACATAGTGAATGTCGATGCCGTGGCTTTTCAGTGTTTCCATGGCATCAAACAGAACACGGTTATCCGGCGAAGCGGCAATCGATGCCTGACTTAACACCCAGACAACCTGTGCCCCGCGACGGGCGGCACGAATGCATTGATTGCCGATCGCCTGAACGGATTTTTTGTCCACGTCGCTCGCCAAAACCACTACGGCCTGTATGTTTTCGTCCGTCAAAGCCATCGTTAACGCTGACGGCTGGCCTTCCAAGACCGTTTTTACCAGGGCGTCCTTACCATAAACTTCACGGATGCTGTCGAGCGCCGGAGGCGCAATACCGCCCACCGTTCTATGTTCCAGTTGCGGCCACGATAGTCTGTGCCCATATTCAATGCAGTGGGCCGCCAATAAACGGCTTGGCCGCCCTGCTTGAACCAATACGTCCAGATCGCCGGCGACCACAAGGCTGTCCATGGCCCGTGACACGGCAACATTCAACATCGATTGCTTCTCATCGAAAAACAATGGACGTCCAACCGGCTCCGACCCGTAGGTAAGGGATAACAACACAATCGGATACTGCGCCCCCTGAGTTGCATGCACTGTGCCAACGGTGATGTTGTGATCCTTGCCAATGTGCAGATTCAGTTGTTGCTCGATGCGCTGAGCCTGCGCCCGAAACGGGGCAATGATTGCCAGGCATTCTGAGATCGGCTGTTTGTACGCCACTTCTATCGTTGCCCGGTTCTCAGCAACCCATAATGCCAGCAAGGTGGCTTCCAGTGTGTTTACGCGGCTGCCGTTCACTCGAGTATCTGTACCAGGAACATCCAGGTAATTGATGGCATGCAGTGGAGAAGGGCTCGTATCACTCCGTCGTGACTCGATCCGTCCCTCGTAGGCCAATTTATTGCAGAAATCGAAGATCGCTGGGACGCATCGCCGGTGCTCCGTCAACCACAGACCTTCGAGGGCACCGTTGTTGCTTTCATAGGCACTGACTCTCTGCACCATCGAGAGAATGTTACCTTCACTTGTGCTGGCACCGGATCGGGAAATCCGGTCGTTCTTGATACTGATGATCTCGTTGCGCTGAATCAACCCCGACGCTATTCGGTTGCCTGTATCTTCCCTGCCCTCGATTGACCAGACCGGCTCCAGTTGGGCGACGTCACCCACCACGACCGCTCTTCGCGCCAACGCCATAGATGCCATCGCCACATCCGGAGCGCATTGTCCCGCCTCATCAACAAACAGCCAGTCGATATGGTTAAACAGCGGCAATTCCGCTTGTCGCGCCACATCCCAATAACTGAACACCTTCGGTAAACGATGCAACGTGCAAATCGTCACTGGTGCCAGCAGTGAGCGGCGTAACAGCTGGGCCTCGACGCCTTCCTTTGTGCGCTTATCCCGCTGGCCCTGCCCGTGTTCTGACATCGCTTTAAGCCACTGGCCTTCACGGATATGTAAGGCCAGCCAGAACCAGCGGTGCCTGGCCGTCATCTGCAGATGCTGATCCAGTACCGGTATTAGTGCCTTCATGACCCCTTGGCTCAGCAGCAAACGAAAGCTGGTCTGCGCCTGCGTGCGAAGCTCCGTGGCTTTCGCTTTGAGTTTGCGGATCGTGTCGGACAGGGTCTCGGGCTCTGTGCTTTTGTCGACACTGAGTCGTTGCAATCGAAATCGTATCACCGGTTGCGCCCACTGCCGGGATGCGAACGGGCGCATCACTCGCAACGTGCGATCTGTCCGCCAGAGGTCATTCAATGTCTCATTGGCCTTTGCGGCTTCCAGCGACAGTGCATCACCCTCGCTTAGTTGTTCCGCCACAGCAACGATCTCAGCGTGGGCATTCTCCCAGCAGTGCCTGCACTCACTCGACAGACCAAATCCAAACCTGTCCCATTGATCGAACTGGCTCTGTGCGTTATCAATCCACTGGTGCACTTCTTTTGCGGTTTTGCATTGACGCAGACGCTTGGGCAGCGCCTGAACAAAGACTTGCTGCGATGCTTCGGCCTTGAGTCTCCGACTCAACGCCTGGGTGGCCGCGTCCATCGTCGCGATGGACGCGTCTCGGGTCGTTGTGCGGGCCTTTCGGACGAAGGACATACTGAGTTCCGTCAAATCCGCCGTGCGTTCCAGGCGCTCCATGTCCTCTTCGATCAGGTGTCCACGACTGCGGGCCGACTCCTGGGCAAAACGGGAGGCCTGATACAGCCCCAACGATGACCAGAAGGGAATCCAGCGTTGTTCAAGGTTGCGCCGGGATTCATCGAGCCAGGCGTTGCCTGCGGCATGGGTGTCGGGGTCCGGTAGCGCCATGGACGCCAGGGCGTTGGTGATGGCCTGATTGTTCGTGCTGGCAATGACGATCAGCGGCGGTTTGGCGTTGGTCAGTACCGCCTTGACGATCTGGCTGGCGATCAGATCCTGAAGCAGGGCGGTCTTGCCGGTCCCCGGAGGGCCGTTAATGGCTTGTGCTTCGCCTTCACGTAATTGTGAAGACGCATTCATGGCCTGGCGCTGATCGGGGCTGAGCTGGCGATTAGACTGTAACGTGCCCCATCGTGAGAGAAGATCGGGCAGGCGCTCCACACGGCTTGTCCGGTGCTCCGAGTCACCAGAAATAGGCGCAACAATGCGCTCAAACAGGGGAAGGTCCGGTATCAGAGTTTCAATGGCATCGTAGGTGCTCAGCAGGCTTTTGGTGGCGATGTCCGGCTGGCCTGCCGGTAACGCAACGCCATAGCCTAACCGCTCATAGCGCACGCCGGGGATCGGGTGGCGGGGGTCGGTTTCACAGACCTTGCTGAACAGGGCCTCAGCGTACTGAGCAACGTCCGCCAGCGTCCAGCGTTCGGATTGCTCGTCTTCCTGGTTGCCGGGGATATCCCAGTCAGGAAATCGGTTGGCCTCATAGAATACGTCAGCGCTATCGACATTGCCCAGGGTGACTGCGCCATGACCGGCAGGCTCCAGGCACTCACGCGAAAATCGGGGGCGACCGTGCGCCAACAGGCGTCCCTGCGGGTCGGCGTAAATCACCACGGAAATCGGTGTCAGGATATCCGGTGCCCACTGGTGGGTCTGGAGGCCGTGACGAACGCTCTCGGTGCGCCGGAACACAATCGGGTGCCAGATCAATGCCGTAAACGGCTCGTCCATAGCCCAGCCTACCAGGTCGTCCTGCGTTATTATCCTCGGGTCGTCCGGGTGAGGGTTCAGGTCTGTGGCAGGGTTGTCCGTGTGCAACGGGGTCTGTGCACTTTTTATGATGGGGGAGGGTAATTGTCGGAAGGGTTGCCGCTTCCATGCGGCACGGGTCAGCGAGCCTCGGCCCGCCTGGGCATCCGCCAGCGAGAAGGCAAAATAACGACATGCTTTCGCTTGCTGGGGATGCGAGGTCATTGACCTATGGGCCTTTCGTTATGCTTGGTTTAATGGCTCACAATACAGCTCTTAGGCACGTAGGGAGGTTAACATGGGGTGAGCTGCGGACTAGTAGGCAAACTACTTCTACTGTAAGTCCAGCTCTGTATTCTCTTACTAGTGGAGTCGGAAGAAGCATTGACACACGTGCCATTAACAGACTTTTCTTCTCTAACCAGTGTAACGACTTTATATCCCCTTTCAGTGGTAGTCGTGGTATAGCCCTTGCCCATCGTCGTTTTTTGATAAAGATAGGTGTCTTTATATACATAGGTCTTAGTTTGAACTTGAGTGCCGGTGTTAGCGCCTCCAAGATCCAGATTGGCGATATCACGGGTATTCCGGTTGGCTGTGGAGTCTGCATTCCCTGCCAGGCTATAGGCACTGTTGGCGCTATTGTTCGCCGTGTTCGCCAGGCTATAGGCGCTGTCCGCTCGAGCTTGCGCATTCCGGGCAGCCCGGTCCACACGTCCAAGTTTGCTATTGGTGGCGTTCAGGTCACTACCGACTGAGTTAATACTGGTGTTGAGATTATTAATTCGAGTGCCGTTGCTGCCTACGGTTCCGAGCAAGCTATTTATGCGCAGGTTGGTTGTCACGTCTTCGTTAAAGCGAGCGGTAGTCTCGGAGCTCAAATCTTGGCGAAGACTGACGACTTCGCTGTGTTCACCGATGCGTTGATCCAGGGTTTTAACCATTGCATTGCCGGTCGCTACAGCGGCTGAACCTGTGGCTGCAGTGTCGTCATTAGACTGGATGGATGAAACGCGGGGAACGCTGCGCTGCAGAATCGGCAGACGCTGACCATCTTCAATCTGCTGCTCAATCTCGGTGTTATAGTCCGGGCTGGCATCACTGCTTTCCGCGACGACCTGGGAGACTCCCAGCCCCAGGCTAAGCGCAACACCGAAAGTGAGCACCTTCGAGTGCTTTGACGTGGATAACTTCATATCATACTACTCCTCATGAGTTTTTACTTACACCGGCTCCGTGCACGACGCCTGGGCGTATGGTTAACGCGTTTTAACCTTACAGCCACGGCCTTCCTTTACTCAAGGTGCTGACACTGGCGGCCCGGTTTCGGTTTCTTTTGCACCACCTGACGTTTACTTTTGGTAACCTTCCTGCTGATTTATCACCTTTTCCTATTTTTTATCCTCATATAGCACTGTAGTCTGAAATGTATCGATTGAACTTTATAGGGCTCTTAGGGTACGCGAACAGGTGACCTTGGTACCGTTCGCACCCCATCTTCTGAAGGCATTCCACCTGGTTCTGGTTTTCGAATCCTTCAGCAATCACTGACAGTCCGAACATCCGCCCCAGCCCCAGTATTGTTTGTGTGATCACGTCGTCGTACTTCTGTGAGTCAACATTTTCGATAAACGATCGATCTATTTTGATTTCACTAATGGGCAGTTCTTTGAGGTAACTGAACGACGTATACCTTGTGCCGAAATCGTCCAGTGATATACGAACGCCCAGCTTATCTCAAGTCTCTCCAACGCCACACGTGCAGCGCTGAGGTTGTGCAGAACCGCGCTTTCGGTAATTTCTAGCTTGAGTTTGTCAGGCTTCGCCGGTCTGGGCTAATTCGGTGTAAATCTGTTCATACAATCCGGCATCATGGAGCTGCAACGGACTGATGTTGATTGCCAGTGTCAGATCGGGGAAAGGGGAGGGCATTGCGCTCCATTTTGCAAGTTGATGGCATGCCTGGGAAATGACAATTTTACCAAGCTGGTGAATCAACCCTATCTTTTCCGCTAGGGGGATAAACGTTCCCGGTGCAATGAAACCTATACCGGGTATTTCCCACCTAAGTAGGGCTTCCGCTCCCACGGGCCTGCCTTGTTCATCAACCTGGGCCTGATAGTGGAGTTCAAGTTCTCGGCTCTGGATCGCCCCCCGCAGTCGGGTTTCGAGTTCACGTTGTTGTCCAAAATCCAGGGCCAGGTGAGGCCGGTACAACCGAGAGCACCCACCGCCTAGCCGCTTGGCCTCTTTCAGTGCCAGTCCGGCCCTGTCCAGAACTGTGGTCTTCTCGGCCTGTTGCTCGGCAATTAACGCAACGCCGACACTCGCGCCAGTCCGATGTATCGTCTGGGTCTCCGTGCGTTGGAATTGGTAGGGGGCCTGCACACTCGTCTGTAGGCTTCTGGCGTATCGTAGGAAAAAATGTCCTGGGTCTTCTGTGCCATGAACTATTCGTGACTAAAGCCGTCGAGTTTCCGAAAGACAAGGATACTGCATCGTCCGTCGAGAATTTAGAGCATCACTGATCACTGCTTGAGAGTCAGAGCTTACACAATCTCCGCTTCCTGAAGACGCCAGTTCCTGCGCCTTTTCCCGTCGCACTTTGATGGTTCGAGGTGTTTTCCCTTTCGAGAACGCCTCACTTCGAACGTGCGTTATTCCGCGCTGCTTCATCACACAGGCAGCGTTGTCATCCGCGTTTGCAGCAAACCCACAACTCAGGCACTAGAACGTCGCTTGCGACGGTCGGTTGCCGGACGCGGTGTGGCCACATGTGAGAGCATTCTTGGCTGGAGTAGTGCGGTTTTACCCGCACCATCAGCTTGCCCCGCACCATCAGTTTGTATTCTGTAAATTGGCGGATCTGGCCCATGTTGACCGAATGAAGGGCTTTGTTGAGGCCGCGCTTCGCGCTGGCCCCGTTGGCCAGCCAGCGGCCGGTGTCTTCGCAGAGTTTCGCCTTGGGTTTGCGAACCATGTTGCTGATCTTGAGGTCTTCGAACGCCGCGATGAGCGGTGTTTTATCCGCTATTTGCTTGGAAATACGGTGCGAGTTATCGTTTTGGATATGGGCTATTTTCGGCGCTGTTGTGCTTACCTGTTGGTGGTCTACNCTTACTCCATACCTGAATGTATTTGGAGGCTACCGTGCAGCACGATGATTTCAACGACCTTCTACGCCGCGTTCCTGACTTCACCACCCCACAGCTGAAAAAGCTACGGCATCATATTGAAAAACGCGTCAAACTGGATGCTGTTTACGAGACGCTGACGGCCAGTGAAGAGGCGGTTACCCAGTGCCCTTATTGTCTGTCCAAGATGTTTATTCGCTGGGGATCATCCGGGAATGAGCGCCAGCGCTACCGCTGTAAACATTGCGCAAAGACCTTCAACGCGCTGGTGGGTAGCCCGCTGTACCGCATGCGTAAAGAAGAGCTCTGGCTAGAGTATGTGGAAACGATGCGCTATGGCCTATCCCTACGCAAAGCGGCCAAGGTGACCGGTGTCAGCCTACGCACGGCCTTTCGCTGGCGTCATGCCTTTCTAAGCAGTCCCAGAGATCATAAGGCTACGTCGTTGTCCGGCATCATCGAGGCCGACGAGACATTCCTGCCGGAGTCCTTCAAGGGAAAAAAGACGATGCCTCGGCCAGCCCGTAAACGTGGGGGCGGTAAGGTGACTCTGGTGCCCATCGCATTGGCGCTGGATCGCTCCGGACACATTACCCACC
>NZ_KB889912.1 GCF_000372805.1 Marinobacter gelidimuriae | reverse complement strand
AACGCTGCCAACACGCGTGGCTTTGGAGTGGAGGCGAAGCCGCAACGGAAAAGCCATCGCCGTGATTGGCCTGGTTAGGCATTGTTGCACGAAGTCTGCTGGCCAGTGGAGGACACAGATCGACAANGTTTACAGCTCTCGTTTTCTGCGTCCAAGGGGGCTGCGNNAATACCCGGCCGAAAACTCCGACTAACCCACTGCGTAAATTTTTCCGGCAAGCCTTCTGGATGGTTTACCCGAGCGCCTCGACCTCCGATCATAGGCAGAAACTCCTCCGGTACGCGTGAACGGGCTTCGCCTAAATACCAGAATTCCTTACCAACAAAAACGTACGGGACACGGGTGTCTTGATCCAGCATTCCTTGATGAAAAGGGTTGGGAAGCTGAACCCACTGACCTTTTCCATCCTGCCAGTAAAGGTTGTCACCACACCTTTCTTTCCACCCACCGCTCATTACCGGCTTCTTAGATTGAAATCTAGGATCATTGAAGTAGTCGTTCATATGGATTCGTTCATCCACCTTCATGGCATAGATGAGTTCGTAGCCATTACTTTTTGGGGAAAACCCGGCTATCCAATCACCATCCGTGACTGCACAGCCTTGGTGATTCGGGGTACAAACTGCCAAAGTGCACCAGCCGCTGAACGGGTTTGGTGCCAATCCAGAGTCGACGGTGACGATGTAAGTATAAAGCCTGGTCAAAAATCCCCCAAAATGCCTAACGCCTTTCGTAAACGGTCGCAGCGAAGCGGCGATCCGATTTAACGAACTGGTTATATAGATTGTGACTCATTGTTGATGCTCATGTTTACAGTTCCAGCATATTTCAAATGACGAATCATTTTCTTCTTCACATTCAGGACAATGCCATTCCACTGAGGTCGAATTAGTTTTTAACGTTGATATGAGTTCTAAAGCTTTATCTTGGTCTGAGTCATTCATTACCCAAAGCTCAAGATACATAAACTGAGGGTACATTCCTGTTGATGTATGCTCATTCTTCAGCATGACAGGTATTCCAGCATTTTCAAGAATGTTCTTAGCATGATTAACCGTTATGTTATTTTCGTCAGAATATATAAGTTTCATGGCTACTCCTTAACACATTGTTGATTAATCTATATAACGCGAGGCTAAGCAGTGCCCTGACAAGGGGATCCGGTGGACGGCCGCCAGGCCGGGAACGAACTTGAGCGACTGGTTAAGAGGCAATCCCGCTCCCACTGATAGCACTCGTAATCGCGAGAGAAACTAGAGTGCCCACAGCGTCCGAAGTCTTTGATTTTGCAAAACTCGAAAGTCGCTCACCTAGAGATGCTGTCCCCTCAAGTGATTTAGGAACCCTGCGCAGTGTCTCTAAACCTTTTTCGCTAAGTACAACATCGAACTCGGGCCCCCCATCGTCAGAGAAGTCTTGAGTAATCCAGATATATTCAGCAGTCTCAAGCCACCGTAAGGTACTCTCGAAGTACTCTATAAAATTAAACGAGCCCTCTTCATCGTCTTCTGCGATAGTCTGATTGAGAAACTGCTTGGGCGTTACTCGGAGTGAAACGGGAAACTCCTCATACAACCTGCCGAATAGAAGCCCGACCAGTAAATTGAACTTCTCCATTAAACATCAACTCCTTGGCTCATTTGCCTCTTAACAAGGCTGTAGAAAAACCCTTCTCAGAGCCCAGCCCGCAGCCGCTTTGTTGTTTTTCACGCCCTGCGATCAACTGGCGCAAGTTCAATCATTTGACGGCAACACCGAAGCATTATTAATATCTGGCGCTAAATGCGCTTCACGTAGCCGTCTGTGGCCTATATCTGGCCATATCCTAGCCCCGGTTCCGGTTTCATGCCGCTAACTGCCCATAGTTCGCCAGCTTCTCAATGTTGTGCACCAGGCAATACAACTGCCACTGACCCTGCACCTTCTTTTTGCTCCGCAGGCTGAAGCGACTCAGACGCTTGTTGCTGCCAATGTTGCCGAACACCGGCTCAACCACCGACATGCGATGACCGTAAATCGCTTTGCCTAGCTGGCTATCGACTCGGTGCTTCATCCAGTCGGTATACGTTGGGCCGCGCCTGAGCTCCAGGGTGTAGGAGACCTGTCTTCCTTTTCCCTTGCGGTGATCTGCAGAGCTGGGATTTTGCATGCATTGATGCTTTTTGGGGCAGTGGCGGCACTGCAATAATCGCCCTTGGAAGTGGGCTCTGGGTACGCCGTTTTGATCGGTTCGAGTGCTCTCGTGACGCAGGGATTCTCCGGCGGGACAGATGCACGTCATCGTAACCGGGTCGAACTGGAATTCACTGGCGGGAATCACGTGTTTCCAGCCGCTCTTCGATGGGGTTTGCGGGCGCTTACCGTACTTGGCTTTCTGGTCTACGAACTTGGGATCACGGCTGCGGAAGCGATTGTCAGGGATGTAACCGTTGATCTGTTGCTCATGCAGGTACTTCATATTGGCTTCGTTGGCGAAGCCGGTGTCGGCGGTCACGATCGCGCCGGTTTGATAGATGTTGTCGGCAATGCCAAGCTTTTTATAACGACGCTGAACCGTCTCCAACACCGGCTTTAAAGTATGGTGTTCCTGGCCTTCACCGAAGGCTTGAGCATCGATGATAATCTGGTGTTTTTTGTCCACTGTGGCCACGCCGTTATAGCCCTGAATCGTGCCTTTGCTGGTGGTCATCTTGCCGCTTTCGTTATCGGTGATGTTGCTCTTCACTTCCTTGAGTCGTTTACCTTGGCCCATTCTTGGGCTGTTTGTCTTTAGGAAACAGTCCACTTTTTTCATCGACTCATCCAGAGAGAGCACGGTTTTCGCGCGTCGAATATCTCTATCCAGTTCAGCTTCCGTCTCCGCCTCATCCCGCTCATGATGCTCATGCAGGTGGTGGCGAATCAGTCGCTTCAGCTTATCCCGTTTTTCGCCCAGCTCTTTAAAGGTGTCAGACCATTCCTTCGCGGCGTCTGACGACATTTTGCAGCCGTCGATGGCAAACAGTTCGTTGCCCAGAAGGCCCTGTTCATGGCACACCAGCAATATTTGCTCAAACAGCTCTTCGATCTCATCGGCGTGCTGGCTGACAAACTTGGCCAAGGTGGTGAAGTGCGGGACTGTATCGCAGGACAGCGCTTTAAAGATGATGTTGGTCTCACAGCACCACTGGATCTCGCGGCTGGAGGTGATGCCTTTGGAGTAAGCGAACAGAATGATCTTCAGCAAGATGGCGGGATCGTAGGCCAAGCGGCCGGTGTCGTCGTTGCGATATTTCGGGTGAAAAACCGTCAAATCCAGCTTGTGTTCAATCAGGTAGTGAACGGCGTGTTCAAAAGTGCCGGGCTGGAGTTGCTCTCGGTAGTTGATGACAACCATCGTATCTTGGTCGTAGTTGTAGTGCTTGAAACGAGGCATACCGACGGCTCCCTGTCTGTTTTCTCAATACTACCAAAACCAGCCTAGTTTGGGGTTTTTCTACAGCCTCAACGTTAGCGCACAACGGCGCCCTTGTAATGGAGGCGCAGCCGCAATGAAGAAGGCGTCCGGCGGCCATCGGCCGTGTATTGATGCGCCTTGTGTACGCCCAGCATGGGCATGAACTAATCGGGTGAAAGTCCCCTGTGGGAAGGTCACCGTTCAGCCGGTTTTAGCCGATTGAACGCTAACCACTAGCGAATGGCAAGGGCCAATCCGTGAGGAGCGGTCTGGAGGAAGCCGCTAGCAAAACTGCGAGCTAATGAACAAGAACATCATATGAGGCGTAGGCCGGAGGCGAGTTGGCACCAGAAGTCAGCAGACGGCATAGTAGCCAAACGCCCATCGTAATGGTTGGGACAGGGTGAAGGCCTGAACCCGAAAATCAATGAGGATCCTGTGCAGCCCAACGATTCCATATCCGACCGGACTGAGGAACGTTGGCGCAAAATCAGAAGCCATCATTGGGGTAGGAGGAGGAGGTAATCGGCCATCTTATTCTGAACGTTTTCGGGAAACGCCCTGTGCGGACCCGCCGGTCCGACGCATCGGTGCAGGGTGTTGTGGGGGCTGGGGGTTAGATACCCCCGGCTACCCGATTAGGCGCAGCCACGGTGTCTCTGAATTAATTACCAGGCTCCCTCGTTTTCGCCGACATTCAAAGAACGGCTGGCTTCGGCAATAGAGTAGCCCTGATCAAGCACCAGGCAGGCGGTTTCCTGCTTGAACTCCGGCGTAAAAGATCGTCGTTTTCTGGTCATCAGACACCTCGCTTATGGCGGCAATATTACCATCTACGTTGGTGTCCGGAATCATTGAACCACTACACTACCGTTGTGAGCGAGGTCGACGGATGACTTCACCCCCACCCATGTAGAGTTAGACAGTTCTATTTATAGATTTTGCATTTTACCTCCTCCCGCTCTTGTTCTTTGTTGGATCTACCAAAACATAACTTTGGCCTGATTCTGGCGTTGGCGGGAGCGGTTCGCCTTTCGTTACTGTTCTCTCTTCACCCGTGCGTCCCCCACGAGGCCCCACGATTTCGTACTGCCCTGAGTTTTGAGCCCGAGATCCTGGCTTTAGCTTGTCTGTCATTTTCCTGCCCTCTTAGTTTACTGTGACAACACTAATTGTATTACGGAAAAAAACTAAAGTAAACACAGGGAGTACTTTACGTGGTGCTATAATGAACTTACAATCCCGCACCCACTGATTTCAGTGAACGAAGAGGGGGAAGTGAAATGTTTGGTGAGCGTTTGGCGGAAAAAAGAAAAGAGAAAGGGCTGACCTTGGAACAGCTGGCTCAGAAAGTGGGTTCGACGAAAAGCTACATCTGGCAGCTAGAAAATAAGCCAGGCGTTAACCCCTCTGCCCAGCTTGTGTCTGACCTGGCATCGGTATTGGGGGTCACTGTTGAAGAGCTCATAAGTGGCTCTGGATCGAGTGAGGATCAAGTTTTTTTCCGTGACTATCAGAGCCTTAAACTGGAAACAAAGAAAACCATCAGCAAAATCATGCAAGCTCTAAAGGACGGGGATCAAGCTTCATGAGCTTACATCCCGCGAAGAAAGAGGCTATTCAGCTTTTCAAAGCTTGGAGCTACGGACGTGAAGGAGACGATTGTTTCCCCGTTGACTGTCACGCTATCGCAACAGGCTTGGTATCAGAGTCGAGCCGTGTGATGTGGGCGATGATTTTCAGGGATGTTTGCTGATCGATGGCTCTTTGAAAGCCATCCTTTATAACGATTCTCTCCCCGAAGTTGGACGACAGAACTTCACCGTTGGTCACGAGCTTGGTCATATAGAGGGGGTTTTCGGGAAGGTTGGGTCTTTTTGGAAAAACCGGGGTGACGTGGTGTTTCAGCAGGCGTAAACTGTTATTACGTGGTATACACAAAACAGAATACAGAACTGAATGAGAACCAAGAGGCACGCCATGAGCAATCAGCACAGAAAATCCGATGAATCTCGGGGAAAACGAACCGGCATGACCGGTAGAAAGAAAACCATGGTCGCTGAGACGAAAATGGATCTGGGGTTGGCGGTCACACTGCCAGATGATCAAGCTCGCAATCCCCGGCGAATGAAGCCTGCCAAAAAGTCGGCTTCCCCGCTCAATCTGACGCCGGCAAAGGTTGGGCTTAAAGACGATACGATCAACGTTCGTCTTGGCACGTTTGTGAAAAAGACCGTGCAGGAGGTGGTCGAATCCTATGGTATGACCCTTTCGGGTGCAGTAAATCTGTTGCTGGCGCGAATTATCAGTACCGATCGGCTGCCCTTCGAGCCTGTTCCCTTTCATGCCCTGATGGATGAACAGGGCAGGAGGAACAATCTGGCGACCACAATGCGTGTGCGAATCGATGCATCTATCAAGCGCGAGGCATCTGACATCTTGGGGGCTATGGGCATCAGTCCCAGCGCGGCGGTGAGCCTGCTGCTCAATACCATCGCTGCGCGCCGGGAGTTTCCGTTCGATCACGAGACGCCCAATGAGGAAACCCGGGTCGCCATGATGCGATTGGAGGACCGTAAGGGTGAGAAGTTTGAGTCTGCGGCTGCGCTGTTTGACGATTTGGGAATTTAATGCTGACGCCGCAACCGGACAACAAATTCAAAAAGGACGTTCTGCTATGCCAGGCCCAGGGTCTCAAGATGGACAAGCTCAAAGACATAATTCAGCTGCTCACCGATGAGAAGCCTTTACCGGTAAAATGCCGCAACCATAAGCTGTCGGGTAATTGGAGCGGCTGGTGGGAATGCCATGTCGCACCAGACTGGATTCTTATTTATCGCGTGGCTGGTGAGGAGCTTCAGCTTGCCCGAACCGGCACTCACGCGAAGTTATTCGGCTAACTCAGATCAGGCGTTCATCAGCCGGCGAACTTTCAGGCTATACAAGTGCTCGATTGCGGCTGCGCGAAGAGGGCAGGGTCGCAAGCAGTGAGGTCAGAGTAAATGTACGATACCTGAGATTGGTGGAGAGGAGTGGTGCCGGGCGCCTGTTTGCTTAAAGGCCCGGACCGGAGACGTTGTATTGGTCGCGTTGCTGCTCCGGGGTTTCGGTTTTGTTTTCAGCGCTCATTGATGGACAGGTGATCGTCGTCGTCCATCTCTGGCGGGTTTTAGTGGAGCGTAAGGCCAGTTCGTCCGGCCCGGCCTAAGAATTAACAAAAACGATACTGATTGGGAGGCTTGTCATGGGCTATCTCCATTAGGAGTGCTGGTCTGATTCACGGGAGGTGATGCCTTTATTCCGATCCTGGTGTAACCATCGGTGTTTAGGTTGAAAGACAGGGTAAGAGAAGGATTCCCTAACCAGAGAGTAGGTAGGGTCCATTGGTAATTCTCGGGCGCGTTGAGCCTGGACACGTGTTGCCAGGGAATTCTTAGGCCTTCATAGTTTTCGAAGATCTCCATTGCATAGCTAACGTCAAAATAAAGGAGGTGGGGAATCGACTGCTCGGAAAGCCATGTCGCGGTTTTTTCCAGTGTGGATGGCCCGATACCTTTAATTGATAAGAGGTTAAAGGCTGTCGTGGAGCAGAGCTCGCCAAGTGTTGTAATTCCTGACTTCATCATCGCTTTTTTCTTGTCGCTGAGTAGTGCTTGGACTTGATCGATGGACCCGGACATCGCCGGAATCTGAGTAATAGCTAATTGGTGCATCTTTAGAAGGTATTCGGCGGCGGTGTGATTAACGGTGTGAGCGGATCGACTAACGTGGACATCTCGCTTTAAGCTATTGCATATAGAGGCAAGCTGATCGTTATCGGAGCGGTAATGTTTACTTCTCTCTCGTTCGTAGATCGATTCGTGATGAGCGACTGCAACAAGGGCGGCTTGGTTTACATTTGGCTTTTGGTCTAACTCACCGTTGAGCAGTAATTGGATTTCGGATAATTTTGAAATTAGGGCATCATCGTACTGGGATGTCGATCCTGTTTGCTTGATTCGGTTTTCAAGGTCGCCCAAGTCGTCTCTAAGCGACTGGATTGATCTCAGTAAGGGGCCGTTTGTTGAAAGCTCAGAGTCATAGTGAGAGCGTAACCGTGCCTTAATGTCATGGTTTCTAGCATAGACAGGTTCAACAGCGGTAAATCTGTCTTTGAACCTGCCGAATCCTTGAAAACTGCCAAAGATATCATGGTCAGAATCTCGTGCTTCGTCATCATCCTGGCCGCCATCAATATCTGAGGCATCAATATCTGCAATGGGATCATCGCTGTGTGGGTAATCATCGATGATCCAATGTTCAGGACGTTCCAAACTTTCACCAAGGCTTTCAAGGCTTTCATTGAGTTCTGCAAGGCTTTTATCGAGTTCTGAGTCATCAAATTCTGAGTTATCAAAAATGATGTCGTCGTCACTCACTTTCCTGGTATCCCCTCCAAAGCTATTGGCTATGCGTTGCCAGATGGTCATCTTATCGGTCATCGCTCTCTCTCTGGGCCCGGCCCTGTTGATGAGCCTGTGCACGCTGGCTGGCTCTATCTCGGTGAAAAAGGTGTCTTCCATTAGGGCATCCAGATCCGGTTTGTCCGGTTCCGGTTCGTGAACCGTGACACCCTCATTGTTCTCTTGGTTTTGTTTTGTTTACAGGCCCGGACTGGAGGCGTTGTCCTCGTCGTCCTCGTCCGCCAGCAAGTCGATCTCGTTGGATGGCTCACTCTGCGGCCCGAGAGCGGATTCGGCCTTTAGCCAGGTCACGCGACCGAGCTCTGATACAGCGGCCAGACGATCATCGCTGTTTGTGCGAACCAGAACGCCGGCGAGTGTGCCAAGCTGTTCCGCTTTACGCCGAGCCAGCCGCGTCATCGGATCTGCTTGCTGTTGATCCAGCCGGTGATGGACTTCGGTACGCAGATCGGTCAGGCGGTCAAGCAGAAACCGGATATGGTGGCCAGAACAGTCTTCGTCGGTACCGATCCGCGGCCATTCCTTGCGAAGCCACAGTTCCAGGGCGTCGCTCTGCTGGGCTGGTGACAGGTCGCCGATGCGACGATTCTCGATCGCCTTGAAATCTGGAAACAGGTGGTTGCCATCGGCACTGACGGTTGGGCTGACCGAATGTGATGGTTTCAGGGTGTCAATATGATGCCGCATCTTGTTCAGTAACCCGGATCTATCCATCATGTCGATCAGAAATTCCGGGTCGTTATCCAGATAGTGCCGTATGGATTGCTGCACATCGGCGGCGGATACCCGATTGGCTTGACGCTCGGCCATCAGAGTGCGTCGTTCCGGGTGTCTGGTGTTGATCGTGCTCATAGTCGTTCCTCATCACAAATGATCAAGCCATCAAAGCCCTGGCGCATCGTTCGACAGATCCGGGTCGTCATTATTCTGGTTGATATGGCCGACTTCCAGAGCGCGCTCGTGGCAGTCTTGGGCGCACCGATCCAGTTCGGAGAACCGCTCGCCGGTGAGTGCCTGACCAGCGGCTTTCTCAAACTCCTGGGCCCAGACGGTTAGCCTCTCCGACGTGATGGGGGCCGGTATAGGTCCGTTGCCTGAGTAGACGTCCTGCGCCCGGGTATTCACTGTCTGGCCCGCTGCAAGCATACTAGCGACGTCATGGCAGTCGTGGGCACAGCTTTGGAGTACGTTTTTGCGGGCGTCGTCAACGCTGGCCTTGGCCGCATGATCGAACGTCTTGGACCAGTGCATCAGGGTTTCCGGGGGGACCAGTGTTGCGAGCTCCTGGGTCTTAGCGTCGCCCTGGATGGCGGACTGGCGAGCCAGAGTCTGGATTTCGGAATCCAAAGCCTGCCTGGCCTGAAGCGCCGTGGCTGCTTCTCGAGCTTCTTCGCTCCGGGTGCGAAGTATCGTGGCCTGAAGAGGGGTCGGCGCCAGCTTGGCTGCTTCAGCGAAGTCGTCTGACCATTCGTGCAGCTTGGCGGCGCTCAGGGCCGAACTGGTGGCCGCGCTGGTTACATCCAGCTCAGACCATCCGTCCGGCAACGCCAGGGCGCGACTGGTGGTGATTAGTGGGCGTTCGTCTGATCTGTCGGTACTCTGGTAGGCCCAGACCTGCGGCGCAGTCTTCGGCCCGGCGTTCTGATCGACCTTGTGACTGTTCTGGTGCGCCCGCAATGCATCCCGGTCCACGGTGGCTGAAATCACCGCCCGGATATCCGCCAGCTTGTGCGGTATGTCCGTTGTCCGCGCCGCCTGCTGGCTCATCGCTTCCCCTTGCGTGAACAGGTGCGCCTGATTGATGTCAGTGGTATAGCCTTTTGCGTCCTTGGCCCAGAACAGCAGTTGGTTGTCCGCATGGCTTCGGCTGTCCTGAAGTACCATTTTATCCATCTTTTTGTTGGTCGAACGCTTCGGTGTTTGTTGTGTCATAGGTGACAGACTCCTGTGTTCGTCAGGGAAATGCGAGGTCAGCCGAGGGCAGGGCCGTCGTCTTCGTTGTCTTCGTCGGGCTCGTCAAAATCGGTATCGGTTGTAGGTGTGTTGTGTGTCGTCGCATCGGATGCGGGGGTTCCTTCATCGGCCATATCCTGAAGGATGAGCATAGCTCCAGGCGCTGTTACGCCATTGCCATGGCGGCTGAGAGTATCCATCGCCAGTTGAAGGGCGGCCTGCTGATCGGGGGTGAGGGTGATCCCAGTCTGATCGCTTTTCTGACTTGGTGCCTCAATGGCCTCTTTTAACTGGCCGGCCATATCATTGAGCAACATGAGATGACTCTGGCTGCCAAGGTTGCCATCGGCTGGAATGTTGCCGGTTTTAATCCCCGCATTGGCAATCGCGCGGAGAAGTTGGTCACGCTCACTCTTGTATAGATGGAGTTGTTTTTCTGTGCTGAGGTCGTTGATATTCGTGGTCATGGTTGGGCTCTCCCTTTAATCGCTGTCAGTCACCCGACCTGATGGGTCGGTGTGTCGTATTCGTCGGTTAAAAGCGGGACGGAAGGGGAGGGTATGCCCAGGTGATCGTGCTCGGCGTCCACGTTCCACTTCATGCTGATGACCTGAGACACCAGGGCTCCGATGGCGAGCATGACGGTCGGGGGTTCAACTGTGTGCAGAGCGCTGGTTGATGGTTGTCCATCCTCCCAGTCCGCCAGCGAGGTCAGTGCATGGTCGGTTGGGGTCAGGTGGTCGGGGCAAATCTCATCGGCCGGACTGGGTAATCCGATCTGTCGTGCGATAACCATGTGCCCCCTAATAGCCTGACGCTTGAGGATGGCGGTCTGGTCTTCGGTCATTGCTCCGAGCAAAACCACTGACTTATAAATGGGATCACGCCGCGCCGCCCGGTAGACCAGATTCAGTCTGGTGTTTCGCATCGACGCGGAATAAGGAAAGAGTCGCTGCCGTGTATCGGTCGAAAGGTCGCTCATGATCGTGAAGTCCTGTCGGTTGCATGGCCTATCGTTGATCGGCGCGGCCAAAAATTTAAACTACAATACGTTATGATATCTCAACCAAAACAAAAATGGCGGGTTGCTGTTTCATCGAGCGTCCATTTAGAGGTTTAATCGCGCATCTGGTTTCGTTTGGTGGACGTGACGGGAGAGTTATTCAGTCGGGGATGGCGAATTCCGATGTTTCTCCAACGCCAGCAGATACCTCAACGCCGCGATACGCACATCAACTGGCCGGATCGGGCCAGGGCGCCCATTGATCGTGCGTGGTTCAATCACCGGCACCGTGCGTTGCGCCGGGTCCGACTGGTGGGCCTGTCGCCATGACTTCAATCGGGGCGAGACCACGTGCCAGGCAGTGAAGAGGAAGAGAGAGGTCGCCACAGCCGACAGTGCCTGCACCACGACAGCGGGCAGTGTCTGATACCCCCAGGCGGTCGCGAACACGGTCAGCACCAATCCTGCACCCATCACATGAATCAGCTGGTCATCCTTGCGGTCGTGCCGGTGACGGTTCACTAAAAGACGGAAGGTGCGTTTGGACAAACACCGGCATCGAGCCTCCCGGCTCGCCGGATCAATCGTGACCGGATACACCTGGTCGAGTCGGCGCTGCTCGCCAACAACCTCGTACCGAAAGCCCTTCTGGATCTGATCGTTCCAATGCGGAGCGGTTTGTGGCTGGGGTTCTCCGTCTTCATCGGGCTGGCGGATATGAACCTCCGGAATTAGGCGTGAATCGGGATCAAAAGGCACTTGTTTGTCCACCGGGTGCATCAGGTATTGAGTTGCCACTATAACGTAGACACAGTTCTCCCGTTCAGGGCGTGCCCGGTTAACGAAGGGTAATTTTGCGCAGTCTAGTGAAACGGCGTGAAGCTCTGGGTGGCCTCGCCGGTGTCCGCCCCGGTGGCTGGAATCAGTGAAACAGGCTCACTTTGCGCATTGGTTCCGGAGAAATGGTCCAGGCACCAGTCGGCAAACCGTTCCTGTTCGGTTTTGGTGTCGGGAGTGCGTTTCGGTTTGGGCCTCGGAGCCTCGGGGGTATCCAGAGCGCTGTCGATAACCGCCTGCTTCTCGATTAAACGACGAACCATCAAGCTGTCCAGGGTTCCTTCAACCACGGCGTGATACACCAATACGTGATCCCGTTGTCCAATTCTGTGTGCCCGATCTTCCGCTTGAGTCACTTTACCCGGCACCCAATCCAGTTCAGCGAACAGAACGGCGCTGGCGGCTGTCAGGGTCAGTCCGGCACCAGCGGCCTGAATGGTGCCAATGAACACCTGACATAAGGGATCGTCCTGAAACCGATCCGCTTCCTTCTGGCGCTGACCTTCCGGGGTCTGGCCGGTGACCATGGCCACGGTATTGGGTGTCCGGCGCCCGGCCCGTTTACGAAAATGCGTGTTCAGGGCGTCCCGATAAGCTTCTGCGACCTCCTGATGGTGACAGAACAGGATCAGCTTGCCGTTATCAAGGGACGTGAGAGCCAGGTCCAATACCTGTGGCACTTTGCTGAGCGCTGTTTCCTTGCGAACCTGAGACATGCGCTCAAAGGCAACTTTGGCTTCCCGGTCCAGTTTCTGTGCCTGCGACTGATAGTGCGCCCACGCTTCGGTATCGGCTGCCGGGTTGTCTTCGAACTCGTTGTTCAGATTTTCGCGCTGGCGGAACAAATCTTGTAAGCGCTGGGTGGCCGAAGCCAGTTGCCGGTACTGACCCTGGGCCATTGCCTGCTGAGGGTGATCCAGCTCAATGAGCTGGCGGGTCTTCGGTGGCAGATCCTTGAGGACGTGGCGCTTCTGTCGACGAACCATGATTCGGGACCGAAGCTCGCGCTGCAGTTCACTCAGGTTGGAGGCGCCCCGGGCGTTCCAGCCGTATTGGGTCTGGTGGCCGTTACAGTAACGCCGTTCAAAAGCAAACCGATCGGAAAAGTAGTTAGGATCCAGAGCGTGGGCCAGCGGCCAGATTTCAGCAGGGCGATTGAGAATCGGTGTGCCGGTTAGCAGTAAGGTTCGCTTCGCCGCGAGTCCCGGTTTGTGGTTGCGCCCGGTACCGGAGCCGAGAACGGCTTTGGTGCGTCTGGCGCCCTGGTTCTTGAGGGCGTGGGTGTGGGGTCTTAATAAAATCGGTAACTAAACATCTCTACAGGCCGCATCCTGTCGCCTCAAAGCTCAGAACAATAAAAATAAAGATGGTAACTTTCACCGTAACATGGCGGTGTCAATGCCGGTTCAGGGTTTGTCGGTATTAATAAAGTTGGTAACTTTGCGCCGATTTCCGATTGTCTCGGTTTTGTTGTCGGTTACATGGATGGGCCTGATGACGGTGGGCTCAGATCCTCGACATAACCATCCATCGCGCTTACAAAGTCTTCGGCAGCCTCAACTGCCCAAGAAGCTCGTTCGGGAGTTATCATGTCCTCCGCCTTGTAGTCGGCAATCAGTCGCAACTCTTCGACTTCATTAAGATGCTTCCCGAGCTTGCTGGAAACATGCCCCGTTTTAACCAAATTCTGGGAAAAAAGCGTTATCAGCCCATTATGTGATTTTATGGGCTGCGAGATAATCGGTTCGTCACCCTCAGTTAATACGGCCTTGGCCGCATCAAACATGGCGTAATAGGCCCGATTGACAGCACCATCCCTATCTCCAGCTGACAATAGCAGCTTCGCGGAACCCAGGGCTCGCCAAGCCTTCTGAAGTAATGCGCTCATATAGAAACCCCATCTTTAGCAATGTTTTGAAGCAGGTAGGGATTTGAGTAGGCTTCGGGGTGCCTCCATTCCCCATCCCACACGGGAAACGGCTGGATTCTGATGCCAGTATCGACAAGGACATCGAATGCAATGCCAGCCATGGCTAATTTCACTTCCACAAAGTCTCCAGAATCCCCTTGAAGGAAAACAGCAACATCCGCATCGCTGTCATCACGATTATCTCCACGAGCCCTGCTACCGAACAAGACAAAGCGGGATACATCGAATTGCTCAATCACCTTGGCTGAAAATTGTTTGACCGCCTCTCGCGTTTGTGCATCCATGTAAGCACCTCTAATTGTTGACCTTAACTCGTGAATAAATCGCCTTGAATACTTTGTCCAGATCCTGAATCGCTGGGCGCGTTTTCCGGTCGATGGTTTCCTTCTGCTTGATGCCGGAAGCTCGCATCAGGTCTTTGTAATGACAGCCAGCGTCATACATGGCTTTCACAAACGAGTCTCTATACGTCGAGACCGTTACACCCTCAATCCCCGCTTTCTCGATAAAAGACTTCAGCTTTGCTGACATAGCCCTTGCCTGATAATCCGTTGAGTCCTTCTTCCTTGGTGACAGCTTGTAGGGCTCGCCCCTGTCATTCAGGAAAAACTGACTCTGAGGATCGGAGCCTCGGTACCAGGACTGGTTGCTTAGATACAGCCCCTCAGACACCCGCGAGTCCATGTATTGCTCGAAAAAGGGCAGGGCATGATCCTCAGTATGAAGCTCTCTCGCTTCGCCGTTGTAGGCGGTACTGGCCAGGAGAGTCCAGATACGGGAAAAGTCACCCGACTGATCCATTATGTCCTCAAGCCTGATTAAGCTTAATTCTGAGGGGGTAAGGCCCCAATACAACGCACCCATAATCAGAGCACCATCGCGCTTACCGAACGGCGGTGCGGCGTTCATGTCAATAAGGCGCTGAACATCGCTCTCGTTAAACAGTCTCTCAATTGGCATCTAGGAATTACTCAAAACAGTTCATATTCGAATATGTGATCTACAATATCACTGCTTGGCCGAATGTGTAAAACAGTGTTTAATCTGTTTTGTGACACTCCTTGGTCTTGCTGTGTGGCTTTTCGGGCGCATAGCGCAAGCTATCTTTGTGTTCATGGGAATATACGGTTTTGGCCATCGTGCGATGGTTCACAGTCGCTGAGGATGAGTTACCAACTTTATTATCGTTGTTACCAACTTTATTATGATCCCACAGTGGGCTTCGTCGACAATGAGTATGTCCCACACCTGACGATTGATCTGTGCCTGATGCGCCTCGATCAGATCAAAGTTCACCACCACTACATTAGTGGCATCCGGGGCATCCGGGTTCATCGATGGCCAGGCGTCGGCGGCGTCGCTGAGAACGCGAGTAACTTTCAGCCCCTTGGTACACCAACTCTCCCATTCCCGTTGGCAGTTGGTCTTCAAGGAGGCTGGTGGAATGACCAGTATGCGTCTGGCCTGCTTGAGAGCATTGGATACCCCTACCGCTTGTATTGTTTTACCCAGTCCTAGCTCGTCAGCAATTAGGGCGTTGCCCGCTCTCAGTGCATAGGCGATGCCGGCCTTCTGGTAGGGCAGGTATTCTTTCCCGTTTGGAACCGGTAACCGAAGTTCCATCTGGTCGGCCATTGACAGTCGAATGTTGCGTCGCAGCCGGTCCACTTCCTCAGCTATAAGTCGCGCCGGCGCTTTCCCGTTCTTATCGGACTCGGTGTCCAATGTGAGCCCATACTGCTGATGCAGCGTCTTTATTAGCGCTGGCGTGACCAGTGTGATTGGGATACGGAAATGGCCGTCTCGCCCAGGCTTCTTGGGTGTGCCCTTGATTTTCTTGATCCATCGGGCCCCGGGCGCGTTCATAACGGTATCGTAAAGGCCATCAGATTTGCAGCCGGTTGCCAGTCGAGTCGGGTTTTCAGGGTCACGGGGCGTGTGGGTTCTCAGTGCCTGAACGCGACCGGTTAGGGAATCCCGGATCAGGGTAATCGGTGCCTTGGGCAGTGGAGGCCCGGTGACCGAAGACTTTGTTGCGACGGGCGTCTGTGCTGGTTCGTTTGATGCGCTCTGGGCAAAGACGTTCAGGGTGTTTGGCTGGAGGCTATTCACCGGTACCGGCATTGAGTGGATTGGTTGGCTAAGGGCTTCTGTAAAGGTTGCCAGGACTGTTTTGGTGCTGGAAAACCGGAATTGGCGAAGTACACGACGAAGCCCGGCTGCGTTATCCAGGGTAATCGGCAGGGTGTACTGGCACAGATCAAGCCCCGCCAGTATTCGTGGGGTGATTTGCTGACCGGACTTGGCGGCATCGGCAGGCGCTGACCATCGGGCTTGGGGGACCACCGCATTGATCTGGCGGATCAGGTCAGGTTCATACGCAAACGACAAGACGAAGGTTTTTCCGTTTCGACCAAGCTGCATTGACCGGCGAGCCTGCTGTTCATCGGTTGTCCTGGATTTCAGGTCCAGGGCCGCTGCACCCAATGGTTTGGCTTTCTGAACTCGTCGCATGGTTAGCCTTATCGTTGCGGTAATTGTTCAGGCCAGTGCAATGTGCGCCGGTGTGGCTTCGGTGATGATCCCCTGCAACTGACTGTTCCCGCGAAACCGATTGATGGTCAGCCGGTAGCGAACTGTCAGAATTGCGCCCTCATTAACCGGTGGGTTGTCGTCATCAACACTGAAGAACCAGAGCATATTTATTGTTCGTGAACCGCTGGCGGATACATCGCAGGCGTCCGGTGCCGTTGAGTCGTTTGCGGTATCGGTCACCGTGAGCTTCTGATGGATCTCTTTTATGGGTCCGGCCCGCAGCACCCGAAACGTCTGTGTGAATGTGGGTTCCGGAAACATCTGGCCCCACGGTTGCCGTTCAATCCAGGCCGCCAGAGTGTGGGTTCTCAGGTGCCGAGGCAGGGCACCATCATCGAACACCGGATTGGTGAGTGGCGCGGTGGCCAGAAAATGGTCTACCGCTTTCTGGAAAAGCTTTTTGAAGCGAGGCAGGTCTGCGGTGTGCAAAGAAAGACCCGCAGCGCGGGCATGACCGCCAAACTGCATCATCAAATCGGGGGCCTGGGCCGCAACGTAAGCCAGCGCGTCTCGCAAATGCACGTTGTCCGAGCGACCGGAACCTTTGAGCCAGTCAGGGTCGCCGCTTTCTTCGTCGTCCGGTGCATTGGGGTCGGTCTCCGGTGAAAAACAGATAACTGCGCCACCGTTTTTCTCTTTGACTCTAGACGCCACCGGCCCAACGACACCCGGATGCCAGTCCTCCTTGAACAGAACCATGGCGCGTTGCGGATCCGGTTCGCCAGGATTGTGGGTTTCCGAGGCATCAAGGTCGCTCATGGTGGCCATAATCTCGTTGGCCTCGCCTTCCATTCCTTTCTGGATCGTCTTGCGCTCTTCATTAAGCTTGTGACATTCCTTGGCTTCCAGCTCCGCCATCATCTGGGTTTCCGACAGCAGGCATTCGATACCGGCCACGGGCTCTTCAAGGCGTCCGACTGCGTTGATTCGGGGCACCACGTTGAACGCCAGGTCGGTGCTGGTGACCGGGTGCCCGGTGCCTGATACTGAAAGCAGAGCGCGGACACCTAATGATAGGTAGCCTTCGGAATGGGCCTGTCGAGCCGGCATCTGCAAACCCCGGTTGATGCGGTCCAGACCCGCTTTGACCAGAAGTCGGTTGTTGGCGTCCATTGGCACAACGTCTCCAATGGTTGCGATAGCCACATAATCCAACAGGCCATTCAACGGGACAGCAGCAATGGCACGGGTTGCACCGGCACGGCGAGGGTCATTGCCGAGCAACGAGACCAAAGCACGGCGAACCAGCAACAATAAATAGAAGGCGACGCCACAGCCGCACAAGGCCTTGGATGGAAAATCACAGTCCTCACGGTTCGGGTTCACCACCGCGTAGGCGTCCGGCAGCGTGTCTCCGGGGGCATGGTGGTCTGTGATAATCACATCAGTTCTGGGTTGCCATCCGGCAATCAGATTCACGGCGTCGTGAGAGCTGATGCCGTTGTCGAGCGTTACGATGATGTCCGGCGCCATCGGACGAACAATCTTTTCCGCCAGCATCGGTTTTAGGCCGTAGCCATAGGTGAAGCGATTGGGGATGACGTACTGAATATCCAGCTTCTTTCGGCGGTTCTCGCTAGCTCTTGATTCCGGTAGTCGGGAATAGGTGTTTCGTTTCGGCGGTACCATGGCATCCGCCATCATGCGCATCCCGCGAAGAAAGACTGCCGCTGAATTAGCCCCATCCGAATCGAAGTCCGAAACCGCCACGATTTTCTGTTTCAGGATGACGGCCTTGGCAAGACGCATTGCGGCTCTTTCGCCATCTTTGAGAAGGGTAGGGCTGATCAGGTTCTTGGCGCTGTAGGTTTCCGGATAGCTCGCCCCCCGGTTGGCCAGTATCCGGCTCTTGAGGGCATCCAATTCAGCGTTGTGGTTGTCATCAATGGAATGAGATTGGGTAGCGATGCTTGCTGTGTTCATCATTTTGCGCGAGAAACCCGGCCCTTTCAGGTCCGGGAGAGATAGCGCGTCACGCAGCGCGTGACCCTGCTCTCGCGGCCTCCTTGTGGTTGGCGCTATCAAATGGGTGTTGGGTGTAACCGTAGCCATCGGCTTTTTGAATCACCGCACAGTGCCGGTGGTTAATGCCTTGAACGACGCCCTTGGCGCCCTGAATATTGAAACTACCGGTTATCCTAATCGCCACACGGCCCCGGTGCAGTCCGGCCTTTTTGCCACTGGGTACATCAGCCCGCACCCTATCCCCGGTTTGAAAGCCAAAGTGGCGCTTTTGCCTGGTCAGGACGCCATTAGGAAAGCCGCTGGCGGTGGTGCGGGTTCGTTGGTAGCTGCCCCGGCCGGTGGCCTTGATCGTGAGGGTGGGTCTTTTCCAGCCCTCAATCGTTGCAACAACCCCGACACAGGCCGCATCCAGGGCATGGGTTTTAGGGATGCGGAGCTGATGCCGGTTGTACTTTGTCTGCCCGCNAGTGCCGGCCTCCACCGGCAAGCCCGTTGCCAGCAAATCCTGAAACAAGGCATTGCGGGTGGCGTTCACCGCCGCCGCATCTTTCAGGGTGGGGCGGTAGCCATCCAGGATGCGGGCCATGCTCTTGGCGCGAGCCTTGTTGATGGCAGTCTTGCTCCG
>NZ_KB889911.1 GCF_000372805.1 Marinobacter gelidimuriae | reverse complement strand
CGCACAGAATGCTCAGTGGCCGCAGGCTGCCGTCTGCCTTCGGGATTTGAATCCGTCTGGCAGGCGTCGGCCTGTATGACCCACTGTGCAAGCGGTGCAGGAGACGAGCCAGCCGCTCGTCCAACCCTTGNGCGTAAGCCTGCCATGACAGGCCATCAACGCCGGGAGTTGAACGTCGCTTCAGCTTGTAAAAGCTGTCTGTCAGCAGCGTCCTTGTGAGGTGATGAAACAGTGAAGTGAACTGTGTGCGGCGATCTTTTGCCGCGACTTGACGTACGCGAAGCAAGCGTGACGTAGCACTGATCCCGTTCTGAGCCGGGGGGCCGGCAAGCAGGTAGAGTTTCGTTGCTACGAGATCGGCTATTACGGCCGCCCGATCTGCTCACTGGAAACGTCTGATTTCGATTTCGGTCGCCACATGATCCGCCAGGACATGAGCACCTATGTGACCCGCTACGGCAACCACCCGTTCGAGCATGAAATTTACGTTCGCGCTACTCGCCAGTAACGTATCTGCCAGCATTATCGACACCACCACCCACGGAGATCTTGCGGTGACGCTGTTACCTGACATTCTGAACCTCGCAAATCTGATCGGCTGGGTCGCTGCGGTCATTACAGTCTGCACGCTGATCCGCAAAGACAACCGGGGCCTACTGCTGATGATGGGTGTCAGGGTAACATTATGGTCGGTGCACTACGCAATGCTCGGCTCTATCTCAGAGTCTGTCGTACACGCCGTTGCAGCTGTTAGCATCTTTGGAGCCAATGCCACTGCCAATAGACCCCTGTTCACCAGGGTCACTCTGGGCGTGATGTTCTCGGCTTTAGGGATCAGCGCTGCGGCTTATTACGGCACCGGTTGGGCCGACGTGATTGCGGCTACGGGCTGCGTTCTAATGACCATAACGCAATATACTGGGCGCGGCGCGAGCCTACGACTCGGCTTTCTCGGCGGCGAAAGCCTGTTTTTCGTTTTCGCCGTTATGGTCGGCTCAGTGCCGGGTGCCGCCGTGACGCTGGCTAACGCTGCGGCAGGAATGATTGGTCTGATCAGAATGAGAGCCACGGCACCCACCCGTTCGAGCACGAAATCTATGCTCGGGCCACGCGACAGCAACGCGCAGAACAGGCTGTTCAGATTAAACAGATCTATACGATAGAATAGCCGATAAATGCCATTGTCGTGACTGAAACTAGGGCCAAAATTGATGAATTACCGTGTTCTGATTATCTGCGGGTTACTGGCGAACGTCCTGCCCGCCCTCGCACAACAACGTCCAGAGAATCCCAGCGCCATACTCCAGCAACAGGCCGTACAGACCTGTATTGGCATCCGTGATGGTATAGAGCAGATGGTCAACATCAGCAGCAGCAATGTTGCAGAGCTCAGCCGGCGGGCACGCCAGAAATTCAACGACGAACTCTTTGAATCCGTGATAGAGAGCTTTGATCAGCCGGAAATGCAGGCCCTGGTAGAGGGCGCCACCCGGAATTATCGACGTACCGGCCGTGCTAACGATTTAACTCGCTCGCTCAACAACAATGAGGCGTTCCTGGTTCCTTGCACGGAAATCCAGATCGAGCGATACCGGTTACTCACCAGCAACTTTGTAACCGATCCGGGAACCGTTGATATAAACGACCCCAACTCCCCGGGTGGCCGGCGCGAGGCGCCTGACTGGATGCAAGAAGCACCCGAGCAACCCGCCAATACGCGTGCAAGAGAGCGAGACGACACCCAAGCACCAACAACGGCGGCGGGCGGTGATTACGGCACGTCTCGTCGCTAATGCCGGTCACCCGAGCCGGCAATACCCCGACCCCTACTGAGCCGCTCATCCAGTGCTAGATAAATCTCGTCCATGCTGACACGCCGCACAGGCGCACTGGGAACCCAACAAGAGGGCACCTGACGCCACGCCTAGCGGCGTGATCAGCTTGCCCTCCTGGCGCAACTGCAGGGTGTACCGGCGCAAGCCCGCTGCCAGCGCCAGGTTTCGATCCAGCCACGCCTGATCCAGCTCACCAACGGCGCATTGCGTAATGTTTTTGTTGGCGTGACGCGCCTGGGAACGCTGAGCGACGTGGATACGCAACGATATAGTAGTCCCGCGAATATCGAAGCTCGCATTGACACCGATTATGCCGGTGTCAATGCGCTTTACAGGGCCGCAAGGAGTAGGGTCATCGTACAACCGGTCCACTCGCTTGCGGCTGCTCAGATTGTGCCAGGCTTTAACCAGGGTCGTCTCGTACTTCTGCTGACTGTTAACGGTGACTCGCCACAGCCCTTTGACGTAGCTGATGCCCCGCGGCAGATACAGCGTCTCGTCTTTGACGATGGCTTTCCTCCAGTTGGGATTGGGCTGTGTGAAGTTAGGGGCTTTAGGCACGGGGCTACTCTGCACGGGTGGGCTCATAAAAAAGTTGCCCCACAATTAGTCAGTTTGGGTTTCAGATAGGCTGGCTTTGGTTTTTTTTGTTTTCTGGCGGTTGTAGAAGGATTGATCGCCAGCGAGCTTGTCGTGAATGTCACGCTCAACCTTGACCCAAAGCGCGTTCTCCCTCGATCTGTTTCTGCTCAAGTGTCCCTGATGTCTTCCTTCGTGGCCTTTTTTCATCAGCGTGAAACGATAGCCGAACATCGATACAGAATTGATGGTCAGGGTGTCGTCCCAGCCATCCGTGGCGTACCGCTGCATCAGTTCAACGAACTCTTCTTCAAAACGATGATATTTGCGAGTAGGCCACAGGATGTTGTGGAGATCTGCCAAAGGAAGAAAGTATGAATTCTCTCGTTTCCCCTGCCCCCGTTTGTTCTCACGCCCGATCGTGGTGGTGAAGAGGTTATAGAGCGTTTGTGCAAGGCCTGATCCCTCTTTCATGATGTCGCTATGAGCGGTAAACAGCTTCCGATTTTCTTTCACCAAGAGTTTTTCAAATAGGTGCGGGTCCAGGGACACGCGCCAAACACGAACACGGCTCAATTCTTTCGGGTTGTAGGGGTCAATCTCTTTTTCAGCATCCCCTAAATCTTTGGCGTTCTGGAAGACCTGGGCGGGCAGGTTATTCATTGGCCCCATGGAAAACTCTTTCCGATCTATATCCTCCTCACTAATGAACTCCGAATCGTATTGACTCTTGAGTGTAGGAAGAAAACGAAAATCGGTAACCAGGTCATCTACATCAAACAGCTCCATAATTTCGATCGCATCTTCATGCTTCTTAGCCTGGATTAACATGCGAAAGCTGGTGTCGTAGAGGCGCCGTAATGAGGAGTTGATAAATCTGCGTGTTGATCCACTGTGCGGACTTGCGTACTCCATCCGTTTTGCGATGTTTAAGGTATCCAGAAAGAAGTCATTATGGACTCGCTCAGTGGCAGACCGTTCCAGCTCAGCTCGACGTTGGTCAAACTTCGACTCGAAGCTCTGGGCTTCAGAGTTTTCCTCGTTTGACGGATCTGTCTGCTCATCGGGCTCTTCAGGGTCAACGGCATATGCAGATAAGTCCAGGGCTCCGATAACTTTTCCATCGCCAAAGAGCGAGGATTGACGGGGCTTTTCCGCTTCTAGTATGTAGCGGTCAATTTCACTGTCTATGAAATGGGCAACCTCGGTAATTACGGCTCGAATGACGCGCTGATCCGGGAGTGCAGCAAGCTCTGACTTAGGACCTGTTTGTGTTGTCGCTTGAACGAGTATATCTGTATTCTTGATCCGGATTTTTGAGGTTATTCGGTTGCCTTCAATTTTATCGGAAGTTGTGAAACGCATGCATCTGTCAAACAGGCCGGTGTAAATCGTCTCGGTGATCGGCTTGCTTTTGCCAAAGTGAGTTACAAGCTGAGCGGCCGATTCTCTCAGATATTTGAGCATGACCTTAGTGGATTTTGTTCTGGCGTTACGGTGTCCCAGAGCACGATCACGCAACTCTTTCTGATCTGCGGTTTCAAAGTCTTTTTTATGAATTTTATGGAGGATGAATTTTTTAGAAGGGTGACCACCACGCTGGTTGCGCACCTCTATGACTTTGAAAAAGCCGGTTTCGGTCATGCTGTAGAGTTTTCGTCTTACAGACTTTACGGAGTGCCCGGGTATTGAGTTAGTTTCCAGATACAGTGCTATGTCGTCGAGCGTGAGTGTAATGTGCTCGGCATCTACTGGCAGGTCGTCGTTAAAAAATTCTGAAGCGGTTCCGAGGAGACCATGAAGGAAATCGCTGTCAGGTTTTGTTAATCCTGCAGCTTCAACTTTGGCCTGACTGTCCTCGAGGAAGTCAGCGACGGCCACAGGTATCAAAATAGACGTAACCTGGTTCTTATTGGGGGCAGTTGCTTCCGTCATAGTCAGGACTCCCTGGCAGTCAATGGTTCATGGAACCCCCTAAAATTGTCCACTCGGATTATTGTACATTCCTCGCTATGGTTCAAGGGGTGACGGAAATTTGTCCTCTTGGTTCATTGGTACACGCAAAATCGTCCACTTGCTATAGCGGAGTTTCACTACCGTACCTGGGCCGTTAAGGGGGGTCCCTGGAAAGTTTATCGAGCACCGGCAATCTGACTGATGGTTCATATGAGGGCATAAAAGTGTCCACATGGTTCAAGCAGGGCTGTATATGTGAGACTTGGTTCAAGGTATGGCGAGAAATAGGGATGTTGGTTCAAGTGAGTCCGTCGATTTGGGATGTTGGTTCAAGGAGTTACGTAAAATGGTCCAATCGGAAACCAGGTATTCTGCGGTTGCTAAGAAAAATGGTTCAGCAAAGGCCCTAAAATTGGATATATGGTTCAAGGAGTGTCTTAGAATTGGGATTACGGTTCAGTCAATGCCTAAAAATTGTCCACTTGGTGTGCAGGTCACCGCGGGTGATGATCTGTCTGATGGATGAATTGATCAAGTTTCAGGTTATCCACAACTCTTAAAATTCTTATTTCTTATCTTTTATAGATATTACTACTCTTATAGGGCCTACAACTGACTGATTATAAAGTGAAAAAAAGGGGAAAAATCGAAGCTCAAACCAAACTAAGCGAAGGACAAACCAGATTTTGCAAGAGGCAGACCAAAGAATGTCGATTGCCATTCACTAAAAACCGAGTGCCAAACCGGATTTTGCGAGTGACGAACCATTATTCTGGGGCTTGCCCACAGGCATTACGGCAGGACCGAGTGACGAACCATTCTGAAGGTCAGGATCGAGTGACGAACCATTATGGGCGCCTGGGCCGAGTGACGAACCATTCTGGAGGTCAGGATCGATGGAGTGGTTATTTATCTGAATTCAGGAACGTAACCGCTCAATATCGCGCCCGAGCTTGTCATTCGTCTGGCTGAGGGCATCCATCTCAGTCTCCAATGCTTCGCTATCCCGGGCCAGAACCCGATTATTTTCGGCCAACTGCTCGCGGGCCTCATCAGAGGCAACCAGCTTTTCCTGCAGCGCCTTCCGGCCGTGTTCAAGCTGCTCACAGTCCGATACCAACGCATCGATTCGCTTTTCCAGCTTCGCCTGGTCCGTGGCAAATCGATCCGCCCTGGCCTTTTCCAGACGAACCTCCCCTTGCAGGCGCTCACGATCCTCATGATGCCGGAGTTTCAGGTCGCTGATGTGCTGGCGGGCGTCGTCCAGCTGCAGCATCCAGTGGTCGACCAGGCGCTCATGCTTGATCTGATCGGCCCCCATCTGCTCGCGGGTCTTGGCAATATCGTGCTCTAACTGGCCACGCTGACGATCCCAGTCGGATTTCGCGGCATCATACCGTTCCGACCAATGCACCCGTTCCTCGGCCAACCGGGTCTCGAGTGCCTGTTTGTCATGCTTCAACTCCCCCACCTCGGCCTCTTTGCCCTCTACCCAGCGCTCCAGGTCCCCAATAGTGCGATCCCGCTGGTCAAGCTGCTGGCTCTTTTGAGTCAGTAGCGTTTCACGCTCATCCAGCAGCGTCTCAAGCTGTTGGATGCGTTCTGCGCGTTGGTTGATGGCTCCCCCAAGCTCGGCAATGCGACGGTCATAATCGGCCCGCTCGTTATCAAACCCCACCCCCGCCGCTAATACAGCCTGATTCCAGAAGTCTTCCACCAGCGGCACCAACGCCTCCGGCAGTGCCGAGGGAAGCATGGTCATGCCTTGCTCAGAGAAGGTTTTAAGGAAGGTCTTGTGGTGCTTGTGAATGGTGGTGCGTGAGCCTCGACGCCCCAACTGCTCGTATAGGGCGTCAATGGTGACTTTGGCGCCACGACCAATCAAGCGAGTGGCGGCGCGGGAAACATCTTCATAACTGATAGGGGCTTGGCGATCCACGTGTCGTTACTCCTTGCACTGTGACAGCAGGTTGTCATGTAACTGACGCTCTGAGGGCGAACGCTCAACGTCATACAATAGGGTGATCCGGACAAACCGGGCGACATACCCACACTGGCCCCTCGGAGGCAGCCACTCTGATGGCCCCCTCGCACCCTTGGATTGAGACTCAATTCCACCGGCCAAATATTGCGGAGATCGTTGGCGAAGGTAACCCTGAGCGATTCACTCCATTGGTCAGCGCCACGATCCTATGCGTATTTCAGCGGAACAACGTGATCGGCATCGAGATCACCGGCATCGAAGACCGCCTTGCCGGTAAACGGACTGACCCACCGACCCCTGACAACACGTTGCTCTGCAACACCGGCAAATGTTACCGGTATGGTCGACAGGGTAATAAGGGCCTCGGCACGGCTGCCCTGCCCGTCACTATCCAGATCAGCCCAGCCATGTCCGAATTTCGAGCGTTCATAGTCATTGCTCGACGTTGCAGTAGGCTCGCTAGCAATACCTTTGGGTAAGCGTCCATCGGAAGCCAGACAGGCATCCAGGGAATCAAAGCCAGTATAGGACTGGGTTCGCTCATACCAGGGGGAGAATGGAGGATGGCACAAGCCACTGCTAGATTGCTTGATGACATCAGCACCAACGGTACCGGTGCAAAGAAATACAGTGAGAAATGCTCCCGAGCTTCGGGTAAAAATGCCCACAAAGTTAGCCCCTTTTCTGCTTGTAGCGTTCACGACTAGTCATCCTGATGATCTCGGCTCGGTCACCACCATTGAAATAGAGCGCTGACAAGAACGCCTGCTCCTCGGCGAGACCAACCTCACTGACAACGGTATGCCAGACTTTACGAACGGGTGCCCATGAATAGCCGCGGGCTTTTAAAGAATCCTTGACGTCGAAAGGTGCACCACGGGCGGCAACAGCATAGGTGATGGCACGTTCCGACGCGATTAACGCAGACAGCGCGCCATCGACCTGACTCAATAGCCACGCAGTGGCAAGACAATCTATGCTGGCCCGGTGACCTTCATAAAACCCACCGTTTTTCAGGCACAGATATTCTAGCTTGCTACTCTCATAGCCAAATTCGCGCCACGGAATATCTTTGATCGAGCATGCCCACCGCAACCGATCCAGGTGGCCGAAGCGAGCTTCAAACATACCCCTGTCAAAGCTGGCGGAATGCGCCACCACAATGGGATCGTCAGCAAAGCCTTTCACAAGGGCCTGACCATCAATGCGCTGCCCCGCTACTTTCGCATCGTCAATACCTGTCAGTTGTGTGATCAACTCGGGAATAGGTTTGCTGGGGTCTTCGTAGAAGGAAACGGCTTCGTTAATGGAAACGATAACGCCTAAATCGATATCGATTGTTGCGTGAACCAGTCCCAGTTCGATAATGCTGTCCTCGTCGGGATTGAGGCCGGTGGTCTCGACATCGAGCACCACCAGGGATCGAAGATTGTTGCCGCCCTGGGCGACAGCGATCGGAAACACGGTGTCCGGTTTCGTCCATGGAATCCGGCTAAGCAAACGGTAGTCGTCGGGAGTCCGGGTTATCTGATCAATCTCGTTCAAAGGAAACATAGTGGTGCGCCTAAAAGCAGTTAAGTGAATGTCCCAGCGGCTCGCGGTGGAGTGATCCGTAGAAAGTTTGGGCTTTATCGGTGGTCAGATGCTGGCTCACCACATCAAGAACAGCCTCCAACGGCCAAACGGTAGGAGGATTACCGCTAGCCGCTCCGGTATCCAAAGACAGCGTGTTGCCTCTGACAAAGGGTGCAGGCGTGACGTTGTGGCCGACAACAACCGCATCGATGCCGTCAACCTGCGCTTCGGTGGGCAGTGAAGCGTCCGGATCGTGCCTATCGCGGGCGATACGTCGATTCCAGATATCAGAGTCGTGGTCGAAGACACCCCACTGGCCAGAGGTCACCGCTGCATGAATAAGCCCGACGGTTCCGCGCCCACAAGGGACGCTGATCGTTAATGGCAGGGTCAGGCAGTGATTTTTAATTAAGCGGGACAGATATCCCCCATCAACATCGCGCACCCACTCGCCACCGCAATTTTCAATCCAGTGCAGATATGTAGAGGCATCCTGATTAACCAGGGCGTCGAGCATCATGTCCTCGTGGTTGCCTAATACTGCGAAAAACCAGGGGTCCGCCAATAACTCCAAGCACCCCAGGGACCGAGGGCCACGGTCTATAAGATCACCGACACAGAACAGTCGATCGCAATCTGGCCGGAAGCCTACGGTGAACAGCGTCTCGAATAAGAGATCCAGCTGTCCATGCAAATCACCAACGACGTAATCCTGCCCGGTCGTGTTCGCCGAGACGGTTCTGTTGCCATGAAAGCGTTGTTTCGGTTGTGTCATCGGATACCTCGGTCATCCTTCAGTGTGGGGCGGGAGAAAGCCCGGCTTTTCGTTATTATAGCATAATAGTATCCTCATGTAATATGTAATAAATAGTACATGATAGACATTGCTGCATCATAAGTAATATTATGATTACTCCATAAGAGGAATGGCCCACACTGAAGCAGTTGGCGTGGAACACGTGCCTGCCCTACCCCGGTACTGTGCGGTGAATTAGGCGTCGTCTCCTGCAAGCCCCGCTTCCCACAAGGCCTAGAGACGCGCCAAGCAGCCGTTGCATGAACAGGCGGCAAAACCGTGGAACATCAACAAACCAGAGAACCATGATGAACGAGCACGACTTGACCACCGAATCACTGCCCAAAATGCAACAACTCCCCTGGGATGCGCCGCCTTCGTTCCGTACTGTACCCACGCACCGCGGTATCATGTGCAGGGGACCGGTACCGGGGCTGGAGGCACAATCGGATCTGGACATGGTGGCTTTATGGTTGGCGGAACGGGCAAGTGCCAGCACAAATACGGCGATGGCGTACCGCAAGGAAACGGAGCGATTTCTTTTCTGGCTGGCGGATTCTGGAAAAGTGATCAGCGATGCAACGCGAGAGGATTTTATACGGTATGCGAAATTCCTCATCGATCCAAAGCCACGGCATCAGTGGTTGGCGGATCGAAAACACCCTAGAACGTCTCCTGACTGGCGCCCGTTTACGACCGCGCTGAAACCCGACTCCGTAAAGTATTCGCTGTCGGTAATACGGGCGATGCTTGATTTCATGCACAGCAATGGTTGGCTGGCGGCTAATCCCATGCCGGAAACTCGGTACCTGGTGGCCACCACAAAAGAAGAGCCGGCATTAAAGGTGGCAAGAAGACAGCTTAGTGAACAGCAAATGGGGCTTCTGGGCGAATTTGTTGATCGATATGAAGCAACCGAATACCCGGTAAGAAAGGAAAGAAAGAAGGATCAGCAGACCGAGGATGGCCGACAAACCTTTCATTGACCGGCGCAATCGTGTGACCCGCGCACGGCTTCGTCTGATTCTTGCGCTCGCGGGCACGCTCGGAGCCCGACAAGCGGATATCATTGAAGGATTCCTGTCGGATTTCTCGCCGGCTCCCAGCGATCTGAAAGCGGCCAGGTGGCTGTGGTATATCCCCAACGGTAAGGGACGAAAGGCTGCAACGCTGCCGGTACCGGATTGGGTTATGGATCGTGTGGTCGATCTGCGTGTAACACTGGGGTTACCGGCATACCCATCGGCCAATGAACCGCCCTACCCTATTTGCCCGGATACCCGATACATCCGGGACTCGGAACGTCCGATGCCCACACATCTGCCAGCGATCTCCCGAAGCGGTCTGTACCGACACATGCAAGATGTGTTTCACCGACTGGCCTATGCGATCGATTCCGGCGAAATGGCAGGATCTTCGGCGGACGCCCGCATTTTGCGTGATGCATCGCTGCACTGGTTACGGCATACGGCGATGAAGCGGATCACCCGTAAGACAAAAGATCTCACAATAGCCAAGCTCCTGGGCCGACATGCCAGTATTGAAACTACGGCGCTCTACGCAGAATCGAGTCTTTCCGAGCTGGCGGACGCACTATGTAGGGATTGACATCCTCCCACCACCAAACGCCTTAACCGGCTTTTTGGAGGGGGATTCCTACCGCTAGACGGCAATGCCCTGCCGCGAGAATGTTCCTGGCCGCATTGGAATCGCGATTGTGAGTGACACCGCACTCACAGGTCCATTCTCTTATTCCAAGGCCTGCTCTACCTTTCGGACTGTTGGGGCTCACAGAGCCACAACACGAACAGGCCTGGGTGGTGTACCGTTCATCGACTTCCAGAAACACTCCGCCTGCGTGCTCGCATTTATATTCCAGCAGAGTTTTCAGTGTAGACCAGCCAGCGTCCAGCACCGACTTGGCCATGTTCGTCTTTGCCAGCCCAGAGCTGGACACGTTCCCGACCACGATCAGGCCGTTATCATTCACCAGCCCCCGGCTGAATTTATGCAGCGCATCGTGCCGCCGATTGCGGATTTTGGCGTGAATCGCCTTCACCCGTTGCGTGTTTCGCGTCCGCTGAGCAATGCCCAACTTCTGTTCCTGATCCCGATAGAAGCGACCCGCTTCCAGCGGCTCGCCCGAGCTTGGGGTGGCCGTGGTTTTCAGACCCAAATCGATCCCCACACTGCCGGTGCCGCATGTCTGCTCCGGCTTTGCCGTCACGACCACGCAGAAATACCAGCGACCGCGAGCGTCTTCGGTGAAGCAGCCAGACCGGAATGTATACTGCGACAGCCCGAAGCTGTCCCAAATCTTGAAATACTGTTTGTTGTGATAGACGCATCCGTTTTTGAAACCGATGCAGTCTTTGCGAACCGGTATCCAACCAAGAGATCGGCGCACACCGCCAGATTTGCGCCAATTCAATCGATTCTTTTTGAACTGCTTACGGCGGACAGCGTATTCATGGCCGATCATCTGCACCGTCGCTGAGTTTAACCCCAGATCTTTACCCGCGCCTTTGGTGTAATTCTGCAAGTCATAACCTGACAGCCAAGTATGGCGCTCTTTGATGCTGCGATGACTCAATTCGTTGCAGTAGTTCCATACCTGATTCACTGAATAAGCCCAAGAGGCCAGCACTTTTGAGTGCTTGTCTCGGATTCTTACTTTCAGCGTTTTGGTGTAGCGAGCGGTTTCCATAGCTGATACATTGGCATAAATACAACATGGTGTAAATACATGAAGTCACATTATCACTGCGTTTATGACATGAAATACCACTTGGTGTTAGTTACCAAATATCGCAGAAGGTGTTTCACTTCAGAGGTTCTTGATCGAATGGAGGCTATTTGTCGCGAGCTTTGCGAAAAATGGGAGATTGGCCTTTTGGAGTTTGGTGGTGAAGCCGACCACATCCATCTGCTATTGGATCTGAATCCAACGATACAGCCATCCAAATTGATCAACAGCCTGAAAACCGTGACCAGTCGGCGAATAAGAAAAGAATTTGCAGAGCACCTGAAGGAATACTACTGGAAGCCGGTGTTGTGGAGTCGAGCCTACTGCCTGCTAACAGCGGGTGGCGCACCGATTGAGGTTTTGAGAGAGTATATTGAGAACCAAGACAGGCCAACTTGATGTTGGCCGCGCTATCCATCACCACCCAAATGTTAGAGAAGCCGCTAACGCTCCGCTTGGGGCATTATGGATGGAGAATTTCGCGCATTTCGTTAAAGCGATCTCCTTTTAAAACATACCTTTCTGCAAACGAGACAAAGTGGTATAAACTAGGCAAAACAGGTTGGAATGCACAAAATGACCTGGATGCGGACACCCTAGACAGGAGAAGTTTATGTCACCAGTAAGAGAAATGAAGGCACTCGGTCCTGAAGATCCAAAAGATCACTTCGCGAACCTGGCAATCGAAGGTTCCGATGCGCTGGATGAAATTAGAAATGAGCTAATAAGGACGCACGGTGACGGCAAGAACCGCACCGAAAAGACCTGGGGTATACAGGAAGCGGCGGTGATGGTGGGCCGCTCTGTCCCATGGCTCCGAGAAAATGACCCTGATGCGCCCAAGAATGAGGTCGGTCATGGCCGATGGACACTGGGCCGGATCAATGAGATTCGCGACAAGATTGGTACCCGGGTCACCCGTCCTGCAGGCGCAGAAACGCTTATCATTGCGTTTTCCAAGCTTAAAGGGGGTGTTGGAAACACGACCTCTTGCGCCCACTTAGCGCATTTTCTGGCCAAGATGGGGTTTCGAGTGCTGGTCATCGACTTCGATCCACAAGGGTCAATGACTCAGCTTGTTGGTGGCGTGAACCCGGACGCAAGTATCGACATGGAAGATCTGCCGAACGAGGCCCTACTCAACGATCCCAAGAGTTTGCAGTACACGATCCGCAAGACCTATTTCCATAATGTCCACCTCATCCCTGCTAATCAGATGCTTCAGGATTTAGAGCTGGGGCTGAATCAACAATTTATGAATGAAAACGATGATGAATTTGGTGTCCCTTTTCACAAACGATTGAAGGAAGGACTGGAGCCGATCAAGGACAATTACGATATGGTCCTGATTGACTGCCCGCCGAGCCAGGGGTCGTTGACCATGAACGCACTTGGCGCCGCTAACGCCCTGATCAACCCGATCCGTCCAATGTTGTTGGATCGCGCAAGCTACGTTATGTATACCCGGTCGTTATCATCATTCTACGAGTTTAATCCGGATATACAGATCAAGTATCATCGCCTGCTGATCAGCCAGTTCAAGAACGTGAAAGACCCGATAATGCAGGGTAAAGCCATCAGGAAGCTCTACGGTGACCTGGTGTTGTCAAACACGATTATGGATTCTCAGGAGATAAAGAATGCATCCGGCCGATTAGAAACGGTGTACTCGCTGGACCGGCCGGTAGGTGGCCGGGATTCGTACAAGCGAGCTTTGCATTCGCTGGACTCGGTATTCAATGAAATGGTCGATGAAATATTTTATCTGTGGAACATGGAGGCGGGGAACGATGAGTAACGAAGAGACTTTTAAAACCGAAGATAAGGTGCGGTCCGCCAGACCGGTCGGTGGAATGATGGGGGCTGGTCAGCGCAGAGGGCAAGAGAAAACGTCAAAGCCGTTTGTCGCTGAAGGCGACGGGGAAAAACTGTTCGAGAAACCGAAAGAGACTGGTTCGAACTCGGCGTCCACCCCGGAACGCTTACGCGTAAGCGTGCCCTCCCCTGCCCTACCAGGTCAGGACGGTGAGCCGTATTACGCCGAGGTTCCGGTTGGAAAAATTCGTTCGTGGCGGTTCAAGGACAGAACCAGCGCGGAAATTGAAGATGATCCGGAGTTCCTGGACCTTATGGGTCGAGTGCGTGGCAATGGCGTCGTGCAGGCTATCGGTGTGCGCAAATTGGAAGAGCCGGACGGCGATATTGAATACGAAGAAATATTCGGGTTCAAGCGGCTGACAGCATCGAAGCTGCTTGGCCTGAAAACGATACCGGCCAAGGTGTTTGTCACTTTGACGGACGAGCAAGCCGCGGTACTGCAGCATGAGGAAAACACAGGGAAGTCGGACCCTTCCTATTACAGTCGCGGTTGTGCGTATTTACGATACCTCGATGCTGAAATGGCTTCTGGCCCTTATGCGTTGGCCGCGTTGCTTGGCGAAGACAAACAGAGCATGGCTAATTACGTTCGCGTGGCCAGAGAAATGCGAGAGGAGTTTAAAGAGCATCTTAAATTGCACACGTTTTCCTCAAAGGTTCTTTTCAACCTGATTTCGTTAACCCGTGACGGTGGCGGTGTTTCGCCGGAAACGATGGTTAAGAAGATCCTCGATCATAAGCAAAAATTGAACGAGAGCCCGCAGCAGGCCAGCCGGGTTCTTATACGCCTGGAGTCAGAAGTAAAGCCAGCCAGAAAAGAGCCTTCCAATACCAAAGTTCTGGAAGTGGATGGGCGCGAGGCGTTCTCCTGGAAACGCAATAAACGGGGAGCAACCATTAACGTCAGTGCCGACATTGCTAAAAAATTGGATGACGACTTGATCGAGCAGGTTCTCACGGACTTGGCGAACCGTTTGTAGACTCGTTTCGGCACCACGGAAACCGCACCCAGGAGTGCGGTTTTTATGAGCGCTTACGCGTAAGCGTTGCGGGGAGCGGTTCTTCCTTCAGCAGGCAAACCACTGAATATGGAACGCTTACGCGTAAGCGTGGGTGCAATGCCTGGCGTAAAAGTGACCACAGCAACAAGTGCTCCATGCAACGCTTACGCGTAAGCGTCCTTTCTATCTGGTTACGATCAGCCACGGCGCACGGTCCAAACGGGGTCAACTCACGAAACGGCAAATAAAGCACGCTAAGGTCCCGTCAGTGCCAGATCAACATTGCTGACGGTCTGATGCCGCATTCGGTTTTGCCCGTTAAAGACCGAGTTCGGTGTGAGAGCCTAAACGCACGAGCTGTAGCACCCCGGCATTAGGCGTCCGATAAATCAACACCAGGTCGGGCTTCACGCTTGTAGTCGCGTTTGAATTTCCCGGTACGCTCAATCGTCCGCATTCAAATCCGCCATCAGTCCCTCGACGGTGGCGAACGAAGGCAAGTTGCCACGGCGCGCTTCCTTCATTGCTGCGATGGTTTCGTCATTTGGGACCAACGGCTCAAAAGGTAGCGCCTTTTCGCGGGCAACGCGGGTGAGCAGGATGCGAAAAGCATCCGACACGGTAAGCCCCATGGCTGCCAATACAACGGTCGCTTCCTCCTTGATGTGCTGGTCGATCCGAGCACGCACAACAGCATTCGCCGACATAGTTCAATCTCCATCTTATTGAGCTACATTGTAGCCCAGTGTCCGAAATTAGGCAACAGAACAGCTTGAGCCGATGTCAAGCTGAGCAACACCCTAAATGGGCGTCAGGTGCTCAGTACCAATCACGTCAGGATAGAGTGTATTTCAGTAATAGTTGGCGCTTTTTGATCGACGCTTACGTGTAAGCGTCCTTTCTTCTAACTGGGTTACGCTCTAGCGATGAAACGGCAAAGACTGCGACGCTTACGCGTAAGCGTTGGTGCAAGGGCAGACGCAAAAGTGACCGCAGCAACAAACGCTCCACGCAACGCTTACGCGTAAGCGCTAGGCTCAAACCAGCACAGCTTGATGAGATAGGGCCTAACTCAATTAAGATGGTCAACTGGGTCAAGCAATCGAAGGAGTAGCTGTTGTGGGAATCGTTGATCATGTAACGGATCATCTGGCAGAAGACGAGCAGGTGGTCTATCAAACTCCCGTGAGTTGGATTGTCGTTGGGGTGCCGCTATTGTTGATGCTTCTGAGCATGATCGTTCTGAGTATCACAAATAGGCCGGATTTGTCCGGTGACCCACAGGCCATTGTAAGCAAGTTATGGAACCTTCCATTCCAGTTATTGTATTTCCCTGCGATGGCGGGTGCCGCATTCGGTGCACTCCTGCTAGTGATGGCGCTCGTCGAAAGGCTAACCACCGAAGTAACGATCACGACTCGGCGTGTGATCTACGAGACTGGACTGATATCGAGAAGGTCACGGGAAATAAACAGATCGGTGATCGAAGGCGTTGACGTATGGCAATGGATCCCTGGTCGGGTTTTAAATTATGCCACGGTAACAATTAACGGTATTGGTTCAGGTTCTCTCCAGATAAGAGCCCTGGATAATCCATGGAAATTTCGCGAACACCTGGTTAAACGTACCAGCCGAAAAACGCGACAGTGAACACCAGAAGGTTACGCTTACGTGTAAGCGCCACAAAGACCGAGCAGGGTGGGGCAGGGCAGGACGATGTTTATGCTGTGGCATCTACCTGGGTAGAGATGAAGGCTGACTGCAGGGAGTAAAGATACTTGTCCAACTCGGACCGACTGGCAAAGACACCTCTGTGAGCACCTGATTTAACGATATCGATAATCTTTTTCACAACCGGGCCGCACTTGGAAAGTACGAGTCGCCCGTTTTTCTGTTGTAGCAGATTCATAACTCGATCCAGCGCCGTGATACCGAACGAATCGATGTATGAAACGGCACTCACATCCAGTTCCAGTGTTTTAACGACACCGCCACTCACCATGTCGCAGAGAAACTGGGAGATGTCATCAGCATTGCGCTCAGTTATCGAGCCGGTCATTACAACCTGGGAATGCTGCTCCGGCGGGCTTGCCAATCGAATCCCCTATTCCTTGTATGAACTCATGGCGAAAACCCCAGCGTTAACAATGTTTTTAAATGACGATCACATGAACATCCATAGTATAAACTATACGAGCGGGAGCGTTAATCTCATGTTCAATGTCCGCCAAGGGAGTTAACTTAGGTGCATTAAGGTGGTTTGCTCGATTACATAGTGAAGGGTATTCGGGGAGGGGAGATGCCAGTCGCCAATGACCTGTTCACCCAAGTTGTAGAGTGCGGTCGGGTCCAATCCCAGGGTCTGAGCAATGCGAGGAATCGGGATCGCTTGCGAGGTGTAGAGCAAATGGGCATAACGCAATGCGATCCGACGGAGGCGCGGGTGTTTGGTAATCAACACCCGCACAGGGGCCGCATATTGAGGATAGCTTTTTGGTCGTTTACGCGATCCAGCCTTGGCTCGCAGATCAACAGATTTGACGTGAAATACCTTAGCCAGCTCATGGATGCTAAGAGCATAGGTTGTGAGCACGTAATTCAGATCAGCTTCCTGAATCTGATCAATGGATAATCGGCCAAATAGCGTGCAGTAATCTGTCCATATTTCCCGGCTTCGCCGTGTAGAGAACACGCCTCGCATTAGCCGATCAACAGGATCGGTATAGTCGAATTCGTCATCCAGGTAGATAGAGGCGGTGAACGCGTCGTTCATCTTTCTGGAGTGTCCGCAAACGCTGACACCGGGCAGTTGGAATTCGGATTCCAACTGTTCGACCATTTCAGGGCTCAGTGAGAAAACCTTAGCCACGCGAGCATAAAACTTTTCTGGAATCGAATAATGCCGGTATCTGGTTAGCCAGAATGTGCGGAAAGTCTGCTCAAAGGCCGTGCCCGCATCTGTTAAAAACCGACTATTCAGACCGTTGAACTTTTCCTGTTTCTTTTCACTAAATTGCCCAATTTTCTTTTGAACCGAAGGCGAAACAGCACTATCAAACAGTGTATGCGATCGGTTCTCAGCACTTCGTTCATCGAACAAAACAAATTGCTGATGGTCTAGCGCGGAAACTCTAGCAGCGAAGGCTACCATAGGCGTTCTCCGGAATTGTGACTTGCAAATTATATACAAACCACAATGTCTTATGTGACTTGTTAATGGGAAAATAACCAATCCTGATACAAAGGTCAACCAACGGAAACAAAGCGAACGAGAAACATGAAAGGAGTTGGGCCAGTAAATTGGCGATAACGTACACTATTCGAGTCTAAAAACTTAAGGCATTGACTATGATTTTCCGGCCCGCTTTGAACTCCGCTATGGCTCACCGCCAAATCCTCGAAAGCGCTGCGGTAGGTGCACATTTTCTGGTTGAATATCATAATCGTATGAACATGGCTGTTCCGGAGCCTGTTTTATCGGCACCCAAGGCGCTGGAGGCTCACCTGACTGCCGCGGCCGATGGCGCCAACGTCAGGTATGAAGATTATGAAGATTGGCTGACCACCATCAGTCAGCAGGCCGTGAAATTGTGGAACCCCCACGGAGAAGGTGCCGATAACCAAGGTTGGACAGGCCTTGAACCAGCTGGACCGCCAAGGGTGGCAGATCGATAATGAGGCTCATGACGGCCGCCCGTCATTCAGAATACCCAGCATTGGCTCACGTCTGGCAAAAATGCAGACAGAAATGGCGAATCAACAAGAAGATACACTGACGCCATACAGTCGGTTGCTGCATGACGCATCAATGCGATCAATGGGTGTCGCAGTTGATATGCACGGCGAACTGAAACGGTTTCTCAGTGAGCAGGAGACAAAAAAGCTGAAATTCTCGCTAAAGTCGCTGCCCAAACTCAATGTCGAGTTTGTGCCCGAGGCCGCGTTGTCTGCCTGGGCTAGTGTGGTAGCGCATCTGAACCTCTACCCGGAAGACCTGGAACCGTTCGAGGATGCATTTGCTGAAATCGAGAAGACGAAGCACCCTACCGAAGCGACCAGGGCTGCTTTATCAAAGGCATGGAAAAAGGAGTTACCCTGGTTGCCAGAGGACTGGATTAACATGTCTGTGCAATCGGTTCTCGGAAGCTCAGTCAGCATCAAGCTCGAAACAATTGACCAGTCCAGTGTCGATATTGTGCGCGGGATTATTCGGGACGCCCACCAGACCCAGACATTAAAAATGAAGCCTCAACCGGACATTGAAGATACGCAGGAACTTCGGTTATTTGGATCGCTCGAGGAACTGCAGCAAACCCTGGCTCGCATCAGCGATAATCGGGGCTTGAATGAGAAGACAGAGCAGAAGCTGGCCGAGTTAAGTGAGCAATTTAAGACGGTTGCCGATCAAATGCAGTCACACCAAACGCCAGGCACGTCTTTGCGCGATGAAGACGCGCCAGCGCAGTAGGAATCAGCCTGCTGCACCATCCTCTTTCATCAAGCGCATTTAAGGGCACTTCGTCCAGCGTATCTTCTTCAAACTGAGCAGATGATGCGACCCCATCAACCAAGACCTCCCCAACAACAGCACAGCGCCGGTCATCAATAGCTCTCGTATGCTCTCGATTGAATACATCGAGTGTGGATTGTGTATCGGCTGCATCAACGCAAAATTCATAGGTAACCTGGACGCGGTGTAAGGGCATAACATAATCCAATTGACATCCTCCCCTCCCTTCGCAAATTGCTCAGGAAGAGGATTCCCAAAAGAGGGTACTACCTGATTGCTCGGGCAGCCGGTTCCTGCTTCATCGAGCGGCTAACGCCGACTCTCCACAGGCTAGAACGCGATGTCCTCGCGCTTTGATATTGATCGCACCCACCAGATCAGCGTTCTCCGAAAACCCGCATTCGACGCATTCAAAACGAGCCTGCGTCTTGCGGTTTTCGGCGCTGATATGCTGACAGACTGGGCACGTTTGACTGGTGTGATGCGCGGGCACCGCCAGCACTTCACCACCCCGAAACGCCTGCTTGTAAGTCAGTTGT
>NZ_KB889910.1 GCF_000372805.1 Marinobacter gelidimuriae | reverse complement strand
AATCTATTACACTGGCATATTTAGAGTTTTCTGCATTTATGTTTATTGCCCCTTCATAAACATAAGATGCAGCATCTTCGCCATTTCCAACCATACTGACATAACCATGAGAAATTCTAATTTTTTGTTCGTGCAATTTAAACCCATCACTATCAGTTATTACTAACATTATATAGTCTTGAGAATCGTAATTTTCAATAGCTTTTTTATACCATTCAAAATTACTTTTATCTACGGTAATAATTCCTTTTTCGTCTGTAACATCCTTACTAACAGGCTTTACGGTAACCATGTATAAAGCTTTGGATTCAAAAAATTTAATTGAAGCGTCAACTTCTATTCTAGACTTTGATATTTGTCCTTTACGATTAAGAACCTCACCAATTTTTAATGCTGTAGGATTAGACTTTTTTAACTGAATCAAACGCTCATTAGAGACAATAAAAGCCTCTTTTGATTTTTGGTTAATTAAGTAAGTTTGATTTCCTACTTTTTCAATTGATATCTCTTTTGATTCTTGAATACAACCAGTAAGCAAAAATGGTAATAAAGTTAAGGTCACAAGTTTTAATTTCAATTTAAATACTCCATGTTATTTAGATATTCAGTGCTAGCCATTGCACATAACGCCTGCAGCACGCGCGACCTTGGAATGGAGCCGAAGGCGCAATGGAAAGGGCGTCGCCGTGCCTGCACTGGTTATGCAATTTGGCCTGGAACGGCTATTTCCGCATGAATGACGGTCGACCACTTTTTCCAACTAAAGTAGGCACTTGGATGACGGATAAAAAGAATGCTTATGCTTTTTCCACCCTTCTCAACAATAAACTTCTTAGGCTTGGATCGACCGACTTTGCTTAGATTACTTACCTGCACAGGAGCAATTCCAATATCCTTGAAATAACTCTTAAACGCCTTTATTTTTAAATTCTCCAAACCATAGACAATCACTTGATCTACATAAAAAACTGAAGTTAGTTTGTCGAAAACCTTCCAGCCAGAATAATAATCATCATACGACGGCCTGTGTTTTTTCGTTTTCAGCACTCGACTGACAAGGTTGTGGTAAACTACAGAATTCCAAAAATCTGATTTCTCCTCATTGGTTGGCCTCCTTTTTGAATATATCGCCCTCTCTATATTTCTTACAAATTTCGAGTTCCTTTTGAAATCAAAAGCATGTGCTTTATGGAGCTTTCTTAGATTGTAAGAATCGTATATTCTATCAATGCTAGATGGATCCTTTGGGTTCCAGTCATAAACACTTTCGCCAAGAACTAAAGTTTTTGGATTTTTGTCTTTGTAGTTTATTCCAACCCAAGGCAATCTATTAATATTTTCGAAATCAAGCAATTGATCGTCAAAACTAGTATCACAATAACTCTCAATATTATCCAAACCATCACCTACCTAATCAGTTATTTTATTTCGGCAACCAAAATCGCACTTATAGTTTTATTGATCCATCAGGCAACCACTCAATATCAAGAAGTCCATCACAAAAGCGGATAATCCCTTCTTTTTTAGGGAGCTCGTTGTGCTGACCTCGATATTGAATGAAGTTATCAAGAAGCTCAATAATACGAAGCTTAAAATCTGAATCAGTGATCTGATTGAATTTATCTTCCTCAAGCCTCCAAGATGTACCGCTTAGGCGGTCTTCATCTTCTTCAGCGTTGAAAATGATTTTACCTTTTATCTTCACAATCTCTGGGTACTGTTGAGCAAGCATCCCTAAGCGAGTACTTTCAAAATTCTGATCAAAGTTCGACATATCGCTTCCTTTTGGCCATTTTTCTCAGGTTACACTACAAATACGACAATTTGTGTCATCTTGGTGCATAACGCCCACAGCAACTGCAGGCTAAAATTGGCGGTTTTTGTGCGTTTGTTTGCACAAAAGGTGACAGTTTTAGACTGTCAGATTGACTGCGCTTGTTACATGTTGAGCCGCGATACATGCTTTGTAAGTTTCTCTTCAATTTGCATGAGCCTCATTATAGGCGATTTTAGCTCTTTAGTTTCTTTAGCTGCATACGCACGAAGCTTACTTAGACACTTGGCATATTCTAGGTTTATTACTGGCTCAATATGCACTCCATACTCAGACTTAAGAATACCTTGAATTTCGGTGATGTCCTTCATCTGATTATTTTTGGCATTGGGGCCAGAAGTTTTCACTATTGGTGCCCAAAGCATAAAATGTTTTTCATATTCAGGAAAATACTTATTGGCGTATTCAATGTTTTTTCTGAATTTTTTAGTAAATCGATTAACATTATCTGGTCGTTTATTTTTCACATACTGCAGGCCTGTTACCAAGTGTGTTGCAACCTCGCAGATATACACTATTTTTTCTTTAGCATTTATGCCGACAACATCAATTTCACCCTGCACATCGGGCGTATATAAATTGTATTCCACAAAGTCACAGCCAAGGATTATTTTAAGATACTCCCCCGCAACTTCCTCACCTGGGTTCTGCACTTAACTCTCCAAAGACATGTAACAGTAACTTGATAGGCCCCTCCGCGAATGCGGAAATCTGACCGCTTCATGATTACACGTTCGGGCTTCCACAAACGCTTGCCTATAGAACTATAAAACAACAGCTTAGTCGAAAATTTTCGATTCTTCCACGTAATAATTTGACTTCTATGATCCGCTCTCATAATAATACTGTATAAATATACAGTTACTACAGGAGTAAGCCCATGGATGGAAAGCCACTTCGATTGCGCGATCGGGTTCATGCCGTCATTCGTGTGAATCACTACAGCATCCGTACAGAGAAAACCTACTGGTACTGGATTCGCTATTTCATCCGTTTCCACCAGATGAAGCATCCCCGGGATATGGGCCCACGAGACGTTAATGAGTTTCTGACCTGGCTGGCTGTTCATCGGAACGTGGCAGCCGCGACTCAGTCGCAAGCACTGAATGCCCTGGTGTTTTTATACGCCAAAGTGCTTGATAAGCCCCTCGGGGAAATCGGCGAGGTTATCCGCTCAAAGAAACCACGGAAGTTACCGGTAGTACTCACTCATGAAGAGGCAATGTGCATTATCGGAAAGCTCCGCCATCCCGATCACATAATCGCTTCGCTGATGTACGGGTCGGGCCTTCGTGTCACCGAAGCCTGCAGGCTTCGTATTAAGGATTTAGATTTTAATCAACAGGTTATAACAGTGCGTGATGGTAAAGGTGCTAAAGACCGTACAACGCTGTTGCCGGGAACACTTATTGCTGAACTGAAAAGTCACGCTGATAACATCTGTAAGGCCTGGAAACAGAAAGACCCCCAGTTTCAACACCCTGTTAGTTTGCCTCACGCACTCTCACGCAAATACCCGAACGCTGGGCACTCGCTGGAATGGCAGTGGCTGTTTTCTTCGCCTTCTCTGAGTTCTGACAATCTGGGTAATGTCGCGCGCCATCACCGCCATATTACGTCTGTGCAAAGATCTGTGCGTAATGCCGTAAAACAAGCTTGTATTGGCAAACCCGCAGGCTGCCACACTTTCAGGCACTCCTTCGCCACCGAGCTTTTAAAGCGCGGTAACGATATCCGCACGGTTCAGGATTTACTTGGCCATGCTGACTTACGTACCACCCAGATTTACACGCATGTTCTTGGACAGGGTTTTGCAGGCGTTCGTAGCCCTTTGGGTTGAATGGTCAGTCATCCTCTGGGTCTTCGCGGCTTAGCCTGTTTAATCAATAGGGGACAGATTTGAAATCTGTCCCCTTGGTACGGCAATCTGTCCCCTTGGTACGCCTTACCACTCCAACTGGGCGCCAGTCTGGTATTCAATCACTCGCGTTTCAAAGAAGTTCTTCTCTTTGCGCATGGTGGCTTGTTCTTCTAGCCAGGGTGATACGTTTTTGGCCCCTGGGAAGGGTTCGGGCAAGCCCACGGTGCGGGCGCGGCGGTTGGCTACGAAGCGGAACTGTTCGGTGTGGTATTCCGCTGAGTAGCCCAGTATGGGGTCGCGCAGGATGTAGTTGGCGTAGTCGCTTTCGGCGGCTTCGGATTCGTCCCACATGTCGCGCACGGCTTTGGGGTCGAAGCTGATGTTTTCTTCTTCCAGGATCTGGTTAACCACTTTCAGGCCGAAGGAGAAGTGCATGGCTTCGTCGCGCAGGATGTACTGGAACTGTTCACCGGTGCCGCGCATCAGGCCGCGGCGTTGCAGGGCGAAGATGGGGCTGAAGCCGTTGTAGAACCAGCAGCCTTCAAACACGGCGGCAAAGAACAAATACGACATGATGAATTCTTGCAGGTCGTCCTTGTTGCGCAGGTTCATGCCGGGGCGCATGGCGGCGTCCAGGCGGCGGTTGGCCATCTGGATTTTGCCGTTGATTTGCGGCACGACGCGGTAGCGGTTGTAGATTTCGCCCTGGTCCAGGTTGAGGGTTTCAATGCAGTGCTGGTAGGTCCAGGTGTGCACGGCTTCTTCGTAAACCTGGCGCGCCTGGTAAATCTGCAGCTCGGGCGCGGTCATTTTTTCCATCACGGCCAGGCCGATGTTGCGCATGGCGATGATGTCGGAAGTGGTCAGGTAGGCCAGTACGTTTTCGAATACGTGCTTTTCCGCCGGGTTCAGGCGGTGGTGGTAATCGTGAACGTCTTGCGACATGTTCACGTCTAGCGGCGTCCAGTGGTTTTTGTTGGCGTTCATGAAGTATTCCCAAGCCCAGGGGTACTTGAATGGGGCTAGCTGGTTTATGTCGGTTTCGCCGTTGATGACGCGCTTGTCGGCAGCGTTTACCGGGGCAATGCTGCTGTCTAGAGCAATTTTACTTTCGGGTTTTTTGTCTTCGTCCCAGTTCAACATGGTTTTTTCCTTTGAATACGGGGACAGACTTGAAGTCTGTCCCCGGAGTTCGGGCGCTGGGCTTACTGGCACGCTTCGCAGTCTGGTTCGTCAATGCTGCAAACCTGGGGCTGCGGCGCAGCGACCGTCGCGGCTTGTTCGTTGGCGCCGGTGGCGCCCAAGGATCGCAGGTAATAGGTGGTTTTCAGGCCGCGTTCCCAGGCCAGCTGATAGAGTTCGTCCAGTTTTTTACCGCTGGGTTGTGCCATGTACAGGTTCAGGCTTTGACCTTGATCCAGCCACTTTTGGCGGCGTGATGCGGCTTCTACCAGCCAGCGGGCGTCTATTTCAAACGCGGTGGCGTAGCGGGATTTCAGTTCGGTGGGTATGCGCTCGATTTGCTGCACGCTGCCGTCGTAGTATTTCAGGTCGTTCACCATCACGTTGTCCCACAGGCCTTCGGCCTTTAGGTCACGCACCAACGAGGGGTTCACCACGGTGAATTCGCCGGACAGGTTCGATTTGACAAACAGGTTCTGGTACGCCGGCTCGATGGATTGCGACACGCCCACGATGTTGGAAATGGTGGCGGTGGGCGCAATGGCCATCACGTTGCTGTTGCGCATGCCGTGCTTGGCAATCAGGTCACGCACTGGCGCCCAGTCCAGGCGGCTGTCGGTGTTTACGCTCAGGTCGCCTTCAAGGCGGGCGGCTTTTAGCCGTTCGATGGAATCAATGGGCAGTATGTTCTGGCTCCAGAGGGAACCTTCGTAGCTTTCATAAGCGCCGCGTTCGGCCGCCAGCCGGGCGGAGGCGCGAATGGCGAAGTAGCTCAGCTGCTCCATGGCCACATCGGCAAATTCGACCGCTTGCGGGCTGGTGTATGACAAGCGCAAAGCGTAGAGCGCGTCTTGAAAGCCCATCAAACCCAGGCCTACCGGGCGGTGTTTCAAGTTGGAGTTACGCGCTTGGGGTACGGCGTAAAAGTTGATGTCTATAACGTTATCAAGCATCCGCACGGCGGTGTCGACGGTGCGCTCCAGGCGCTTTACATCCAGCTCGCCGTTGCTGATGTGGGCGGCCAGGTTCACCGAACCCAGGTTGCACACGGCGATTTCGTCGGCGCTGGTGTTCAGGGTGATTTCTGTGCACAGGTTAGAGCTGTGTACCACGCCTTTGTGCTGCTGCGGCGAGCGCAGGTTGCAGGGGTCTTTGAAGGTTATCCACGGGTGGCCTGTTTCAAACAGCACGGTCAGCATTTTGCGCCACAACTGCTTGGCGGGGATGGTTTTGAACAGTTCGATTTTGCCTTCTGCCGCCAAGGTTTCGTAATGCTGGTAGCGCTCGCGGAAGGCGTTGCCGTATAAATCGTGCAAATCGGGCACGTCGTTGGGGCTGAACAGGGTCCAGTCGCGATCTTGACGCATGCGCTCAATCAGCAAATCTGGCACCCAGTTGGCGGTGTTCATGTCGTGGGTACGGCGGCGTTCGTCACCAGTGTTTTTACGCAGTTCCAGAAACTCTTCGATGTCCAGGTGCCAGCTTTCCAGATAAGCACACACCGCGCCTTTGCGCTTGCCGCCCTGGTTCACGGCAACGGCGGTGTCGTTCACCACTTTCAGGAAAGGCACTACGCCCTGGCTTTGGCCGTTGGTGCCTTTGATGCGTGCACCCATGGCCCGCACCGGCGTCCAGTCGTTACCCAAACCGCCGGCCCATTTTGACAACATGGCGTTATCACGAATCGACCCGTAGATGGCTTCCAGGTCGTCGCCCACGGTGGTTAGGTAGCAGGACGACAGCTGGGAATGGCGGGTGCCGCTGTTGAACAATGTGGGGGTAGACGACATATAGTCGAAGGACGACAGCAGGTCATAGAACTCGATGGCGCGGTTGTTGGGATCGTCTTCACGCAAGGACAGGCCCATGGCCACGCGCATGAAAAAGACCTGCGGCAATTCCAGGCGGTCTTCTTTCCAATGCAGGAAGTACCGGTCGTACAGGGTCTGCAAGCCCAGAAAGCCAAACTGTAGGTCACGCTCGGGTTTCAATGCAGCGCCCAGGCGTTCCATGTCGAAAGCGGCCATGGCTTCGTCCAGCAATTCGTAACGAATGCCGGCGTTGATGAAGGTGCTCAGGGCTTGCGGGTAGACTTCAGCAAAGCTTAAAGAAATGTCGAGTTTCAGCGCGGTGACGCTTTCTAGCCGCAACTGTTCCAGCAGTAGGCGGGCGGTTACGGCGCTGTAGTCCGGCTCGCGCTCTATACGGCCACGGGCAGTCATGACCAAAGCCGACAGAACCTCAGCTTCGTCGATGCCGTTGTACAGGTTGCGTATGGATTCTTCCACCAGGGATTCGGCGTCAATGCCGTCCAGCCCGAAGGCTGCGTTGTCGACCTGCTGTTTCATCAGGCCCAGGTCCAAGGGTACGGTGCGACCGTCGGCCTGCTTTACGGTCAGGGTTGGGTGAGCTTCTACCGGTTCGTGCAGTGCACGTTCGCGGGCGTGTTCTTCACGGTACAGAACGTAGGCCCGCGCCACTTTCTGTTCCTCGGCGCGCATCAGGGCCAGTTCTACCTGGTCTTGAATGTCTTCAATGTGAACTTTGCCGCCCGCTTTCAGGCGGCGGCTGATGGCCTGCACCACCTGGTCGGTTACGCGGTGAACGGCGTCATTTATGCGGGCAGAGCCTGCCGCCTGATCGCCTTCCACCGCCAGAAACGCTTTGGTGACGGCAACGCCGATTTTTGAGGGGGTAAAATTAACCAGGTTACCGTTGCGCTTAATCACTTGCAGCGATGCCGCGGTGGCGGTGCCTGTCGCGGATGGGGCGGCCTGTAGTTTGTTGGGCAGATCGTTCGATATGGCAGACATAGCGGGTTATCCTGAATACGCGTTTATTCGTTGTCTTCGCGTACGCAGGCAGTCACAACCGTGACAACACCTGAAGCTGCCATCGGGCAATAACGCACAACAGGCCATAGCGGCCAACGTGCTGTTACTGAAACTGTTGCTGCTCACCTGTGTCGCGAAGGTGCAGTGATGCGTTCTTGGCAGGTCTTCGGACTTAGGGGCGTGAACGGTGTGTCTGTTCGTTCGGCCTTGTGTGGCGACTTCCCGGCGACTGCCAGTGTCTTTGTGCCACACTTGTTCCCCAATACCGCTGCGCGTCAGTTCCGGAGTCTCGCCGGATTCCCGTTACCAGCTATAGTGATGTAAGCCGTCAAAAAATTATCGAAGCTCACTACATCTGGTATTTGACCAAGGACCTGAACACTATATACGGGAATAACCCCATGAACAAGATACTCTCCATACTCTCGGCATTCTCGATACTGGCGCTATTCATATTCAGCTCAGTCGCACTTTCTCAATCAGAAGAGACAGCGCCCCACCTGCCCCGTTTCTCTGAGATGACAAGCATCACCGACGGCTGGGAGCCTCTGGAGTTTCCCAACATAGATCAGCATTCCCGCTATCAACTGTTGGTTGAAGACGGCGTTCAGGTGGTCAAAGCCGACACTGCCGGTGGCGCGTCTGGACTGATTGCACGGTTAAACGTGCAGCCTCAGGATTCGTTGATTCTGCGTTGGCGCTGGAAGGTGTCGAATGTGTTTGCCAAGGGCGATGCCCGCAGCAAAAGCGGTGATGACTACCCGGCACGCATTTACGTGGCTTTTGAGTTTCAGCCCGACAACGCCGGTTTTTTTGAGCGCGCAAAGCGCAAAGCGGTGGAGGTGGTGTTCGGGAAAACACTACCGGGCAATGCCATTAACTACATTTGGGCGAATCGGCTGCCTATCGGCGAATGGGTGAATAACCCTTACACCGATAAAACCCGAATGTTGGCGGTGAGCAGCGGCGCGGAAAAAACCGGTGATTGGGTGAGCCTTGAGCGGGATATTACGGCGGACTACCGCAAGGCCTTTGGGGAAGAACCGCCAGCCATTATCGGCATTGCCATCATGTCGGATTCCGACAACACAGGCGAACAAGCAAGCGCCTGGTATGGCGATATACAACTCATGAAGGCGCCATAACGCTTATAAATTCGGAAAGCCGATAATTTTATAGCCTGGCCCCAAGCGCCGCAGCGGTGGCACCTCGCCTTTTTCAGCGAGGCGGATGTAAGCGTCATCAAATTGTTCGCGCCATATTTCAGCCTGCGGACGACTGAGGGCAAACACCCATACGCCTTCCCGTGATGACAGCTTGGTGGAATGAAGATTTTCGTCGCCCGGCGCCGACAGCAATTCCTGCACAGGCTGTTGATAATCCAGCAAATAGTCACCACGATTGCGCTTAAGCATATCAATTGCGGCGCGATGGTCTGGCGCTTCGGTCAGGGCGATATCCCTCTGTTTCTCCATTCACGACATCAGCCCGCCATAGTTATAGCCGCTGATGACAATCACACGCTTGTGTTTAATCTGGTCAAACGTTTTCAGTGTTTCCGTTGTGTTCAGGTGCCAGGCGTGCAACTCCAGAGTGACGGGGCTTACCCAGCTTTCCAGGGTTTCGTAAACCAGCAAAGGCGCGCCACTGAGAGCCCCTCCCCCAGACGCTGGGTGCTACAGGTAACGTGTACCGCCACGGGTTCGCTCTGTGGGATAAACTCGAGCCGATCGAACAGATGGCTGCGAATAAAACGTACCGGGTCGTAAATATCCAGGCCGTGATCCTGTTGTTGCAGCAGCCGCAGGGTGCAAAGACCCGTGGCGGCGCAGGTGTCTATTCCCTGATATTGATAGGCTTCTTCCAGCGCGCGGGTATCTACACCCGCGCGCTTTTTGGCCTGAATGTCACGCCAGATTACAATGCGCTGACGTGGGCTCAGGCTCAGGCCGTTAGACGGACACACCGGCTCGCAGAAACCACATTCAATGCACTTGTCGATAATATCATTGGCCGCCGGCAAGGGCTTAAGATTCTTCAGATGGATGCCGGGGTCTTCAGACAGAACCACGTCTGGATTCAATATTCCCTGTGGGTCCAGCAGGCGCTTTATTTTCCACATCAGTTGGTAGGCATCGGCCCCCACTCCAGTTCCACAAACGGCGCCATATTACGGCCTGTGCCGTGTTCGGCTTTCAGGGAACCGCCAAACTCCACTGCCACCAGCTTGGGAATCAAGCGGTAGAAGCTGGCGTCGGTGCCGAAGGCCAACGTTGACAGCGGATCGTCAAAACGGCGCTGTGCCGGGATCAGCTGGTTTACGGCACTGACAAAATCGGCGGGCAAACTCATAGTATCTCCAGGAGCACTCGTCTGTGGCTGCTGATACGTCGTTATTGAGCAGCCTTCTTTGATTCACGAACCAGCAATTCAGGGCTGATGTCAGCGATGGTTCGCGCCCCGGTTAACACCATGGCTACGCGCATTTCGCTTTCAATCAGTTTCAGCAGGTTAGTAACGCCCGCTTCGCCATCCGCTGCCAGTGCGTAAATGTAGGCGCGCCCGATCATTGTGCAGTCGGCGCCCAGGGCCAACATGCGCAACACATCCAGACCGGTACGGATGCCTGAATCCACCAGAATTTTCATATCGCCTTTCACTGCGTCCGCAATGGCAGGCAATGCGCGGCAAGTAGAAGGCACTCCGTCGAGCTGGCGGCCACCGTGGTTCGATACAATAATGCCATCGGCGCCAAAGCTGCGGGCATCACGGGCGTCGTCCGGGTCTAATATGCCTTTGATGACCATTGGGCCATCCCAGAACTCGCGTATCCACTCCAGGTCTTTCCAGCAGATGGACGGGTCAAAATTATCGCCGAGCCAACCAATATAGTCTCCCAAGCCGGTGGCGCTGCCGCGGTAAGCGGAGATGTTGCCCAGGTCATGGGGCTTGCCCAGCACGCCTACATCCAGCGCCCAGCGCGGATGGGTTATCGCTTGTAATATGCGACGTGGCGCCGCGTAGGGGCCACTCATGCCGGAGTGGGCATCGCGGTAGCGGGCGCCAGGCACTGGCATGTCTACAGTGAACACCAGGGTGGTTACACCGGCGGCTTTGGCCCGCTCTAGCGCGTTGCGCATAAAGCCGCGGTCTTTCAACACATACAGCTGAAACCACATAGGCCGGCTGATGGCGGGGGCCACTTCTTCAATCGGGCACACCGACACGGTCGACATGGTAAACGGCACGCCCCGATTGGCAGCGGCGCGGGCAGCCTGCACTTCACCGCGACGGGCGAACATGCCGGTCAAACCTACCGGCGACAGAGCTACCGGCATTGACAGGGTTTCGTCAAACAGCTCGGTAGTCAGGTCCAGCTGGGTCATGTCATTCAGTACCCGCTGGCGCAGGGCAATGTCTGACAGGTCTTCAACGTTGCGTTTAAGCGTGTGCTCGTTGTATGAGCCGCCGTCGATGTAATGAAACAGGAAAGGTGGAAGCCGACGTTTGGCCGCAGCGCGGTAATCGGTAGACGCAGAAATGATCATCAGGCATGTCCTGTTCAGGTTGCAGGATGTGCGCCCCGCAAGCACGGGGCGCCTTCAATGCAATGTCCTTGAGCCTTCAGCTGACTAATCGCCATCAGCTAGTTAAAGAGCCATTAACGGGTCTGTAAAGTCCAGCACATAGGCCGCAATCAAAGCAATTATGCCGGTCATCTTACCGGCAGCTGCACCAATCGCCTGAATCGACACCATTAACGCGGTCGACACACCAAGGTTGGTGGCAACACCAAACTGGAACTGGCTGAACATCATAAAAGAGTTCCTGTACTTGTTATTAGCTGGGCCTCTTAAAATTGGTCATACCACTTTACAATCCAGCGCTGATAGGTTAAAAAAACATCAGGTGCACTGTCAAACGAAATTTAATAGACCTTAGTATACGTAGTCGTACGGGGGTATTGATGGAGACGGCAAAACCTTGCTAGATTTGGGAATTGGTCTTACCAAAGGTGTCAAAGATGGAATTGCCACAGATTCGCCAACGCCGGCTATCTGACACGATTATGGATCGGCTGGAAAGCATGATTCTGGAAGGCGCCCTGAAGCCCGGCGAACGGCTGCCCGCAGAGCGGGCTCTGGCCGAGCAGTTTGGGGTGTCACGGCCGTCACTGCGAGAAGCGGTGCAGAAGCTGGTGGCCAAAGGACTGCTGATCAGCCGTCAAGGCGGTGGAAATTACGTCAACGACAAGCTGGGGTCTAGTTTTAGCGACCCATTACTGGCGCTGCTGGAAAGCCACCCGGAAGCCCATCAGGATTTGCTGGAGTTCCGCCGCACCCTGGAAGCAGATTGTGCCTACTACGCCGCCTTGCGCGCCACCGAAATAGACCGCCAACACTTGCAGGCAGCCTTTGAAGAACTTCAGGCCTGTTACAGCGATAGCCCCCACACCCAAGAGGCTCGTTCCAAAGAAGGCGTTACCGACGCGCGCTTTCACATGGCTATTGCCGAGGCCAGCCACAACATGGTGTTACTGCACACCATGCGCGGCCTGTTTGACCTACTCAAACGCAACGTGGTGACAAACATTGGCGGCATGTACGAACTGCGCGGCGAAACTCGCGAGCGCCTGGTGACCCAGCACAGCGAGCTGTTTCAGGCCATTATGGAAGCACGGCCAGACGACGCCCGGCGCAGCGCAGGCGAACACATCAGCTACGTGCAGGAAGTGTTGGCAAACAATCGCGAAGCGGAAATGCGCACGGCGCGCGCGGAGCGTTATCGGTTTCTGGAAAACTTCGACAAACACTAGTTGCCACCCGAAACACGGCAGACCCTAAGTTTTTCAACCGTTTCGGGACGTCACGATAGGCAATATCCCAGCGCTCATTGAACCACTCTGGCCCAAAAAATTTTTCGCTTACTTTCTTGAATAAATCGAGCGCTCGGTTTATATTTTTGAGCAGAGGGTTTAAAAATGAATAATTCTAATAAAAAACATCCTGATAATACGCACTGGCCTTTGCGTACTGATGGCAAGATCGCGCTTATCACGGGCGCTGCAGGCGGGTTGGGACAAAGCTTCACCCGCTGTTTGCTTGATACCGGCGCTACCGTCATCGTTAGCGGTCGACGTGGTAAAGCTCTTAAACGCCTCAAATCAGAATTTCCCGATCATTCCGATCGAATTCATAGTGTTCCAATGGATGTGAGTGATGAACTCAGCGTTACACAGGCCTTCGATGTTATGGCTGCCAAAGTTGGCATTCCTGATGTGGTCGTGGCTAATGCGGGTGTGGCCATCAGCAAAAAAGCGCTGAACTGCACAGGTGACGACTGGGATAGCGTTATCGACACGAACCTTAAAGGCTGCTGGTTGGTTGCTACCGAGGCGGCCCGCCGCTTGTCCGGCGAGGGCCGGCCCGGAAGCATCATAATGATTTCCTCCATTCTCGGGCATCGTGCGGCGGGTAGTGTTGCACCTTATGCTGTCGCTAAAGCAGGGGTTGAGCAGTTGACTCGCGTTCTGGCCCTGGAGTGGGCTCGCTATGGTATTCGGGTCAACGCGTTAGCACCTGGTTATATAGAAACGGACCTGAATAGAGACTTCTTTGCCACCGAACCGGGCCAGAAGATGATTCACCGCATTCCGCAGCGGCGCCTTGGGCAGCCAGGCGATCTGTGTGGCCCATTGTTACTTCTGGCATCGGAACTCTCAAACTACATGACCGGCAGCACCCTCGTGGTGGATGGCGGTCATCTGCAATCTTCACTATAAAGAGGTTCTTCCTGTGGATTTCAATCTCAACGCTAAGAACGAGTCTTATCGAGTGCGAATAAGAGACTTTGTGGAACAGAATCTGTTGCCGCTGGAAAGTAATCCAGACGCCTACGATGAACATGAAAACATTGCGCTTGAGCATCTGGAAATCATGCGCACCAAGGCAAAGCAGGAAGGTCTATGGTGCCTACAAATTCCTGAGCACCTTGGTGGAAAAGGGCTTGATATCTCGGGCATGGCTGCTTGTTATGAAGAAATGAACCGCTCGATTTTTGGCCCAGTGGTGTTCAATTCTGCGGCACCCGATGATGGCAACATGATGGTATTGGCGAAGGTGGCTACTGAGGCGCAAAAGGAGCGTTGGCTAAAGCCCATTGTGGAGGGAACGGTGCGATCCGCATTTGCGATGACGGAGCCACCTCCCGGCTGCGGCTCAGACCCCGGCATGATGCAGACAAGCGCGAAGCGTGTGGGTGGAAAATGGGTTATCCACGGGCACAAACACTATATTACCGGCGCTGCCGCAGCCTCTCATTTTATTCTGATTGCTCGAACCTCAGACGATACCAGAAAGGGTTTAACCGCCTTCATGTTCCATAAGGATGATCCCGGGTGGGAGATTGTTCGGCGCATTCCTATTATGGGCCCGGAAGAACATGGTGGGCACTGCGAAATCCGGTTCGATGGCTTGGAAATTCCAGATGAGAACCGTCTGATGGAAGTCGGCGATGGCCTGAAGGTTACCCAGATTCGACTGGGCACTGCGCGCCTTACGCACTGTATGCGTTGGCTTGGTTTGGCTCGGCGTTCCCTCGAAATCGCCACCGAATATGTCAATACGCGTGAATCCTTCGGTCAGACACTGGGTCAGCGCGAAGGTGTGCAATGGCTTTTGGGCGAGGCTGCTATGGATATCCAAGTCGGTCGGCTACTCACCATGCACGCTGCGTGGAAGCTGGACCAAGGTGACTTTGCCAGAAAAGAAGTCTCTATGGCCAAAGTAGCGGTCGCCGATACCCTACACAAGGCTGTAGATACCGCCATTCAATTGTGTGGTGCGAGGGGCTACTCCAAAGACACACCGCTGGAATGGATTTATCGTTATGCGCGCCAAGCGCGTCTGGTTGATGGCGCATCCGAAATTCACAAGATGGTGTTCTCAAAAACATTGTTAGCTGAGCGCGCTGATTTCTGGCACTGGGGAGTGTAAACCTATGCCTGAGCTTGCGGAGGTTTTTAGCCAGTTTGTTGTTCACCAATCTGGTGCTCGAAGCGCCAAGGTGATCGAGTTTGAAAAGCTCTCCGGGGGTGCCATTCAGGACAACTTCGGATTGAGCCTGGACATCGAAGGTGGCGGGCATTCAGGCCTTCAGGAATTTGTGGTGCGCCAGGATGCCCCGTCAGGCGTTTCGGAAAGCCTGTCGAGGCCCGAGGAATTTCGGGTGCTGGAAGCCGCGTTTAAAGCGGGAGTTACCGTCCCGGAACCTCTTTGGCTTTGCGAAGATCTTGATGTCAGCGGGCAGCTGTTTTACGTCATGACCCGGGCGGGCGGGAGCGCATCACCACGCCAATTGGTTAAGTCAGATTTAACGGGTGAGCAGCGCTGTATTATTGTGCGGCGGCTGGGTGCAGAGCTTGCAAAATTACATACAGTGCGACCACCCATGCGTTCACTGGACTTTCTGACATTGCCTGATCAAGGCGATGCAGCGCTGAGCCGTGTAGCGATTTACCGACGGCACCTCCGGGAAATTGCGGAACCCCATCCCGTTCTGGAATGGGCACTGAATTGGTTGGAAGACAACACCCCCGAACCGGGCCCAACGGTGTTGTGTCACTGCGACTTTCGAACCGGAAACTATATGATGGCTGGTGAAAAGCTGACCGCTATCCTGGATTGGGAGTTCGCGGCGTGGAGTGATCCGGCGGAGGATCTCGGTTGGTTTTGCAGCCGCAGCTGGCGGTTTGGTGCGAACGAGCGGGAAGCGGGTGGGGTCGGTGAGAAGCAGGATTTTCTGGACGGTTACCGCGAAGCGGGTGGCACTGGGATTGATCCGGCCGCTGTTAGTTATTGGGAAGTGATGGCTCTCGTGCGCTGGGCCATGATCGCGCTTCAACAGGCGCGCCGGCACATCTCAGGCGAACAGCGCTCGTTAGAGTTGGCGCTGACCGGTCGGATGGTTGCGCAGATGGAGTGTGATTTGTTGACTCAGATTCAGGAACTGGAGGACAACCAGTGATTAATCGACCGGACAACCATGACCTATTGATGGAAGCTCGCCAGGTGCTGCTGAACTCACTGACACCAGAACTCACCGGCGCGCGAAAATACGAAGCGTTAATGATTGCTAACGTCATGAGTATGGCAATACGCGAGCTTGGGCAAAATGAGCAGGCCAAGGTGGAGGAGGCAGACCAGGCTGTTAGCACATTTTTAGAGGCTCGATCTCAACCGAATCCTAATGTTGAAGGCGAAACATCTCTCGCCGAGGCGATTCGTAAGCGTCGGCTAGAGGGTAGAGAACCGGCCCTGCGTGACGTTCTACAAACGTTAACGGAGGCTCGTTTGGGAATAAATAATCCGAGCTACCTGAAGCGATGACACATGAATAGGTCCGAAAAATTCGATAGAACACGCGCTAATTTTTCAGCACTGACCCCACTTACGTTGCTACAGCGCTCAGCAACCGTGTATCCGGATAAACAGGCCGTAATCGATATCGACCTGGTTCTTTCCTATCGTGAGCTATACCGACGCTGCTGCCAGATGAGTGATGCGCTGAGACGCAAAGGCGTTAACCCCGGAGACACGATTGCCATATTAAGCCCGAACAGCCACGAGATGCTTGAGTCCCACTACTCCGTGCCGATGGCGGGTGCCGTCATCAACACAATCAATATTCGCCTGGATGCCGCAACGCTCTCCTTTATTTTAGGGCATGGCGAGGCGCGTGTGCTGTTCTATGACACAGATTGGGAGGATCTGGTGCGTGCAGCGGTCTCGGAGCTGGAAGTGCCGCCACTGCTGATTTCTATCGAGAGTAAAGCGGGCGTGAGTGATGGGCTTGCACAACAGGATTATGAAAACTTTCTGTTAGAGGGGAATGCGGAGGCCAGTTGGCAGCGCCCCAATGACGAGTGGGATGCTATTGCTCTGAACTATACATCGGGTACGACGGGTAATCCGAAAGGCGTGATTTACCACCATCGTGGTGCTTTTCTGGCCGCGATGACCAACTCCATGGTGTTTCAAATGACGCCTGAGACGGTCTACTTGTGGACTCTTCCGATGTTCCATTGCAATGGTTGGGCCTACACCTGGGCGATAACGGCAGTGGGTGGAACCCACGTTTGTCTCCGGGAGGTGGACCCGATGAACATTTATCGCCATATCGAGACTTACGGAGTGACTCATATGTGTGGGGCTCCGGTGGTAATGAATATGTTACTGCAGGAGCTCGGGCGGCAGGAGCTGAAGCTGTCCCGTTCGACCCAGTTCGCTTTGGGTGGAGCCGCGCCCCCCAGCAGTGTGATTCGAAAAGCGGAAGAGATCGGTTTTCAGATTACTCACCTCTACGGTTTGACCGAGACGTTTGGTCCATCCGCATTGTGCGTGCCTCAGCCCGAGTGGCAGGCCCTTCCGCTGGAACAACGAGCATTGAGAATGTCCCGTCAAGGTGTTTCCACACACGGGCTGGATGAGGTCGCGGTTCTCGACGTTGTTAGTGGCGTATCCGTGCCCGCTGATGGCAAAACCATGGGTGAGATCTGTATTCGGGGAAACACCGTGATGAAGGGCTATCTGAAAAATCCGGAAGCCACAGCCAATGCTTTTAGTAATGGATGGTTTCACACGGGCGACCTGGCTGTCATGCACCCTGACCACTACGTCGAGATCCGGGACCGGGCCAAGGATGTCATTATATCTGGCGGAGAGAACATCTCCAGCCTTGAAGTGGAGGAGGTGCTTTACCGGCACCCGCAGGTTTCCGAGGCTGCTGTCGTGGCAATAGCCGATGAAAAGTGGGGGGAGGTACCCTGTGCTTTTGTCAGTCTGATTGACGATAGTGAAGAGATAACATCCGAAAACATTATAGCGTTTTGTAGAGAGCACATGCCGCATTTCAAGGCGCCCAGGAAGGTCGTGTTTGGTGAGTTGCCGAAAACCGCTACAGGGAAGGTCCGCAAAAACATTCTCCGGGATTCTCTGGTCCCGTAATAGGTCTGACCGCGGTCAGAAGGAGGTTGCGATAGCAACTAGAACGTTTTTTAGCCATTAAAAATAAAGACAATAAGGAAGGAACATTACAATGATAAAAACACGTGTAAAAAAAATCCTGGTTGCGATGACCGCAGCCGCTGCGATGGGTGCCGCAAGCACCAGTTACGCGGAGGAGCCAATTCGCATAGGGGGAATCTACATTCTCTCTGGCAGCGCTGCGACCTATGGTGAGTTTGCCCAGAAGGGCATTAACCTCGCGGTCGATGAAATCAACGCCTCTGGCGGAATTCTGGACCGTCAAGTCGAGATGGTCTATGAAGATAGCCAGGGTAAAGCGTCGGTGGCCATACAAGCAGCCCGCAAATTAGTGTACTCGGAAGGTGTTAACGCCTTGGTAGGGCTTGATAGTTCCGGTGTCGCCCAAGGCATGGTGCCGACAATGCCTGAGTTGCAGAAACCATTCATTATTACCCACGCAGCCACCCCCGACGTTACCGGAAAGCTGTGTAATGCGTTTACCTACCGTATAAGTGTAAACGTTGCCCAGAACATGAAAGCCGCTGCTCTGGTGGCTGAAAAACTTGATGCCACTAACTGGACGACTATCGGCCCGGACTATGCTTTCGGTCACCAATCCTGGGAGTTTTTCGGAAACTACCTGAAAGAGCTCAAACCTGATGTCAACCTGATGTCGGAGACCAATTTCCCGCGTTTTGGAGCTGAAGATTTTACGCCCTTCATTGATCGGGTGATGGACTCGGATGCCGACGGTGTTCTTATCTCTGTTTGGGGTGGTGATCTGGTTAACTTCATTCGCCAGGCCAACAATCGCGGATTCTTTGAAAAAGATTACGAACTGCTGTTTACCGTCGGTGCGGCGACCGAAGTGTTATCGGCTCTTGGCGACGAGATGCCGGAAGGCGTGCACCTTTCTACCCGGTACTGGTACGACGCTTATGACAACGACGTCAATGCCCTCTTTGTTAAGGCGTATGTCGATGCCTACGGCGTTCCGCCCAGCTATAACGCTGAAGGTGCCTATGCCGCTATTTATGCCTATAAAAAGGCAATGGAAGCAGCGGGCACTACTGATGCCTCTGCAGTTGCAAAGGCACTTAGTGGGATGAGCATGGAAGCTCCGAACGGCACGATTACGTTCCGCAAAGGCGATAACCAGGCAATGGTCAGTCCGAACTGGGGTATTTCAGGCCCAATGAATTCCAAGTACGGTATCCGCACACTGACTGATCTGCAGATCTTTGACGGCGAAGATGTGGCTCGCTCTATCGAAGAGACCGGTTGCAATCTCTGAATTAGAGATTGCCTGAACGATTGCCGTGGCGCCCATTGGGTGCGTCACGGCACCGGCCCTAACGAAACGAGGTAATCCATGTCTGGCATCGGATCGGCGTTGCTGAATAGTCTTGATATCGGGCTTCTGCTGTTCATTATCGCAGTGGGACTGAATATCGTGTTTGGTGTTCTGAACATCATCAACTTTGCTCACGGAGCGCTCTACATGCTGGGGGCATACCTGGCATTTACCCTGATCAACATAGTAGGAATGCCGTTCTGGGCAGCGTTGCTCTTGGCTCCGCTTGGCGTGGCTATATTGGCGGTCCTCATTGACCGGTTTTTATTACGGTATATTTATTCCAGGGATATAGGAGACAGCTTGTTACTCACTTTCGCGCTTCTGTTAATCATTAACGAGAGTGTGCGACTGATCTGGGGCAGTGGAATTCAGGTCGTTCAACCACCTCAGCTGTTGGCCGGGTCGATCGATATTATCGGCAGCTCCATACCGACATACAGCCTGTTTGTGATTGTTATGGGTTTGGTGCTACTGGCTGGCCTCTGGTTCCTGTTTAACCGGACCCGGATCGGTCGAATCATGCGCGCTGCCGCGCTGGATCGCGATATGGCAGAGGTCTTGTGTATCAATACCCGGCTAGTAGTGACGGGGGTGTTTGCCTTTGGCGCCTGGCTTGCGGCTGTCGGCGGTGTGATTGCAGCACCGATGCGTGCACTGGATCCTGGCATGGGTGACAAGATTATTATCGAATCCTTCATTGTGGTGGTCATCGGTGGGCTTGGAAGCTTTCCAGGCGCCTTGCTCGGGGCCATTATTCTCGGGCTGATCCATGGCTTTGGTGGTCGTTATTTTCCTGAGGTAAACATGCTTTTACCATTTTTGGGAATGGCGCTGGTTCTGTTGTTCAAACCATGCCTATCCGGTTCGTTGCCAAAGTGAGAAATCGATGCTAATTTATGCCGATGGACCAGCGCGGCTTCCCGACTTCGATCCCGGAATTTC
>NZ_KB889909.1 GCF_000372805.1 Marinobacter gelidimuriae | reverse complement strand
CGTGCAACTCACCAAGTTGATTAACTCGCTTAAAGCTGTGACCTCTCGCCGACTGCGACAGCAGTTTCCGGATTTAACAGGGGCGTATCACAAGCCTGTTCTTTGGAGTCGCGCCTACTTCGTTTCCTCTTGTGGCGGCGCTCCCCTTGAAATCATCAAAGATTATATCAAGAACCAGCAGGGCTAACGCCCTGCACCGCATTCACCCCACACCTAGCTCGGAGTGGGTACCCTGCGGCAAGCAGGATGGTGGCGAAACAATGGTCGCAAGTATACGACCTCCAGCCGGGGATCTTTCAGATGATGTTCAAAACTGAACACGTAAAGCAAGGCTTCCGTTGAACGGTGGTAAGGTAAATTTACCGTCAACCTGGAAAGAATAAACGATGCCCGACACTGCCTACGACCCCCTAACGTGCAGACGTTCCACACGGCTTGGCCGGTCCTTTCTTGTCTTCACAGCGACCGTATTAGCCATTGCAGCAGCACCCAAGGGCAATGCAAATGATCTAACGGCTACCGACCCTGTTGATCATGTTGTCCAATGGATCACGCTGTGCAGGTCAGATTCTACTGTGACTCAGTACGTGAATGATTGGTCAGAGACAATGATAAAGGATGGGTTTGCGGCTTTGTCGAGCAACGGGGCTGATCTGCCGATTGAAGAGTTCACGGATATTGAGGCTTGCTTGTCGTTATCCGCCAGCGCTGAAATGCAAACGCCCGTGTTTGTGGTAAGTAAGTCGTTATCGTTGGATGAGTTACCCGGGAGTGCTGAGAGCATAAAAGCACTTCAGGCGCACCATGTGACACAGCATCTGGTTCATAGGATGCAGAAGGCAGACATAAACCTGTTTAGCATGCAGGGCAGGGCGGGGAACCGCTCATTGGATGAAATGCTCAGGATCGACCCGGACCTGGCTCACGAAACACTGAATTTTGGAGCGATCACTGGCATCGACCGCCAGCAACGGTCATTTGCGATCAAAGGGAACCAAGCCTGTGTGATCGCGCTCGAAGAAACGCCTTTGGAACCGTTTGCCGAAATGCGCCTGGCAAACCAATCGATCGCACCAAGTGTAGGACGTTTTCTGAAAACACATGGCCGCTCTGTTGAATTTTGGCATGAAGCGGCTCACTGCAACATGAGCGTTGCAGGGAAGACGATAAAGCAAGAACTGGATGCATCCGGGACTGGCCCATCAAGGTCATGCGCTGCAAGCACTATCCCGATGGATTTCGATAGCAGGCCTGACGATGGCCTGACACCGAATGATCACTTTGCCGGCGCTATGGATAATCGCATCCTGCACAGTCTCCAGCAGGAGTCGCTGGCTGATGAGTTCGGTATGACGATGGCGAACCGGTATCAGGGAGCCCCCCGGGCCGGGTGTCATTCGCCAGAGGTTATCAGTCACCCATGGCAGCGTTATCGGCTGATGGATTCGCTGAACCATCCCAGGGCAGATTACATGACATGGCTAATACCCTGGCTCAAGGATCAGTCAACGGGTGTCCAGCGACAGATGGTGTCGGACGCCTATCAAGGGCTCTACCAGGCGGCTAAAACCCTGCTCCCAGAAGAACAATACCGGAGCATCGTTCACGCGCAGTCCATTTTGGCAGGAACGCAAGCGTTCAATACACCTTCGGCTAACCCAGATCCCGTCCGTGCAAAAGCCTGGGCCGCCTGGATTGAAGCGCAGGTTACAGACCTCGGTTTGTCTCAGTAGGGCGCGACCTTCTGTCCAAATTCACCGTATTCAGCGTGTAATGGTGTCATTAGGTAAACCCCTGATCAGAATATTGCCGGACACCTCGGTTATACTGTATGTAATTCAAACTAGAAAACCCTATACGATAAATAAATCACCCGTTGGTGAATTGGTGGCATAGATGGCTGAAATGATCAGCAAACCGGAAAACCAGATAACATTGGATCGAACGGTAGATACCTCCAAGGCGCCGGGGCTGTGGCCGCGGGTTGAACAGCAGGATATTTCCGTGGCGGCGCTGTTGAACAGGCATCAGTGGTTGGCCATGGTGAAGGAAGAGTCGCCAGGTGCATTGTCGTCAGCTCAGCGGGACTTTTTGCTGGCAATGGGATTCCGTGAAGGCTCCAGTGGCCGGTATTTCTATCCCGGTTACCCGACTCCCAGACTCGTTTCTCAACTGTGCTCTGCCTTTGATTGTCAGGCGGACGGACTGATGCCCGACCAGGTTATCACCGTGACACCGCAGGACACGTTCAAGCCCAACATCCCTCTGGAGGTTCAGGCGGGCGTGCGCTGGTATTGGAAGCATCAACCTCGGCTTTTGAAAGATGAGATTGAGGACAGTCTGGCTGGTCGTGAGGATGAGTTGTCTACCACCACACTGCGCGCGATCGAGTCCGAGCGACTTGAAAATATGGTTCGCCTGCAAGTGCTGGTAGGACAGGCAATGGAGGGGGAGATCACTCCATTGACTGAACCGGTACTCGCGATGGGGCTTTATCGTGGTACCGCCAGCTACGGACCTCAAATCGCCGATTGGCCGGAGGACCTTCAAGCTTTTCATGAGCAACTGGCCGAGGTTCGCGGTGAAACACCACCGGCGACCTTAGAAATCGACCCGCTCTATCAATACAGCAGTGATCCGCGGCCGGGGATCGGGCAGAGAATTCAGTGGAACACACCCGTCGAGACCGTGGCGGGCTTTGTCGTTGGCCATGATGACAGCGAAACATCGCTGTGGGTTGTGCGCCTGAAAGGCGCTGAGCCGACCACAGAGATTGGCTTCCTGTTTCCCCGGCGTGAGCGTATTGCACTGGAGAGCGTGGTTGGTTTCAACGAGAAGCCGGAGACGCAAGACGAGCCGGAACCAACCCCGGAACCCGCAGCGTCAGTCGAGACAGACAAGAAACCGCAGGCACCCGTCACACTGACGGACCTGCCGAATCTGGCCATGGCGAATAGAAAGCCGGGTGACATTCTGTCCGAGGCCAATAAAGCGCAGGTGGCCATGGCGATGCGGCTGGGTCTCATCATGGGCAATCACCCGCTGATGATGCAGCCTAATCAGGCCAAGGACGCCGTTATATCGTGGCGGACTCTTGATGACATCATTGTGTACCGACCCACGCGCGACCAATCCGAGCGCGCTCGCGATGATGCGGAAATAGTGGTGCGCGATACATCTCTGGAGTGGTTCAACCGCGCCCAGCCGGAAACACCTGACGGGCGTCGCAGCCCGGTGGCGGTCTTTCCGGCACAGGCACCGGTGATCACTGACGTGGATTTGGCGATGAGCCCGGAGATTGCATCGCGGCTGGAGCGCTTCGAGTTCTGCCGAGTGGGGATTCACCCGCTTGTTGTCGGGAAAATCGAAGCAGCGCTGGAGGATTGGTCAGAGAACGAGGCTCCCAAGCTGCATGATCCGTCCGGAGGACTGGTTCCGATGCTTCGAAGCACGGCCTCTTTTTATCGGTCGTCCTCACTGCACCTGAGCCAGATGTCCTTCTCCATGGGGGACCATATATTTCAATCAACACTGCGAAAATATTTCCAAGACGTTAAAGAGACCGTTGCGTCGTCCGATGACAGCAATTACGAGACCCACCTGAAGACCTTGGATCACATGCTGCGCGAGGAAACTCAGGAGAAGCTGTCCGAACACCTGCAAGGCCTCGTGTTTACGCGCCACCAGGATGCACATGACTTTGTTAACGGCACCGGTGAAAGGTTCACGGAAGTCGTATCACGGAATGAGCAGTTGCTAAAGTCGCTGGCGGATCTGTCCAACCGGTCGCTGGAGACGATTTGGAAGACTCGCCATCCGATTTTCGTCGTACTGGATGAGATGAAGTCTCAGGGACTGCCATACACCGGCCGTGCCGAGGGGTTAGCGGCCCTGAACATCGATTTGTCCGAACATATCCACTGGCTTGGACAAATGGCTCAGATGAATGGCGTTTCCATCGATGGCGCTCATACCCATCGCGTCATGGAGAACCTACCGCAAGAAGCTATTGAAAGGCTCTCACTGCAGGGGCGCGTTCGGCCTCTGCCCCGAGGCATGATTACGACAGGGCTACTGACCCGCGAGGGAGAGACGGAGCCGTTTCAAATTCTAGTTTTGGCGGAGTCCAGCCAACTGCGCAACAAATACCTGCTTGGCGATAAGGTCGGCCTGCATACACCCAATCTATTTAACCAGGATGATGATAATGGCGGTTCTTCCCGGCATGAAAGCCTGGGTCGTCTCGTTGACCTCAATGCGATGGCACCTATTCAAACAGGGGAGGCGCTGACACGGGACAATCAGGTAATCACCGAAGAAAGTCTATCCGCCCTTAAGCCAACAGTGATTGGGCTTGAGGACTTCGGGTATCTGGATGCGCACCCCGTATCGAGCCGCATCGGGCTGAGTCGAGTTGAGACAGCTCGGGCGTCGGCAGAGGTACCGCAGGAAACTCTGGGCTACACGCCCCGGGAAACAGTGACCGATGCTCTGGACCTCGCCAGGCAATCATTGTTTACGATGATTCCAGGCTGGAGAAACCGGGATGCGAAACGTGAGCAGGTATTGGAAGCCATCAAACTTTGGATCACCGATTTCAAACCGCTCAAGAAGCTAGCGAACCCGACCAGAGTTGCCGAAGATATTCTTGAAAGACTGATCAAACAATCGGACTCGGAAATGGTGCTGGTGGGGGCGAAGACTTCGTCGCGCCAGGTTCGGTATCACATGCGGACGATTACGCGTGAAGATCTGCTTAATTCAGAGGGCGATCGGGCCGATGCCGTTGAGCGAAAGGTGCTGGAGATAAAGAATTACGACCGTCGCGCGGTGAAGGGCTGGCACTTCGCAACGTTTGATTTGGCAACCGTGTTGCGCCCGGAAGCACTGCGCTACCTGAGCGAACTGCGAGCCAACGAGAAGTTGGGCACAAAAGGTACTGATACCGAAACGAAACCTGCCAGGCGAGGCGCCCGGCAGGATCGGGGTCAGGTTGCCGGACTGGCCATTAAAGACCTGCGAGGAAAAGCCTCAACCATCATCAGCAACATTGCCTCTGCTGACAAGGAAGATCAGCTCAAGTTTGTCACCAAAACCAAACTGTGGGACACGCCGGACTGGGTGACTCTCCGATCTCCGAGTGAGGAAGACCGCAATAGCGGCGAGCGCCCGATGGAACCCGTCGTTGCAGCATTCTTCGATGAATTGCGCAAGAACACGCCGATGAAGCCACCCGCAAACATCTCAGCGTTGAATCTTATTTATACACGCTATGTGCTGGGCATCCGGGATGCGTTTCAGGACATTCGCACGGAAGAGGAACTGCACACCGCCCTTAAACCTGATGGTCGGCTTGAAAAGCTGGTGACCACCATGCAAAAGGAGTGCGATGAGCAGGGCTGTCCGGAGGAATTACTGGCCGGTCGAAATGGCCAGCGATATTACCACCACATGATGGCCTTTGGCGGTACGATCATGAGTGCAACGCGGCGCAGTAAAAAGAACACGCACTGGGACATCAAAGACACCCAGGGAACCGGCAGGCGGTCGGTGGACGATGACGATCAACCACAGGTCGGCGCCATGCCGATGCTGGGCCAGCTGGTCCGCAAAGGCGCACAAGATTACCGAAGCGACACGAATGTGACTGAGCAGACGATGATTGCCACATTTGGCTTTTCAGGCATCGAGTACGGCAAGAGCATGACCCAGAAGGACCGTGAAACCTACCTGAACGAAGCCTACGACGGATTTCTGGACTTGGCTAACGTCATGAATGTTCCACCACAGGCCATGAGTCTTGGCGGCACACTCGGCCTGGCGTTTGGGTCACGCGGCAAAGGGGGGCGCAATGCAGCTCTGGCACATTTCGAACCGAGCAACAACGCCATCAACCTAACTCGCATGAAAGGCGCCGGGTCCATGGCACACGAGTTCGGGCATGCACTGGCCAACTACCTGTTCCGGCTGTCTCGTGGGGTGCAGGGGTCTCGGAGCCCGGGTGACATCACCGACACCCTTGATCGACAGATTAATCGCAGACAATCACAGTTCGAAGGCGGACAGTTGCGACAGGGGGTGACGGACGCGATTGCTTTCGTACTCAAATCCTTGAGATATGCGCCGGTGCAGCCCGACGACGGCAACCGAAGAACCTCCTATTACTTCCAGGGTGCAGTGAACGCCGATAACCGCAAAGGCAGCCGCGGCACCCAGTCGGAGCCTTACTGGGCATCGATTAAAGAGATGTTTGCGCGGGCGTTTGAAACCTACGTGGATGCGACCCTTAAAGACAGTGATTCGGAGTTCCGCAATGACTTTCTGGTACGCCCGGACAAGCTGCGCGCCTGGGGGACTGATGTGGAAGATCGACGCCTGGAGCTTGAAGCGGATCGACCGGAACCCCTTGCGCTGCCAGCCAACGCGACTGACGATCAGCGCCGCGCCTGGCGCACCCGCGAAACGGCGATTGGCAGCGTGAATCGGCAAATCAGTGATCTGATGCCTCTGTATCCCAGCGGCGATGAACTCAAAGCAGCCACAAAAACTTTCAACAAGCTGTTCGAGACGCTGGAAACAAGACCGCAGCAGGTGATGCACGAGCATCTGGGCGAGATCGAGCTGCCGATGCTTTACAGCCATGACACGACCTCGATTGTTCGCGTGTCAGAACGTGAGCAATGCATCCTCTCCCAGTGCATCATGGATGAAGTCGCGCGGATGTGCGGCCATGACGTCTGGGTCGGCTGGCACAAGGAACTTCACGATAGTGAAGGTAACGCCGTTGCCGGCCGGTACCGGAATTCCGACAGCGCCGATCAGAGTGTGCGGGCAGTGATTGATCTGGCGTATGGCACCCCGCTTAACACAGCCCACCACGAGGCCTTTCATTTCGCCCAATCACACCTACTAACCGAGCAGGAACAGGCGCGTCTTGATGCCGACTTCCAGCCCGGTGAACCCTTGCACCAGCGTCTCGTGAACACCCTGATCTCAACCGGAAAATACGAGCTTGTCGAAATGGTGAAGGACAACCCTCTGGAAGCACAGGCTTACGCTTATGAGCTGTGGGTTCAGGGGAAGCTGGATGTTCGACTAGAGGAGCAGCCCAGCAGCATATTTGGTCGTGTCCGAAAGTTTTTCGACCGGGTTCTGGGGATTTCACAAAATGCCGGATTTCACACAGCCCAGGATGTTTTCCAGGCGTTCCATCAAGGACAGCTTGCACAGCGAAATCAGACAACGACGCTGCGCAGCAATGGAAACGAACAGAGCAAAATACCAGGGCGCGAGCAAGTCGCTAACAATGATGAGCGCCAGCCTGCCCCGAACAAGCACTCACAAGGACGCCAATCTCTTACGGAAGACAACAGTAAGATGATGACCAACCATGACTCCGATGATTTCAATGCAGGACCCCAGCTGGCCTGAACCGGGAAACATTATGCAGCAGGAATACCAAAATAAATTCACGCTTTTTGACACCCTGGATGAAGTCGTATTCTCCAAAGGGGATGCCCACATGATGATGCTGGACTTCCCGATGCTCAACGCACTGGAGAGTCAGCTGGGAGCCGTCTTTCTGGGGGCTTTCAAACAGCACGTAAATGCCGCTATTGCTGAGTACCTGGAAGCAACGACAATAGCCCGGCCAATTACACTGGACGGCACGTGGATGGGGGCAAGACTGGCGATCTCCGTCTCCAAACATCTTCGGCCGGCGAACCTAAAACGATTAACGGATCATTTGAAAACGTCGGTTGAGATGATGGGGGAAGTGACGTTTGAGCAGGACAACGAAACAACGTCTATTCACTGGCGAACACGCCCTTACCTTGCGACCGTCGATGAGTACCGGTTGTTAAATCCGGAATCCATGCTTGAGGACCTGAGTTTCGCCCTTTTTGATCTCAAATTGCGAGATATGAAGTCACAGAAACTCAGCACGTCGCATCTGATCCCGGGGTGCTCAGAAGTAATGGAGGATTGGAGCGAGCGCAAAGGTGCCTTGATGGAAGAGAATCGAGGCCGACAGTGGAACCGAATGGGCCGAGCTCTGGAAATCGCCATGGGGAACTTCGAGGTCCCGATCGCTTTTCACCCTATTTATGAGTACGACTCGAAACTTATTGAGGGAATCAGAGTTGAGATCGATGAGGTTGACCTGCTATTGGGCGACCCTCATTCCCCGGAGTTTGACGCCCGGAAGGACAGTGTAACTGCTTCACCATCCATGCTGCGCGACATCGCCGGTCACAACGCAATTGCCTGGAAACTGGAAATTTACGCCGTCCAAGAAGCCTTAGCCTGGTTCGCATGCTGGCGGAAAGCACCGGAAACCTATGCGCCCGTGCGTCTGTACCTGCCTATTCCGTTGACTTACCTGAAACCTCAGACAGAGGTCTTCGCTGGTATTCAGCGGGTCCTGGAATACCATGAGTCTCTTGCCGACTCGATCACCTTTGTCTTGAGTCCGCCAGCTCGCGAACTTACCGATACTGAGATTCACGATCTCAGGAAGACCATTGCCGGCCTGGGGAAAACCCTCGGTGCGCAATGCGTGCTGGATAAGGTAACCCTGCACGGCCATTTCAATCAGTTAAGTACCAGAAAAAATGAATCACTCTGGCAGGACCTGGGGCTGAACGAAGTCCGGATCAGCAACGAATGGGTTGATCTACCCCCCAACAAAGCCAATGTTGCACTGCTTCAACTGATGGTCAGTGACTTGCGAAATGAACGAGTAGAGTGCATTGCCCCAGCCGGGCTCAACCCGATCATGCATAAGAACATGCACGAAAGCGGGGTTCGCGCCTATGAGAGCGGAGACCCAGAGGCACAGCTGTCGCCCGCAAAAACGGAAATGTTGTTACGAAATGAGCATACCCGAATGCACCGCAACGTGATTTCCGCGGCCAACTTGTTTGGCTCCCGGGCATCGTGATACGCGAAATAAACGATTGGACTGATTGACTCGGTTACCGGAGGCAAATAATGAGTGATGATACCCGCAACACGCCAGACGAACAGAAACCTGAAGCTCTGAACCTGTTTGGCGGTAACATCAGTGACTACGACCCCAATCCGACAAGGGAAGATCTGGATCAGAATGATCTCGATGAGGACTCGCCAGAGCCCGAAGCGCCGGCATCAGAGGTTGCAGCCGAGGATGCGGAAAATGGCGCACCGCAAACCGGTGCGCCAGAGCAGGGCGCCACCACGGATGAGGAACAGGAGAAGCCCGAGAGTGCCGAGCAACACAAGGTCAAAAACCACAGCGAACCACCGATGAACGACAGCGTGTTCAACCCGGCACACACCCCACAGACACTCATGAAGGCCGCCAAAATTCGCGAGGCATCAGCAGCAGAACCTGCGTTGGTCGGCCAGGACGCACACCTGTTGCGCTTCAACCCGGACAGCAAGCAGTACCAGCCAAAGGATGAGGAAGCAGAAGCCACTCTTGCCATGATGGGTGGCGATGCCGATATCTACATGGCTGGCGGTGGATCGCACGTGGCGCAACCGGTGATGTGGGATCAGGAGAGCGGCCACCTCGCCAAAAACCCGGACGGCAAACCTGTGCATCTTGCTCACACCGCGGAGCACCGGCAATCCATTACCATGTTGCGCCAGGAAACCACGGGCCAGAAGATGACGCGTGCGATGCGCCAACGCCAGGCACAGGCCGATCTGAATGGCCAGAGCCCCGACGCAAAGCCAGAAGCAGACGCAAAGCCAAGCACCGACCCCGTTGAGCAGCAGGAAAAAGACACGGTCGACCCGCGTCCGATGACTGCGGGCGCAGCCGTTATGATGGGGCTGGGGAAGGCAATCAGCAAACTGGCAGAAGCATTTGTCAAGCTGATGGAATGGATAGCAGAAAAAGCCGGAAGCGCGGTCCAGGCTGTAACGCCGAAGTTTCAAGCCGGCATAGATAAGATCAAAACCGCGCATAGCAACTGGAAAGATCAGAATGACAAGCCCAAAACAGAGACTCGCTTCGGAGAAAAAACCCTGGGCAGTATTAATAAGGGTCTTCAAAAGTTCCGCACGAATCCGCTGACCCCGGATGCGGTAGCCAATGCCTCGAAAGACATGGATGTCTCGTCTCTGAGCCATCGCATCAATGAGCGCAACCAGCAAGCCTTTAAGCAGGTGACCCAGAATGCCGAGGGCATAGTGTCAGACTACAAGCAGAAGATTCGCAGCAGCTTGCAGGATGTGGAAACCGGGATGCACCTCAAAGAGGTAGGGCAGATTCCGCTGGTATCTCCGTCTGATTTTGAAAATCGCGCCCGCTCGTCCAATCCGGGCGACCGTAAGCGCATCACTGGCGGGCTGCAGTCCCTAGTGAGCAGCACACGCGCCTATCGTGACAACGTGAACGGACTGCTCAACAGCGACCAGACCGAGGGACTGCAACCCTCAGATCGCAAACAGGTGCTGTCCCGCCTGCTTGATCAGGGCGCTCACCCGGACAGCGGGCTTGAATCGCATCAGCAAAAAATAATGGATTACGCATCGGTCAAAGGCGAGGGGGTAAAAGATAAATTGGTCTTCGGGTTTGCCGGGACCCAAGCGTTACTGGAAACCCGGTTGCATCATGCCAACGAGGCAGCGCAACAGGATCCCCTCCAGACCAAAGGCCAATCCGAAAACGGCACTCACGACGACCAGGCCCACGTGAGTTCACCAAGCTAAACCAAACCTCCGCAAAAAGGCCACAAAAAACGCCGGTACCTTAACAGGGCCGGCGTTGTTGTGACTGGGCGGCAAAGCGATCGCACCCGGAATGAATGTACTTTACCACCAGGGGTATGGCCGAGGCATGTCCTGATCCGCCAGCACCTTCATTTCAACTCGTTCCTCATTCGTCATAACCTGCATCATCCACATCTGGTCCGACGTAAGCCCAAGGTCCCCTCTGTAATTGAAGGGATTCCGGCGCACGCCGTCTTTCCCAACGTCACCCATCACCCGGCCCCACGCTTCATAGGCACCCCGTGGGCCGTACCAAGCGACTCCAAAACCCGGGATATCTCCCATTGCGGGGGCGAAGTGCCCTCGGGCGACGACGCGCTCCAGATACTCAAAGTCCTTGAGCGTGTGCGCGTTGAAGTGCCCAGAACAAAGGTTATGCATTGGGGCATAGAGGAATACAGCGGTATCGACGGCCACTTCCACCCCGGTGATATTCTTGCGGGATTCCTTGATCATGTCCTGGCGCGTTGCGCCTTGCTCAATGGTATAAATCGCGCTCTTGAGGTAATCCACCAGAATGGGTCCCGACTCGCCGTCGGCAAAGTCTCGCTGGAGATCTACCAGCTCCGGATCGTCGTAAAGCCCTGTCAAGCCATAGAATTTATGGAACAGCAGATGCTTGTAAGCCAACCGGCAAACGATCTGAGCGATTTTGATCTGATCCAGGCGCACCCACATCAGATGCAGATAATCCTCCCTGGAGATCTTCTCGCGAGCCTTCACGGACGCGTCAATCTCCCTCAGCTTCTTCTCAACATCTGCATCCGAATACGTCCAGCTATAGGATATTTCGGTCATGTTTGTGGCCCTCGCGTGGCGTCTTCGATACTGAACTTCAATGCACTCATTATACCCAGGGCACATAGAGGTCCGTTAATTCGGGGTGAAACCTACATATAGGTGCCATCGGGAAGAAAAACACAATATGTTGATTATGAGCGGGCTGCCTTGATTAAAGATACATAACCGGGCTTCGGAATGCCCGGTGAAATCGTCAACCCACTATCCTTGTGCTCGAAGATCACCAGCGGCGTTGCCGGGTGGGCAATCGTCATCAGCGCGGTATTCTTCACCACCGGATCCAGATACGGCACCAACTTATCAATACCCTCACTGCTATCAAGGCGTTGTGCATACCCCGGGTCTGTCATGAGACTGTCTAACATGCCGAGCGCATCCCCGCCCCGGTCGAGATCTGCAATCAGGGCCGCGCTGGCGGTTAGGCTTGAGCGATTATCCGGGAAGACAATCGAAGGAATCCAGTGAATTTCCAGGCTCCCCGATCTCACATCGGCCGCCACCTGGGTGTAGTAACGATGGCAGACTGAACAATTCGGATCGAACATTACGTAAATCTTGTATTCAGAATCTCCCTGCACAATTGCGGGCAGGCTTTTCACGACATCCAGGAAAACGGATTGTTGTCGCTGCGGGTCGTCGCCGATCTCCCGAAGCTCCTTGATATCAGAATCCTTATCCAGCATCACCCGAACGGCCGCGCCAAATGCGCCACTGTTACTCACGTCCGAAAGACTCGAAATCACCCGCTCACGGTAATCCTGTGACGCAAGCGAATCGCTCTGTGGTTCATCGGTCGGTTGTTGACCGACTGATGGCAGTTCAGCAGTGGCCGGCGAAGCCGTCACTTGCTGTCCCGAAGCAGGCATTTGATGCGATGGCGCTAGCACCGCAGCGCCCCCTGTAGGCGCTGTTGCCTGACCACCTATCACCTGTCCCTGAGTATTAGAACTGGCGGCAGGGGAAGGGGTGGCAGCTTCTGTCGGTGCCCGCGGTGAAGGTATGTTTTGAGACCCAGTATCGGACGAAGCCGGCTGAGGTGTGCGATTGGCGTGAGACTGATCAATGCCCAATACATCGTTCATGGCCTGCATATTAGAGCGCTTTGCTCGCGGATCGATACTGGCATTGCCATCAGGTAGTTCCAGTTGGCCGCCAGGGTAACTCCCCACTATGGGTGGAATGACAACACCTGATATGACAGAGGTGCGATCAGACAGGACATAGACAGACTGCATATTCAAAACGCCCGGCACCTGTATGAAAACTTCAATGGTGTCCGAAGGCCCCGCCTTCTGCCCAAGAATAGCGACGGAGGGCAGAGTCCCTTGAATTGCTTTAATGGCCTCCTGGCGGTCCTCACTGCTCAAGGTGATAGCGCCAGACTCCTGTGCCATCGATGAACCGGAGAACAGAACGCCGGCGACAGCGACTGCGCGAGCCAGCCGGGAAATACCCAAGTGTGGGAATGATAGACGCATGTAGACCTCATCGTTGCCATGAATAAACACTACAAACCACTAATGGCTATGTGAGTGCTTCTTTGTGCATTAATTTACCATGCCTCGGCAGATGCAGCGGCCGCGATGTTTCCAAGAGGGGAATTTCGTGTTTTGTAACACAGCCTCATGGAGAAGCGATATTTTGGGGTACCATGATTTGAATTATTGGGTACCACCGGATGTAACACGTCATGACCGAACCCCAGGATCAGATTCGACCGAAGCGCACGCCGCCTCGTGAAAATACCAATCGACCTGCCCAAAAAGCGGCCAGCAATTCGACTGAACAGCGACCCCAGGGGCAAGCCGGGAGTAGCCGAAAGGCTCCCCCGCCAAACAGGACATCGCAAAGTCAGGGTGCGCGTCGACAAGTAGCCCCCGGCGCCCAGGCGGCACGAAACGGTGCAGCGAACGAAAAGGGCAAAACGCAGCTGCACGGCATTGAAGCCTTGGCCGCCTTGACCGTTGCCGAGAGCAAGTTATCGCGATTCAAAGGGCGGGTGATTCTCGGCCTAGCGTTCATTCTGATGATATCGCTGGGCTGGAACTCTGTTCAGAGCGCCTTTAGACCAGAGCCCAAACTGCTCGCACTGACACAAGATGGCCGGGTGCAACCGCTGCCATTACTCAGCGACCCGGTGGACTCAAGGCAGGTGTTAATGGATTGGGTCAGGAGAAACGTGCCTAACTTGTTTAACTTCAACTACGTCAACTATCGCAGCCAGCTTCAGAACGCCCTGGATTTTACACAGCCCGTGACTCTTGATCGCTTCCGGGAAGATATCGATAGCTCAGGGATACTCGGAAAGGTGCGTGATGAGTTTCTGATTCTTAGAGCAACGATTGTTAATGAACCTCTCATCGTCAAGGAATTCGTCAACAAAGGTCGCAGGATCTGGGTAGTCGAGATACCAATGGATTTGATTTATGACTCTGGCGAGGTGCGGGACGGTTCACGGCGGCGAATAAATCAAAATATATTGTTCACTGCGTGGATCGCTAGATCCAGCATCATGGAGTACGACGGCGGTCTTATGCTCGCCAAGTACAGCATCAAAACACGGAGGGATTAAGCGTGCAGACTATGTTCAACAGAACATTAAGCATTGGCGTTGCCGTGTTCTTTAGCCTGAGCGGCCACTGGGGTTACGCGGAGACCCAACTGGACCAGAACAGCAATCCAGAGGTTCCGGACAATGTTGACCTCCAGAACTTGCCAACGGACATGGACCTGCTGTTCCCGCTGTCGCCGGAAGAAAAGATGAAGATACGCCAGCGCCAACTGGAAGACCAGGATGCCACCTATCAGCCCTTGCGTGATGTTTCACCGATACGCGATCTGACGTCGATATCAGGCAATGCAGACCAAATCATTGAAGTGTTTGTAACACCAGATTACCCGACATCGATCGTGTTCACCGACATTACAGGTCAGCCATGGCCCATCCGTCATGTAGGTCATACAAGTTCCTTGGCGCGAGTAGAAGAGGTCGAGGGCAGCGATAATGCCCTATTGCTAATGGCCAACAACGGCGCCGGTCGCAAATCCATCAGCGTGTTTTTGGAAGGGCTCGGGTTGCCGGTCACTATGACCGTCACCGGACGCAATACCGAATATCACGCCCTCATGCACATCAAGATTACAGAGCGTGGCCCGAATGCACCTGAGACGGACCCGCTGCTACGGGGTGGCGGCAATCAAGCAACTAGTCTGAACCCTACTGCCATTCCTGAAGACGCACCCAATCTGGATCGGATCCTGAATAAGCTGGCATACAAGGTGACCCCTGAAGGGTTCAAGCGGCTCAAGACTTCGGATTCCAACGTAGATGCCTGGGCTGACGAATCAGACAATAAGCACCTTTATGTGATGACCAACTACAAGATCGTCTCTCCGGCCCCTAAAGCGGGAACTCGATCAGTGACGTCATTACGCGACGATGTGCGAATTTACATATTGCCGAGAATTAACCCCATTATGGCGCTCAACGAAGAAGGCAGGCGCGTTTACCTTTCATTCAAGGAGTAGGCATGTCTGAGCAAAGCACTGCCAAGTTTCTGATTAGTCGCGAGGGGCGTCCCGTCCTGATCGGAACCACCATTGCCATGATCGTATTTATCGTAATCGGCATTTATACCTGGAACCTTCTGTTCTCTAGCGAGCCACAGCGGCCGGACCAGACCGAGGAACAGCAACAACAACGGCGAGCTAGTGCCGGACAAACATCCGTAGACGCCAACAGAGAAAATGTATCTCCCGACTTAACCAGCGATGGATTAACCCCCGAAGCGAGAGCGGCGGTGAAGGAGTACAACCGGAAAGCGGAATCAGAGGGGCGTATCCCGGTACCGACCCCTGATGATGTAGAACTGGTCCAAGCTCAACCCGAATTACCGGAGAATCCGGACAGGGATTCAGCTAGGAAAACACCAGAGCCTCGGAACAACGTTACCAAAGCTGAACAACGTAAACTCGATCAAATGGCCGAACGTCGGCATGAACAACTTGTATCCATTCATCGGGAATATCGCAGCCACCGGTTTGAGGCTGCCAACGCGATGATTGCCATTTTTAACGAGCCCCCGGAAAGTGCCAGCGCCGGGTTCGATGCTGGACAATCCGATAGCGACGGTCGAGATAAACTTCTACGCGTAGCTCGAAATGAAGACGGAACTGCAAGTGTGCGCGCCGGCACTGGCGCTGGTGCTGGTGGCGTCGGAGGCCGCCAATGCAGCGCACCTTTAGTTAAAGCCGGCGAGATCCGTTACGCGAAAACCGATATTGCCTTGAATACGGATTTCAGAGGACCTGTCCGCATGACCTTCCTTGATGGCGCTCTACGGGGCTGGATCGGGATGGGGAGCTTTGAGTTGAATGAGCTCGGGGCACGAATGAAACTCAAGATCACTCGCGTGATTGATCCCGACGGCCAGACCCATGACGTTAGCGCCTGGGTGCTTGATCCGGAAACGACACTGTGGGCAATGGCCTCTGATGTCGACCGCCACATCATTTACCGTTACGGCGGTTTCGGGCTGGGCACCATTCTCTCAGCATTTTCTATACTTGCGGAGAATCGAGCCCAAGAGAGTCAGATCGTCACGCCAGATGGAACGGTTGCAACAAGCAATCGGGAGCCTGACACCAAACAGGTCGTCTGGACAATGCTGGGTGAATTTGGACGGCTGTTCGAAGAAAGCTTCCGAGACAACATCAATCGGCCGATCACGGTAACACTGGATCCCGGCGAGGAAGCCGGTGTTTTGTTCAAGAATACCGTTTGCGAAATTGACTCACAGATCACCCGGGACCGCCGTGATCTTGAGAAAAGGGCAGCACTGGGTCTGGCTGACCCGCTTCGTTAAACCTGGCGAGGTGAAGCCCCTGGAAAACCACAGATTTGGAACATCGTCTGAACAAATGACTATCACACAAAGTATCCTAGTGCGTAATCGTTAAACAACAGGATTGGGACATGGCAGACAAAGACGACGAGTTCATCGGCGAACATGGCGACGAGTTTTCGCGATCAAACGAGGACGAATTCGCCATCCCTGACAATGCCTATGACGACGGTGACATCGAGGAACACGCTGATGAATTCGCCGATAACTTTGCCGATGATCTGAGCGGCCTGGGTGACGATACTGCGGATGCAACAGACGAAGAACTGCAGATGTTCGAAGAACCGACGCTTAGCACGGATCAAAGAGTGGACGAATCCGATCAAGCCGGGAGCGGCGGGCACGATCGAGACGAATACGACTCCGAAACCAAAAAAGGTATCGGCTGGAAATCATGGGTTGGTTTGGGGCTGGCAGGCGTAATCACCGCTGGCGGCCTAACTTTTTTCGTGCTGCCCAGCCCTTCGTCTTCAGGTCAGCCGCAAGCTCAGCCTTCAGGGGCGTTACCTCGACCTCCAGCGCAATCGCCGCCAGCACAAGCGAACAGTTCATCTCAGGCTCCCGTGAATGTTCAGGCGTTCCCTGCGTCACAACTACAGCAGGGTAGTGGGACAGCCGTTGCGCCACCCAATCCTGGCCAGGGGCAAGGTGGCGGTAACGGTGATGGAAACATGCTGCGTCAACCTGGCAACCAATTTGATCGTCCGGGCTACGTGAGTGAGATCGAAGATCGGCTGGCGGAGTTCTCAGGTATCAGCTCGATTGTGGCGCAGAACGCAACACGGATCGAGGACACAGAGAGCGAGCTGGCAACGTTCCAGAACAACATCAAAACAGAAATTGAATTACTAGAAATGCGCTTGGCAGCCCTGGAAAGTGGCGAATCGACTCCCACAGAAAAGTCGGACACCAAGAGCAAAGCATCCGAGAAAGACGGTGGAGAACCTGAAAAACAGGTAGCTGAAAAACAGATAGCGGAGAAACAAAGTGCCACCAAAACCCCGGGCACAGAAGACAACAAGCCGCAATCTGCCCGAAACAAGGATCAAAGCGAAGGCAGTGATGGTGCCGGTTTCGTTTACATAGTCCCGGACACCCCCAGCGAAGTGCGCGACTTACAGAGCATTCTGAAGGAGAACGGTTATCGACCAGGCCCGGTTGATGGGCTGCTTGGTGGACAGACTCGTGAAGCTGTTAAGCGTTTGCAGCAAGAACACGGTTTGCCAATTACTGGATGGTTGAGCGCAGAAACCATGATGGCGGTGGGGCATCCGAAGTTTTATTCAGGCAGTTACCCTGAGCGGAAGCGCAGAACACCTAAAGTGGATGAGCCCAGCGATGAATGGTTTGTGCGTGGAATGACCAGAAGTAAAGCAGTGGTCTACCGAATGGACGGTATGTCCTATGCAGTATCGGTTGGGAGCGAAATACCCGGTATGGGTCAGGTGCTTGATATTGACCCTAGTCAACATCTCGTAAAGACCGATCACGGAGCGATCAGCAAGCGTTAGCGCGAAACAGAGCAGGCGGGACATTCGATGGAAGACAATCTTTTCACCCAGTTGCAAAGTGGAACTGGCAACTTTATGGACTACTTCATTAACTTCGGCCAAGAGCTGAAGGTTTTTGAAGACGTTTTGTTGATGATTTTCATCCCCGGTATAGGGTTGCTCATCTCAGCTTCAGCTGTGTGGGACGTGATGAAAATGCGCGACCCGAAGCACGCAAATAAAGTGACCTCGACCTCCGTGGCTATGCGCATGGTGATTGGGCCGCTCACTATCTTGCTGGTCCCGCTTATTTCCGCCGTCGCACAATCCCTGTTTGGCAATGACCAGACCGGAAGCAATATGCCAAGAGCGTATCGATACGCCGATGCGGCCGCCAATGGCGACCCTACGCAGGCGCTAACCATGACCATTCTGGCGTTCCTGGTATTCATTGGATGGATCACCGGCCTGCGGGCCATGATCGCCTACGCGCGCATCGGTCATCCAAGCACGGACGGGTTTGAGCTCTTTAAGGCGGGAACCGTCCGGTTGTTCGTGGCCACTGCGCTAACGATGTTCCAATTTGTTCTCGACGATGTGTTTGAAAGCTTCACCGGCCAGGCCGACCAGTTCAGCAGCGAGCTGAATCTATAAACCGCCACTTTAATAAACTCCAGCAACTGTAAAGCAGGTAAATCCGTGAAGAAAAATGCAATGAAAAACCTTCAATCAAATATAGAGCCCAATCTCCTTGGTCTGCGCCTACTGCAGATATACGCCGTTTTGATTAGCAGCTTTCTGTTGCCCGCCACGGCGAATGCCGCTCTTAGTGACTGGTTCACCAATATCGGCCAAGAATTCGCCACCATTATCCCGATCATTATTGTTATTTTGGGTGCATTAGGTGTTGTGATGGTCGGCTTCGGGATCATTTCGGCGATCAGTGCTAAGAATGACCGTCAGCCTATGGAGCATCAACCCTGGCTGATTGCCGGCGGTGTTCTCCTGGTCCTCCTGATTCCTCTTGTCGCCGCCATTGGCGAGTCGATGAGCGGTATAGACGCTGCAGCCTCTGTTCAAGACGTACTGAATTAAATGCCGGGCAGTGTGGTGATGAAAACGCCTCGCCTCTTCTCGCCCGCTGTGGCCAAAACCCTGCTTCCGGAATCTCTGGGAGCTGACTTTCAAAGGGTGATGGCGCCGGTCGCGAAGGAAGCAAGACATCGATGTGAACTTACCGGCTTTCCGTATCCGCAGACGCAGGACAAAGAGAATCACAGCTGGCTCATGCTTGAGCCTCGTGAGGAAATGACAGTTGCCCGTGCAGGGAACGCAAAGCCGCTAATCAAAACCCCCGAGCAACTGGCTCAGGATATAAAAAACCAAGGAATAAACAGCAAAACTGTCCGCGCTGTATGTCCGCTGTATTTCTGGGCGAGGCATACGGACCTGGCCCTTTCGTTTCGACGCGGTAGCCTTGTTTTTGCGCCCTGGATCAGCCAGACAGAGCTATTGCAGTTCTTCAGAGCGCTGATGGTTGCCTCAACCCAGAAAGGCGTACCGGCAGCAACAGACGCCCGCCAGACGCTTTATAAATTCGGGGCACTATTCGGCAATGGATCAACATTGTGCGAGGTTACCGGCTTCCCCGAAGACATGGAATGGACAGCAACAGGATGGTTAAAGTCGGTGCGCCGTTTACCAGCCCGTGAGCGTCGCACCTACCTGCAAAGGTTTGCTGTGAACTTACGGTTCTGGCCAGATCCGGATGCTTTCAAGCCCTTGGCCCCCTATTGGGCAAAAGTGATCAAAACGAAAATAGGTAAGGCGGAGCAAGTAGCCGGTACACCGTGGATGAACCACTACCAAAGCTACCTGCGAGAGCTCCAGAATAAGAATCTCGCACCCGTTAATAAAGCGTAAGACGCCCGCGTTGAGTCGCGCACCCATTACTTCAGACTACACCGGTACATACAACCCTTAAAGGGTTCAAAGGAGTCCAGTTATGATGTCAAGAAGCTGCCACTGGCTGTTGGCCCCGCTACCCTTGCTGCTTGTTGCCTGCGGCGGCGGTGATAGCCCAGAACTTGAGTCTGCACCCAATGATGCCGCGCCCCCGGTGCAGGAGACAGTATTATTTGAAAACGGCCCGTTTCCGGTACCTGATTCACAAGCTGTCGCCCCCATCGTACCGGGCGAATATCGGTACACCACTCAAGCGCAAGAACCGGGTGAGGCGCCGCTTGATGGTTCGGCCATTATTAGCGGGTCCGGAAGAATCGCCATCAGCTCGCCTACGAGCGCGCTGTTATTCGCTCGGTTAGAGTCGAATTCAGATGGTTCCTTCACCGCCGAGATTTCGTCTGATGCCGCGAACACCGACCAAGAGCAATTACGGATTCGGGGTTCGATCAATGCGGACGATCCGGGCACCATCCTGCTTGCCGCAGGGTACCCACTCCGAGCTAGGTGTGGGGTGAATGCGGTGCAGGGCGTTAGCCCTGCTGGTTCTTGATATAATCTTTGATGATTTCAAGGGGAGCGCCGCCACAAGAGGAAACGAAGTAGGCGCGACTCCAAAGAACAGGCTTGTGATACGCCCCTGTTAAATCCGGAAACTGCTGTCGCAGTCGGCGAGAGGTCACAGCTTTAAGCGAGTTAATCAACTTGGTGAGTTGCACG
>NZ_KB889908.1 GCF_000372805.1 Marinobacter gelidimuriae | reverse complement strand
AAGCCACTGTTCTATCTCATCCCCCAGTGATCAACCGTTTTGTCTGACGACCATAGCGGCCTGGTACCACCTGATCCCATCCCGAACTCAGAAGTGAAACAGGCCTGCGCCGATGGTAGTGTGGTTCGCCCATGTGAGAGTAGGTCATCGTCAGACTCTTAATCCCGAATGCCCCGATGGCTCACGCTACCGGGGCATTTTTTTTGCCTGAAAAAGAAGATAGGGGACGGATTTCAAATCCGTCCCCGCGGAAGACCGAGCAAATTCCGTCCCCGATGAAAGGTAAGGGACAGACTTCAAGTCTGTCCCTGGTCTGTCCTGGTGATATACTGTGACATAACGACTAACAAGCCTGATGGAGTTGCTGCATGCCTGCCAATGATCACCTCGTCATATTTGACACCACTCTGCGCGATGGCGAGCAAAGCCCCGGCGCTACCATGAACAAGGCCGAAAAGCTGCGCATTGCCAAAGCATTGGAAAAACTGCGTGTTGACGTCATTGAAGCCGGCTTCGCCATAGCCAGTCAGGGCGATTTCGAGGCGATCAAAGCGATTGCAGAAACCATCAAAGACGCCACAATATGCAGTCTGGCTCGGGCCATTGATGGTGACATTGATCGGGCTGCCGAGGCTGTGCGCCCGGCAAATCGCAGCCGCATTCACACCTTCATTGCGACATCTCCTATCCATATGAAGCACAAGCTGAATATGGCGCCTGACGAGGTGGTAGAGCAGGCCGTGCGCGCGGTTAAACGCGCGCGTAATCACGTTGCCGATGTGGAATTTTCCTGCGAAGACGCGGGTCGTTCCGAGTTGGATTTTCTGTGCCGCATTATTGAGGCGGCGATTGACGCCGGTGCTACAACCATCAATATTCCGGACACAGTGGGTTACGCTATACCCCATCAGTTCGGCAACACCATGGCTCAGTTGCTGAACCGCATTCCCAACGCCGACAAGGCTATTTTCTCGGTTCATTGCCACAACGACTTGGGGCTTGCCGTTGCCAACTCTTTGGCGGCTGTGTCCCAGGGCGCACGCCAGGTTGAATGCACCATTAATGGTTTGGGCGAGCGCGCTGGTAACGCCTCCCTGGAAGAGATTGTGATGGCGGTACGAACCCGCCAGGACTACTTCAATCTAGATACCCGCATAGACGCCACCCACATAGTGCCGGCTTCCCGTTTAGTGTCGACCATTACCGGTTTCCCGGTGCAGCCTAACAAAGCGATTGTAGGCGCCAACGCCTTTGCCCACGAGTCCGGTATTCACCAGGACGGCGTACTCAAGCATCGCGAAACCTATGAAATCATGAGGGCTGAAGACGTTGGCTGGCACACCAACAGCCTGGTGATGGGTAAGCATTCTGGCCGCAATGCATTCCGCACGCGGTTGCTAGAGCTGGGCATCCAGTTTGGCACCGAAGCCGAGTTGAATGAGGCTTTTGCCCGCTTCAAAGCGCTTGCGGATCTGAAACACGAGATTTTTGACGAAGACTTGCAGGCTATTGCCAGCAACACCCGTCAAAAAGACCAGTTAGGGCGCTTCGGGTTGGTGTGCATGAAAGTGTGCTCGGAAACCGGTGTGATTCCGAAAGCCGACCTGACGATCACCATGGATGACAAAGAGCACCGTGTTCAGGCGGAAGGCAGTGGCCCGGTAGATGCGACATTCAAAGCCATTGAGTCATTGGTGGATTCCGGTTGCAAGCTTCAGCTTTACTCGGTGAACAACATCACCAGTGGTACTGATTCACAAGGTGAGGTTACGGTGCGCCTTGAGCGCGGTGGTCGCATTGTTAATGGCGTAGGGGCAGATACTGACATCATTATTGCTTCGGCTAAAGCTTACATAGCTGCGTTGAATTTGATCAGTGCGGGCGGCATACGGCACCATCCGCAAGAAGCAGATGTATAAAAACTATTAAGATGCGTTTGAATAATTTGGCAGGATGTTAATGCGAACCCACGAAGCGGAACGGCAATTTTATTTGGCGATGGCCGGTGTGCAGCTCTGGTATGCTCGCGAGCCGCTGCCGGGTGCTGCGCCTAGCCCTGAATTCGTGTTTCCGTTAGAGCGCGCTCTAACGTCTCCAGTGTTGCCGATGCCTGCCGGGAACCCGTCTGCGCCCGTTCACGCGCCTTCTTCGGCCCACTTACCGAAAGCCAAGCCGTTGCGCCGGGCAGATCCCGCGGCAGCCGCCCGTATTGCCGATCTGCAGTCGTTGATGAAAGCGGGAAAGACCGAGGCTCCCCAGCTCAATCGTCGCCCCGACCCGGTAGAAGATGTTCCTGCCAGCACCCGTTTGGCTCCTGACCCGACGCCCGCCCCTGTTATGGACGCGTCGCCGCCGGTGGAAATTGCTCCTGTGCCAGCGGCGCTCTCGCCAACAATGCGCCATCCTGACCCGGTTGTGCCAACAGCCGATCCGCTAAAGGTTACCCTGGCGTTGTGGCAGGGCCGCAATGTCAGCCTGGTAGCGGCACTCTCGAACGACGCCAGTGCCAAGTTGCAACAAGCGCTGGCGCACAATATTTTGCGAAGCCTCGGCGAAAAGGAGCCGAGTGAGAACGTAACCGTACACTGGCCGGTGTTTAACAACCTTCTGGTGCCTGGCAACCAGCCACAGGATCTGGTTGGCGTTTTGAAACCGATTTTATCCGGCTTGAACGCCCAACATCTGATCGTGCTGGGTGTGAATGCAGACGACCGGGTAAGCGCTGATCATACCGGGGGCCCCGTGCCGTCTTGGCTAGCGGAAGCATTGCCGACGCTAAAGCAGCCGCTGAAGGCTTTCAGGTTCAGCCTTGCCGAACTTGCAGCGCAGCCTCAGTACAAGAGGGATCTGTGGAGTGCAATCAGGGAATGGGTGAGCTGAGTCATGGGCGACCGAACTAAGGCGTATCAGCAGGTGGCTCAGGGCGACTTGGTCATAGACACTTTGAATCCGGAAGAGTTGCCGGCAATCCTTGAAATAGAGCGCGGTTGCCATTCCAACCCCTGGTCCGCAGGCATCTTTGAAGATTGCTTCAAGTCCACTTATAGACTGTGGGCGGCGCGCCGTAATGGTGAGCTTGCCGGCTACGCGGTGGTGACCTATCAGTACGATGAAGCTCACCTGTTGAATCTTTGCGTAGCACCCGCGGCACGCGGCCTGGGTGTCGCACGGCGGCTGTTACAGTATCTGATTGCACGGTCTGGCCACGACGGTATGCAGCTGTTGCTACTGGAGGTTCGCCATAGCAACCGGCACGCCTATCGCTTGTATTGCTCTGAGGGTTTTGAACAGGTTGGTGTGCGCCCGGATTATTACCCTGCGACCAATGGCCGTGAAAACGCTCGGGTGATGACGCGCCCCTGTTTGCTCTAAGCCACTGCACCGGGGTTCGCGTATAAATGCCTTAAGCCCTATAATGATGCCCTTTTCAGCACTTTCTATTCAGGTTGTCTTGTGACTATGTTGAATCCTTCCCAGCTCTCAACGGAAGTGGCTAACCGTCGCACTTTCGCGATTATTTCCCACCCGGACGCCGGTAAAACCACCATTACTGAAAAGGTGTTGCTGTTCGGTAAGGCTATTCAAAGGGCAGGCACCGTAAAAGGCAAAAAATCCGGCCAGCATGCCAAATCAGACTGGATGGAAATGGAAAAGGAGCGGGGCATTTCCGTCACCACCTCGGTGATGCAATTTCCCTACCACGGCAGTTTGATCAACCTGCTGGATACACCGGGCCACGAAGACTTTTCCGAAGACACCTACCGCACCCTGACAGCCGTAGACTCCTGCCTGATGGTCATAGACAGCGCCAAAGGTGTTGAGGCGCGCACCATCAAGTTGATGGAAGTGACGCGCCTGCGCGATACGCCCATCATCACGTTCATGAACAAACTGGATCGAGAGACCCGTGATCCGGTAGATCTGATGGACGAAGTCGAAAGAGTTCTGGATATTGCCTGTGCGCCCATTACCTGGCCTATCGGCATGGGAAAGAGCTTTAAAGGGGTGTACCACCTGCTGCGGGATGAAGTGATTTTGTATCACACCGGGCAGGGCCATATGATTCAGGATGAGCGAATTATAAAAGGTCTCGACAATCCAGAGCTTGAGGCCGCCCTAGGGGGCTATGCCGCAGAGCTGCGTGACGAGGTAGAGTTGGTTAAGGGTGCGTCTCACGAATTTGATCAGCAGGCTTTTCTGGCCGGAGAGTTAACGCCGGTGTTTTTTGGCACCGCGCTGGGCAATTTCGGAGTGGATCACATGCTGGACGGGCTGGTGGAATGGGCGCCTGCGCCGCAGCCAAGGCAAACCGACCAGCGCCTGGTGCAGCCGGTGGATGAAGACTTCTCTGGTTTTGTATTTAAGATACAGGCCAACATGGACCCACAGCACCGCGACCGCGTTGCCTTTTTGCGGATAGTCTCAGGCCAGTATGCGCCAGGAATGAAAGCGCGCCACGTGCGGCTAGGCAAAGATGTTCGTTTCTCTGATGCGCTTACCTTTATGGCTGGCGATCGGGAGCGCGTAGAGGAAGCATTTGCGGGTGATATTATCGGTTTGCACAACCACGGTACGATCCAGCTGGGAGATACCTTTACCTCCGGTGTCGACATGAAATTTACCGGAATCCCCAACTTTGCGCCTGAACTGTTCCGCCGCATCCGCTTGAAAGATCCGCTAAAAGCCAAACAGCTGCAAAAAGGGCTGATTCAGCTGTCAGAAGAGGGCGCTGTTCAGCTATTCCGCCCGTTGCGCAACAACGATTTGATAGTCGGTGCCGTTGGGGTGCTGCAGTTTGACGTAGTGGTCAGTCGTCTGAAAACCGAATATAAGGTAGAGGCCATTTACGAGCCGATTAATGTATCCACGGCGCGCTGGGTAACCTGCACTGACGAGCGCAAGCTGGACGAGTTTAAACGCAAGAATAACGACAATCTGGCCCTCGATGGCGCTAATCAGCTAGCGTATATTGCGCCTACCATGGTGAATTTGAGCCTGGCTCAAGAGCGTTATCCCGACGTGGAGTTCCATAAAACCCGGGAGCATTGATTTTACCCGTTGCTATTCGCTTCAGAGGCCGACGTGATGCTGGTTGACGTCCATTGCCATTTTGATTTCCCCCAGTTTGACGGGCGGCGCGAGCAATTGATGGGCGAATTGCGTGGGCAGGGCATTGGCGGGCTGGTGATACCTGGCGTTCGCTGCGCCGATTGGCCGAAAGTACAGCAAGTCGCTATGGCTCATTCTGGTGTTTTTTACTGTTTGGGTATTCACCCTTGGTATATTGACGAACATGGCCCTGAGGATCTGCAGCGGTTGCGGGACCACTTGACTAACGCGAGCGAGCTATGTGTGGGTGTTGGTGAGTGCGGGCTAGATCGGCTTCGGGGTAGCCTGAGCGAGCAGATGCCATGGTTTGAAGCCCAGGTGAGAATTGCCGCCGAGTATCGGCGAGCGCTGGTGATCCACTCCGTTAAAGCCCATGATGAAGTGGTCGAGGTATTAAAGGCGGCGAATTGGACGGGTAATGCGTTGGTTCACGGCTTTTCCGGTAGCTATCAGCAAGCGGTAAAATTGATAGATCTGGGCTGTATGTTAGGGGTGGGTGGTGTGATTACTCACGCCAAGGGCGGTAAAACACGCGACACGTTAACGCGTGTCCCTGCCTCTGCTTTGGTTTTAGAGACGGACGCACCTGATATGGCACCGGCCGGTGTTCGGCACGGCCAGGACTCTCCGCAGTATCTGCCGGATATACTGCGAGAACTGGCTCTACTGCGTGGCGTAGACGAGCCCGAATTAGCAGCTGTCCTGCTCGAAAATAGCTGTCGACTCTATGGTTCTGCGCTACAAGCGGAGCTTTGTGGGTCGCAACTGGGTGATTACCGAAACTGACGATATCGGGGTTGGATTTTTTTGCGGCCTAAAGTATAATTCGCGACCTGGCTTTTCAAGGCGTTGATACTGTCTCAGCCCCGAACAGTTCAGCGCAACCAACAGGTAGAGAAATCTGCTGCTGTTATTTTCAGCTTAAAGCAGGTTTTAACGATTATTTTATAGCGTTCAAGGCGGAATCAATGAAGACTCTGAGTGCGAAACCAGAAACTGTAAAACGTGACTGGTACGTTGTAGACGCAGCCGGCAAGACGCTGGGTCGTCTTTCAACCGAAATCGCCCTTCGTCTGCGGGGCAAGCATAAGCCTGAGTACACCCCCCATGTAGACACTGGCGATTATATTATTGTTATCAACGCCAGCCAGGTGCGGGTTACCGGCAAGAAGGCATCTGACAAGATGTACTACAGCCATACCGGCTTTCCGGGTGGAATCAAATCCATCAGCTTTGAGAAGTTGATCGAAAAGGCCCCTGAGCAAATCATCCAGAAGTCTGTCAAAGGCATGCTTCCGAAGGGTCCGCTTGGTCGCGCCATGTTCCTGAAGCTGAAAACCTATGCCGGCGCTGAGCACCCTCACGCAGCCCAGCAGCCCAAAGAACTCGACATTTAACGGAAGGCGGATATGTCTGTAGCACAAAATTACGGTACCGGTCGCCGCAAAACCTCAACGGCTCGTGTATTTATCAAGCCGGGAAGCGGTAGTATTTCAATCAACGGTCGCACCATCGAAGAATTCTTCGGTCGTGAAACCTTGCGTATGATCGTGCGTCAGCCTTTGGTTGTTGCCGAGTCTGTGGATCGTTTTGATATCAACGTCACGGTAAAAGGCGGTGGTATCAGTGGTCAAGCCGGCGCTATTCGCCACGGTTTGACACGCGCTTTGATGGAATACGATGAAACATTGCGTCCAGCCATGCGCAAAGCGGGTTATGTAACCCGTGACGCCCGTGAAGTTGAGCGTAAGAAAGTGGGTCTGCGCAAGGCGCGTAAGCGTCCTCAGTTCTCCAAGCGTTAATTTTTTGCTGGAGCAGACACAAAAACCCGGCTTATTGTCGGGTTTTTTTGGCTGTGTAACTCGCAACCAAATTGACTTGGCGCATGGTAAGAAGCTGCTGTAGCGGCTTTCCGACTTGTAAGGAAGTGGTAATTTCATTACTATTTGTGCGCTTATAATTTTGGGTTGTGAAGTCCTTTTTGATGCGCATCGCCGACATATTCTGCGGCCTGTGCCATCGCCTGATGGGAGAAAACCATAATGAAAAATGGCGACGTAAGCCATGGTCGGCGCCGGTTTTTAGTCGGTGCTACGGCTGCGGTCGGCGGAGTTGGCGTCGTTGGTGCAGCTGTACCTTTTGTGGCGTCCTGGAATCCCAGTGCCAAAGCGGAAGCCGCGGGCGCACCGGTAACCGTCAATATTGAGAAAGTTGAGCCGGGTCAGCAGATCACTGTCGCGTGGCGGGGTAAACCAGTGTGGATTATCCGTCGTACAGAAGAGATGCTGAGCAATATTGAGCAGCTCAACGATAAGGTAAGAGATCCTCAGTCTGTAGAGCCGCAACAGCCGGAATATGCCAGCGATGTCTATCGCTCAGTCAAGCCAGAGTTTGCTGTGCTGGTTGGTTTGTGCACCCATTTGGGTTGCGTGCCTTCATACCGGCCTGACGTGGCGCCCGCAGATTTGGGCGAAGAGTGGCTTGGTGGTCTGTTCTGCCCGTGTCATGGTTCCCGTTACGACATGGCAGGGCGCGTGTACCTCTCCCAGCCTGCGCCTCTCAATCTTGAGGTTCCGCCTTATCGCTATGATGATGAAATGGTCATCACCCTTGGTCTTGATCCGGAGGCAGCGTAATGTCAAAACTTTTACAATGGGTAGACGAGCGTCTCCCGGTTGTTGATGCCTGGAACAAACACCTGGCGAAGTATTACGCGCCGAAGAACTTCAACATGTGGTATTTCTTCGGATCGTTGGCCATGCTGGTGCTGGTAAATCAGCTGGTCACCGGTATCTGGTTGACTATGAGTTACAATCCTTCCGGTGAAGGCGCTTTTGCCTCCGTTGAGTACATCATGCGTGATGTGCAGTGGGGCTGGCTGTTGAGGTATCTGCACTCTACCGGAGCCTCGGCGTTCTTCATTGTTGTTTACCTGCACATGTTCCGCGGCCTGATGTACGGCTCGTACCAAAAGCCCCGTGAATTGATCTGGCTCTTTGGCATGCTGATCTATCTGGTGCTGATGGCCGAAGCCTTTATGGGTTATTTGCTTCCCTGGGGCCAGATGTCTTACTGGGGCGCGCAGGTAATTGTGAACCTGTTTGGTGCTATTCCGGTGATTGGTGAAGATCTGTCGCTGTGGATTCGTGGTGACTACCTGATTTCGGGTATTACCCTGAACCGCTTCTTCGCTCTGCACGTTGTGGCCTTACCCATCGTTTTGCTTGGGCTGGTAGTGCTGCACATCCTGGCACTGCACGAAGTGGGTTCGAACAACCCTGACGGCATCGACATCAAGAAGAACAAAGACGAAAACGGTATCCCGAAAGATGGCATCCCGTTCCACCCTTACTACACCGTTCATGATTTGATGGGTGTGGGCGTGTTCTTTTTCATCTTCTTTATTGTGGTGTTCTTCTTCCCGGAGATGGGTGGCCTGTTCATTGAAGCACCGAACTTTGAGCCCGCCAACCCGCTGAAGACGCCTGCTCACATTGCCCCCGTATGGTACTTCACGCCGTTTTACGCCATGTTGCGCGCGGTCACTATTGACTTCCTCGGGCTGCCTGCGAAATTCTGGGGTGTCGTGATTATGGGTGGTGCAATCGCCATACTGTTTGTTGTGCCTTGGCTGGACCGTAGTCCGGTTCGCTCCATGCGTTATAAAGGCTGGATGAGCCGTGTGGCGTTGGCTATTTTTGTCATCAGCTTCGTTATTCTGGGCTATCTTGGCCTGGTATCGACGACTGAAGGCCGTACCATAGCCGCTCAGATTCTGACCGTGTGTTACTTCCTTTTCTTCATTCTTATGCCGTTCTATACGCGCATGGAGAAAACCAAGCCAGTTCCAGAGAGGGTGACAGGATAATGAAAAAGCTGATTCTTGGTCTTTTCATGGTCATCCTGCCGGCACTTGGGCTGGCAGCGGGTGGCGCCGTGCCACTGGACCACATCAAAACCGATCACACCGATAAAGCGTCATTACAGCGCGGTGTGGCAATGTTCACTAACTATTGCATGGGCTGTCATTCCATGGAGTACGCCCGCTATAAGCGCGTGGCGGACGATCTGGAAATTCCGGTTGATCTGTACACGGAAAATCTGATTTTCACCGGTGCAAATATTGGTGAATTGATGAAAAACGCCATGAACAAGGACATGGCCGCTGACTGGTTTGGTGCGCCGCCTCCGGATCTGACGCTGGAAACCCGTCTGCGCGGTGAAAGCTGGGTGTATTCTTACCTGCGAGGCTTTTACAAGGACGACAGCCGCCCGCTGGGCGTTAACAACGTCGTGTTTGCAGCCGTGGGTATGCCCCACGTACTGGTTGAGCTACAGGGCTTGTGTGCGGTCAAGCCAAATATTGGCGTGGAAGCGTCGGTTGAGCCGCTCAGTGGCAACATCAATAATGCAGATATCTGCCCCAGCTATGCGATCGAAGGCAGTATGGAAGCGGCCGAGTTTGACCGTGCCATGTACGATTTGACCAACTTCATGTCTTATATGGCGGACCCGGTCAAGGTGGAGCGTGAACGCCTTGGTGTTTTTGTGCTGATCTTCGTCGCGATTTTCTTTGTGTTCGCCTACCTGCTCAACCGTGAGTACTGGAAGGACGTACACTAAGAAATAGGGTACAATTCACTGCTGTTAGCTTCAGCGAGCTGTAATTGGCTCGCTGGGCTTTTTGCGTTTTTCAGGGTCAATTTTTTGATTAATCATGAGGTAGTGCTATGGGCGTTGTGACCAAGCGGTCGTCGATGACGTTTTTTTCAGACCCCGCGAGCCATTATAGCCACAGGGTTCGCATTGTATTGGCTGAGAAGGGCGTTACCGTTGATATCGTAGATGTGGATCCGGATAACCCTCCGGCCGAGCTTGCTGACCTCAACCCGTACAACGCGTTGCCGACACTGGTGGATAGGGATCTTGTGCTTTACGAGCCCAATATCATGATGGAATATCTGGATGAGCGTTTTCCTCATCCGCCGTTGCTGCCGGTTTACCCGGTTGCCCGTGCTAACAGCCGCCTGATGATTCATCGGATTCAGCGCGACTGGTGTGTCAAGGTCGATCAGATTGTGGCCCAGCCCAATGCCAAGGCTTCGGAAGTCGCGCGTAAGGAATTGCGCGAAAGCCTGCTGGCCACTGCGCCGGTATTCGGTGAGAGGCCGTTTTTTCTGTCGGAAGAATTTACCATCGTGGATTGCTGTATTGCGCCGATTCTGTGGCGTTTGCCGGCTCTGGGTATTGAGCTGGACGACAAGCAGGCTAAGCCGCTGGATAAGTACATGAAGAGCATTTTTAGTCGCGAAGGTTTCAAGGCCAGCCTGTCTGACCTTGAAGAAGACATTCGTAGCTAAGCAGTGATTAATACGCCAGTCGCAGCAGCAGGAGAGTCGCAGTGGCCGATGTAAAAACTACCATGAGCTCCAGTCGCCCATATTTGGTGCGGGCGTTGAACGAGTGGGTTCTGGACAACGATTGCACGCCTTACATCGTGGTTGACGCCGGGATCCAGGGTGTGCAGGTTCCGAATGAGCACGTGGCGAATGGCCAGATCGTGCTCAACATCAGCCCTGGTGCGGTTAAGTCTTTGGTTATTGGCAATAGTGCTTTGGAATTCAACGCCCGTTTTGGTGGTGTGCCCATGCAAGTATTTGTGCCATTGCAGGCGGTGATCGCTATTTACGCCAAAGAAAATGGCGAAGGTATGGTGTTTGGTTCCGAACCTGGCATGCCAGATCCGAATGGCACAGGTGAGACCCGTAACGCCGGTGGCTCCAAGCCCAAGGAGGATCGCCCGAGCGGTCGTCCGACTCTAAAGGTTGTTAAATAGAGTTGTCCGCTCGGACCAGCCATTATTAACCACCGAACAGCTTACTATCAACTCTGGCACACAGAACGTTGATGAGCAGCATCAGTATCGGCATGGCATCGCTTGGGCTGAGATTGTTCAATGCGATTTCATGATCTTGCGGATCCAATAAAGACGTAATATCGGATTTTTCACGGGCGCTCAAGACGGCAACGCTCATGTCACGATCGTGTGCGGCCTGAATGGCTTGAATAAGATTCGCCTTGTGGCCGTCGTCTACAATTAGAAATAGAAGGTCGCCGGGCTTGCCCACGGCGCGGATCTGGCGCGAAAAAGTGTTGTTAAAGCGGTTGTCCCGACAGATTGCCGAGTAGGTAGTGGCGTCTGCGCCCAGATTGATAGCCGGCAAGGCGGGGCGGTCTTGTTCGAAGCGGTTCAGAAATGCGGTGCAAAAATACTGCGCTAGCACGTTGGCGCTGCCGTTGGCGCAGGTCACGATTTTTCCGTCTTGTAATAATACATTTACAAAAGCGTCAGCCATGGCTTCAATATTTTCGGTGGCCATACTTGCTGCCATAGCGGTATGTTCCATATGGCTGGCAAACCGCTGGTTGATCTCTTGTGCAGAATCGGTCATGGGTTGAAATCATCCTGCCTGTAGTGCGTTTTTAAGCCATTGTACCCGGTATTTTTTTAGGCTACCCGGACCAATAGCAATAACGTCAATACGGCTGTCGGTATTGCTCAGTTGGTGGCGGTGCAAATAAAAGCGCGCCGCTTGAATCAGACGTTGCTGTTTACGCCAGGTAATAGATTCAGCCGCCCCGACCAAGCTGCCGGCGCGGCGATAACGAACCTCAAAAAATACCAATGTAGTGCCATCCTGGCCGATCAGGTCGATTTCTCCGCCGCGATTGTAAACATTTCGCGCCAGAATTCTTACGCCATGACTGGCCAGGTAGCGTGCCGCTACCCCTTCGTAGTGATCGCCGATTTTGCGTTTGCCATCCATGGCTTTATCTGTCCTTTGTCAGGTGATCAGAGTGCGCCCCCGGCAATCGCCGGCTTGGCCTGGGGCTGGTTAGCGTTGGTTTCTGCCTTGGGTAAGCTGGCAGGTATTGCTGGCAGCAGTTCGACGTTGCCGGAACTAAAGCGGGCCCAGCGCTGATAACGGCGAATGCTGCCGGAGGGCGTCATTGTCAGTACACCGGTTTGGCCGTCAATAGTGGCTTCTGGAACCTGCTTGAGCAGCGGCAGGCGTTTGCTTAAGTGCCAAGCGTCTGCGCCCATGGCAAACAGGCGGCCTAGCTGTCCGCGCGTGGCGCCCGGAAGTTGGCTGCCGGCTTCATCCCGGAGAGGACTTTTTTCGTCCAGTACCCAGGGTATGTCGGTAAAGATCACCCCGTTCAGGTCGCGGTCGCGGCCAGGCGCAGGGGTGCCGGCGTAAACAATAGAGGGTGCGTAAACAGGCAGATCGCCGGCGAAGTAAAACGCAAACAGGGGGTTCAGTTGGCGTGCGGTATCAGGTTCGGCCACCATCACAATGGCCTGGGCATCCTGGCGACGCCGCGCTTCGAACTCAATATTGAGGCCTATGGTGCGTTCCACATCAATAGCGCGGTCGCGGGAAGTGTTGATGCCCAGCAGGTCGGCAGTAACCGCGCGCAGGTTGTCCTCTCGCAAAAACCTCTGGATGCCAATAACGCGCCCGCCATGTTTGGCCATCTGTTCGATCAAGGCGGATTCTACGCGGTTGCCCCATTCGCCACTGGGAATGATCACCAGTATGCGTTTAAGCCCCTCAGCGCCCAGCCTATTCGCAATTTGCCGGGCTTCATCTTCAGCGGACAAGCCAAACTGGTACAGTCCTGCGGGGGCACTGACGCCCGTGGGCAAATAGTTAAGGGCCAGTGTTTGCAGGGGCAGACTGGGCAATTTGCCCAGTTCGGCCAGAGCGTCTTTATCCAGCGGGCCTACCAACAGGTCTACTGGCTGCTTCGCCAGTTCTTGATACAATTCTCCAAAAGGCTTCTGTTTGCTGTCGACAACCCGTATTCGCGTGGCTTCGCGGTCAACGGACGTATCGCTGAAGTAGGCGGCCAGAAAACCGTCTCGTATGGCTTTACCGGCGGTGGTCAGTGGGCCGTTCAGGGGCAGTGCCAGAACAATCTGCTCAGGCCGGCTGGCAGCAAGGCCGGCAATCAGCTTCAGCTCAGATGGCAGTAGCTGGGCAGCAGGATGACCTGGCCAGTTTGACTGCCAGCGCCGGATAGTCCGGCCCTGCTCGTCGAAGCCCGTGCCTGGTGATCTCACCTGCGTTGCCAGTTCCAGCCAGCCTTGGGTCTCGTAGCCTATTTCGCGAGTGTCGGCGCTACTAAGTTGCGTGTCGCTGACGGTTTTTAACAATTGCCAGATGCGATCGTGCAGCGGTTGTGCGTTGGCGCTGCTGTCAGCCTGGGCCAGGGCGATCAAGGTTTTGGCGGCTTCCAGCGGATTGCCCGCCAGCGCGAGCGTCTGCGCCTGCAGGCTACCGGCGCGATTAAGCAGCTCTGGCGTTACCTCCATAAAGCTGTTGATGCTAAGGTTTGCGGTAATCTGCTGTGCCCACGCTTGGTCTTTCAGCGTCACCGCGCCGTTCATGGCCAACAATCGTTTCTGGCTGGCCAGTTCGGGTAGGGGTTGCGCCAATTGCCCGCTTTGCAGTAGCTTGCGCGCTCCCTGATGATCACCCTGCTGCTGAAAGCGGCTGGCGATGCGCAGCAGGTAGCGTTGTGCTGTATCTTGATTGCGCTCCTGGCTGGCCAGCTCCAGAGCTTGCGCTGGTGTGTTAACGACCTGGGACTGCAGATCAACCCCTGCGCAGCCGGCGGTTAGCAGAATAGCGGCCAATAGGCCGACAATGGCGGGGTGGGCAAGGCGCTTGTTAGTCATAGCTGGCTCAGCGTGCTCCGGGTGGTTAAGCTTGGGAGAAAAACCCGCAAAGTTTAGCAGTTCCGGCATTAATTCACATGAAGTAAGTGTCATGCCGCGCTTCTGTAAGCGCGCGGGTTCATGCACACAGTCTCGCTTTTGCGGGCAAGGCGGTTAACACGATGGTTACAAAGCACGCAGACAAGGCTCAAGCCACTAGCGCCGGGGTGCTTTATATTGTCGCAACGCCCATTGGTAATCTGGACGACTTATCGACGCGTGCGGTAAAAACCCTGGCAACGGTAGACCTGATTGCCGCTGAAGATACGCGCCACAGCGGGCGCCTGTTGCAGCACTTGGGCTTGCACAAACCAATGATGGCGCTACACGATCACAACGAGCGTGACCAACACAGTCGGATACTCGCCGAGCTAGGGGCAGGCCGCAGCGTGGCTTTGATTTCGGATGCCGGAACGCCATTGATTTCAGATCCCGGTTTTATTTTGGTGCGCGAAGCCCGAGTCCAAGGTTTTCAGGTTAGCCCTATACCCGGTGCTTGTGCTCTGGTAGCAGCCTTGAGCGCCAGTGGCCTGCCCACCGATCGTTTTCAGTTTATCGGCTTTTTGCCGGCCAAAGGTTCCGGCCGTCGTTCGGTGCTGGAATCGCTGCAGGCCGAAACGTCAACTCTGGTGCTGTATGAGTCACCCCATCGCATCACCGATACAATTGCTGATGTCATTGCGGTAATGGGCGCAGGCCGGGAGCTGGTGCTGGGGCGGGAGCTGACCAAGGCGTTTGAAACCTTTTATAACGGCACAGCCGAGCAGGTGCTGGCCAAATTGCAGCAAGACCCCCACGGCAGTCGCGGTGAGTTTGTGGTGATGATTCACGGCGCAGCTCCAAAGCCGGATAGTGAGCAGACAACGCTGGACACCGATCGCCTATTAACGATTTTGTTGACCGAATTGCCAGTTAAGACTGCGGCGAAAATGGTGGCGGAGATTACCGGCCGCAAGAAGAACGAGCTTTACCAGCGCGCCTTGCATATTAAAAGTGGTGGCTGAGCGCTGCGCTTTTGCTTGCATGGGCTGCGGCGCCGCGCTATTGTCGGCGCCGAGCTCGCCAGACAGTCGCCGCCGTTTTACCGGGGGAGGAAAGTCCGGGCTCCATAGGGTAAGGTGCCAGGTAACGCCTGGGCGGCGTGAGCCGACGGAAAGTGCAGCAGAGAGTAGACCGCCTAAGCCAGCGGATTCGTCCGGTGGCCGGTAAGGGTGAAAGGGTGCGGTAAGAGCGCACCGCGTGGCTGGCAACAGTTCACGGCATGGTAAACCCCACCTGGAGCAAGACCAAATAGGAGTCCGTTGGCGTGGCCCGCGCTGGACTCGGGTAGGTTGCTTGAGGCCTGTGGTGACGCAGGCCCTAGATGAATGACTGTCCACGACAGAACCCGGCTTACCGGCGAGCTCGATTTTTTCGCCCCTCTTTTAATCCCCCGTTTAATCGCCTTTGTGCGAGTAATAGCCAAAAGATCTTACACCTCAACTACAGTCTGCGGTGTTCGATGCAGGTATTTGATTTTATTTGTTTTCTTAAGTTTAATCTGGCAGTTTCCCTTCAGCTCTGTTTGTAACTCCTTGTCTTAAAAGACACTTTTTAATATTGGATCTCATAGTCGACGCTTGCATTGTAGGGTACGTGTTCCTATAGTGTGCATAAGTGGGAAAAAGTGGTTTATAGTGGTTTATAGTGGTTTCAAACCCCAGAGACAGGGCTAATGAGTAATTTTTTTGGCAGTCATGCGATCAATATGGACGCTAAGGGTCGCTTGGCGATCCCTGCCAAAGTGCGCGAGGAGCTCATTCAGGTCTGTGGCGGCCGTTTTATATTGACGGTTGCAGACGCTGACCGTTGTCTGCGGCTGTATCCGCAATCTGTGTGGGATGAATTGCGTCCCGCCATAGAAGCGCTTCCCAACATGAGCAGGGCAGCATTACGCTTGCAGCGGCTGGTGCTGGGTAATGCCGCGCAAATGGAACTGGATTCGGCAGGCCGGGTTTTGATTCCACCCACGCTCAGACAATACGCCCGGCTGGAGAAAAAACTGATGTTAATAGGCCAGGGTAAAAAGCTGGAATTGTGGAGCGAGGAAAGCTGGAACCATTTGCTGGACACACCTCCTGACGCCGAAGAGATGACTGACGCCATGAAGGACTTGTCGCTGTGACGCTGACGTCGACGGATGGCGCTGCGGGTTCGTTCTCGCATCGCTCGGTATTGTTGGACTCAGCGGTAGATTTATTGCTGACCGATAGTGGCGGCCGCTACGTTGACGCTACGTTTGGCCGTGGCGGCCACAGCCGCATGATTCTTGAACGCCTGGCTGAAAATGGCGTGCTGCTGGGTATCGATAAAGACCCGCAGGCCATCGATGAATCTCGTACTCTGGCGGCGGCAGATTCACGTTTTAATGTTTTCCATGGCTCGTTTGCCGACCTGGGTCAGGCGCTGGAACAGGCGCAGTGGCCTCAGGTTGAAGGCGTATTGATGGATTTAGGTGTGTCTTCGCCACAGCTGGACGATGCCTCTCGTGGTTTTAGTTTTATGCGCCAGGGCCCACTGGACATGCGAATGAATCCTCGGCAAGCGCCCAGTGCCGCAGAGTGGCTGGCCAGTGCTGATGAAAAAGTGATTGCTGACGTTATTTTTAAATACGGTGAAGAACGATTCTCCCGCCGTATTGCCCGGCTGATCGTGGAGCGCCGTGCAGAAGCGCCGATCAGCACCACCCTGGAATTGGCAGAACTGGTGGCTAAGGCGGTACCAAAAAAGGAAAAACACAAGCATCCGGCAACCCGGACATTTCAGGCTATTCGCATTTTTATCAACCGCGAACTGGAAGATCTGGAGCTTGGCTTGAGGGCAGCTGCCGAGAAACTGGCCCCCGGTGGCCGTTTGGTAGTGATCAGTTTTCACTCGCTGGAAGACCGGTTGGTGAAGCGTTTTATGCGTGATCTGGCGCGCGGTCCGCAGATGCCAAAGGGTATTCCGGTCACCGCAGCCGAAGAGTCATCGGCGTATCGTCTTATTGGTAAAGCCAGCAAGGCGGCGTCTGACGAGGTGAGCGATAACGTAAGAGCCCGCAGCGCAGTAATGCGGGTGTTGGAACGTCGCGCAGACATTGCACAGGAGAAAATCTGATGGGCGCTGTGGCTATCGAAGAGCGGGTGCAAACTCGCCGCTTGAATACCAAAGTGGTGAGGAGTGGCGTAGCGTCTGCGCTGCGCATTTCCGGCCAGGTGTTCGTTGCAACACGGCAAAGCAACGTTTTGGTCTCGCTGGTGCTTGTGATTATGTTGCTGGCTTCTGCCATTGGTGTGGTGGTGAGTGCCCACAAAAATCGCGTGCTGTTCAACGGGCTGTCACAACTGCATGAAGAGCGTGACGATTTCCAACGAGAATGGAGCCAGCTGCTGTTGGAACAAAGTGCGTTGAGTGCTTACGGGCGTGTTGAAAGCTTGGCGTCCACGCGTTTCGATATGGTTGTTCCCGGGCGCCAGGACATTGTGTTGGTGCCGCTTCTGGTGCCAGCAAAACGATCCTACTGATTTTCACGTAGCTGCCAAAGCGTGTCATTAGGCCGCTTGATAATGAACAGAACCTTGAGCAGGAATCGCTAACGTGTCCAACCCGCAAGCCACAGCTACATGGAGTCAGCGCATCGCCGCTAACTGGCGCTATGGCTTTGTATTGGGCGCATTTATACTGGTGATTGGTGCTATTTCCGTGCGTTTAGTGGATTTACACGTCATCGACAACGATTTTCTGCGCCAGCAGGGCGACGTTCGGACGATTCGCGTAGAAAGTATTGACGCTCATCGCGGCGTTATTTCCGACCGTTACGGTGAACCACTGGCAGTTAGTACGCCGGTACAGACGCTTTGGATGAATCCATCGGAGATGGACGCGAAAGATCCGCGTATCGTCAACCTTGCCCGCTTGCTTCAGCTTAACGAAGCGACTCTGCGTCAGCGATTGACTGACTATGTCACGCGGGAATTTATTTATCTTCGCCGGAAAATTCAGCCTGAACTGGCGCGTAAAGCCATGGCTCTGGATATCGGCGGAGTCTACTCCCGCCAGGAATACAAGCGCTACTACCCTGCTGGAGAAGTCACCGCGCACGTTGTTGGCTTTACCAACATCGATGAAAGCGGTCAGGAAGGTATTGAGCTGGCTTACAATCGGGTTTTGTCTGGAGAGCCTGGGCGTAAGCGGGTGTTGAAAGACAACCGTGGTCGGCTGATCAAAAATTTGACGCTGATTCGTGATGCCCGTCCGGGTGGCGAGTTGACGTTAAGCATCGACTTGCGCCTGCAATATTTGGCTTACCGCGAATTGAAAGCGGTCGTCAGCGCGCACAACGCCCGCGGTGGCACTCTTGTGATGCTGGATGCGAACAGTGGCGAAGTGCTGGCGATGGTGAACCAGGGCTCCTATAACCCTAATGACCGCAGTCAGTTGGCGGGGGAAAATCTTCGCAACAAAGCCATTACCGATCTGTTTGAACCGGGTTCTGCGATGAAGCCACTGGCTATGGCTGCGGCGCTGGAAACGGGTCAGTACACGATCGGCAACCAGATTGATACGTCCCCGGGTTTTCGCCGTTTTGGCCGTTTTACCATTCGTGACAGCGGTAACTACGGCGTTTTGAGTCTGACGGATATCGTTGTGAAGTCCAGCAACGTAGGCATGAGCAAGATTGCCACCGAGATTGGCGGCCAGGTGATTCGCGATTTTTACGCCCGGGTCGGCCTGGGTCAGCCGACTGGCATTGGCTTTCCGGGTGAAGCTGTCGGGGTTCTGCCATCGCCTGTTAAATGGCGCCCGGCGGCAGAGGCCACGCTGTCTTACGGTTACGGGCTTAGCGTAAATGCGCTGCAGTTGGCCCAAGCTTATATGGTCATTGCCAACGGTGGCGTGCGCTATCCGTTGAGCTTGTTGAAGTTGGATCATGCGCCGACCGGCCAGCGCGTGGTGTCAGAGGAGGTAACAGCAAAGATTCGCAGCATGCTCAGTGACGTTGTCACTCGCGGTACCGGCAAGCGCGCGCAACCGGGGTTCTATTCTGCCGGAGGTAAAACCAGCACGGTTCACTTGGTGGGTGCCCAAGGTTACGAAGACGGCCAGTACAAGGCCATTTTTGCCGGCATGGCACCCATTGATAACCCGCGAATCGTCACAATCGTGGCGGTGGATGCGCCTCAGTCTGGCGAGTATTACGGCGGTGAAGTGGCTGCGCCGGTGTTTGCACGAGTGATGAGCGATGCCTTGCGGTTGCTTAATGTCAAACCGGAGTTGGATATAGTGCACAGCAGTGCGCCGCGGCCGCCAGCACCTTCATCCGCCAGCGGGGAGAGGAGCTAACCATGCAGATAACGTCGCTAAATACACTGTTGCAAGGCGTGGTGGTGGTGCCGTCGGTATTTGATGTGACCATCCACGGTTTGCAAACCGACAGCCGCAAAGTGCGGATCGGTGATGCGTTTGTAGCGCTGGCAGGCACTAGTACAGGGCCCGAACATTATATAGACGACGCTATTCGCGCTGGCGCATCGGTGGTTTTGCTGGAATCTGAACAGGCTGGTGAGTGCAGCGAGCGTAGCGGCGCTTTAATTGTGCCAGTGCCCGAATTAAAAGCCCGCCTGGGTAAGCTGGCGGACCGGTTTTTTGAATACCCGTCACAGCGCCTGCAGCTTATCGGTGTGACGGGTACCAACGGTAAAACCTCGGTAACCCAGTATATTGCCCAGCTACTTCAGGCGGCGGGCACGCCCTGTGGCTTAATGGGCACATTAGGTTGCGGCATGCCCGAGGCTTTGCAGCCGGCGACGCACACAACCCCAGACGTGGTGCAAGCCAATCGGGTACTGGCAGGTATTGTAGCCAGCGGCGGCCGTGCTGCGGCGATGGAAGTGTCTTCCCATGCTTTGGACCAGGGTCGCATCGATCGTCTTACTCTAACGGCCGCGGTGTTTACCAATCTGACCCGGGATCATCTTGATTACCACGGCTCCATGGCCGCCTACGGTGAAGCTAAGGCCAGGCTTTTCACCCGTGAAGAATTGCGCTTTGTGGTGATTAATGTCGACGACCCATTTGGTCGCAAGCTTTACCACCAGCTTGAAGGCAAGTGTGACCGCCTCCGCTTCAGTCTGCATGAGCCGCAAGTGGAGTTGTGGCTAAAAGATTTTTGCGCTTTGGACAACGGCTTTCGTGCCGTGTTGGATGGCCGGTGGGGCGAATTCACTATTGAAGCGCCGCTGATGGGCCGGTTTAACGCCAGCAATGTACTGGCTGCGGTTGCCACAGTGATGGCGTTGGGGGTTGATGCAACCCAAGTGCAGCAGGGCGTTTGCCGGCTGGTGCCACCGGCCGGACGTTTGCAGGTATTTACCGCCGGCGACGGTGCCCGGGCGGTGGTGGATTATGCCCACACTCCTGATGCTTTGAACAACGCGTTGGCGGCATTGCGCCCCCACGTAAGCGGGCGGCTGATTTGCGTTTTCGGCTGTGGCGGCGACCGTGACAGTGGCAAACGGCCGGAAATGGCGCAACAGGCTGAAAACGGCGCTGATCTGGTGATTGTCACCGACGATAACCCGCGTACTGAAACCCCATCCGCTATCACAGCCGATATTATGGCCGGATTTATCGCCCCGGAAAAAGTGCAGCTGATTCACAGTCGTGCCCAGGCCATCGGCGCCGCCCTTGCTCTGGCCGGCCCGGACGATCTGGTGCTGGTGGCTGGCAAAGGCCACGAAGATTATCAGGATATCGCTGGTTGCAAGCACCCGTTCAGTGACAGCGAGCAGGTAACCCGGGCTCTGAAACAGCGGGAGGAAGTGGCATGATGCGCTCTTTTTCGCTAGCGGAAGCCGTTCAGTGGTTGCAGCCTGACTGTCATTTTGACGGGCCGGATAATTTAACGTTTAACGCGGTCAACACCGACACCCGCAGCTTGCAGCCAGGGCAGTTGTTCGTGGCGTTGCGCGGTGACAATTTTGACGGCCACCGGTTTTTGCAAAAAGCGCAGGAGCAGGGCGCAAGCGCCGCCGTTGTGGATCGTATTGATGCCGCTGTGGACCTGCCCCAGTTGCTGGTCAGCGACACCTTGATCGCGCTGAGCCAGCTGGCAACGGCGCACCGTGCAACCAGCAACGCGGCTCTGATTGCCATTACCGGTAGCAGCGGCAAAACCACGGTGCGTGAAATGACCGGGGCGATTTTGCAGCAGATGGGCCCGGCTTTGATTACCCAAGGCAATCTGAACAATCACATTGGTGTGCCGCTGACCCTGTTTGGTCTGGCTCCTCAGCACCGCTTTGGTGCGATCGAGTTGGGCGCCAGTGGCCTTGATGAAATTGCTTACACCGTGGCTATGGTGAAACCGCAGGTGGTGATTCTGACTAACGCGGGCCAGGCCCATCTTGAAGGTTTTGGCAGCTACCAGAACATCGTGCTTGCCAAGGGCGAAATCATCGACGGCGTGACCGATGACGGCCTGGTTGTGCTTAATCGGGACGATCCGGCGTTTGATCAGTGGCTGGCCCGTGCCGGTCGTCGCCGTGTGGCAAGCGTAAGTCGCGCAGGCCATGCCGAAGCTGATTATAAGGCCACAGCGGGGGCTGGCGGCCAGCTGCAGATCAGCGGGCCAGATGGTTGGCTTTGCGACCTACGGTTTGGTCTTGAAGGTGAGCACAATCTCAGTAACGCGGCTATGGCGGCAGCTGCAGCGCGGGAGTTGGGCGCCACCAATGAACATATCAAAGCCGGGCTGGAGCAGGTGCTAGCGGTAAAAGGTCGCTTGCACATACAGCCACTGGCGCAGGGTTGGACCCTAATTGATGACAGTTACAACGCCAATCCGGCGTCGATCAAAGCCGCGCTGGTGGTGCTGGCAAAACGTCCGTCACCGCGCATTGCGGTGCTGGGCACCATGGCTGAATTGGGCGAGCAGGCTGCCCAGCTGCACCAGGAAGTCGCGCAATACGCCCGTGATCTGGGCATTGAGCGGTTGCTGGCGGTAGGCCCGGGCTGTGAAGGCTACGGCCAGGGTTTTGGTGCCACAGTCGAAATCTGCGCCAGTCACGACCAGGCGATGGATGCCGTTTTAAAAAACACACAGGTACCGGCCACCGTGCTGGTGAAAGGTTCTCGCAGTTCCGCCATGGAAATTGTGGCGGAGGGAATAAAAAATAAGGTGAATGGCACATGCTGCTCTGGCTGACAGAGATACTCTCACAGTACTTCACATCGCTGACGGTGTTTCAGTACCTCACCCTGCGCGGCATTCTGGGCACGCTAACGGCGCTGCTGATTTCGCTGCTGGTGGGCCCGGTGATGATTCGCAAGCTGGCGCAATACCAAATTGGCCAGGCGGTGCGCGACGACGGCCCGCAAGCCCATCTGAGCAAAGCCGGTACGCCCACGATGGGTGGCGCGCTTATTCTGGTGGCCATCGCCGTCAGTACCCTGTTGTGGGCAGACTTAAGCAACCGCTACGTGTGGATCACCCTTCTAGTTACTCTGTTATTTGGCGCTATCGGCTGGGTAGATGATTATCGCAAAGTGGTCGAGCGCAACCCCCGTGGCCTGCCGGCCCGGTGGAAGTATTTCTGGCAGTCGGTGGTGGGTGCCGGTGCCGCTATCGCGTTGTTTATGACAGCGTCTCTGCCTCAGGAAACCTCGCTGTATCTGCCGTTTTTCAAGCAGGTGTCGCTCACCATGGGGCCGGTGCTGTTTATTCTGCTGACCTATTTCGTGATTGTTGGCACCAGTAACGCGGTCAACCTCACCGACGGACTGGACGGTCTGGCGATTATGCCCACGGTGATGGTAGCCGCTGCGCTGGGCATATTTGCCTACCTGTCGGGCCACGTCCAGTTTGCCAATTACCTGTTGATTCCGCGCTTGCCTGGCACCGGCGAACTGATTGTGTTTTGCGGCGCCATTGTAGGCGCCGGTCTGGGATTTTTGTGGTTCAACACCTATCCCGCTCAGGTGTTTATGGGCGATGTTGGTGCTCTTGCCCTGGGTGCAGCTCTTGGCATAGTGGCGGTGATTGTGCGCCAGGAAATTGTGCTGTTCATCATGGGCGGCGTGTTTGTGATGGAAACCGTATCGGTGATTTTGCAGGTGGCGTCGTTCCGTCTGACCGGGCGGCGAATTTTCCGCATGGCGCCGCTGCATCACCATTTTGAATTGAAGGGCTGGCCCGAACCGCGGGTTATCGTGCGTTTTTGGGTGATTACCGTGGTTCTGGTGTTGATTGGTTTGGCCAGCTTGAAACTGAGATAAGGAGTGTTGCCGAATATGGGTGTCATTGTGTCGGATCGTCGCACGTTAATCGTAGGGCTCGGTAAAACCGGGCTTTCCTGCGTGCGCTATCTGGCAGCACAAGGCCGCAAGCTGGCCGTGGCTGACACCCGTGAGGCGCCACCGGGCCTTGCTGAGCTGCAAGCCGGTTGGCCTGACGTCGAAGTGCATCTTGGCGCGTTTGACAGCGACTTTTTCAGCGCTTTCAGTGAACTGATTGTAAGCCCGGGTATCAGTGTGGCCGAGCCCGCTATCGCTGCTGCAGCCGCCAGTGGCGCGCGTATTCGCGGTGATATTGACCTGTTTGCAGAAGCCGCCGAGGCGCCGATTATTGCTATCACCGGCTCCAATGGCAAAACCACGGTGACCACGCTGGTCGCCAACATGGCTCGTGACGCCGGCTACCAGGTTGCAGTGGGTGGCAATATTGGCACTCCGGCGCTGGATTTGTTGAATACCGGTGCGCGCTTATACGTGTTGGAGCTGTCCAGTTTTCAACTGGAGACCACGGATGAACTGAATGCGCTGGCGGCCACGGTGCTCAATGTCAGTGACGACCATATGGACCGTTACCCAGACAAAATGGCCTATTACCAAGCCAAACAGCGGATATTCCGCGGCTGCCAGTACGCCATTGTGAATCTGGATGACGCCCTTAGTACACCTATGGCGCGGAACACGCTGCGCTTTATCTGCTTTGGCATGAACCGGGTCAACCCGGAGACCTTCAGCACCCGTGACGACAGTGTCAGTGGCCACCCCTGGGTAACCTGGGGGCTGGATAACCTGATTCGCGCCGACGAACTTGGACTGATCGGCCGCCATAACCTCAGCAACGTGATGGCGGCGCTTGGTCTGGGCAAAGCGGCCGGTCTGCCCATGGATAGCATGTTGACGACCGCGGGCGCATTTCACGGTTTGCCCCACCGTTGCGAATCACTTCGCCTGGTCAATGGCGTTGAGTACATCAACGACTCAAAAGGCACCAACGTGGGCGCTACAGTTGCTGCGCTCGACAGTCTGGCACCGGCGGCGGGCAAGATTGTGCTAATTGCTGGCGGTGATGGAAAAGGCGCCGATTTCAACCCGCTAGCGGACCCTGCACGCCGACACTGCCGTGCGGTCGTGCTGATTGGCCGTGATGCGGCGCAGCTGCAAGAAGTTTTGGCGCAGGGCACCGCAACCCACATTGAAAACAGCTTGGCCGACGCGGTGGCAAGCGCCGCGCGGCTGGCGCAACCGGGTGACAGGGTGTTGTTGTCGCCGGCCTGCGCCAGTCTGGATATGTTCCGTGATTATATCGATCGCGGTGAGCGCTTCCGCACGCTGGTGGAGGCACTATGATTCAGACCCAATCGGTATTGCCCGTGTACGGCAATCGTCATCCAGCGCTGCAGCCCTTGCCATTGCTGATTGTTAGCGCCGCCGCGTTGATGGTGTTGGGGCTGGTGATGATTTCGTCGGCGTCTATGGACATTGCCAGTGCGACCTTTGGTAATAGTTACCACTTTATATTTCGCCAGCTTGTGTTTGTGGCGCTCGGCTGCGTGCTGGCTCTGATCGCGGTTAATGTGCCGGTTTCCTGGTGGCAGAATAGCGGCTGGTTGCTGCTGGGCGTGGGGTTGTTGGTTTTGGTGCTGGTGCTAACACCACTGGGGCGGACGGTAAACGGCTCTACTCGCTGGATTCCGTTTGGCATTTTCAACGTTCAGGTGTCCGAAATCGCCAAGCTTTGCCTGGTGGGCTATCTGGCCAGCTACGTGGTGCGCCGTCGCGACGAGCTGTTGAATACCTGGCCCGGTTTTATCAAGCCGCTGGCGGTGGTGGGCGTGGCCTCTGGCCTGCTGATGGTGCAGCCGGACTTTGGCGCCACCGTGGTGCTGGTGGGCGTAGCCGCCGGCATGATTTTCCTTAGCGGTGTCAGCCTTATGCGCTTTGCACCCTTGGTAGTGGCACTGGCTGCATTGGGCGCCCTGGCGGTCATTGCCGAGCCCTACCGAATGAAACGCGTGGTGAGCTATCTGGATCCGTGGCAAGACCAGTTTAACAGCGGTTATCAGCTGACCCAGTCGCTGATTGCGTTCGGCCGTGGCGAATGGGCCGGCGTCGGTCTGGGTAACTCCATTCAGAAGCTGTTCTTTCTGCCCGAGGCCCATACCGACTTTATATTCGCCATTATTGCCGAAGAATTCGGCCTGATTGGGGCTTTGTTAGTGGTGGCGCTGTTTACCATTCTGGTGATCAGCGGTTTTGTGATTGCCCGCCGCGCAGAACAGGCCAAGCAGCCATTTGCCGCCTGTTTCGCCTATGGCATCAGCCTGCTGATTGGCCTGCAGGCGGCCATTAATATGGCGGTAGCCACCGGTTTGCTGCCGACCAAAGGGCTAACGTTGCCGTTGGTCAGTTACGGCGGTTCCAGTTTGATGATGACCTGCGTGTGCCTGGGCATATTGGCACGCATAGAGATGGAACGCTTGGATGCCGCAACGGCAGCAGCCGAGCCTGCCGGCAAAAAACACCGGGGAGGGGCTGCTTATGACTGAACCCCGGCGTTTTCTGATGATGGCCGGCGGCACGGGTGGCCACGTGTTCCCGGCGCTGGCTACCGCCCGCGCCTTGCAGGCCCGCGGCCATCAGGTGTTCTGGCTGGGTGCCGTTGGCGGCATGGAACAGCGGCTGGTTGCCGATACCGATATTGAAATGTCGTTGATCCATATTTCTGGATTGCGCGGCAAGGGCAAGCTGGCGCTGATAAAAGCACCGTTCAAACTGATGCGTGCCCTGGGCGAAGCGTTCACCATTATGCGGCGCATTCGCCCGCACTGCGTGGTTGGCATGGGCGGCTTTGTGACCGGCCCCGGTGGGTTAGCGGCCAGATTGACCGGCACACCCTTGGTCATTCACGAACAGAACGCCGTTGCCGGCATGACCAATAGACTGCTGGTGCGCTTTGCCGACACTGTGCTGGAAGCATTCCCCGGTAGCTTTGATGCAAAAACCGTCACCCGCTGCACCGGCAATCCGGTGCGCACGGATTTTGCCGCGCTGGCAGCACCAATAGAACGTCTGGCGGGGCGCACAGGCCCGCTGCGGTTACTTGTCGTTGGTGGCAGTCTGGGCGCACAGGTGTTCAACCAGCAGGTGCCCCAGGCGCTGGCGCAAATGGCGGGCGAGTGTCGCCCGCACGTGCGCCACCAGTGCGGTGAAAACCACGCCGAGGCCGCTCGCGATGGCTATCAGGCAGTAGGCGTTGAGGCCAGCGTGGAGCCATTCATTACCGATATGGCTGCGGCTTTTGCCTGGGCCGATCTGGTGCTGTGCCGCGCGGGTGCGTTAACCGTGTCGGAACTCTGTGCCGCCGGTTGCGCCGCCATTCTGGTGCCTTTCCCCTACGCGGTGGATGACCACCAGACACGCAACGGCGAACAGATGGTTAGCGCCGGTGCGGCCCTACTTATACCCCAGCCGCGCCTCACCCCCGCGCTGTTGGCAGAAACTCTGGGCGATCTGGTAAATGATCGCGAGCGGGTACTAATGATGTCGCAGGCAGCTCGTAAGCTGGCCCGCACCGATGCAACGGAGAGAGTCGTGAATTATTGTCTGGAGGCCACCAATGGCTGATGCCAACACACTGCCACTGGTATATCAGGTGCCGGAAATGCGCCGCATCCGCCATATTCACTTTGTCGGTATTGGCGGCGCCGGCATGAGCGGTATTGCCGAGGTGCTAAAAAACCAGGGCTATGACGTGTCCGGCTCTGACTTGCGCCACGGTGCCGTTACCCAACGCCTGACGGCCATGGGTATTGATGTACAGATTGGCCATCGCGCCGAAAATACTGCAAAAGCCGATGTGGTCGTGGTGTCTTCAGCGGTGGCGGCCAACAACCCGGAAGTGGTTGCTGCGCGCAGTAATCGCATTCCCATCGTGCCGCGAGCGGAAATGCTGGCGGAAATCATGCGTTATCGCCACGGCATTGCGGTTGCCGGAACCCACGGCAAAACCACCACCACCAGCCTGATTGCTTCGGTGTTTGCTGAGGCGGGCCTGGACCCGACCTTTGTGATTGGTGGCAAGCTGAACAGCGCCGGCACCAATGCCAAGCTGGGCGGATCGCGCTACCTGATCGCGGAAGCCGACGAGAGCGACGCATCGTTTCTGCACCTGACACCGTTGATTTCCGTGGTCACCAACATCGAAGCCGACCACATGGACACCTACGGTGGCGATGTGGAAAAGCTGAAGCAGACGTTTGTTGATTTCCTCCACAACTTACCGTTTTACGGCGTGGCCGTGATGTGCATAGACGATCCCTACGTGCGTGAAATACTGCCGCGTATCTCGCGCACCATTATTACTTACGGTATTGATAATCCAGAGGCCGACTACCGCGCCGAGAATATTGTGTCTGACGGCCTGCGCACGCGCTTTCTGGTAAAGCGCCCGGGGCCGCGGGCCGATTTGCAGGTAGAGCTGAAAATGCCTGGCCGCCACAACGTGCTCAACGCTCTGGCGGTGATTGCCGTGGCCACCGATGACGGTGTTGACGACGCGTCAATCGGCCGCGGTTTGGCGGGTTTCGCCGGTGTTGGCCGGCGCTTTCAGGTGTACGGCGACTATCCGATCGCCAAGGGTTCCATAACCCTGGTTGACGATTATGGCCACCACCCCACCGAAGTCGCCGCGGTCATTCGCGCCGCTCGTGATGCTTGGCCCGGTCGACGTTTAGTCATGCTGTACCAGCCGCACCGGTTCAGCCGCACCCGTGACCTTTACGAAGATTTTGTCAAAGTGCTGTCTACGGTGGATGGTTTGCTGCTGATGGACGTTTACTCCGCCGGCGAAGCAGCGATTCCCGGATGTGACGGCCGCGCCCTGTGCCGCAGCCTGCGTCAGCGAGGCAAAGTAGAACCGGTGTTTGTCGAGCACAATAAAGACATCGAAACCCTGTTGGCCAGCGTGTTACGCGATGGTGACTTGCTGATAACTCAAGGCGCCGGTGATATTGGGGCGGTGGCAGCCCGCCTGGCTACAACGGGCGTAGTAGCAACAGGGGAGATAAGCGGTGAGTGACCAGCAGCACTATCCATTGCAGCACTATCCAATATTGCACCAAATACAGCCGTTTCTGGCCGAGCCTGCCATGCTGAAGGCCTTTGGCCGGGTGGCCGTGTTTATGGGCGGTGATTCCGCCGAGCGCGATGTGTCGCTGAAAAGCGGACAAGCAGTGCTTTCGGCGCTGCTGTCAGCGGGTGTAAATGCTTTTGGCGTAGACGTGCAGGGTTGTCTGTTGAAAACCGTGGAACAGCCAGAGTTCGATCGGGTATTTATTGCGTTGCACGGTCGCGGTGGTGAAGACGGGACGCTGCAGGCGATTCTGTCCCAAGCCGGTATTCCGTTCACTGGCAGTGACGTGATGGCTTCGGCCCTGGCCATGGACAAGCTGCGCACCAAATACGTGTTTGCCGGTTGCGGTTTGGCCACGCCCAAGTTCCGCACCATGGCGTCTGCGGAAGACGCCACCAGTATCGCCGCTGAGTTGCGCATGCCGCTGAGCGTGAAACCGTCGCGTGAAGGATCCAGTATTGGCATCTGTAAAGTCACCAGTGCAGGCGAGTTAGTGCAGGCATGGCAGGCGGCTGCGGCGCTGGATACCTCGGTGTTGGTGGAAGAGTGGATTGAAGGCCCGGAATTTACCATAAGTTTGTTGCAAGACCGCGCGCTACCGACTATCGGCCTGAGCACCGATCACGTGTTTTACGATTACGACGCCAAGTATCTGGTCGACGACACCCGCTACTGCATTCCCTGTGGGCTGTCAGCAGACGAAGAATTGCGTCTTCAGCAGTTAGCGCTGGAAGCCTTCCGGGTTGTGGGCTGCCGCACCTGGGGCCGGGTCGACATTATGCAGGATGCTGACGGTAAGTTCTGGTTGCTGGAAGTAAATACCGTGCCGGGAATGACCGACCACAGCTTGGTGCCAATGTCTGCACGGGCAGCGGGCATTAGTTTTGAAGAACTGGTGGTGCGCATTCTGGCCGACACTCTGGAGCAAAACGGCGCAAAACAAGAAGGAGAGCCGGGCCATGCTTGATAACCTGCTGATCCGGACTCGGACACTGCCGTCCGAACCGCCGCAACGCCGGGGGGCAACAACCCTTGGCCCGCAGCATGACCGGTTCGCAGTGTTAAAGGCTGTCTTTGGTGTCGTGCCTTGGTTGCAGTTTGGTTTGGGTATTGTGGTGATCCTGACAGCAGCACTGGTGCCCTGGGGCGCCAGTAAAGTACTGGCGGCGATGGATCAGCAGATTCTGGCCATTGACGTGAATGGCGCGCTGGTCGGCGAAAGCCAGGTGGGCCTCGAACGCCACCTTGGGGCCTGGGTTGGAGGCAGCTATTTCGCAACCGACCTGGAAGAGATCAAGGCCAGCCTGGAACAGCGCCCGTGGGTTGAATCGGCGGCCGTGAAGCGCGAATGGCCAGACCGTCTAACGGTCAACATCCGCGAGAAAAAGCCGCTGGCCTACTGGAGTGACGGCCGCCTGGTTAGCCGCACGGGCGAGCTGTTCAGCCCACCTAACCCGCAAGTGGCCGGCGCTCTGCCGCTGCTGTCCGGCCCTGACGAGCGGGCGCGGGATGTGATCACCATGGCTCGTGCGTTAAGTGATCAGCTGGCTGACCATGGCCTTGGCTTCAGTGGCCTGAATCTGGAACAGCGCGGGGCGTGGACCTTGCGCCTGAGTAACGGCATAGATGTTGTGCTGGGCCGTGACCAGGTCGAGCAGCGTTTTGAGCGGTTTATGACCGTGTATCAGGCCCGGCTGGCATCCCGGGCAGATGAAGTCAGTAGGGTGGATGCGCGCTACACCAATGGTGTTGCGGTGCAGTGGAAGGCGGTTACGGCTGCCTCAACTCCGAAAACATAACAACGGTTTATTCAGACCTGGGGTTTGGTGGAACACATGTCATCGGTTGAAACGGAAAACATGATTGTCGGCCTGGATATTGGCACCTCAAAAGTGGTGGCCATTGTCGGCAAGCGCAAAATGGACGGATCTATTGAGGTGGTGGGCGTCGGCTCTAACCCCTCAAAAGGGCTGAAACGCGGTGTCGTGGTCAATATTGAAGTCACGGTTCAGGCTATTCAGCGCGCAGTGGAAGAAGCCGAGCTGATGGCCGGCTGTCGCATTTATTCGGTGTACGCAGGCATTGCCGGTAGCCACATCAAAAGCCTGAACTCCCACGGCATTGTGGCCATTCGTGATCGCGAGGTGACCCAGGCGGATATCGATCGGGTCATTGACGCAGCCCAAGCCGTGGCCATTCCGGCCGATCAGAAAATTCTGCACATACTGCCGCAGGAATTCGTGATTGATAACCAGGAAGGCATTAAAGAGCCGCTGGGCATGTCGGGCGTGCGCCTGGAAGCCAAGGTGCACTTGGTGACCTGCGCGGTGAACGCCGCCCAGAATATTGAAAAATGCATTCGCCGCTGTGGCCTTGAAGTCGACGACATCATTCTTGAGCAGCTGGCTTCCAGTCACGCCATTCTCACTGAAGATGAAAAAGAGTTGGGCGTGTGCGTGGTGGATATGGGCGGCGGTACCACCGACATCGCAGTGTTTACCGGTGGCGCTATTCGCCACACCGCTGTGATTCCGATCGCCGGTGATCAGGTCACCAACGACATCGCCATGGCGTTGCGTACGCCCACCCAGAACGCCGAAGAAATCAAAATCAAATACGCTTGCGCGCTGACCCAGCTGGCGGGCGCGGACGAAACCATCAAAGTGCCCAGCGTCGGCGATCGCGCTCCGCGAGATTTGTCACGTCAGGCTTTAGCCGAAGTGGTTGAGCCGCGCTACGAAGAACTGTTCATGCTGGTGCAGTCGGAGCTGCGACGTTCGGGATTTGAAGACATGATCCCGGCGGGCATCGTGATTACGGGAGGCGCATCCACCATGGAGGGCGTGATTGAGCTAGCAGAAGAAATTTCCCACATGCCGGTCAGGCTGGCCTGTCCGCAGGCCGTGTCGGGCATGACGGAAGTGGTCGACAGCCCGATTTACGCCACTGGCGTTGGGTTGTTGATACACGGTTTCCGCCAGATTGATCTGGGGCGGGCGCCGGTACTCAAGGGGGAGCATGCTCCCACGCTGTTTGAGCGAATGAAAGCTTGGTTTACCGGCCATTTTTGAGCCGTCAGCCAAGCACAACAGCAACCGTTTTGAACCAACAAATTTCAAAAAAGAACAGCCGGAAAACAGGCTGACTAAAGCACGAAGGAGTGGGGATATGTTTGAACTTGTCGATAGTGTGCAGCAAAACGCAGTTATAAAAGTGGTCGGTGTGGGTGGTGGTGGTGGTAACGCCGTGCGCCATATGCTTAACAGTGATATTGAAGGTGTTGATTTTATTTGCGCCAACACGGATGCCCAGGCCCTTAAAGACCTGGACGCTCGGCAGATTATCCAGCTCGGTGGTGCCATCACCAAAGGCCTGGGTGCCGGTGCTAACCCGGAAATAGGACGACAGGCGGCGCTGGAAGATCGCGATCGTATATCGGATGCAATCAGTGGCGCTGATATGGTCTTTATCACCGCAGGTATGGGTGGCGGTACCGGAACCGGTGCCGCACCCGTTGTGGCTCAGGTGGCACGGGAGCTGGGCATTTTGACAGTTGCCGTAGTGACCAAACCGTTCCTGTTTGAAGGCGGCAAGCGCATGAGCATGGCGGAAGCCGGTCTGCGCGAGCTGGAAGAGTGCGTGGATTCTTTGATTACCATTCCCAATGAGAAGCTGCTGTCGGTGATGGGCAAGAACACCAGCCTGCTGGACGCCTTTGCGTCTGCTAACGACGTACTCTTGGGTGCGGTTCAGGGCATTGCCGATTTGATTACCCGCAATGGAATGATTAACGTCGACTTCGCCGACGTAAGAACGGTGATGTCCGAAATGGGCATGGCGATGATGGGTACTGCTCGTGCAACGGGTGAGAACCGTGCCCGTGAAGCCGCAGAAGCCGCTATTCGCAGCCCGCTGCTGGAAGACGTCAACCTGCAGGGCGCCAAGGGTATTTTGGTTAACATCACCGCCGGCATTAACCTGAACTTGGGCGAGTTTGCCGAGGTAGGCGACATCATCCGCGAATTTGCTTCGGATACGGCCACAGTGGTTGTGGGTACCGTGATTGATCAAGACCTGACCGACGAACTCAAGGTGACTGTAGTGGCCACTGGTTTGGGCGGAAGTCGCGAAAAACCGGCCAAAGTAGTGGATAACAGCCGCACCCTGGATGGTAAAACCGACTACAACCAGCTGGACCGGCCGGCCATCCTGCGCCGTCGCGCTGTGGCTTCCGGCAACACGGCGCTTGACCAAGGCCGCGACAGCGCGGAGCAGAGTGTGGACTATCTCGATATTCCCGCATTCCTTCGTCGTCAAGCCGATTGATATCATGGCAACAATATGACCCGGAGCCGGCTGGGGCGGGTACTTGAAACCTTCAGTCGGAAAAGTGAGCACTGGTCACCCATGGCCCGTTTTGGCTGTTTTTTGAGCAGAAAAGGGCGATTTCGAGTGGTGGCCAGTTGTATTTTCTGATATCGTGCGAGCAGATTTTTGTTTAGCGCATCGCCTTTTCGACGGAACTATGTATCGATGATCAAACAACGGACTCTTAAAAACACTATTCGCGCCACCGGCATTGGCCTGCATTCGGGTGAAAAGGTGTATTTGACCCTAAAGCCCGCACCCATTGATGCTGGAATTGTCTTTTGCCGTACCGATCTAGACCCTGCGGTTGAAATTCGGGCCCGTGCAGAAAATGTCGGCGAGACCATGCTGTCAACCACGTTGATGAAAGACGGCGTACGGGTGTCAACGGTAGAGCATTTATTGTCGGCCATGGCTGGCCTGGGCATCGATAACTGCTTTGTAGAACTTAGCGCTTCTGAAGTGCCGATCATGGATGGCTCGGCAGGGCCCTTTGTATTTCTGTTGCAGTCTGCTGGCATTGCCGAGCAAGATGCAGCCAAGAAATTTATCCGCATCAAGCGTGAAGTATCGATTACCGACGGTGATAAAAGCGCCACTTTCTTGCCCTTTGAAGGCTTTAAAGTCAGTTTTGGTATCGACTTTGATCACCCAGCCTTCAAAGGCCGCGCCCAGAGCGCCACTGTTGATTTTTCCAGTACTTCGTTTGTGAAAGAAGTCAGTCGGGCCCGCACCTTCGGTTTCATACGCGATATTGAAAAACTTCGCTCCATGAACCTGGCTCTTGGTGGCAGCGTTGACAATGCCATCGTTGTTGACGATTACAAAATTCTTAACGAAGACGGTTTGCGCTATGACGACGAGTTCGTCAAGCACAAGGTTCTGGACGCTATCGGCGACCTGTATCTGTTGGGCAACAGCCTGATTGGCGAGTTCCGTGGTGTGAAATCCGGCCACGACTTGAACAATCGCCTGCTGCGCCTTCTTATTTCAGAGCAGGACGCCTGGGAAGTAGTGACCTTTGATGACGAAGCTAACGCTCCGATCTCTTACGTCAAACCTGTTTTAGCCACCGCCTGAAGCATCATCGTCAGTCGCGAACGTGACTGGCGAGCTTTTCCAGAATTTGGCGCAAAGCTTTGTCTTTTGTGTGCCCGGCTTCCTCTTGGAGGAGCCGGGCGTTTTCTTTACTCAGGGGCAGCTTTTTCGCCATGGCCTTGTCCTGAAAACGCGCCGGCACCACTTTTACTTTCAGCTTCCAGACAAAGCGAAACAACTCCAGATTGCGCGCAGCCGCCATAATGTCATGCTGGCGAAAGCGAATCTGGCTGGCTTTGGGCCCGCTGTCTGATGACAGCACAAGTTCGCCTTCATGGCAGCTGACAAAACGCGTACCTGACTGCAACGATGGCGGCAATTCAGCCAGCAGCGCCTGTTCAGCAAGCCGGTGCTGCTCGGCCCGCGCCACCAGGTTGCGCACGCCGGCGGCCCCAGAGAGTGTGTTGAAAATCATTTTCTGTTCGTTTTTTGGCGTCATTGCGGCCTGAGTACTCGACTGAGCTGTAAACCATTGGGTACACTTCTGCTTCGTTTTTAGGTGAGCGCCCCGACTATTCATGACCAGTGTAACCGCTGGCGGGTGCTTTAAACATCGGTTTGCGATCTGTTGCAACAGCTACACACTATGACGACATACAGAATTTCTGATCCGCTCCCGCCTCCGGCCATTATACTGAATCGCCGTTTTTTACTCGCCTTGCTGGTGTTCACTCTGGCGCTGGCAGCCGGTGCTAGTTGGGCGGGTTACACGCTGGCGGTGGCGAAAATTGAGGCCGAAACCCCTGCTAGCGCCGAGTTGGTTGTGCGTTGGCAGGCGCGCTTGCAGGAGCAGAAAGCCGAGCTGGCCCAGATTGAAACAGACGTGCAGCACCAGGTCGACGCCATAACGCTGCGCCTGGGTGCGATGCAAGGCCGCCTGTTGCGGCTGGACGCTTTGGGGCAACGATTTGTCGAAAGTGGACTGGTGAATAACGAAGAGTTTGATTTTAGCGCTCCGGCGCCAGTAGGCGGCCCCGGCCGGTCGTTAAGAAAACCTGTAACGCAAATGTGATTGGCAGCGCCGAATTGTCGGCAGGCGTTGTTGTCACCGGCTGTGGCTTTTGCCCCGCCGCTAAATAAAGGTAGAATGCCGGCTTCCTCCGTTTAATCAAAGAAGCATTGGTCTATGTTCACAAAGCTTGCAACGAAAGTATTCGGTAATAAGAACGCCAGGGAAATCAAGCGAATGCGCAAGATTGCCGTGCGTATTAATGAACTTGAAAAGCAATTTGGCAGCCTGACCGACAGCGAGTTGCAGGGAAAAACCACAGAGTTCCGTGAGCGCCTGCAAAAAGGCGAAAGTCTCGATGCGCTGATGCCCGAAGCGTTTGCCTGCGTACGCGAAGCCAGTGGCAGAGTCATGGGCATGCGCCATTACGATGTGCAGTTTGTAGGTGCCGTTACCCTGCATGAAGGCCGCATTGCCGAAATGAAAACCGGTGAGGGTAAAACCCTTATGTCCACCGCGTCGGCCTATCTGAACGCTTTGTCTGGCAAAGGCGTTCACGTGATCACCGTGAACGATTATCTGGCCCGCCGTGATGCCGACTGGATGGGTAAGCTGTATAACTTTATGGGCCTGCAAGTGGGCGTTGTAAGCTCCGGTCAGCCGGGCGAAGAAAAGCGCGCTGCTTATCAGGCTGACATCACCTACGGCACCAACAACGAATTCGGTTTTGACTATCTGCGCGACAATATGGCGTTCAGCACCGCAGACAAAGTTCAGCGCGGCCTGCATTTTGCTATTGTTGACGAAGTTGACTCCATTCTGATCGATGAATCCCGTACACCGCTGATTATTTCTGGCGCCGCCGAAGACAGCTCGAAAATGTATCAGGCGATTAACATCCTGATCCCGATTCTGGAAAAAGGCGAAGTGCCAGAGGAAGGCGATCCCACCGGCCATTTCACCATCGATGAAAAGACCCGTCAGGTCGAACTGACCGAACGGGGCCATGAAAAAGTGGAGCAGTTGCTGCTGGAGCGTGAACTGCTCAAAGCAGGCGAGAACCTGTATGCTGCTGCCAATCTCAGCCTACTGCATCACGTGCACTCCGGATTGCGGGCCCATAACCTGTTCCAGAAAAACGTGGATTATATCGTGCAAGACGAGCAGGTCGTGATTGTTGACGAACACACGGGTCGTACCATGCCTGGCCGGCGCTGGAGTGAAGGTTTGCATCAGGCGATTGAAGCCAAAGAAGGCGTGAATATTCACGCGGAAAGCCAGACCCTGGCGTCTACCACTTTCCAGAACTACTTCCGGCTTTATGAAAAGCTGTCGGGCATGACCGGTACCGCAGACACTGAAGCGTTTGAATTCCGTCAGATTTACGGCTTGGATGTGGTGGTCATTCCGCCTAACAAACCGATTCAGCGGACCGATTACAACGACTTGGTTTACTTGACGGAAGAAGAAAAATTCCACGCCATTATCGACGAAATTAAAGACGCTACAGGCGAAGGTCGGCCCATTCTGGTGGGTACTGCGTCCATTGAGGCGTCTGAGCGTTTGGCGAGCCTGCTGAAGAAAACCCAGATTGATTATAAAATTCTGAACGCCAAGCAGCACGAATTCGAAGCCCAGATTATTGCACAGGCCGGTCGCCCCGGTGCCGTTACCATTGCCACCAACATGGCTGGTCGGGGAACCGATATTGTGCTTGGTGGTAACTGGGAATATGAACTGGCAGGGCATGATAACCCCTCCGATGAACAGAGCGCGGTACTGAAAGACGCGTGGACTGAGCGCCACAATAGTGTGTTGGAAGCCGGTGGTTTGCACATCATTGGCACCGAGCGCCATGAAAGCCGACGCATTGACAACCAACTGCGGGGTCGTGCCGGCCGCCAGGGCGACCCGGGTTCATCTCGCTTCTTCTTGTCGCTAGAAGACAACCTTATGCGGATATTTGCTCCGGATAAGGTCAAGAGTCTGATGCAGGCCATGGGCATGAAAAACGGCGAGGCGATTGAGCACCGCATGGTCACCAACGCCATTGAGAAATCCCAAAGCAAGGTCGAAGGCCGAAACTTTGACATGCGCAAAACGTTGCTGGAATACGACGACGTTGCCAACGACCAGCGTTCGGTCATTTACGACCAGCGTAACGAGGTAATGGGCTCGGACGATGTGTCGGAGATGGTGAAAACCATTCGCGCTGACGTAGTAGACACCCTGGTGAGTGCTCACATTCCACCGCAGAGCATGCCGGAGCAATGGGATGTTGCCGGTTTGGAAGCCCAGTTGCAGTCGGAATTGGGCATTGATCTTCCGGTCCAGCAGTGGCTGGATGAAGACAGCAAACTCTATGAAGACAATCTACGCCAAAAAATTCTGGAGCTGATTGTGATTGCTTACGACGCTAAAGAGGCCGTGGTCGGCGCGGAGCCCATACGTAAGTTTGAAAAACAGGTGTTTTTGCAGGTACTGGATACCCTGTGGAAAGAGCATCTGTCGAATATGGATCACCTGCGTCGCGGTATTCACCTGCGTGGTTACGCCCAGAAAAACCCGAAGCAGGAGTTTAAGCGCGAAGCCTTCAATCTGTTCGAAAGTATGCTGGAAGCCATGAAGGGCGATGTTATTCGGGTACTGTGTCACGTGAAAGTGCAAAGCCAGGAAGAGCTGGGAGAAATTGAGCGCCAGCGTAAAGAGGCATTGGCGAATGAACTGGCACGTGCTCGTCTGCGCCACGACGAAACCAGCGCAACAGCTCAGGCTGGCGCCGGGGGAGAGGCCGGTGGCCACGACAGTTCACGCCAGGCCATGCCGGAAACCTTTGTACGTAACGAGCGAAAAGTGGGCCGTAATGAGCCCTGTCCTTGCGGGTCTGGCAAGAAGTTCAAGCAGTGCTGTGGCAAAATTAGTTAAACAGCACTGTCATTGAAAGCTATCTTCAACCCGCAATCTGGTTCATTCAGGCTGCGGGTTTTTGCGTTTTGAATGCCCGCGGGCAGTCTTTATTCATTATTTGTCAGGAGAATTACCATGGCGGTAGGTCCCGGAACCTTACCCGAGTTTTTTCCCATCAAAGGCGTAGAACTGGGCATTGCCAGTGCCGGTATTAAAAAGCCTGGCCGCAAAGATGTCGTATTATTTTCCTTGGCTGAGGGCACGCAGGTAGCCGGAATTTTCACCCGCAACCAGTTCTGTGCGGCACCGGTTACGCTTAGCCGCAAGCACCTTGCTGCAGGCGCGCCGCGCTATCTGCTCATTAATACCGGTAACGCCAACGCGGGCACTGGCGAACGCGGCCTGGTCGACGCAGCAGCCTGCTGTGAGGCTCTTGCAGCCGCCGCCGGCGTTGTTGAACATCAGGTGTTGCCATTCTCCACCGGCGTGATCGGTGAGCCTCTGCCGGTGGCCAACATTGTCGCAGCGCTGCCCGATGCACTGGCGGATACCCGCGTAGATCGCTGGGCCGAAGCGGCAAACGGCATTATGACCACCGACACCCGCCCCAAAGGGGCATCGGTGCAAGTGGATTTGGGCGGCCATACGGTGAGTATTTCCGGCATCAGCAAGGGTGCGGGCATGATTCGCCCCAACATGGCCACCATGCTGGGGTTCATTGCCACCGACGCCCGTATCGCGCCGGATGTGTTGCAATCCCTGGCCTCGGAGCTGGGTGAGCAGTCCTTCAATCGCATTACCATCGACGGTGACACCTCCACCAACGATGCCTGCATGCTGATCGCCAGCGGATGTTACGGCGGCCCGGAAATAACCGCTGACAGCCCGCTATTGGCGCCGTTAAAAGACGCTCTGCGCCAGGTGTATATGGATCTGGCCCACGCCATTGTGCGCGACGGTGAGGGGGCAACCAAGTTTGTAACCATTGAGGTTAACCACGCAGCGACAGTCAATGAAGCTCTGGATGTAGCCTACACGGTCGCGCATTCGCCGCTTGTTAAAACGGCGCTGTTTGCGTCAGACCCCAACTGGGGTCGCATTCTGGCCGCCGTTGGCCGCGCGGGTGTCGAAGGCCTGGACTTGAACGCCTTGGAAATTTACCTGGGAGACGTGTGTCTGGTCCGCAATGGCGGTCGGGCAGACGATTACTCGGAGGAACGCGGCCAGGCGGTGATGAACCAGGAAGAAATCACCATTCGCATCGACCTCAAACGAGGCGCAGTGCATGAGACCGTTTGGACCTGCGACTTCTCCCACGACTATGTCACCATCAACGCCGATTACCGCAGCTGATGCCTGTGATTGAGAATATGCCTGAGCAACCGCCTTCGACAGCACTTGGGGAAGTACCTGATAAAATGCCTGATGAAGTGCCGGAGAGAGCGCTAAGCGTATTACGTGAAGTGCACGTCGCCGTCGGCGTGATCATTCGCGATGGGCGGGTGCTGATTGCCCGCAGGCCCGAACACGCCCATCAGGGCGGACTACTGGAGTTTCCGGGGGGTAAAGTGGAGCCGGGTGAAACCGTGCAGCAGGCGTTGGTGCGTGAGATTGCCGAAGAAACCGGATTAAAGTTGATCGAATCCGCTTTACAGCCCGTCATTGGTATCCGACACGATTATGGCGACAAGCGTGTTTTTTTGGATGTTTGGTCGACCGACGCAGCATCAGGCGGGGCTCATGGCCGCGAAGGTCAGCCGATTCAGTGGCTATTGCCGCAGGATTTACGCGACGCGGATTTCCCCGCAGCGAATCGCCCAATTATCCGCGCTCTTCAACTGCCTTCGCAGTTGGCGTTAACGGGTAGCGACGTGGCAGAGGGTGAAAGTGGCCTGAAACGCTTAAAAACAGCGCTACAGGTTAGCCAGCCGCCGCTGATCGTGTTGCGGGCCCCGGCTTTGACTGAACAGGCGATAGCTTACAATCGCTTGGCGCAGAGTGCTTTGGCGCTGTGTCAGAGTAATGGCAGTGAGCTTATGTTACACGGCGTGCCCGAGCTGATGGACTGCCATCCCCAGGCTGCTGGCGTGCATTTGCCCTGGCGCCACGCCAGGCAGTGTCAGCAGCGGCCGGTGGTTGAATGCTTCAGGCTGGGGGTTTCCTGCCATAACGCAGAGCAACTGGCTCACGCTGCGGCCATCGGTGCCGACTATGCAACCCTGGGGCACGTGTTGGATACGCCTAGTCACCCCGATGAGGCGCCTCTGGGCTGGTGTGCGTTCAGCCAACTGGTGTCAGCGGCACGACTACCGGTGTATGGCATTGGCGGCTTATCGCCAGCCGATCTGCCACAGGCCCGCCAATGCGGCGCACAAGGCATCGCTGGCATTGGCTTCTGGTGGGCATAAGCCGGCGTTTAACAGCGCAGCGCAGCGCCACAGTTGTTATGATGTAACATATTTTTTACATCGTGGATGTGTATTGAACCAATACCGTCGAAGGTGTTTATTCGGCGATTATGCCAACGGGAGAGGCTGTGAGCAAACTGACGCACCTGAATGACAAAGGCGAAGCACGCATGGTCGACGTTACCGCCAAAGCGGTAACCGAGCGCGAAGCCCGTGCCGAGGCCACGATCAGTATGTCGGCCCAAACTCTGGCGATGATCGTGGATGGCCAACACCCGAAGGGTGACGTTTTGGCGGTGGCACGTATTGCCGGCATTATGGCGGCCAAGCGCACTCACGATCTGATCCCCCTGTGCCACGCCTTAAACCTGACCTCGGTGAAGGTAGAGCTAGAACCCGGTGCAGACGGCATGTCGGTCCACATTCGCACCTTGTGCAAGCTGTCTGGTCAGACCGGCGTAGAAATGGAAGCGCTAACGGCGGCCAGTATCGCCGCGTTGACCGTTTACGACATGTGCAAAGCAGTCGACAAGGCCATGGTTGTAAGCAACCTGCGCTTGGTGGAAAAGAAAGGCGGCCGCAGTGGCCACTGGCAGGCCAGCACCTGATCCGTAGAAACCCAGCACCTGATCTATTAGAAACAACGTACCTGCCGCAGGCAGGCTGCTCCATCTAAGATCATAAGATCGAACCACGAGGAATTACAGTGGCTGTTCGTTACATTGAGACTTGCCGGCTGCCGACCCCGTTTGGGGTTTTTGAAATGCACGGTTTTGAAGAGCCGGACACCGGCAAAGAGCACGTCGCGCTGACGCTGGGTGATCTGGCTGGCGACGAACCCATGTTAGCCCGCACCCACTCTGAATGCCTGACCGGTGACGCTCTTTACAGCATGCGCTGTGACTGTGGTTATCAACTGGAAGAAGCCTTGCGCAGCATCGCTCGTGAAGGTCGCGGTATTTTGATGTATCTGCGCCAGGAAGGCCGCGGTATCGGCCTGCTCAACAAGATTCGTGCTTACAACCTTCAAGACCAGGGTGCCGACACAGTCGAAGCCAACGAACGTTTGGGTTTTGCAGCGGATCTTCGTGACTACAGCATGTGCAAAGATATGTTGGAGCACTTGGGTATAAAGCGCTTGCGGTTGATGACGAACAACCCGCGCAAAGTAAAGGCGTTGTCGTCATACGGCATTGATGTTGTGGAAAGAGTCGAGCTGCACGTAGGAAGAAACCCCCATAACGAGCACTATCTGGACACCAAACAGAGCAAACTCGGCCATTTTCTGGCGATTCATCAGGACGATGACCCCCGGCTCTGAGCCTCTGAGCGCAGCAGGCGGCTTTCATACCTCGCCTGCTGAGTCTCCATCTCTTGTCAGAGCCAGGCAATTATCAGGAAGACTGCGCGGCTTTGCCCGACTGGCTGACCAATCGTTGCACGCGGCCAGTTATGCTGCGCTCGATAGTCGCAGCATCCAGACCGCATTCCTCTAACAGCTGATTGCGGCTGCCGTGGTCAACGAACGTGTCGGGCAGTCCCAGCTGCAGCACCGGCATGGTAATTTCTTCCTGATTCAACCATTCGCAAACCGCACTGCCGGCGCCCCCGGCGATGGCATTTTCCTCCAGAGTCACCAGCAAATCGTGCTGCTCTGCCAACTGGCGTATCAGAGCTTCATCCAGCGGTTTTACAAAGCGCATATCGGCCACTGTGGCGTCCAGCGCCTGTGCGGCTTTCAGGGCCCGCGGCAAAAGGGTGCCAAAATTCAGAATGGCGATACGGCCGCTTGCGCTCTTGCGCTCGCGTTCGCGCACAATTCTGCCTTTACCCAGGGGCAGTGTGTGCAACAACGGGTCAATCTCGACCCCGCTGCCGCTACCGCGGGGATAGCGCACCGCCGCCGGGCCTTCATGCACCAGACCGGTGTGCAGTAACTGCCGGGTTTCGTTTTCGTCAGACGGTGTCATCAACACCATATTGGGGATGCAACGCAGATAACTTATGTCGAAGGCCCCGGCATGAGTTGGGCCGTCTTCGCCCACCAGGCCGGCGCGGTCAATGGCAAACAGTACGTCCAGATTCTGAATGGCTACATCGTGGATAAGCTGATCGTAACCACGCTGTAAGAAGGTGGAGTAGATGGCCACCACCGGTTTAGCGCCATCACAGGCCATGCCGGCGGCCAAAGTAACGGCGTGCTGCTCGGCAATGGCAACGTCAAAATAACGCGCGGGAAAACGCTCGGCAAAGGCCAAAAGATCAGAGCCCTCGCACATGGCGGGGGTTATGCCCATCACTCGCTCATCCGCGGCTGCGGCATCACACAGCCATTGGCCAAACACGTTGGCGTATTTGGGCGCGGCCGGGCCAGACTTCACCGGCGCCGGTTTGCCGCTGGCAGCAGTGGTGGCTACCAGGGGTTCTATCTTGTTGATGGCGTGGTAGCCAATCGGGTCGGCTTCTGCGGGAGCAAAACCTTTGCCTTTGGTAGTGACAATGTGCAAAAACTGCGGGCCGCTGAGCTCGCGGATGTTCTCCAGGGTTTCTACCAGTAATGGCAGGTCGTGGCCGTCAATGGGGCCGATGTAATTGAACCCCAATTCTTCAAACAGGGTGCCTGGCGCAATCATGCCTTTGAAGTGTTCTTCGGTTTTTTTTGCCAGTTCGCGCAGACCCGGGGCTATCTCAAGCACTTTTTTGCTGCTGTCGCGCATTTGATGATAAGTGCGACTGGATAGAAGCTTGGCAAAATAATTGGACAGGCCACCTACGTTGCGGGAAATCGACATGTCGTTGTCGTTCAGAATCACCAACATATCGGCCTTCAAATGGCCGGCGTGATTCAGTGCCTCAAATGCCATGCCGGCGGTCATGGCGCCATCACCAATCACCGCGATGCTCTTGCGCGTCAGCCCTTGATGATTGGCGGCAATGGCCATGCCCAGGGCGGCGCTGATAGAGGTGCTGGAATGGCCCACACCAAAGGTGTCGTAAGGGCTCTCAGTGCGTTTGGGAAACCCTGCCAGGCCGTTTTTGCGGCGAATGCTGCCCATCTGTTCGCGGCGTCCTGTCAGGATTTTATGAGGGTAGGTCTGATGGCCCACGTCCCAAACCAGGCGGTCTTCCGGCGTATTGAACACATAGTGCAGGGCAACCGTTAGTTCCAGTACGCCCAGGCCGGCGCCAAAGTGGCCGCCTGTCGTGCCCACCGACCACAATAGAAACGACCGCAGCTCTCGTGCCAGCTGAGTTAACTGATCGGCGGGTAACTGGCGCATGTCTGCCGGCGAACCAATACGGTCCAGCATGGGGGTGTTGGGTCGCTGTAAGGGGATTTCCCTGAAAATCATTGTGTCCTGCATCTGCTCGGTTCTTTTTTGCATAATCGGCAAGGGTTGTCGTTGTATACGCTGCATCGTCGGGTTGTATCAGCGCCGCGCCTTGTCGTTTGCCACGTGTTTATCCCGCAGTGTGCGCCTCGAAGCGGGAGCGACTCAATGCCCGGAATGTTACGCGGGCGTTTGCTTAGTGGCTACGGGCCACTACGTAATCTGCCATGGCGTGAAGGGCGTCGGCTTGAATGCCAAGCCCCTCCAGGCTGTCGTGAGCCTCGGCTAGCAGCCTTGCCAAGTGTTCGCGTGCGCCTTCCGGCCCCAATAGTGCGGGGTAAGTGGGTTTGCCGCGGGCGATATCAGAGCCTTGGGTTTTGCCAATCACCTGGGTATCGCCTTCTATGTCCAGCAAATCGTCCTGCACCTGAAACGCCAGTCCCAGCGCGCGGGCGTAACGAGCCAGGGCGTCTAGCAACGCGGCGTCTGTTACGCCACCGGCCAGGGCTCCAAGGTGTACGCTGGCTTCAATCAGAGCGCCGGTCTTATGTCGGTGCATATTCTCTAGCTGTTCCAGAGTCAGGGTTCTTGCCACAGACTCCAGATCAGTAGCCTGCCCGCCCACCATACCGCTTGCCCCGCAGGCGTTCGCCAAAGCTTTTACCATAGCCAGTTTGACTTCAGCGCTTAACCGCGGCGCCGTGGCCAGTACCCGAAACGCCTCTGCCTGCAGAGCGTCGCCAGCAAGTATGGCCGAAGATTCGTCGAATGCGATGTGTGCGGTGGCGCGGCCGCGGCGCAGATCATCGTCGTCCATGGCCGGTAAGTCGTCGTGCATCAGCGAGTACGCGTGAATCATCTCCAGAGCACAGGCCGGTGCCAGAGCGATTTGGCGCTGGCCGCCAACGGCTTCGGCAGCGGCCAGGCAAAGCGCCGGGCGAATGCGCTTGCCACCGCCCAGCAAGCCATAGCGCATGGTGTCCTGCAGGCGCTGGGATGCGCTGGCTTGATCCATATAGTCGGCTAGCTGCTGGTCAATCTCAGCGCGGCAGTGTTGCAAAAATTCACTGGCTGGCAAGCGGGTGGCGGTGTTCACGAATCGCTGCTCTGATCGCTCTGTTCATTACTTTGCTCAAGGAACGGTCGGGTTTCCAGGCTGCCATCTCCGTTTTGTACCAGTACTTCTACCCGCTGCTCAGCGCTTTTCAGGGCTTGTTGGCAATCACGGGTAAGGCCGACGCCACGTTCGAAGGTAGCCAGCGATTGCTCCAGTGTTAACTCGCCGTGCTCCAGATCACGCACCAGCTGTTCCAGCTCCTCCAGGGACTTTTCAAAGCCACCCAACGAGGGTGCTTTTGTCGCGGCAGCCGCGGTGTCTTTTTTGCCAGCCATAAAAGCCTCCGCTGTGATCGAATCGAATAATGCCGCCAGACGGGGCATTAGGTGCGTTTCCGGCGGATTATAACAGAGCTTACGGGCTACTGCTGCCAGCACAGTTGTCGACATTCAGCGGGTTTGCCGCCGGGTTGCCAGGTTTGCTCGGTAACTCGTATTTCGCCACTGGCGGCCACGGTCACCACCGTGGTTACGCGGGTGCCGTAATGCTCGCCAATAATGAACGCCGGTGACAACATCCGCTCGGTAGTAAGGCCCACACCGGTGCGGGGCAACAAATGATCCGGGGCCGGAGTAGAATCTTTTAAGTGATTGATTAGCGCCTGGTGCAAAGGCTCACTGTCTTCACCGGCTGCGATTACGGTGTTGGTGACACGTTGGCGCAGACGCAACAGTTTGGGCCAGGGGGTTTGCAGCAGATGATTGCTAACGCCGTAGCAGCCGCGGTGCAGGCTACGCCCCGGGTGAGCGTCGCGGTTGCTGAAATACCAGCCGCCGGGGCCGGCCGCGCGTTCCTGGCCGGCATCGAGTGTCACCAGATTAAAACCGGAATAGCGGCTGGCATTATCGGCCAAGTGCTTGCGCAAGGCCTGGGGCGATTGTTGTAAGGCGCGCAGAGGCAAATCACCGCGGCTGATAACGCCGGGCTCCGGGCTGCCTTCGCGCACATTGGTGACCGCGCTGACAACACCGCTGGCGCTGATAGCCAGCCAGGTACCGCCGGCCTGTAAATCCCGGCCTGCCAGAATCTGCTCTGAAACCAGCGCATGGCTTGCACCAGTCCACCAATCCATAGCGGCCGTAGGCCGGTTGAAGAATTCATCCCGGTTAGCAGCAACCACCAGCGGATAGTGCCGGTTCTGGCCCAGAGTAAACGCAATCAAACACATATCCGCGCTATTTCCTTAACGTTGTGTATACAGAAGGTTGGTGCAATGGAGCCTTGTTTTCACAAGGTGTATCATACCCATCCATAAATGTAACGGCGGTGTGCGCTGCAATGTCTTTCATCATGCTTTTTTCGCTGTACCTCGCCTTGGGAGCGCTGGCGGGCAGTCTAGCCGGCCTGTTTGGCATTGGTGGCGGACTGGTTATTGTGCCGGTACTGATCTTCAGCTTTGGTGCCCAGGGCTTTAGCCCCGATATCGCCGCCCACATGGCAGTGGGGACCTCGCTGGCCACTATCGTGTTCACCTCGTTAAGTTCGATACGCTCACATCATGTTCACGGCGCAATTCGCTGGGACATTTTCCGGGCAATGACCGTGGGCATCGTATTTGGCGCTTTAATCGGTGCCTGGACCGCATCGCTGCTCAGCGGGCCAGCGCTCGAACTGATCATTGGCGTATTTGTGATCGTGGTGGCGGTAAAACTGTTGCTTGGCTTTGATCCCAAACCAGGTCGATCAGTGCCAGGTAATAAAGGGCTGGGTGTGGCGGGCGCCGTGATTGGCTGGGCCTCAGCCATCTTTGGAATTGGTGGCGGCACATTAACCGTGCCTTACCTAAGCCGCTGTAACATTAAAATGCAGCATGCCGTCGGTATCTCCGCAGCCTGCGGCCTGCCCATTGCGCTAGCCGGAGCTCTGGGCAACTTGTGGACCGGCTGGGGCAACCCGGAACTACCGGCACACAGCCTTGGTTTCATCTATTTGCCGGCGCTGATCGGGGTCATACTCACCAGCGTGTTATTCGCCCGTGTGGGCGCCAATCTGGCGCACCGCCTTAATGCGCCCCTATTGAGGCGCATCTTCGCCATTATGCTGGTGCTGATCGGCCTCCGCTTTCTACTGAGTTAAGGGATTACAATGTTGCAACATCCGCAGATCGATCCGGTGGCCATTGCTATCGGGCCACTGAAAATACACTGGTATGGCCTGACCTACCTGGTCGGCTTTGCGGCCGGCTGGTGGCTGGGGCGCTTACGCAGCCGCAAACCCTGGTCGCCGGTTAACGAAGAGCAAGTGGGCGACCTGCTGTTTTACCTGGCGCTGGGAGTTATTCTGGGTGGCCGTTTTGGTTATGTCATCTTCTACAACTTTGATGTGTTTCTGGCGGACCCATTGTGGCTGCTGCGGGTGTGGGAAGGCGGCATGTCGTTCCACGGCGGCCTGCTGGGGGTCATGCTTGGCATGTGGTGGTACGGCCGTAAAATAGGCGCAGGCTTCTGGCGCATGACCGATTTTGTTGCGCCACTGGTGCCTGTCGGCCTGGGGGCGGGGCGCATTGGCAACTTCATCAACGGCGAACTCTGGGGCAAACCCACGGATGTGCCCTGGGGCATGGTATTTCGGCAAGCGCCAGACGCCTTGGCCCGACACCCCTCCCAGCTCTATCAGTTCGCCCTCGAAGGCGTGCTGTTCTTCATCATCCTGTGGTGGTTCTCGGCTAAACCCCGGCCGCGTATGGCCGTATCTGGCCTGTTTCTGACCTGCTACGGTGTGTTCCGCTTCGCGGTGGAATTCGTGCGTGAGCCTGACGCTCAACTGGGCTACCTGGCTTTTGACTGGCTTACTATGGGGCAAGTGCTGTCATTGCCCATGGTGCTAGCTGGCCTGATCCTGATGACCATAGCCTACCGGAGAAATGCCGTATGAAAGCCTACCTGGACCTGATGCAAGACATAGTCGACAACGGCAGCGACCGCGGTGACCGCACCGGCGTAGGCACCCGCTCGGTATTCGGCCGCCAGGTTCGCTTCAATCTGCAGCAAGGTTTCCCCCTGGTCACCACAAAAAAGATTCACCTGCGCAGCATCATCCAGGAACTGCTGTGGTTCCTGCAGGGCTCCACTGACAACAACTGGCTGACCGAACGCAAAGTCAACATCTGGAATGAATGGGCTCTGGATAACGGCGACTTAGGCCCCATATACGGCAAGCAATGGCGCAGCTGGCAGTGTCAAGACGGCCGCGTGATTGACCAGATCAGCGACCTGATCGACCAGATTCGCCAAAAACCCAATTCCCGTCGCCTGATTGTCTCCGCCTGGAATCCGGCCGAACTGCCTGACGAATCCATCGGCCCGCAAGACAACGTGCGCCAGGGCCACATGGCACTGGCCCCATGTCACTGCCTATTCCAGTTCTACGTCAACGACGGCAAACTCTCCTGCCAGCTTTACCAGCGCAGCGCCGATCTGTTCCTGGGCGTACCCTTCAATATTGCCTCCTACGCCTTGCTAACCCACATGATCGCCCAACAATGCGATCTGGACGTGGGCGAATTTGTACACACCTTTGGCGATTGCCACCTGTACAGCAATCACTTGACTGACGATATCGTATTCGAACAACTCAAGCGTGAACCACGGGCGCTGCCAAAGCTGGTGATCAAGCGCAAGCCTAACTCCATCTTCGGTTACGATCTGGACGATTTTGAGTTTGAAGGCTACGACCCACACCCCGGCATCAAAGCACCGATTGCGATTTAACAGTTGAGTCAGTTATTAGTTTTTTCAGCGAGGCGGAAAATAAAGAAAATCGCTCTACCCCGCACCCTTGCAGCCTCCAAAATCTAATTAATACTCAGCTTTCCGCATTGAAAAAGGAAACCACCATGCAAAAAGCACTCATTGTCGCCATGGCTCAAAATCGCGTTATTGGCCGTAACAACAATCTGCCATGGTACCTACCCGGCGACCTGAAATACTTCAAACAAGCCACCATGGGCAAACCCGTCATCATGGGCCGCAAAACCTGGGACTCCATCGGTCGCCCCTTGCCAGGGCGCATGAACGTGGTTATCACACGCAATGAAGAATGGCAGGCACCGGCAGGCATCACTGCAGCCACAACTTTGCGGGCAGCACTAAAAAAAGCCGAAGCACAGGCCGAACTGGATGGTATTGAAGAAGTCATGGTGATTGGCGGCGGGCAAATCTACGCCGAGGTGCTACCGCTGGTGGATCGTATTTACATTACCCTAGTGCACGCGAACGTGGAGGGCGATGCTTACTTTCCGGAAGTGAACTGGGAAGAGTGGGAAGAAATCGGACGGGAGGATTTCTCCGCGTCCGATAACAATCCTTACAACTACAGCTTCGTAGTGTATCAGCGCTTGGCGTCAGATTAACGCGCTGGGCGCTTGGCAGCGGGCTTACCCGCAAACTTGCCTTTGCCGCCAGGAGCGCCACCACCACCCGGACGCTTCTTGAAGCCAGGCTTCGGGCCTTTGCGGAACTCGCCAGGGCGACCGGCTTTGCGGTCACGATTTGGCTGCGTGGTTGATACCGCTGGCAGAGCTTCCGGCTGCTCCAGCGGCAACGAACCTGGTTGAGTGGCTTCCAGCATGCACGCCAGAGCGCCTGCAACCATCGTAATGTCCATCTCGTTGCGCTCGGCAATATCGTCCAGCATCGCCATTGCTTTGCTCAGTTTGCGATCTTCCGCAAAACCTATCAGTTGGCTTTCAAACTGATCTACGCGCATTTTCTGCAGCGCCGCCGGCGAGGGCAACTCATAGGCTTCCATGGTCGCATTGGTAGCGCGCTCCAGAGTGCGCAGCCAGCTACGCTCCCGGGGCGTTACCAACAAAATGGCTTTACCATCACGACCGGCACGGCCAGTACGACCAATGCGGTGAATATACGCTTCGGTGTCGTAAGGTACGTCGTAGTTGATCACGTGTGTTATGCGCGGCACGTCCAGACCACGGGCAGCAACGTCTGTGGCTACAACGATGTCTTTCTTGCCACGCTTCAGGTCTTCAACCGTCTGCTCGCGTTGACGTTGGTTCAGGTCGCCGTTCAAGGGCGCCGCAGCGTGACCGCGAGCAGCCAGCTTTTCCGCCAACACGATGGTTTCGGCCTTGGTGCGCACAAAAATAATCGACGCATCAAGCGGCTCTACTTCCAGAATGCGGGTCAGGGCATCAAGCTTGCGCTCAGCGTACACCGGCAGTACGTACTGGGAGATAGCATCAACCGTGCGGCTTGCGCTTTCGATACGTACTTCAACCGCATCGTTCAGATAGGTCTGAGCAACCTTCTTGATTTGCGGCGGCATGGTGGCCGAGAACAGGGCGCGCTGGCAGTTGTCCGGGGTTTTCGACAGAATCGCTTCAACGTCGTCAATAAAGCCCATGCGCAGCATTTCGTCGGCTTCATCCAGCACCAGAGCTTTCAGGTTATCCAGCTTCAGAGTGCCTTTGCGCAGGTGGTCCAGCATCCGGCCAGGAGTGCCAACAATAACGTGAGCGCCGCGGCGCAGGCCTTTAATCTGCGGGAAAAAATCTTGACCGCCATAAATCGGAAGCACACGAAAATTAGGGAGCTTGCTGGCATAGGTGGAAAATGCCTCGGCCACCTGAATGGCCAGTTCGCGGGTAGGCGCCAAAACCAGAATCTGCGGCGCGTTGACGCTTGGGTCCACCCGGCTCAGCAGTGGCAAAGCAAAAGCGGCGGTTTTACCGGTGCCGGTCTGGGCTACACCCAGTAAATGGCGGCCGGACAATAGCGCAGGAATAGCTTGCGCCTGTATGGGTGTGGGGGTTTCATAGCCAACGGCGGTCACCGCTTCAAGAACGGCAGGATCAAGCCCCAGTTCGGCAAAAGACAATTCAGACATTGATGTACTCGGAATTCGAAAGGTAAAGCATTGGCGTGCAATGCGTGATGTGAGCGGATTATAACGGTTTTGTTGCTGCTTTAATACGCAAAAATGAGTGCTGGCTCGTAGGTAGTTGTCCGCGGATGTCAAAAAGGGGCGTTAGGCGCCCTTATCAGGTCCAGGGTGACGATTTGAACGTTTGTCATCCCAACTCAATTCCTGTGGTTTGTACCAGCCGATGGCCCGTAATACTTTCTCGCGTGTTTGTATCGACAGGATGACCCAGAGCTGCTGGAAATCTTCCAGGCCCTGCTCACGCAGGCGGGCCTGCCTACTTTGCAGGCGGCCAACGGTGCGAGGCAGGTTCAGCGCGGCACCCAGCTGGCCGGGCACTGTCACTTCTTGCCCCAGCACTGTGCGGCGATGGGTGCGCGCTGCCAGCACTCGCTGCAATTCAACGGCGGCGTCTAGCGCTGTGTCTTCGGTAAATGTGTCCACTTGCACTGATTTTGCTCGCAATAATGACAATTTTTTAATAAACCACGACAAGTTGCTAGCTATCCCCGCTCCTATGGTGCCGTGGTAGGCTTAGGTCCGCAACAAGGAGAGTTTGGATCGCTATGTACGCAAAAATTGAAACACGCGCCTTTTTGGCCATGCTGGTCGGGGTCTCAGTCGCCTTTATATTGTTGATGAAGCCTTTTTTCGGGCCGATATTCTGGGCGGTGGCTATTGCCCTCATCTTCCATCCGGTTCAACTGAAATTGGCTCGGCGCTTTGGCGATCGGCCTAACACCAACGCATTGATCACCCTGTTTCTATGCATGGTGATTGTGGTCATTCCCGTGCTGTTGCTGGTGACTTCCCTAGTAGCAGAGGGTGTCGGCCTGTATCAGAAAATTCAGGACGGCGACGTGCGCCCTGGCGAGTATATCGACCAGGTGAATCAGTCGTTCCCGGCCATTCAGTCTTTTTTGGCGCAGTTTGACGTTAGCTTCGCTGAACTGCGTGATCGCGCCGTTAATCTGATGGTTAGCGGTAGTCAGTTCCTGGGTAAGCAGGCGTTAGGTCTGGGTCAGAATACTTTCCAGTTTTTTCTTGGCCTGGCATTGATGGTCTATCTGGCGTTCTTTCTACTGCGTGATGGCGTAAGCCTGGTAGAGCTTCTGATCCGCGCCCTGCCGCTGGGAGACGAACGTGAGCGCCTGCTATTTGCCAAGTTTGCCGAAGTTACCCGGGCGACGGTAAAAGGAAATCTGCTGATTGCTATTATTCAGGGTGCCATGGGCGGCCTGATTTTTTGGATTCTGGGTATTCATGGCGCGCTTCTTTGGGGTGTGGTGATGGCCATGGTGTCGTTGTTACCGGCGGTGGGTGCGGCATTGGTGTGGGTACCTGCCGCTATTTACCTGGCTGCGATAGGCGATGTGGTTCAGGCGCTGATATTGACCGCCTTCGGTATTGTGGTGATTGGTCTTGCCGATAACGTATTACGCCCGATTCTGGTTGGGCGCGACACCAAACTGCCAGATTACATTGTGTTGCTGTCTACCCTTGGCGGCCTCGCCATGTTTGGTATCAACGGCTTTGTTATGGGCCCTTTAGTGGCGGCGCTGTTTAACGCTTTTTGGGGTATTTTTATTCGCGAGTTCAGCCACGAATCGCCCATTACCCAGGCGTGGTTACGCGGCGGCGAGGCTAAAGATTCAGGCAAGGCTGATACGCCTGTAGAAACAGATAATACCAAGTCCAGCTAACCGCTAAGGCAATGCTTAAGCTTTCAGGGTTGGTCGAAACAATCGATTTTCGCGGTTAATGAGTGCCGGCTTTAGCCGTTTGTGCATGGTTGTTTTGCGCACCGCTGGTTACACCCTGTGTTAACACTGCCTTATCGGCAGATCCGGCGATGTCTGCAAAGCTGGTGCGAGCCTGCAATAGCCCTCTTTATCGCGGTTTTAACGATGTCCTCAATGTACGCGAAACCGTGGTGCGTCTGGGTATGAAGACAACCCGCCAACTGGTGATCGTATTCGCCATGCGTGACGTGTTTAAGAGCCGTCAGCCGTTGCCGCAGAAACACATGGAACTTTTATGGCAGCACTCTCGCGAAATGGCAGCGCTGTGCTGGGTGCTGGGTGCTGGCTGATGAGGCGACCCGCCACGCTCAAGGCTGGGACTATGCCAGCGATCAGCCGCAACCACAGCTGGTAGACGTAGTGATTGTGGCGCAAATGCACGCCATGATTGGTTCTGGCCAGAGCGAGGGGTTGTCACGTTTTGATCAGTTGCCTGCTTACAGTCGTCTGGGCGGGCTTGAGCTGAATGCGTCGCGCAGCCTGGATCTGTTAACCCGCGCCCGCAGTCGTGTGGATGAAGTAAAACAGCTGCTGGCCATTCGTTAGGCTCACTCAGCTGATGGCCGGCGCGTAGTCGGCCAGCGCCTGGGGCCAGCGCAAATAAAGATAGCCTCCGCAAAATACTAACCAGGCCGTGAAAGCTGCAGCGGTTGTGCTGTCTGGATAGAGCGCGATGCGGTCATAACGACTGTAGCTTGCGCGCACCAGACCCGTAATCGCCAGTCCAAGCAACAAGCCACCCACAATATCGCTAAACCAGTGCACACCCAGATAAAGCCGACTTAACGCCATCGGAAGCAGCGGCAGCGATGCCAGCATATATATCTGCCAGCGTTTGCGGGCGCTGGTTTCGGCTGCAATAAAACCAGCCGCAAGAGTCACCAGCACCGTAATGCCGGCGGTATGGCCGCTGGGAAACGAACCGGATTGCGGCGGTGCAAACACCATTTCCGGTCGTGCTGCAGCAAAGCCGTTTTTCAGTGCCCACACCAGAATAGTGGTCAGCACGCCGGCGGCCAGGCAATGCAGTGCGCCGGCGTAAAAACCGCGAAACGTCAAGGCCAGGCAGGCAAGTGCGCTGGCTATCAGTAAAACCGCCGGGTCGCCTAGCGAGGTAATCGCAACAGCGGGTATCTCCAGCAGCGGTTGGCGCCAGGCCGTAAACCATTCCAGTACTGCTTGATCAAAAGGCCGCAGAACATCGGTAAATACCGCCAGCTGGCCCCACAACACAAACAGACTAGCGCTGCCCAGACCCAGCATAAGAGATGCCAGAGGAAACTCGCTCTGGTTAGTAGGGCGTTGCTTGCTGTACAGATGCCAGAATCGATGGCTGGCACGGTAGTTTTGCACAGCCTGCTCCAGATACTGGTACACACGGCCGCGGTCCGTCAGGCCCAGGTGGGCGCGAAATAACACCAGATACACCAGCAACAGAACGCCCACGCTGACCAAGCTAACGGCATAGGCGTGGGGCGGTGGCCGTAACTCTGACGTAAGCGCGCTGCCTACTAGAAATCCCGGCAATACATAAACGGGTGCCCATGCAACAGCCGAGCTGATATTGAAGACAACAAAGCGGTGCCAAGGCATCCAAAGCGCACCAGCAACCAGGGGAATGATGGGCCTGATCGGGCCAATAAAGCGCCCCGCCACAATACTAAAGGCGCCGTGCCGGTAAAAAAAGGCCTCTCCGCGGGCCACGATGGCCGGGTAGCGGCTCATGGGCCAAACGTTATTAAGCCTTCCGGTCAGCAAGCGCCCCAGGGCAAAACTCAGGGTATCGCCGACAATGGCGCCAAAAAACACCCAGAACAGAGCCTCGCCCAGTGCCATGCCGGTTTGTCCGGCCAAGGCAGTCAGCGCAAACAGAATGGCCACGCCGGGTACCAGTAGACCGGCAACCGCCAGCGACTCCACCAGGGCAGTGGCAAACAGCGCGGCGCCCAGCCAGCCCGGATTTGCAGCCACTAAAGCGCTAAGCTCACCTAGCCAGCCCGGCATTATAAGGCTTCGAATCCGGGCGCAAACCGTACACTGTTGCCGCCCGTCTTACGGGCTTGGCTGGCGCCGTTATGGGCCCGTTCTATCAAAGCGTTGCTTTCGCAATCAGCGGACATGTGTGTGGTGCAGCCTATGCTGACGCTGCTGCTGTCGACCGGCAGCCATTGCCGTTCTGCGATCGTGCGACGAATGCGCTCGGCGACTACTCGCGCGCCCTCCTCTGGGGTGAATGGCAATATCAGGAACAGAGTCGATTCGCTAAGGGTATAAAGAATATCGCCGGCGCGAATGATTTCGAACAGCTGCTGAATAATTTGTCGCTGTAAAGCAGGCAGAGTGTCGTTGCTATGCAGCGTCGCCACTTCATCAGCGTGATCTATATCCAGAGCAATCACCGACAATGGGTGTCCGGTTACCTTGGCTCGGCTGATTTCCTGTTGCAGGTTTTCGTCAAGAAACCGGCCGTGGTGGGCTCCCGTCAACGGATCGATAATGGTCAGATCATCCGCAGATTGCGCCATGGTACTGTAGCGCCGCACTGCCAACGCGAAGGTTCCCAATAGCATGGCCATGCCACCGAAAGCCGCCAGAGCTTCTGTGGTGCCTGCTTTCAGCATTAACAGCAGTGTCATCAGTACCAGTAATAACAGCGACAGGCCCAGGCCTTCGCGCGCCGGCAGAATGAGTAAGTTCAGCGCTAGCAAAGGCATTGCCCAGTGGCTGGCAATCGGGCTCTGACTGGCAGCGCTGGTCGCCAGCACGGCGCCATTGAGGGTGCATAGCACAATAAAATGACCTTTTGCGGTCAATTGCTGGCGCCTGTTCATAATGGTGTAGGCCAGGCCCGATCCGGCCAACACGGCCATGGCCAGAGCGACAAAAAACAGTCCGTAAAAGCCGTAGCGCAGATTTTGCAGGCCCAGCATCAGCAAGAATAGGGCGGTTAGCAGATACGCTATGCCATAGGTGCGGGTGCGCAGCCGGGTTTCGGTCATGCCTTTGGCTCCTGGTTCCGCCCGTTGAAGTTCTGGCTGTTATGACTGGCGTGTTGCTGGGCCCTGCGTAACGCGGCTGTGACGCTACGTTGCAGGCTGCTGGCGTCATCGCCAATGTTGAGTCCGGCGGCACCGGTGCTGAGTGTCATGGTCAGTTGGTGGTTGGTTAACAGTTTTTGCACGCCGCGCTGCAGAGCCTCGGCCTGCCGCGAGGCCTGGGAGCTGGTAATACCGGGAAGAATAATCAGGAACTGAAGATTTGCAACGCGATAATAAGCGTCAAAGTCGCGGATGTGGCTGTGCAAATAGCGCCTGATTTGCGGCAGAATCGAACGCAAATCGGCACCCGCCGGCTCTGCATCGTTGCTGGTTTTTAATGCCAGCATGATGACTGACAGGGTTGTGCCTTCGCGCTCGCTGCGTTGGATTTCTTTATTCAAGTCGGCGGTCAGGTGCTGTTGGCTGGCGGCGTTGGTCAGCTCGTCGGTGCGTCGCAGGGGCATTAGCTGGCGGCGTTTGAACTCCAGTAGAAATATCAGCATCAGGCTGAGGAGCAGGGTTAGAAAAAAGGCGCCGATCATCTGATGGCGTTGGGCAATGCCGCTGGCCTGATACACCATAAACATGGCGATGGCGACAACCGCAACAATGGCAATCCAGGCCCCGCGCCGCGGCACTGCAACATAGGCTAGCAGTGGCAGGCCGTAGAGCCAATAACTCATAAGCCACCGGTCTGTTAATGCGGCAGTGGCGACCAATAGCACCAGAATAACAAAAAATCCGGCGCGCAGGGCAGGCCAAGGTGCGGAGCCATGGCGTTTGCGGAACGTCGGGCTGCACACCACAATGCCGCCAACCGTTGCAGTGCAGGCGGCTAACAGTGGCTCACTTGCCGGCACACAGATCGCAGCCATAGCTGCAGCACCAATGAAGGCGCTGTGTGCAAGGGGTTTTAACAGCACGGAGCCGGCCATCGTGGCCATGTTCGTGTTCCTTTTAGTGACAACGGGTTTTCGGAGTTTAAGGCACGAGTATACTAGTCGTTTGGGGTGCGTACTTGAATGCAGACAGGTAAAGTTAAGGCTCTTGCGACATCAGAATTGAAAGGTAACAAGCGGATGGACATTGCAGCATACATGAATGAAGTGGGTGCCCAGGCTCGTGCAGCAGCGAAACACGTTGCCCGATCAACCACAGCGGTACGTAATCAGGCGCTGCTGGCTATGGCCCAGGCCTTGGGCGCCGCCCGCGCCGAACTGACCGAGGCCAATAAGCAAGATCTTTGTGCTGCCAAGGCCAACGGCTTGGATAGCGCCATGCTGGACCGCTTAGAACTGACGCCGGCGCGAGTAGACGCCATGATTGAAGGGTTACATCAGGTGGCTGGCCTGTCAGACCCAATCGGCGTAATAACCGACATGGCGTACAGGCCATCGGGCATTCAGGTCGGTAAGATGCGAGTGCCGCTCGGTGTTATCGGTATTATTTATGAGTCACGCCCGAATGTGACCGTTGAAGCAGCCAGCCTTTGTCTGAAGTCTGGTAACGCCGCGATATTGCGCGGCGGCTCTGAATCCATTCACTCCAATCAGGCGATTGCGCGCTGTATTTCCAGTAGTTTGGCTCAAGCCGGTCTGCCGGAAACGGCTGTTCAGATTATTGCCACCGCCGATCGCGCCGCAGTGGGCGAGCTGATCACTATGCCGCAGTACGTTGACGTTATCGTACCGCGCGGTGGCAAAGGCCTGATTGAGCGCGTCAGCCGTGACGCCCGGGTTCCGGTGATCAAGCACCTTGATGGCGTATGTCACGTTTATATCGACAGTCACGCCGATCCTGAAAAGGCGCTGGCGGTGGCCGTGAACGCCAAAACCCAACGTTACGGCACCTGTAATACCATGGAAACTCTGCTGGTGGATGAGAAAATCGCCGCCGATATGCTACCGCTGCTGAACGCTGCGTTCGTAGAAAAAGGTGTAGAACTGCGCGGCTGCGAGCGCAGTCGGGAGATTGTCAGCGAGATGACGCCGGCGACAGAAGCCGACTGGGACGCAGAATACCTGGCCCCTATTCTTGCGGTAAAGGTAGTGGATGGCCTGGACGGCGCTATTGCTCATATCAGTCAGTTCAGCTCCCAGCACACCGACAGCATTATCACCGAAAATTACACCCGCGCCCGGCGCTTTCTTACCGAAGTGGATTCCAGCTCGGTGATGGTGAATGCCTCCACCCGCTTTGCCGATGGTTTTGAATACGGTCTGGGCGCGGAAATCGGAATTTCCACTGACAAAATTCACGCCCGAGGGCCAGTGGGGCTGGAGGGCCTGACGTCGCAAAAGTACGTGGTGTTCGGTGACGGTCATATCCGGGTTTAGCGCATGCACGTAATTTATGGTGGAACCTTTGACCCAGTGCACCACGGCCACCTGCGACTAGGCCTCGAGCTCAAGGGTTATCTGGGAGTGGCTCAGGTGCACCTGGTGCCCAGCTATACTCCCCCGCACCGCGGCGCAACAGGCGCAACCGCCGACCAGCGACTTCGGCTTTTGCAACTGGCGATTAAGGACGAGCCGGCGTTGGCGATTGACCCGCGCGAGTTGGATCGCGGCGGTAAATCCTTTACCGCCGACACCCTGCGCCAACTGCGCGCCGAATTGGGCTCGGATTGCCCACTGGTGATGGCCGTGGGTACCGATGCGTTTGCCGGTTTTGATCGCTGGCGCCAGTGGCAGGAAATTCTGGCACTGGCGCATATTGTGGTGGTCAGCCGCCCCGGGCCGACGCTAGACCCACAGGGTGTGCCCGCCTTTTTGCTGTCGAAGCATTACGTCGAACACGGTCATGAGCTTAAAAACTCGCCTTGTGGCCGAATTGTAATGTTTGCGCCGCCCTTGCTGGATATTTCCGCGACCGCCATTCGTCAGCGTCTGGCGTCGGGTCATTCCGCGCGCTACCTGCTTCCTTTGCCAGCGCTGGCAGAAATTCACCGGCAAGGGCTCTATGGTGCCTGCCCTGCGGTGGAACTTTAGTGCTACAATCGCGTTAATAACGACTTTTCGGGCGGCCATTCTGGCCAGAGCCCGGGCAACAGGGTGATTATGCAGGCCGAACAACTGAAAGATCTGGTAATAAACGCGCTGGAAGATGTAAAAGCCCAGGATTTAAGTGTCATTGATGTGCGTGAGCGCACCGGTGTCACAGATTTCATGGTTTTGGCGTCTGGCACGTCCAACCGACACTTGAAAGCGTTGGCCAATTCGGTCGTCGTTGACGCCAAAGAGCAGGGTGTTCGGGTTGATCATATAGAAGGCGCAGGCGGTAGCGACTGGATACTGGTGGATTTGGGTGACGTTGTGGTGCATGTAATGATGCCGGCGGCTCGCGAATTTTACGACTTGGAACGATTTTGGCGTGACGCCCCTGCACCTGATTTTGGTCTCGCGGGCGGCGAATAACCATGCGTTTACGTCTGATCTGCGTGGGGCAAAAAATGCCCGACTGGGTCAGTGCCGGTTATCTGGATTACGCTCGCCGCATGCCTCCGGAGTTATCTCTGGAGCTGATCGAAATCGCCATGGCACACCGGGGTAAAAACCCGGACATCCCCAGACTCATTCAGCGCGAAAGCGATGCCATTCTTGCCGCTACCCAACCGAAAGACCGGGTGGTAGCGCTGGAAGTGGGTGGGAGTCCCTGGTCGACAGAAAAACTGGCTGCGCAACTGGAAAACTGGCAACAGGATGGCCGCGACGTCAACTTTCTGGTGGGCGGGCCGGACGGGCTTGCTGACGCCTGTCGCCAGCGCGCCGACCAACAATGGTCTTTATCGCTGCTGACGCTGCCTCACCCGTTGGTACGCATTGTGTTAGCGGAGCAGCTGTACCGAGCCTGGTCCATTACCCGCAATCATCCTTACCACAGGGCGTAAGGCGCACGATGGGAGTGCTTCATGCCTTGGGGTGAATTCAAAAATATAGCCGCTGAACGCCGTTTGTTCCAGCGCCGCACTCTGGTCATGCTGATTTTTGTAATGTTGCTAACGGGAGCGTTGATTGCGCGCCTGTACCAGTTGCAAGTAGTAGAACACGAGATCTACACCACACTGTCAGACAAAAATCGGGTTCAGGTGCAGTCGGTGCCGCCGCCTCGGGGGTTGGTATACGATCGCAACCGCGTGCTGCTGGCGGAAAACCGCCCGGTGTTCAGCGTGACTCTGGTGCCCGAGCGCATTGCTGATATGAGCGCTACCCTGGCGCGCCTGCAAACCATTCTGTCCATTTCCGATGAAGACCTTGAACGCTTTCAGCGCCGCTTGAAAGAGCGCCGCCGTCCGTTTCAGGAATTGCCTCTGCGTTATGATCTTAATGAAGAAGAAATCGCCCGGCTAGCGGTGCTGCGCCATGAGTTACCGGGCGTAGAAGTGCAGGCCGAGCTGGTGCGCTACTACCCCCACAGCGAATTTACCGCCCATGCCTTGGGCTTCGTGGGGCGCATTAATCAAAGTGAGTTGCAGCGTATTGATCCGGTTAACTACGCCGGTACTAATTACATCGGAAAATCTGGAATTGAGCGTTTTTACGAACAGCAGCTGCACGGCAAGGTTGGCTACCAGCATGTTGAAACCAACGCTCGTGGCCGCACCCTTAGGGTGTTGGAGCGCAAAAATCCGGTGCCCGGTGAAAATATTCAGCTGCATCTGGATTTGCGCTTACAGAAGCTGGCCCACAAGCTGCTTGACGGTCGGCGCGGAGCCATTGTGGCGATTGAACCGGCAACAGGCGGTATTCTGGCGTTGGCCAGTGTGCCGGCGTTTGACGCCAACCAGTTTGTGACCGGCATCAGCGTAGAAGACTATCGCGAACTGAGTGAAAGCCGCGATAAACCTTTGTTTAACCGCGCCCTTCGTGGGCAGTACCCCCCTGGCTCTACTCTGAAACCGATGCTGGCGATTGCGGCACTGGATAGCGGTGCAACAAATCGCACACGCCGGGTGTGGGATCCAGGTTATTTCCAGTTGAACTCGTCTGGACGGCGCTATCGGGACTGGAAACGTTCAGGGCATGGGTGGGTTGACCTTGACCTGGCCATAACCCAATCCTGCGATGTGTATTTTTACGAAATCGCGGTGGACATGGGGGTTGATACCATTCACCACTACCTTTCTCGATTTGGATTCGGTGAAGACGCTGCGCTGGACGTAGCAGGGGCACTGAGTGGCCTTCTTCCTTCACGGGAATGGAAGCAGGGCGCCCGGCAGGAACCCTGGTATCCCGGTGACACGGTTAATCTGGGTATCGGCCAAGGTTTCATGTTGGCCACGCCTTTGCAGTTGGCAACGGCCACGGCGCTGATTGCCGACCGTGGGTTTTGGATAGAGCCGCGGCTGCTAAAAAGTATTGACGGCAACAACGATCTCACGAGTTTTTTGCCGGAGCAAAATCACGCGCCGTTAACGCTAAAAAATCCGGACGACTGGGAGTTTGTAGTGGAGGCCATGGCCGACGTGATGCACGGCGCGCGCGGAACCGCCCGTGCCTCTGGCGCAAACGCCAGCTACCGAATGGCCGGTAAAACCGGCACGGCCCAGGTTTTCTCCTTAGCTGAAGATGAAGAGTACGATGCAGAGGAAGTGAAAGAGCGGCTGCGTGATCACGCGATGTTTGTGGGGTTTGCGCCGGTAGATAACCCGCAGATTGCTGTGTCGGTGATTGTGGAAAACGGCGGTGGCGGCAGCAGTACTGCTGCGCCGGTGGCGCGCGCCCTGTTTGACGCCTGGCTGTTGGAATTCGGCGAAGGCGGGGGTGATAGAGAGGGCGCCGCCGCAGACATCGCCAACGTTGAGGGCCCTGGCTGATGGCCAATCGGGATATATTACACGGCACCGACAGCAGCTCCTTGGGAAACCCCCGCGGTTTTTGGGCGACGGTGCATCTTGACCCCATTCTACTGGTGTTGCTGCTGATGCTGATGGGTGGCGGCCTTTTTGTGCTTTACAGCGGTGCCGACCGCAATATAGACGTTGTCAAGGCTCAGGGTATTCGTCTGGGAATTGCCTTCGTCGCAATGGTAGTGCTGGCCCAGCTTGACCCTGCCGTGTTTCGCCGCTGGGCACCGCTGTTTTACACCCTCGGCCTGGTGGCGCTGGTGGCTGTGCTGCTGGTGGGCGTTGGTGCCAAGGGCGCCCAGCGCTGGCTGGCGGTTCCCGGTTTGCCCCGGTTCCAGCCTTCCGAATACATGAAGCTGGTGGTGCCAATGATGGCGGCCTGGTATTTGTCGCGCCATTATCTGCCGCCACGCTTGCGTCATCTGGCGGTGGGTATGGCCATCGTGTTGGTGCCTATGGCGATGATCGTCAAACAGCCTGATTTGGGCACCTCCCTGCTGGTTGGTATGGCGGGTATTTTCGTGGTGTTTTTTGCCGGTATCAGCTGGAAATTGATTGCGGCATTTTTTGCGTTGGTATCGGTGTCGGCGCCGGTGATGTGGATGTACGGCATGCGCGATTACCAAAAACAGCGGGTGCTGACCATGCTGGACCCGCAAAGTGACCCGCTGGGGGCAGGCTGGAATATCATCCAGTCTAAAACCGCTATCGGTTCCGGTGGCTACGATGGCAAGGGCTGGCTACACGGCACCCAGTCGCGTCTGGAATTTCTGCCCGAAAGCCACACCGACTTCATTGTGGCTGTGCTGGCGGAAGAGTTTGGCTTTGTCGGCATGCTGGTTTTGCTAACGGTGTATTTTCTGATTATTCTGCGCTGCCTTTACATTGCAGTTTCTGCTCAGGATTCGTTTAGTCGCTTGCTGGCAGGCGCATTGACCATGACCTTTTTCATTTATATTTTTGTCAATATTGGTATGGTCAGCGGTATGTTGCCTGTGGTGGGCGTGCCGCTGCCCCTGGTCAGTTACGGCGGTACCTCCGGGGTTACCTTTATGGCGGCTTTCGGGGTGTTGATGTCGATTCACACCCACCGCCGTATGATCTGTTCGTGAACAGTTCCGGATCGCAACCATGGCTGCCCGGTAATGGCGTAGTACCAGCCGCAGCCGTTAGAATGGGGCAGTGCCCGCTTTTGCGGTTTTCAATTATGGGGGATATCCCACTGTGATCATCAAGTCTGCCCTGTGGGTCGTGTTGGCGGGAGCTCTGGCCATGCTGGTCGGCTGTGCTTCTGCGCCCCCGGAAAAAGATCATTCCGGCCGTTATACGATCCGCCAGGATCGCGCGCCTGACGGCAACTTTGACGCCTCCGGGCTAAAAGATGCGCAACCTCGTTATGAGGAGCCGCGGCGGGCAGGCAACAAATCGTCTTACACCGTGTGGGGCAAACAATACAGCGTGATGGACGACAACGACGGGTACGTGGCCGAAGGCATGGCAAGCTGGTACGGTGAAAAGTTCCACGGCCACAAAACCTCCAACGGCGAAGTGTTCGATATGTACCAGATGACCGCCGCCCACAAATCGCTGCGCATTCCCAGTTACGCGCGGGTGACCAGCCTTGCCAACGGCCGCTCGGTGATTGTGCGGGTAAACGACCGCGGTCCTTTTCATGGCGACCGGATGATTGATTTGTCTTACGCTGCAGCCAAACGACTGGGCTACCAGGGCCAGGGTGTCGCAAAGGTAGAGGTGGCAGCGATTACGGTTAGCCCGGACGGCGCCATGCTCTTGGCCAATAAACCGTTTGCTGGAGCCGCCAGGTCGCAAGCGGTGGCTGTGCAATCAAAGCCGAAGCGCCCAGAACCTCAGCGCGAACCTGTGGTGGCGGCGGAGCCGGCTTCGGCAGAACGTCAGGATAGCGCAACAGTCGTCGCATCTTCAGCTCAAGGAGTATTCGTGCAGTTGGCGTCATTCTCCAGCAACGTTGCGGCCAAAAATCTGATACGACAGGTTCAAAACCAGATGCAGACACCCATGCGGGTTAAAGTGGCTGACACCGGTAGCGGGCGTTTTCACCGCGTTCAGGCTGGCCCTTTCAACAATGAACAGAGCGCCCTGCAAGCCCAACAGTTGCTGCAGACCTTCGGCTTTCATCAAACCATTTTGCTGACGGACTCACGTTGACTGGTTCGCGCTGGCTGATCCAGGCACAAGAGCCACGCTGAAGAGTCGCCGGTAAACCCTATCCATACACTGACTGATAAATGAAAAAACCATGGCTTTTATATCTCTGTTTCGTTCCGCTTTGTTTGTGTACACATTGTTGCTGGTCGTCGCTGGCAACGCTCTGGCCCAGACCGTACTGATACCGGCGCCGCCGCAGATTGCCGGCAGTTCCTACGTGTTGATGGAGCCCAAAAGCGGGCACGTCATTATGGAAAACAACAGCAGTGAGCGCCTGCCGCCCGCGAGCCTGACTAAAATGATGACCGCGTACATTGTTGAGCGCGAGCTGGATGAGGGCCGTGTTGCCATGGGCGACATGGTGCCCATCAGCGTGACTGCCTGGCAAACCGGAGGTTCCCGTACCTTTGTGCGTGAAGGCACCAGCGTAACGGTAGAAGATTTGTTACGTGGGGTAGTGATTCAGTCCGGTAACGACGCCTCGGTGGCCTTGGCGGAATTTGTTGCCGGCAGCGAGGGCGCGTTTGTCGACATCATGAACCAGCAGGCTGAACTCCTGGGCATGACCAATACCAATTTCGAGAACGCCACCGGATTGCCGTCACCTAACCACTATTCTACCGCTCATGACTTGGCTCTTTTGGCCCAGGCCACCATCAACGATTACCCCGAAACCTATCCGATTTACGCCGAAAAGCACTTCACCTTCAACAACATTCGCCAGCCAAATCGCAACAGCTTGCTGTGGCGTGACAACAGCGTAGACGGGCTGAAAACCGGCCATACCGAAGAAGCCGGATATTGTCTGGTAGCTTCGGCAGAACGCGATGACACCCGTTTTATAGCGGTGGTAATGGGCGCTCGCAGTGTGGAGTCGCGCTCACAAGAAGTGCAGAAAATGCTGTACTATGGCTTCCGTTACTATCAGAGCGAGCGCCTGTTTAGCGCCGGCCAAGAGCTGATTAAGTCACCGGTTTGGGGTGGTGCTGCCAACACCTTGCCGGTTGGGGTGCTTGAAGATGTTTATGTCACCATTTCCCGCGGTGCCCGCAATCAGCTGGAGTCTGTTATAGACCTGGATTCAGTGGTAAAAGCGCCCGTCAACGCTGGCGATGAATTGGGCCGCATCAAGGTTTCGTATCAGGGCGAGGTGCTGGTAGACCAGCCCGTACTGGCGCTGGCAGATGTGCCTGAAGGCGGTTTTTTCAAGCGCATCTGGGATGTTGTAAAACTGTTTTTTGTGCAGTTGTTCCAGTAAGCCAGAGCCCCATAGCCGGACAGTAAGATGAGTGACGCAAAAGCACCAAAAATCGAATTCCCCTGCGATTACGCGATTAAGGTGATTGGTAATGCAGCTCCGGATTTCAGGGAGTTTGTGCTGGCAGTGGTTGAACGCCATGCACCGAGGCCAGATGCCAGCACCGTGACCGTAAACGACAGCCGTAACGGCCGTTTCTGTTCGGTGCGGCTGACCATGGCTGCAACCGGGGAGCCACAACTGCAGGCGCTGTTTAACGAGCTCAAAGCCAGCGGCCGCGTGCACATGGTGTTGTAACCGTGAGCCAACTGATTGTGCGCTCATTGGGCGAGCAGCCCTACCTGGAAACCTGGCATGCCATGCAGGCATTTACCGCCAGCCGCGACAAAAACAGCGCTGACGAGCTCTGGTGCCTGCAGCACTCGCCGGTTTATACCCAGGGGCAGGCCGGTAAGGCCGAGCATATTCTGGCGCCCGGTGATATACCGGTGGTTCAGGTAGACCGGGGTGGTCAGGTGACCTACCACGGCCCCGGCCAATTGGTCATTTATCTGCTGATTGACCTGACTCGCAGTGCCTTGGGTATTCGCGCGTTGGTCAGCCATATTGAACAGTCCATCGTAAACACTCTTGCACCTTTGGGTATCAGCGCCGCGCCGCGGGCCGATGCGCCGGGGGTTTATGTGGATGGCGCGAAAATCGCGTCGCTGGGTTTGCGTGTACGCCGCGGTTGCTCATTCCACGGCCTGGCGCTGAATGTTGCCATGGATATGGAACCCTTCGCGCGAATCAACCCGTGCGGCTATGCCGGTATGGCCATGTGCCAGGTTCAGGACTTTGCGCAGCACGCCACATTTGCACAGATAGAGCAGCAGCTTGCCGAACAACTGGTTGCCGCCTTGGGCCATAGCTTGACAGGCGAGGGCTCGGTAAGCTGGCAGCAGGGCTGGTGAATCTGCGCCGAGATGAGACAGTGGCAGGCTAAAAAACATTTGAATCAGTAAATATTTACGTTAGAGAGCACTTGAGTGAGTGAATATCTAAGTGAAAGAGTATTTAAGCTGGAGAGATTTAGGGCTGGAGAGCATTTAGAGTTGGAGAGTATTTATGGCAAAAAAGGGATCAGACAACTCTGTCTCACGCATAAAAACCGGCAGCTTCGAACGCAGGCTTAGCCTCACCCGTGCCGGCCTGTTTGCCGGCACCCGCATGGCTTCCCACATGGCGACCAATTGGCTGGGTGGGAAGGAACGCCGCGAACAGCGTCACAAGGCCATGCTGTCTACCCAGGCCCGCTTTCTGGTAGACGAGCTGGGCCAGCTAAAAGGCAGCGTGGTCAAGATTGGCCAGGTGATGGCCTTGTACGGCGAACATTTTCTACCCGATGAAGTGACCGAAGCCCTGCATACTCTGGAAGACCAGACCACGTCTTTGGCGTGGCCGGCCATCGAGCGCGTGTTGCAATCGGAATTGGGCAGGGAGCGCCTGGCGCAGCTGGAAATTGAACCTCAGCCTATTGGCGCCGCTTCACTGGGCCAGGTTCACCGCGCCCGGCGCTTGAGTGATGGCCTTGAACTGGTGCTGAAAGTGCAGTACCCCGATGTGGGCGATGCGGTCGACAGCGATCTAAACGCCGTTGCCAAGCTGCTAAAAATGGCCCGCTTAGTCAATTTTGGCCCTGAATTCGACGACTGGCTGGAAGAAGTGCGGGTAATGATGCACCGCGAGGTGGATTACCGCCTGGAAGCCCACACCACCGAGCGTTTTCGTCAAATGCTGCTAGACGATCCGCGTTTCATTGTGCCGCGGGTACTGCCGGAATACTCCAGTGCCCAAGTGATTGCCTCCACTTATGAGCGCGGGCACTCTGTTAACTCGCCCACGGTTGCCGGCATGTCGTTGGAGCGCCGCAGTGAGCTGGGTAAGGCCGCGCTGGAGCTGTTCTTTCGCGAGTTGTTTGATTGGGGTGAAATTCAGACCGACCCGAACTTTGGCAACTATCGCATTCGCTTGGCCGGAGAGTCGGGCGCAGAAGCAGACCACGATCGTATCGTGCTGCTGGATTTTGGCGCGGTGCAGCGCTACAGCGATGACTTTCTACAGCCGGTTATCCAAATGATTCGTGCCTCCTATGAAAACGATCTGGGTGCTGTGATCGATGGCGGCGTGCAACTCCGGTTTATGAGCCGTGACTGGCCCACTGAGGTGCTGGAAATCTTTGGCCGGGTATGTATGTCAGTGTTGGAGCCGTTGATTGGCGACCCTAGCGAATGGCCACCCGAGGCTGTGAACAGCGCCGGCCAGTATCGCTGGAAACAAAGCGACCTGCCTTCACGGGTAGCACGGCAGGCCGCTCGTTCTGCTATTAGTCGCTACTTTCGCGTGCCACCAAAAGAGTTCGTGTTTCTGAACCGCAAGTTGATCGGGGTTTACACGTTTATTGCCGTTTTGCAGGCGGAATTCAACGGCGAGCCAATGCTACGGCGCTATCTTTACCCTGAGAACACTAAACCCGACACCAGCGCCTCGGTTTCGGGGCCGTAGGCACTGAGTACCAGCCACAACACAATGGCATAGCGCAGGCCCTTGCCGATGCCAACCAGAATCACAAAGTTCAGCCAAGGCACGCGCATAATACCGCCTACCAGGGTAAGCGCGTCGCCGCCAATCGGTAACCAGCCCAGCAGTAACGACCATTGGCCAAAGCGGTTAAAGCGGTTGCGGGCATTGTGCAGCTGCACTTCGGTCATCGGAAACCAGCGTTTGTGCTTGAATCGATCTACCTGGCGTCCGATAATTCCGTTCACCACAGACCCCAGCGTATTGCCGGTTGTGGCCGCAAACCACAACCAGAATGGCCCATAGCCCTTGGCCAGCAGGGTGCCCAGCAGGATTTCCGAATACGCCGGTAGCAGCGTAGCAGCGGCAAAAGCGGTGGCGAACAGGGTCAGGTATACCACGGGTTCTCCGTTTGAGGATTTATTGGATCAGCTTTGGCTTTCAGCATAGTTGGCCAATCGGAATACTAGACTATCGCGGCTATTCAAACAGTCAATTTTCATTCCCCGGCAGCCATGCCATCATGTCTACGCCAATGGGAAAAACATCGATCAAGCCAATAGCCATCAAGCTAACAGGCAAGCATTAATAACGGGAGCAAGTTATGGGAAAAGTCACAATTTTTGGTCGTACCAGTTGCGGTTTCTGCGTAGGGGCCATTCGTCTGTGCGAAGCTCGTGATTTCGAGTTTAAATGGGTAGACATGATTGAGGAAGACATTACTAAAGCGGATATTGCACAGAAAATCGGCAAGCCTGTATATACCGTGCCGCAGATCTTCGTGGGTGAGCAGCACATTGGCGGCTATGACGAATTTTCCACTTTTGTACGCCAGCAAGAAACAGCCGAGCATTAAGTACGTCTAACTGTTCATTCCACTCACGATCTGGTTGGCTCAGTTGCCGCTCAACCACAGAGTCGTTTATTTGGCGGCGAAGCGGGCAGTGCGGCAGGGTTGTCTCAGAGCTCGAATGCGGTTTTAAGGCGCTTTTCTACCAGCTGGTTTTTCAGTTTGGCTACTTTTGGTAAGCCGTTTTCAAAAGGTGGAAAACTCTCGCCCTGAATCAGCGGGCTCAGGTAGTCGCGGCAGTCTTGGGTAATGCCGAAGCCATCATCGGTGATGTAGTGAATCGGCATTTTCTTTTCCTGGTTAGCCACGTCGCTCAGCGGTGCCTCGCCCACTCTCCAGCGATAAGGTTTGGCCTGCTCGCGAACGATGATGGGCATCAGCGCCTGCTTGCCGGCAATCGCCATTTCTACCGCTGCCTTGCCGACGGTGTAGGCCTGTTCTACGTCGGTGGCCGAGGCGATATGGCGCGCGCTGCGCTGCAGGTAATCGGCTACGGCCCAGTGGTACTTGTAGCCCAGAGCCTGCTTCATCAGATTTGCCAGCGCGGGTGCAACGCCGCCTAGTTGGGTGTGGCCAAAGGCGTCTCTGGCCCCGGCTTCAGCCAGAAAGCGGCCGTCTTCATATTGGGCGCCTTCAGACGCAACAATCACGCAATAACCGTATTCCTTCACGCAAAAGTCCACCCGGGCCAGGAAGGCCTCGCGATCAAACGGAATTTCCGGGAACAGAATAATGTGTGGCGGCTCACCTTCGCTCTGACCGGCAAGCCCGCCTGATGCAGCAATCCAGCCGGCGTGACGGCCCATCACCTCCAGAATGAACACCTTGGTGGAGGTCTCGCACATGGATTTGATGTCCAGGCTGGCTTCCATTGTGGAGATGGCAATGTACTTGGCAACCGAGCCAAAGCCCGGGCAGCAATCGGTGAAGGGCAGATCGTTATCAACGGTTTTGGGTATACCGATGCAGGTAATAGGATAGCCCATTTTTTCGCTGATCTGCGATACCTTGTAAGCGGTGTCCTGAGAATCGCCGCCGCCGTTATAGAAGAAATACCCGATGTCGTGGGCGCGGAACACTTCAATTAAACGCTCGTATTCGCGGCGGTTTTCGGAAATATTTTTAAGCTTGTGGCGACACGATCCAAAAGCACCGCCAGGGGTATGCATCAGCGCGGCAATGGCGCCATCGGACTCCAGACTGGTATCGATCAGTTCTTCTTTCAACGCACCGAGAATACCGTTGCGCCCGGCATACACCTTGCCGATTTTATCCGGGTGCCGGCGGGTGGTCTGAATAACGCCACAGGCGCTGGCGTTTATAACGGCGGTAACACCACCGGATTGTGCATAGAATGCGTTTTTAATGGCCATCTGGCAGGTAAGCCTCTCACTGATTTGACGATGGCGCGCATGATACGCCAATTACCGGCAATTTTCATGACCGGTAAAACCGAAACGGTCAGCAGCGCATGCTTGACGGACCGCAGCGTATGGGGGACGCTTGGCAGTGTTTTTATCAGGAGGCGGTCGGTTTCATGCACATTCATATATTGGGTATTTGCGGCACCTTTATGGGTAGCCTGGCTGTATTGGCCCGTGAACTGGGGCACAAGGTGACTGGCTCTGATCAAGGCGTTTACCCGCCCATGAGTACCCAGCTGCAAGCTCAGGGCATCGAGCTGATTGAAGGCTACCACCCTGACAACCTCAAACCGCGGCCCGATCTGGTGCTGATCGGCAACGCCATGTCCCGTGGCAACGCCGAAGTGGAACAGGTGCTTAACCGCAATATTCCTTATATGTCCGGCCCCGAATGGCTGGCGCGGGAAGTGTTACACCAGCGTTGGGTGCTGGCGGTAGCCGGCACCCACGGCAAAACCACCACCACCGCCATGCTGCTGTGGATACTGGAGCAGGCCGGGTTTGACGCCGGTTATCTGGTGGGCGGCGTACCCAAAGATTTGCCGGTGTCTGCGCGCCTGGGCAGCAGTGACTTTTTTGTGATTGAGGCCGATGAATACGACAGCGCGTTTTTTGACAAGCGTTCGAAGTTTGTTCACTACCGCCCGCGCACGCTGATTTTGAACAATCTGGAATTCGACCATGCCGATATTTTTGACAACGTGGAAGCCATCGAGCGCCAGTTTCATCACCTGATTCGCACCGTGCCGTCCCAGGGCTTGATTCTGCGCCCGACGCTGGATAGCCACCTGGACAACGCCATTGCCCTGGGCTGCTGGACCCCGCAGCAAACGCTGTCTATTGGTGGCGAAGCCGACAGTCCAAGCCACTGGCGAGCCGAGCTGTTGAGCGACGACGGCAGCCATTTCATGGTGTTGCGCCACGAGCAGCCGGTGGCCGCAGTAAAGTGGTCCCACAGCGGCCTACACAACGTGCGTAACGCCCTGTCGGCCATTGCCGCAGCGCGCCATATGGGTGTTACTCCAGACTACGCCATTAGTGCGTTGTGCCATTTTTCCGGAGTAAAAAGGCGTATGGAGTTGCTGGCGGACATTAATGGCGTAAAGGTGTATGACGACTTCGCCCATCACCCCACAGCCATCGCCACGACCCTGGACGGCTTGCGTAAGCAGGTGGGCGACGAGCCGGTGCTGGCGTTGATCGAGCCCCGTTCCAATACCATGAAACAGGGCGTACACAGCGACACCCTGTTGCCCAGCGCGGCAGCCGCCGATCGCGTGCTCTGGGCCAACCTGAACGATTCGAGCTGGTTGCCGGAATTGGTTGAACGCTGGCAACAGGCCAACGCCGACAGTAGCTTGCACCGGGTAGAAGCATCAGTAGACGATTTGATTTCGCGGGTAATGGCAGACTTGCCCAGCCCCTGCCACATTGTAATTATGAGCAACGGCGGTTTTGGCGGCATTCATCAACGACTGATGGCTGAAATCGAGCGTATCAACGGGTAATCCAAATTACGCCGCCTTAGAATTGGAGCAAGCCGTGCATGAATGAGGTGCCCGCAGTGAGTGATACAGCAGCAACAGACGATGCCCCGCGAGTCATCAACCTGGCGTTTACCGGTGCTTCTGGCGCGCCTTACGGCCTGCGCCTGCTGCAGTGCCTGGTAGCTGCCGGCTGTCGGGTTCAGGTGATGATCAGCAAAGCCGCGCAGATTGTGATTGCCACCGAAACCGACCTGAAATTGCCCGGTACACCGCCGGCCATGCAACAGTGCCTGAGCGAATACAGCCAGGCAGCCCCCGGCCAGGTATTGGTATTTGGCCGCGAAGATTGGTTTTCACCGCCGGCCTCCGGTTCCGGCGAAAAAGCCCCGCTGGTGATTTGCCCCTGCAGCACCGGCACCCTGTCGGCCCTGGCCACGGGCGCCAGCAACAACCTGATAGAAAGAGCAGGGGACGTAGCCCTGAAAGAACGCCGCCAGCTGATACTGGTGCCGCGCGAGGCGCCCTATTCAGAAGTTCACCTGGAGAACATGCTGAAACTGACCCGCATGGGCGCTGTCATCATGCCAGCCAGCCCGGGGTTTTATCACAATCCGGAAACCATCAACGACTTGGTGGACTTTGTGGTGGCACGTTTGCTGGATCACTTAGGTGTTAATCAGAAACTGATGCCGCGCTGGGGGGAAGAGAGGCTAGCGCGAAAGCTTAAAGGGGGTTAGGCGCGCGGTTTTCTGCGGGCGTGCGAGTCTCTGCGTCAGTAGATGTTTTTATGAGGTTTATAGGCAAAATTTGAACGCAAAAAACGTCTCGTACCCATTGTGTGTAAAAGGAACGGCGTTTTGATCAGAATTGCTTCAGTCCGGTTGAGCTTTACGATAAGACCATATCTTGGGGAAAGAAATGGTGCCGAGGAGAGGACTTGAACCTCCACGCCCTTGCGAGCACTAGCACCTGAAGCTAGCGTGTCTACCAATTTCACCACCTCGGCAGGTGATTCGCAGGATGTCTGGTGTTCGGAAGTCAGAGTGTTCTGCCGCCAGTTAAAGTTGCCCTCAACCGATGGCGCGTACTTTAATGATTCGCCGAAAAGCTGTCAAACACTTTTTTTAAAAGGCTGAGATGTTTATTTGCCTTCTCTGGCGCTATAAAGAAAAGGGTTACGAACGTGTCCAAGTGTAAATACTGATGCGCTTTCTACCTGCTTTATAAAGCCTGTGTATCAGGCAGTTTCGGCGAACCGGCGTTATACTGTTATGCTAACGCCCATTGACTCAATACAGTTGTGCCGCTGAGGCGCAGATAGCAAACAAGGATCCGAATGGTTTCCAGTAAGAAGACATCCAACGACCCCCACGCCAAACGTGAGGCCCAGAATTACGACAACCCGATTCAGAGCCGCGAGTTCATTCTTGCGCATCTGAAAGACCGGGGTGCGCCGGCCACACACGAAACCCTGTGCGAAGAACTGGGGCAGTCGTCCGAAGAGAGCATTGAAGCCCTGCGCCGCCGCCTGATTGCGATGTGCCGCGACGGTCAGCTTATTTGCAACCGCCGCAACGCTTTTTTGCCCATCGAAGAAGCCGACCTGGTGAGCGGCCGGGTGATTGGCCATAAAGATGGCTTCGGTTTTTTAACACCCGATGGTGATGGCACCGACCTGTTTTTGACCGCGCGCCAGATGCGTCAGGTGTTTCACGGCGACCGTGTGGTTGCCCGCGTTGACAAAGTAGACGATCGTGGCCGCCGTGAGGGCGCGATTGTTGAGGTGCTGGAGCACCGCACCACGCAAACCGTCGGCCGTTTCTTTAAAGAAAGCGGTATTACGTTTGTGGTGCCTGAAAACGCCCGCATCAACCACGAAGTATTGATACCGGATGAGATGGCTGGCGCGGCACGTCATGGGCAGTACGTGGTGGTCGACATCATTCGTCAGCCCACCCTGCGCAGTCAGCCCACCGGGCGCGTCACCGAAGTGCTGGGTGAGCATATGGCTCCGGGCATGGAAATTGACGTGGCGATTCGTGCCTACGACATTCCCCATTCCTGGCCGGATGCGGTCGGTGAGCAAACTGCGGCCATTTCCGAGCAGGTCACCGATGCTGACAAGCGCAACCGCGTGTGCATTCGTGAACTGGCGCTGGTGACCATTGACGGTGCAGACGCGCGGGATTTCGACGATGCCATTTATTGCGAGCCGCGCCCGCGCGGTGGCTACCGGTTGCTGGTAGCCATTGCCGATGTGTCGCACTATGTGCGCCCGGGCTCATCGCTGGATGACGAAGCGCTGAATCGCGGCACCTCAGTGTATTTTCCAGACCACGTAGTGCCCATGCTGCCGGAAAAGTTGTCCAACGGCTTGTGCTCGCTGAACCCGGAAGTGGATCGCCTGTGCATGGTGGCGGATATGACCATTAGCGCCGCGGGCAACATCAGTAGCTACACCTTCTACCAGGCGGTAATGAACAGCCACGCGCGGCTGACTTATAACAAGGTCAGCGACATTCTGGAGCACCCCGAGTCCCCCCGTGGTATCGAGCTGAGCAACCAGTATTCCGCCGTATTGCCCGAGCTGCACAATTTGTACGGCCTGTATAAGCTGCTGCGCAAGGCGCGCACTGAGCGTGGTGCCATTGATTTTGAAACCACCGAAACCCGTATAGTATTTGATGCCGCACGCAAGATTGAAGAAATCGTGCCGGTGCAGCGCAACGACGCCCACAAGATTGTAGAAGAATGCATGCTGGCGACCAACGTGGCTACCGCGCGCTTCCTGAAAAAGCACAAAATGCCGGCGCTGTATCGAGTGCATGATGGCCCATCGGAACAACGCCTTGGATCCCTGCGGCTGTTTTTGGGCGAGTTAGGGTTGCAGCTTGGCGGTGGCGACAAGCCTACGTCGGCTGATTACCAGCAACTGCTGGGCTCTATCGGTGAGCGGCCTGATGCTCAAGTGATTCAGACTGTCATGCTGCGCTCCCTGAGCCAAGCAGTTTACAGCCCTGAAGAAGCCGGCCACTTTGGCCTGGGGTATTCGAGCTACGCACACTTTACCTCGCCGATTCGGCGATATCCGGATCTGATCGTGCATCGGGCAATCAAAGCCTGCATTCACGCAGATCAGCCAACGAAAGACGTGATTGCGCCAGATCAGACAGACGCGGAACTGGCGAAATATCCGTACGATTACGCCCGTATGGAGAAGTTCGGTGAACATGCGTCGATGGCCGAGCGCCGCGCTGACGATGCCACTCGCGACGTAATGGCTTGGTTGAAGTGCGAGTTCCTGAGTGACCATGTAGGTGAGGAATACGACGGCGTCATTGCGGCTGTTGTCGGTTTTGGCTTCTTTGTAGAGCTTGCCGACATCTATATCGAAGGCCTGGTGCACGTGTCAACGCTGAATGGCGACTACTTCCAGCACGATCACGCCAAGCACCGGTTGATTGGCGAACGCACGGCCATCAGTTTCCGCCTGGGCGATGAAGTGCGTGTGAAAGTGATGCGCGTGGGTATGGAAGATCGCAAGATTGACCTGGAGCTGGTAAGCACGCCAAAACGTCGCCAGGCCGACCGCGATGCGCTTGAAGTGAACGGCCGCGCCGGTCGAGATCCCGGTAAAAGTGGCAAAGGTGGCAAGAAAGACGGTAAAGCCAAAGGCGAGCGCAGTAAGCGCGGTGGTAAGTCGGACAAGCCAGCTGCGGGCCGCGGCTCCAGATCCGCAGGCCCGAAATCGGATCGGGCCAAGCCGGCCGCCGGCTCCGCCCGTGATCAACTGGCTGCCGATGCGGCTCGCGCTGCTGGTGGTAAAGCCTCGGCAAGCGACGGCGATGCCAGTGGCGGCGAATTGCGCAAGCCGCGCAAGCGCAGACCCAAGAGCTAGCGCACCCAGCTGACTTCTTGTAGTCTTTCGCTGACCACCACCTTGCCGACTTTAATGTGCGCGCAAGGCGGTGGTAGATTTACCAAAATTTTTTAGCAGGAAATACCGTCAGTGGCAGAGCAATTTGTATTTGGCTGGCATGCCGTTGAAGCCGTCTTAAAGCGTGAACCCGAGCGGCTGCTGCAAGTGTGGATTCAAACCGGCCGCCAGGATAAGCGGGTAAAAAGCACCACCGAACTGCTGGATACCCTGGGTGTGTCTTGGGAGATTGTGCATCGAAAACTGCTGGATAGCCGCGTTGCCGGTGTCCATCAAGGCATTGTTGCGTCGGTGAGCGAAAGTCGGGAATGGAGTGAAGACGACTTGCTGGCGCTGCTGGCAAACTCTGAAAAGCCGCCGTTTCTGTTGATTCTGGACGGTGTTACCGACCCCCATAACCTGGGCGCGTGTATGCGCACCGCCGATGCAGTCGGCGTGCAGGCGGTGATTGTGCCAAAAGATAAATCCGCCACCTTAACGCCGGTTGCCCGCAAGGTTGCCTGCGGTGCAGCAGAAACCGTACCTTTTGTCCGTGTGACCAATCTGGCACGCCTGCTGCGCACCTTGCAAGAGCAGGGCGTTTGGCTGGTCGGCACCGCGGGTGAAGCCAGCATTACCTTGCACCAGGCTGACCTGACCGGCCCGCTGGCGTTGGTGATGGGAGCCGAAGGCAAGGGTATGCGGCGGTTGACCCGTGAGCATTGTGACCAATTGATCAACATTCCGATGGTGGGCGACGTTGAAAGTCTGAACGTGTCTGTTGCCAGTGGTGTGTGTCTTTATGAGGCCTTGCGCCAGCGTTCTGCTAAGGGCTAGCTGCAGTAGCTTATCAATCCTTGCATACCTGGCGGCACCCGCCTAGTATACCTCACCCCTTTTCCGGGGTGGTTTTTTATTGTCTCAACAAAGGCAATGCATTACCTCGCCAGCGCCGGCAAACGTCTTTCCGATAAAGAGTTTCGGGCCTGGCAAAAAAACGGCAGTTCTGCTGTCACCTCCTTGCTTTTATGTTATGCGACATTGATGGCGTTTACGCCCGCCGCAAATCTAGAGGCTGTTCAATCCGTAGGGAGAATTCATGCGTCACTACGAAGTTGTATTTATGGTACACCCGGATCAAAGCGAGCAAGTGCCCGCTATGATCGAGCGTTATACCAGCCTCATCACTGAAGATGGTGGCCAGGTAGATCGCTTGGAAGATTGGGGCCGTCGTCACCTGGCATACCCGATCAACAAGATTCACAAAGCTCATTACGTGCTGATGAACATTCAATGTTCACAGACCGCGATGGACGAGCTGACCCATAACTTCCGCTTCAACGATGCCATCATCCGTGAGCTGATCCTGCGTCGTGATGAAGCTGTTACCGATATGTCTCCGATGAAAACTGCCGAGTCTCGCGAAGACCGCCGCCCAAGTGGAGATGATCGTCCGCGCCGCTCAGCCGAATCTGACGAAAGCCAGAAAAAAGCTGACGACACAGACGAAGAAGAGTAATTAACCGGAGTTAAGGAGTTACGTTATGGCTCGTTTTTTCAGACGTCGCAAGTTCTGCCGGTTCACGGCAGAAGGTGTTAAAGAGATCGATTACAAGGATCTGGACACCCTGAAAGGTTATGTCACTGAAACAGGCAAAATCGTGCCTAGCCGCATTACCGGCACCAAAGCACGTTATCAGCGTCAGCTGGCCACCGCTATCAAGCGCGCCCGCTTCCTGGCACTGCTGCCGTATTCGGACAGCCACGATAACTAAGAACAGATAAACAGGACTTGGGACCATGCGTGCACTGGCACAATTTGTAATGCGCGGTCCCCTGCAGGCTAGCGTGGTAGCGGCTTTAACTACGGCTATACCTCTGCTTTTCTGGGTTGGCACAGCGGTTGTCGGGCTGGTTATATTACGGCTTGGCATTCGCCAGGGGCTGAACGTTGGCCTTTGGGCATTGCTGCCGGCACTGGGCTGGAGTTGGTTTGGGCAAGACCCTACCGCTCTGGCCGTGTTGCTGGAAGTGATGCTGATGACAGCTCTGTTGCGGGTGACTTCGTCGTGGGACAAAGCTCTGTGTGGCGGTACTTTTCTGGCGATTGTGACAGGATTGGTTCTGCCGCAGCTGTACCCCGGCCTGATGGACATTCTGGTGCAAGCCGGAGTTCAGTTTTACCAGCAATACAACGCCGACGTAGCACAGTCGCTGGGTAACAACCTGGAATCTGTGATTCGGCAAACCATGAGCGCCAGTATGGCGGGTACCTATCTGGCTTTGGCCATAGGTATGACCCTGCTAGCTCGTGGTTGGCAGGCAGCACTGTACAACCCTGGCGGTTTGCGCACAGAGTTTCACGGGTTGCGCCTGTCGCCGGTATTTGCGGTTGTGTTTGCCGTCACCATGGTGATTGGCCCCGTGCTGGGGTTGAACACCGTGCTGCTGGCCTGGGCTGCGGGAACCCCGCTGTTTCTGGCCGGGCTGGCGCTGGTTCATGGTGTTGTAGCGCGTAAAAAGCTGAGCCGCCAATGGTTGGTGATGTTTTACGTTGCGCTGGTATTGCTGGGTCCAAGCCTGATGATTCTGTTAGTAGTTCTGGCTTTTGTGGATAGTTGGCTGAATATTCGGGGGCGAATCAATCCTCCCGGACCGGTCGAATAAAGCACGAAGAGGTTAACGAGATGGAAGTTATTCTGCTCGAAAAAGTTGCAAACCTGGGTGCCCTGGGTGACAAGGTTAATGTGAAATCCGGTTACGGCCGTAATTTCCTGCTGCCTTATGGCAAAGCGGTTCCGGCCACTGAAGCCAATCTGAACGCGTTTGAAGAGCGTCGTGCCGAGCTTGAAAAAGCCGCAACCGAAAAACTGGCTGTTGCGCAAGCCCGCGCCGAAAAGCTCGAAGGCGCATCTTTCACCATCAGCTCTAAAGCGGGTAATGAAGGTAAGCTGTTCGGTTCTATTGGTGCGCGCGATGTGGCTGATGCCATCACCGCTTCCGGCACCGATGTAGAAAAGAGCGAAGTTCTGCTGCCAGAAGGCCCGCTGCGGGCTGTTGGCGAGTACGAAGTTGAGCTCAAGCTGCACAGCGATGTGTACATAACCGTTAAGCTGGCGGTTGTTGCCGAGTAATCGGCAGCAGTTCAGCATCAGGCAATAGTGGTCAGTTCTGATCTTTATTGCCGCACAGCAGGCCCGGAACGGTAGCAATACGGTTTCGGGCCTGCTGCTTTCTGGTATGCTTCAAAGTCCTGTTTCCTCTCCCATTGCCACTGAGCCTTCGTAAGCCGTACGCCAGAGCAGTGGTCAACTGAAGACGTGTTCATGGCAAAGCCGAATCTAAAGCCCGCAAACAGCGATCCAGAAACCAGCCGAATTAAAGTGCCGCCGCATTCCTTGGAAGCGGAGCAGGCCGTGCTGGGTGGGCTGATGCTGGACAACCGCCGCTTTGATGAAATCTCCGAGATGATTTCGGCGGTGGATTTTTATCGCCAGGACCATCGGCTGATTTTTGGCGCGGTGGAACGCCTGGCCAGTGAAAACGAGCCGCTAGACGTTGTTACTCTGGCCGAATTTCTGGAGCGGGCAGGGGATATCGAACACGCCGGTGGCCTGTCGTATCTGGCTGAGCTGGCCGAAAAAACCCCCGGCGCAGCGAACATCCGCGCCTACGCCGATATTGTTCGCGAACGTTCTATTTTGCGCCAGTTGGTGGAGGCATCGGGTAAAATTTCCGATTCGGCGTTCAACCCATTGGGTCGCAACAGCAGTGAAATTCTGGACGAAGCCGAGCGCACGGTGTTCCAGATTGCCGAGTCGCGGGTTAAAGAAGGTTCTGGCCCTAAGGGCATTAATCCGATTCTTACGCAAACCCTAAGCCGCATTGAAGAGCTGTTCGAATCTGGCGAACAGACCACCGGCTTGACCACGGGTTTTCGTGATTTGGATGAGCGTACCTCGGGTATGCAGCCCTCAGACCTGATCATTGTTGCCGGGCGGCCGTCTATGGGTAAAACCACGCTCGCCATGAACATCGTTGAAAACGCCTTGATTTCAAGTGGCCTGCCCGTGTTGGTGTTCAGCATGGAAATGCCAGCAGACGCCTTGGCCATGCGTATGTTGTCTTCGCTTGGGCGCATAGACCAAACCAAAGTACGCAATGGCAAGCTCGAAGAAGACGACTGGCCCCGGTTAACCTCGGCGGTGAGCCTGCTGAAAGACAAACCGCTCTATATTGACGACACCCCCGGCCTTAGCCCGACCGAGCTGCGCTCGCGGGCCCGGCGCATTGCGCGGGAGAATGGCGGCAAAATCGGGCTGATCATGGTGGATTACCTGCAGCTGATGCGGGTGCCTGGTAACACCGAAGGCCGCACCGCGGAAATCTCCGAAATTTCGCGCTCACTCAAAGGTATCGCCAAAGAGCTGAGCTGCCCGGTGGTTGCGCTGTCGCAGCTCAACCGAAGCCTGGAGCAGCGCCCCAACAAGCGGCCCATCAACTCGGATCTGCGTGAATCCGGGGCTATCGAGCAAGATGCAGACGTTATTATGTTTGTCTATCGTGATGAGGTTTATAACGAAGATACTCCAGATAAAGGTGTGGCCGAAATTATCATCGGCAAGCAGCGTAATGGCCCTATTGGTACGATACGCTTGGCGTTTATTGGCAAATACACCAAGTTTGAAGATCTTGCCCACGGTAATTATGGCGAGTATGGAGACGACTACTGATGCCAAGGGGTTCCTTTGCGCTGATAGACTCAAAAGCGCTGCAGCATAACTACCAGGTGGCCTGCCAGCGTTCTGGGCAATCCAGTGCCATGGCGGTAATTAAAGCCGATGGCTACGGCCACGGCATTGCGGGAGTTGCGGGTGCCCTGGCTGCGGTGGCGCCCAAATTTGCGGTGGCGTGTATTGAAGAGGCCATCGCCATTCGTAATGCTGGCGTAGGTCAACAGCCTGTGGCGTTGCTGCAGGGGGTTCACAGTGAGCAGGATCTGGCGACTTGCATAGAGCACAACTTCGAACCGGTGCTGCACTGCGACGACCAGTTGCAGTGGGTTGTGCGAGCGCCAGCTGCGCCGAGTATCTGGCTGAAAATAAATACCGGGATGAACCGCCTGGGTTTTCACGCCGAGGAGCTGGCCCGGGTGATGGCCACGCTTGCGCATCACCAGCTGACGCCAAAGGTGATAGGTTTTGTGAACCATTTTTCCTGTGCCGATGACGAACGCAGCACCATGACGCAGCAGCAGACCGAGCGTTTCGAGAAGGCGACCGCGCCTTGGCCCGGGTTGCAGCGCAGCGTTGCCAACTCGGCGGCGTTGTTCAGGCCGGGCCAAAAGCTGTTTGGCTGGAGCCGCCCCGGCATCATGCTGTATGGCGCGTCGCCCATTGTTGGCACGTCGGCTGCGGAGCTGGGGTTAAAGCCGGTAATGACGTTACAGGCGCCGCTGATCAGTACCCGTCTGTTGCAGCCTGGCGACAGCGTGGGTTACGGCGCAGACTGGGTTGCGAACAAGCCTACGCGCATGGGCATTGTCGCCTTGGGCTACGGCGACGGTTACCCTCGCCATGCGGGCACGGGTACCCCTGCTGCTGTCCATGGCCAGCGCATACAGCTTATCGGCCGGGTGTCGATGGACATGCTGGCGGTCGATCTGAGCGCTGCCCCCGCGGCGCGCAATGGCGACCCGGTAGAACTGTGGGGCACCACGGTGCCGGTGGATGACGTGGCCGGCCACGCCGGTACGATTGGTTACGAGTTGCTGACCGGCGTTACAGCCCGGGTACCTCGGCGCTGGTGCTAGTCTTACTTAACAGGAATGGAGGTAAAGAAGACCCGTGCATGTTCTGGTAGTTCACGATTACGGCCCCTTGGGCAGAGTATTGCTGGAGCAGCTGCGCGCCACTTCTTTGCAGGTCAGCCCTTTGCTGGTGAGTAACACCGCCAGCGTGGATCTGGCGGCCCTGGAAAGCTGGATTCCGGCGGATACGGACTTGATTGTCAATGCGCTTTGGCTGGCCGATCCGGAATCCGCCCAGGAACGCCCTGATGACGTCAAGCGCGCGGCTTTGTCATTGCCTCTGGCGCTGGGCGAGTTTGCCCGCGATCGCAATATCGCGATGCTGCAATTGTCCACCTGCTATATTTTTGATGGCCGCAAACAGACGGCTTATATTGCCTCTAACCCCGGGCAGCCGGTGAACCAGCTGGGTGTCTGGCAGTGGGAGTGCGAGCAGGGCCTGCGCGGTTTATTAACCCGCCACATTATTTTGCGAACAGGATGGAGCTTGGGGCGCTTTATACGGAAGGTTCAGGCCAGCACAGCTGCTGGCACCCGCTTGTCGTTGCCCGGCCGCTGCGTTGGTCAGCCCTTGGCAGTCACCGATTTGGCGCGGGTCATGCGCGCGATTATCCAGCAGCTTGATTGCGGGGCTGAAGTGTGGGGCACCTATCAGTACGCCGGTTCTGAGGGCATCAGCCTGTATGAGCTGGGCTTGGCCATCGCCGGCTTGCCGGGTATTCCCGAGGATTTGCATCTGGTGGATGAAGTGAGTGGGTGGGGTCAGCTGGAACCGGTGAACACACGCTTGGTGTGTACAAAAATTCGTAACACCTTTGGTATCAAACAAGTCCCGTGGCGTGTGGGGCTGACAGATGAGCTGACTCTGCTAAAAGGGCCAGATCCGGTCAAGTCAGCCAGCCCATAGAAGCGCTTTTTAGCGACAACCCTGGCGGGCAAAATCGCGGGTGACCCGTTGCAGGGCTTCTACGTCCAGCAGTTCGACTTCACGGCCGCGCGCTTTGATGATGCCCTGATTCTGGAAGCGGGTGAATACGCGGCTAACCGTTTCTACCGCAAGGCCCAAAAAGTTCGCGATATCATTGCGCGCCATCGGCAGGCTGAAATTAGTGGGCGACATGCGCCTGCGCTGAAAGCGGCTGGACAGCGACAACAACAGAGCTGCAATACGCTCCTCCGCGGTATTCTTGCTCAGCAGCATGGCTAGCTGGTGACTGTTTTGTATCTCCTGGCTCATCAGGTGATACATGTGGTGCTGAAGCTCAGGCAACTTACGCGTAAGTTGCTCCAGTTTGGCTACTGGAAATTCGCATACGCTGGTGCGCTCAAGTACCTTGGCGGTGCAGGCGTAGTTGTCGGTTGCCATGCTGTCGAGCCCAATCAGCTCGCCAGGCATGAAAAAACCGGTAACCTGTTCATCTCCGCCTTCGGTAATAATCGAGGTTTTTACCGACCCGCTACGCACCGCAAAGCACGACTTAGAAGACGTGCTTTGGTCAAAAATATGTTCGCCCCGATTGAAGATTTTGCCCTGCAGAACAATGTCTTCAAGGCGCTCCAAATCATTCTCTTCCACTGCAAGGGGCAGGCAAAGATTGCTCAGACTACACTTGTTACATGTAGCCTTGAGCGGTGACGCAACCTGATGGAGTCGAATTGCTTGGTTCATAGCAGATGGCCCGTCAAATTTGATCCATATCAAACTTCAGTTTAGTACGGATCAACCCATTTGCCAATGGCGTTTCTGGCCGGCCTTCCCTACAGACGCTCAAATATCAGCGATGCATTGGTGCCGCCGAAGCCAAAGCTGTTGGACATCACCGCGTTAAGGGTGGCTTCCTGGCCCGCCGGCCCCACAATGGGCAGATCAGCAATGGCCGCATCCGGCTCGTTCAGATTTGCGGTTCCGGCAATAAAGCCGTTTTGCATCATCAGCAACGAGTAAATGGCTTCCTGTACACCGGCAGCGCCCAGCGAATGCCCAGACAGTGACTTGGTAGAGGAAATCGGCGGTACTTTGTCAACGAAGATGTTGCGAACAGCACCTATCTCCGCAGCGTCGCCAACCGGGGTGCTGGTGCCGTGGGCGTTGATGTAGTCAACTTTGCCATGCATGGTCGCCATGGCCTGCTCCATGCAGCGCTGGGCGCCTTCACCGGATGGCGCAACCATGTCATAGCCGTCTGAAGTGGCACCGTAGCCGGTCAGCTCGGCAATAATGTTGGCGCCGCGCTTGCGGGCGTGCTCCAGTTCTTCCAGTACCAGCATACCGCCGCCACCGGCAATCACAAAACCGTCACGCTTGCTATCAAACGGCCGCGACGCGGTTTCCGGTGCATCGTTGTATTTGGTAGACAGGGCACCCATGGCATCAAACATCATGGTCAGGCTCCAGTCTTCTTCTTCACCGCCGCCGGCAAACACAATGTCTTGCTTGCCCATCTGGATTTGCTCCATAGCCTGGCCAATACAGTGTGCGCTAGTGGCGCAGGCCGACGATATGGAATAGTTCACGCCGCGAATCTTGAAGGCGGTCGCCAGGCACGCAGAGACAGTGCTGGCCATAATGCGCGGTACCATATAAGGCCCAATGCGCTTCACGCCTTTGGCACGCAGAATATCAACGGCTTCCGCCTGGCTTGAGCAAGACGCGCCGCCAGAGCCGGCAATCAGCCCGGTGCGGTTGTTTGACACCATGTCGTCGGTCAAGCCGGCTTGGGCAATGGCCTGCTGCATAGACAAGTAGCTGTACATGGCCGAGTCAGCCATAAAACGACGTACTTTTCGGTCAATGACCGAGGTGTCGACATCCGGTGCGCCGCAAATCTGGCTGCGGAACCCCAGTTCTTTGTAGGTTTCACTGAAGCGGATGCCGGATTTTCCCGTTTTCAGGCTGTTGGTAACTTCGTCCAGGCTATTGCCCAGGCAGGAAATAATTCCCATTCCGGTGACCACGACTCGTCTCATAAAGCTCTCCTTACCGGCGCCAGGAACAGGCGCTTGTGTTGCGTTATATAGGTGTGATGGTAAAGCTTTTCATCAGTATACGGTATATGACCTTGGTTCAGGCGTAGATGCAAATGCGACACTAACGTTTGCGGTTGCGTCGGGTTTTCGCTTTCTTTTTGCCGTCTGCGATCGCCTTTTCTGCATCCAGTACAGCTTGAACTTCGGCTTCAGCCAGAGCGATTTCGGTTTCGTGCTGGATCAGACGCGGTGTTTCCAGAGAAATGCGCCCCAGCGTGCCGGCGCGGAATTCGTTCAGTAACACCTCCGACACTTTGTGTAAATCCGGTATGCCGCCGCGCCCAAAAAACCGGCGCCTGGCCGCAATGGCGTCCATTGCGGCCAGGCCGTCAACCGGCAGCGGGTCCAGTCCGTAACGGCTGGTCAGGAATTTCGGGTAATGAGCCAGCAAATACTCGGTGGCAAACAGCGCAACGTCTGCAAAATCCAGCACAGCGCTGCGAATAGCGCCGGTGACCGCCAGGCGATAACCACAGGCCGCCGGTGAAAGCTTGGGCCACAAGAAACCGGGGGTATCGTACAGCAAAATGTTATTTGGCAATTTGATCGCTTGCTGAGCTCGGGTGACGGCCGGCTCGTTACCGGTTTGTGCGGCTGGTCGTCCGGCCAGGGTATTGATCAGGGTAGATTTGCCGACGTTAGGAATGCCCAGAATCATCACCCGTAGCGCGCTTTTCTGGCGATCGTGATTCGGCGTCAGCTGTTCGGCCAGGGTAAGAATGTCTAGGGCTTCGCTGCGCTGGTTGTGGGTCAGAGTGATGGTTTTTACACCGCGCTCCCGTTCCAGCCAGCTTTGCCACTGCCCCGTCACATCGGGGTCGGCCAGGTCGCGCTTGTTAAGCACTTTGATCAACGGCGTATCACCGCGCAGGGCAGGCACCAGTGGGTTTTCGCTGCTGAAAGGAATGCGGGCGTCCACCACCTCGATAATCAGGTCCATCTGCGGCATGACTTCTTTGATCTCCTTGCGGGCTTTGTGCATGTGCCCGGGAAACCAGTTAATCGCCATTGTGCTACTCCCGCTGCCCGTAAGAGCGCTGAATTCTAAAACGCTGAATTCAAAACGCGCTGGCCAGTGTGTGTGAATAAAAAGAGCCGCCAGTATGCAGCAATTTCAGCACAATACCGAAAGTCGATGACCAAACTTTTATATTTGCCTGAAAATCGCCGTAATGGTGGGCTGGCAGCCGCTTTGGCGGCTATTATTCGAAATAAACAGCCATTATGGGGTGCGATTTACCCGCATGATGCTTTAGGGTGTGTGAAATTATTCAAAACGGAGAGCAGTATGAAATTAGTAAAAGCACTGGGGACAGCACTGATTGCGGTAAGTCTGTCGGCGCCGGCATTGGCGCAACAGGCGAATGGCCAGCCCGACCGTATAGATCAGCTGGCGCAAATGGTTGGCTTGAACGACGAGCAACAAGAACAGATCCGCGGCGTGTTTGACGAGTTGCAGGGTCAGATTGTTGATCTGCGCCAGCAGGCACAAACGCTGCAGCAGCAGTTGCAAGCCGAGGTAAAAGCAGATTTCAGCGAAGATGCTATTCGCGAACACGCGGAAGAGCTGGGTGATGTAACCGGTGAGATGGCAGCACTGTCTACCCTGATGCAGGCGAAGGTAGAAAGTATTTTTACAGATGAGCAGCGTAATGAGCTAAAGATGCAAATGCAAAAAATGCAGCAGATGCAACAACAGCGTCAGCAGGGCGGCCAGTAAATGCAGCCCCGCCAACAGTGGTAAGATGCCAATGCAGGTGCTCGGTCAGCCTACGGATTTGACCGGTATCTGCAGGGCGTTGACTGGCTCGGATTCTGCCGACATCGTTTCTATTGAGGCAGGAACTGCTGGCACCGCCAATCCCAAGTTGTTCTTGTCAAACACGCGGTCTGCACGGTAGCTCGACCGCACCAAGGGGCCTGATGGCACTTCCATAAAGCCCTTGGCCAAGCCAATTTCCCGGTAACGGTTGAATTCTTCCGGGGTGACGTAGCGCATCACCGGCAAATGGTTCGGAGTAGGGCGCAGGTACTGGCCCAGCGTCAGAATATCCACGCCCACCGCCAGCAAGTCGTCCATGGTTTGCTGAATTTCTTCGTCGGTTTCGCCCAGGCCCAGCATTAAACTGGTTTTTGTCAGTACGTCCGGGCGGTATTGCTTGGCATGCTTTAGTACGCTTATAGTCTTCTCATAGCCGGCTCGCGGGTCACGTACCGGGTGAGTCAGGCGGCGAACGGTTTCGACGTTCTGGGCGAATACATCCAGCCCGGAGTCTACAACCTGCTCTACGTGCTGCATTACCGCATCAAAGTCCGGCGTGAGTGCTTCCACTCTGACTTCCGGCGTGCGGTGCTTGATGGCCAACACACAGGCCGCATAATGGCCGGCACCGCCGTCGGGCAGGTCGTCGCGGTCAACCGATGTCAGCACAATGTAGCGCAAGCCCATCAGTTCTACCGATTTTGCCGTATTCTCGGGTTCTTCTTTATCTAGCCAGCCGTTGGGGTTGCCGGTGTCTACCGCGCAGAATTTGCAGGCACGTGTACACACCGAACCCATCACCATGATCGTTGCAGTGCCGTTGGTCCAGCACTCACCAATATTGGGACAGTGGGATTCCTGGCACACGGTGGCAACCTTGTGGCTTTTCACATTCTGTTTGACAGCCTCGTAGCGCTCACCACCGGGCATACGTGCACGCAACCACTTGGGTTTTGGATCGTTGCTGACGCCTTCGTTGGAAACATTGCGGCTTTGCTTAACGCCGTCCTTAATAGCAGAAAAGCCATGTTCACTGCGGAACTTGGCGCCACTGGCCACACGGGGCTTGGTGTTTGCAGTCATGGATGCGGAGCTCTCGTTCTGTACAAAAGACTTTGGTTAGGCGTAAAGGGTAAAGCCGGCGCGCGCCAGATACAAGGACAGTAAGGATAAACACGGGGGGTGGTGTCTGGAAGAGTGCTGGCTGGCGTTCTCAGCGAACGGCGGCGTCCAGAGCCTGGGCGACATCAGCAATTATGTCGTCAATGTGCTCAATACCAATCGACAGGCGCACCAGATCTTCGCTCACACCTGCAGATTTGAGCTCGTCCGGGTTTAGCTGGCGGTGAGTGGTGGTTGCCGGATGGCAGGCCAGGGATTTGGCGTCGCCAATGTTGACCAGGCGCAGCACCATGTCCAGCGCGTCGATGAAACGCGCGCCGGCGTCTCGGCCGCCTTTAATGCCGAAGCTGAGAATACCGGAGGCTTTGCCGCCGCAGATTTTTTCGCAGGTGGCGCGGAACGGACTGTTGGCCAGGCCGGCGTAGTTAACCCATTCTACAGACGGGTGATCCTGCACGAACTGAGCGACTTTCTGGGCGTTCTCGCAGTGGCGTTCCATCCGCAGAGCGGCGGTTTCAATGCCCTGCATGATCAGGAACGCGTTAAACGGCGACAGTGCGGCGCCCGTGTTGCGCAGTGGAATTACGCGGCAGCGGCCAATAAACGCTGCCGCCCCCAAGGCCTCGGTGTATATCACGCCGTGATACGACGGATCTGGCTCGTTCAGCATCGGGAACTTGTCGGCGTTGGCTTTCCAGTCGAATTTGCCAGAATCCACCACAACGCCGGCAACGGTGGTGCCATGGCCGCCCAGGTATTTGGTCAGCGAGTGAACCACGATGTCTGCACCGTGTTCGATAGGGCGGCATAGAAAAGGTGTGCCAACGGTATTATCCACGATCAGTGGCAGGCCGTGTTTGTGCGCTATTTCAGCCCAGCGCTGAATGTCCACAACGTTGCCGGCCGGGTTGCCTATGGATTCACAAAACAGGGCACGAGTGTTTTCATCAATGGCGTTTTCTACGCCGTCAAAGTCATCGTGGGTGAGCATTTTGCAGGTAATGCCCTGGTTCGGCAGGCTGTGGGCAAACAAATTGTAGGTGCCGCCGTAAAGCTGGCTGGTGCTAACAATGTTATTGCCCACGGTACAGATGGTTTGCAGGGCATAGGTGATGGCAGACATACCCGAAGCAACGGCCAGCGCGCCAATGCCGCCTTCCAGCTGCGCCATGCGCTCTTCCAGCACAGCGTTGGTGGGGTTCATAATGCGGGTATAAATATTGCCCTGCACTTTCAGATCAAACAGGTCAGCACCGTGCTGGGTGTCATCAAAGGTATAAGAGGTGGTTTGATAAATTGGCGTGGTTGCCGCTCTGGTGGTGGGGTCGCTTTTGAACCCGGCGTGCAACGCTATGGTTTCCCGCTTCATAACGGCTCATTCCTTTTGGTTACAGAAAGTGGACATGTGCAATCTTGCAGTATGCCACAGTCACAACCGGTTAAAAGAGCCGCCTTTCGAATTAGAAATTCTAAGCTAATGCGCGATCAGTCGTTCCAGCGCGCGGGGTCGTAAGAGAACACCGGCAGTGACCACCGCCAGCGAATAGCTGACATACTCGGCCCTCAGTTTGCGGGGACAGATTTCAAATCTGTCCCCTACTTGAACTCGGTCTCCGATTTGTGAAAAGGCTGGCCGATGGGGAAGAGGGTGTCGTAGGCCCAGGTAAAGGCAAAGGCGTACACCAGATAAAACGCCATAAAGCCCAAGTCTATGACCAGAGCTTCCATCAGGTTTATATTCAATATGCGAGACACAATCGGCAGGAAGACGATCAGCAGGCCCAACTCAAAACCAAAGGCATCAACAAAACTCCGTTGCAGCGGGCTAAAAAAAAGACCTACAGCGTTAACTGTAAGTCTTTGATATCTGGTAGCAAGGGGCGGAGTCGAACCGCCGACCCCAGCATTATGAGTGCTGTGCTCTAACCAACTGAGCTACCTTGCCAGCGCGCCATCAACGATGGAAGCGGCGCGTATAGTAAGTTTCGCTGCCGAATGTGTCAAGGGGGTTGGGCGTTAGATATTTCGAGAAAACTCGAGGGTATGGCCTTTAAACGGCTTCTCAAGGTAGTCGGTGTGAACGGGTTTTGTATGGCTGTTGCCGAAACCGTGTGCGGCCAGTTTCACGCTGACTTTGGTTTTTCGACCACGGCCCAGTCTGCCCGCTCAAACGCAATGCTTTTGCCCTGATTCAGCAGAGTGTTGCGAGCCAGGAAGTGTTCAACTTCGGGGTGATAGTCGGTCGCCGTGATGTCGGCTTGGCGCGCGTTCAGCAACAGGCTTGATAGCGCCATGCCGCAGAGGAAATACCAAGGGCATCGACCGCGCCCTCGGGGTCGTTAAACTGTTGATTGTCGCGCAGGGTACACAGATGGATATCAGTATTACCAACATCGATGGTTTGGTAACGCAGGCGCAAAGGAAGGCTGTTCATGATTTCTGCTCAGGTAAAGCAGCGAAGCCAGGCAGAAAATAACTGGCAAGAAGGGTTATAAATGGAGAATAAAGCAATCCGTTGATCGTGCAAAGTTAATCTCGGCCTTCAAACACTGCCATGTGTGCTCATACACGGGAGGCGGCATGTCAGGGTGCCGGACAATGTTATGCCGGCTGCCAACCAGCTCTTCCCCGGTGAAAGCGCTGACGGCCTCGAACTCATTGTTGCAGTAAAGTATTTATTCTGTATTGTGCGTTCAAACATCCTGATCATTTTTTCCTGAAGATACGGATATGAAAAATACTGTCGTACTTATTTCACTGGGCGGCACCATCGCCAGTCTTCCGGGCAGTTCGGGGCGGGCGATTGCGGGTGCTCTTTCAGGCAAAGAACTGATGGACAGTTTGCAGATCAAAAGCGACGGTCCGGTTGACGTGATCACCCTTTGCCAGAAGCCCAGCAATGCCATTACCACTGACGACCTGCTGCAGCTCAGAGTGTTGTGTCTTGAGTTGTCCCAGCGTAAAGATGTGGCCGGGTTGGTGGTGTCCCAGGGTACGGACACCCTCGAAGATACTGCCTATTTCCTCGACACGAGCCTGGCGCTTGAAGACACGGCGCTTGTGGTCACCGGCGCTCAACGCGTTCCCTATGCTCCCGGCTCGGATGCCGGCCCCAATCTTCGCGATGCGTTGAAGGTAGCGAATGCACCGCAGGCACGGGGCGCCGGCGCATTGGTGGTGTTCAATGAGGAAATTCACGGGGCAAGCTCTGTGCGTAAACTCAGCAGCTATCAGCTTAATGGCTTTGGTTCACCGGGCATCGGGCCCGTGGGGTTTGTCGATGGCGATGAGGTCAGGCTCACCAAGCGGGTGCAGCGCTTGAGCGCCATTGCGCCGGGCGAGCAGCTGCCGCGCGTGGATATTCTTCCGGTGGCGATTGGCGCATCGCCCGCCCTGCTTGAAGCGGCAGTGGCCAGCGGTGCCCAAGGGCTGGTGATAGACGCTGTCGGCCGTGGACACGTTCCGCCGAGCTGGATGGAACCGCTTGGCGTCCTGAGAGCCGCAGGCGTCCCTGTGGTGGTCGTGTCGTCTACCCAATGGGGCAGGCTCGCAGAGGCCTATGAGTACCGTGGGTCACTGGCTGAACAGGTCGCGATAGGCGTGCTCAAGGCCAGCCACCTTAATGCCAGAAAGGCCCGGCTGCGGCTTATGTGCGCCTTGTCGTGCAATATGCCAATCGATCAGTCGCTATTTTCCTGACAGCCTGGCAGCCCATTATAATAGCGACCGTTTCAGACTCTTCGAAAAGTGTTGAGTGTTCTCGTTATTCTAATCAGACATTAAAGCGGAAGTGCACCACGTCGCCGTTTTTCACGATGTATTCTTTGCCTTCAAGGCGCCACTTCCCGGCGTCTTTAGCGCCCGCTTCACCTTTGAACTGAATGAAGTCTTCGTAGCCAATCACCTCGGCACGAATGAAGCCACGCTCGAAGTCGGTGTGAATCACGGCGGCGGCCTGGGGCGCAGTGGCGCCAATTTTTACGGTCCAGGCGCGCACTTCTTTCACCCCGGCAGTGAAGTAGGTCTGCAGGCCAAGCAAGCCGTAGCCGGCGCGAATCACACGGTCCAGGCCGGGTTCTTCCATGCCCATTTCGTCCAGGAACATGCTTTTTTCGTCGTCTTCCAGTTCGGAGATTTCTGCTTCAATTTTGTTACAGATGGGCACCACCACGGCGTTTTCGGCAGCGGCGATTTCGCGCACGGTATCCAGGTATGGGTTGTTCTCGAAGCCGTCTTCGGCCACGTTGGCGATGTACATGGTGGGCTTGATGGTCAGCAGGCACAATTCGCGAATCAACAGCAACTCGTCTTTATTCAGGCCCATACCGCGCACAGGTTGGCCTTCGTTCAGAACCGGCAGCAAGCGTTCAAAAATTTCCAGCTGGGCCTTGGCTTCTTTGTCACCGCCTTTGGCGATTCGTTGTACCCGCCTGATGGCTTTTTCCACGGTGTCCATGTCGGCCAGCGCCAGTTCGGTGTTGATCACCTCTATGTCGTCTGCAGGGTCTACCTTGTTCGACACGTGAATCACGTTGCTGTCGTCAAAACAACGCACTACGTGGGCAATGGCTTCGGTCTGGCGGATGTTGGCCAGAAACTGGTTGCCCAGGCCTTCGCCTTTGGAGGCACCGGCTACCAGCCCGGCAATGTCTACAAACTCCATGGTGGTTGGCACTACACGCTGGGGCTTAACAATGTCAGCCAGCTTTGTCAGGCGCGGGTCGGGCATGGCCACTACGCCGGCGTTGGGCTCGATGGTGCAGAACGGAAAGTTTTCTGCGCCAATGCCTGCTTTGGTCAGTGCGTTGAACAAGGTAGATTTGCCGACGTTGGGAAGGCCGACGATGCCGCAGTTAAATCCCATGGAGTGCCTCTGATGCTGCTGAAAAATGTGCCTAGGGGACAGATTTAAAATCTGTCCCCGCTGTGTGCTGCTTGCTTGGGGACAGATTTGAAATCTGTCCCCGGTTTCCCGGTTTGTGCTGAGGGACAGGTTTCAAATCTGTCCCTGGTTTGAGCGTGTGTCAGGCGTTGGCGTCAAAGCCGTGCAGTCGGTTCATGGCCGCAGCCATGTTGCCGTTGGCGGCGTCTGGCAATACGCGCATGATTTCGTCAAATACCGCGCTCAGCGCTTCAGTTTCCTGTTTGCCCAGGCGACCCAGTACATAACCGGTTACCTGACGGGCTTCGCCAGGGTGGCCAATGCCAAGTCGCAAGCGCTGGAAATTGTTGGTGCCAAGGTGTGCAATGCTGTCGCGCAAACCATTATGACCGCCGTGGCCGCCGCCTTTTTTCAGTTTCGCGGTGCCCGGGGGTAAATCAAGTTCGTCGTGGGCGATCAGAATCTGTTCGGGGGAAATCTTGAAAAAATCTGCCAGCGCTTTTACCGACAAACCGCTGCGATTCATGAACGTTAAGGGGTTCAGTAAATGCAGTTCCAGGCCTTGCCATTGAATACGGGCATACCGGCTGTGGTATTTCTTTTCAAGGCGAAGCGCCTGACCCGCATCGCGGGCCAGTGCCTCAACGAAGAGGGCGCCGGCATTATGGCGGGTATTCTCGTAATCGGCACCAGGGTTACCCAGTCCAACTACCATGACAATATCCTGTGCCATCTGCCGTCGCCCCGCAGTGATTACTGCTTGTCTTCGCCTTCTTCTTCATCTTCATCTTCAGCGGCGTCAGTCTTAACACCTTTAGGCTTATTGATGGTAACAACAGCCTGGTCGTGCTCAGCGCCGTGCTGCAGTGCAGGAATACGAACACCTTCTGGAAGCTTCAGGTCGCTCATGTGCACAATGCCATCCATCTCGACGTCAAACAGGTCGATTTCGATGAACTCTGGCAGGTTCTCCGGCAAACAAGCGACTTCTACCTGGGTCATCAGACGGAAAGCAACGCCGCCAAAGGTCTTGATGGCCGGAGCAGTTTCTTCGTTTACCAGGTGCAGCGGTACGTGAACGAAGATTTCTTCGTCTTTGTTAATGCGCTGGAAATCAGCGTGGCTCAGCAGCGGCTTGTACGGGTGACGCTGCAGATCCTTCAGGATAACGCTTTCTTTTTCGCCATTCAGTTCAATGGTCAGAACGCGGGAGTAAAAAGCTTCGTTTTCCAACGCTTTTTTCAGCTCGTTGTGCCAGATGGAGATGGGCGTAGCATCTTTATGACCACCGTAGATGATGGCCGGGATTTTACGCTCTTCGCGACGCAGGCGGCGGCTCGCACCTCTCCCCTGGTCGTCACGAGGAAATGCTTCAATTACAAAGTCCTGAGACATGGTAGGTATCCTTATCGTCATCTGCACGGCCCGCGACCAGGCTCTTTACAGATGAGGTTTTAAAAAGCCGGCGGTGCCAGCTATGAAAAGGTACGGGAGCCGTTGTGGCTCCCGTACCGATATTTGCTTTTGCGGTCTATTTGGAACTGTTCCGATTATTCAGAACGGTTCCAAATCAGATCGGCTTAGACATTCTCGAACATGGCGCTGATAGATTCTTCGTTGCTAACGCGGCGAATAGATTCCGCAAGCAAACCGGCCATACTGAGGGGGCGGATTCTATCACACTGCCGGGCCTTGTCACCCAGGGGAATGGTGTCGCACACCACCAGTTCGTCCAGTTCGGAGTTGTTAATGTTGTCGATGGCTTTGCCCGACAGAACCGGGTGGGTAATGTAGGCCACAACCCGCGATGCTCCGTGCTTTTTCAAGGCTTCGGCGGCTTTGCACAGCGTGCCGGCAGTATCAACAATGTCGTCAACCAGAATGCAAACTTTGCCACGCACATCACCAATAATGTGCATAACCTGGGACACATTGGCCTTGGGGCGGCGCTTGTCGATGATCGCAAGGTCTGCGTCATCCAGGCGCTTGGCCACGGCGCGGGCCCGCACAACACCGCCAACGTCGGGCGATACCACTACAAAGTTTTCAAAACGCTGCTTTTCAATATCTTCAATCAGTACCGGTGTAGCGTAAATATTGTCCACCGGAATATCAAAGAAGCCTTGAATCTGATCGGCGTGTAAGTCTACGGTCAGTACCCGGTCTACACCAATGCTGGAAATCATGTCAGCAACCACTTTGGCGCTGATGGCAACTCGGCTGGAACGAACCCGACGATCCTGACGGGCGTAGCCGTAATAGGGGATAACGGCGGTGATACGTGATGCAGAAGCCCGGCGCAGGGCGTCGGCCATCACAATCAGTTCCATTAGATTATCGTTGGTGGGGTGGCACGTAGGCTGAAGGATAAAGACATCGTGGCCGCGCACATTTTCGTTAATTTCAACGGTGGTTTCACCATCGCTAAAACACCCGACTGTCGCGTTGCCAACTGGAATATGGAGTTGCTTGGAAATTGCGTGGGCAAGGTCAGGATTGGCGTTGCCGGCAAAAATCATTAACTTGGACACGATAGCATCCTTCTCGGTATCGGCGTGTGATTCAGAAGAAGCAGGAGAAAGATGGTTGGGGTGGCAGGATTCGAACCTGCGCATGACGGGATCAAAACCCGTTGCCTTACCACTTGGCGACACCCCAGTGTCGTGCTTATTTGGCATCATTTTAGCTCTGCTAGTTTCTGGTGTAGAGATGAATGATTCACCCCTCTAGCTACGAACCCCTTGATGCCAGAGGGTCTGCTTTCCCAGATGATCCGGGCTGCGGATTCTGTCGGGAAACGTCCGAAAATGCAAGCCCCTGTTCCAGTTAATCTTGCGGGTCCGAATTGTGAAAGCCAATCCAGGCTTTTAGCGATATCAGGATACAGTTTCCGAACCGTTGCTTCACAGTCGTTTTTGTACCTCGAGGCGTCTCCCTCAAAAGCGGGCGGTATTGTCATTTTTGGGGTGTTTCTTGTCAACCCTTTTGCCGAAAAAATCTTGGTGGTTTGAATGTTACATTCGGGTTTTAGCACCACAAACCAGTCTTGTGGCGGGTTTGCGGGTGTGAGCTGTTCACCGACGCCTTCGCCGATGGCTGCGTGGCCGCGCACAAAAACCGGTACATCGGCGCCCAATCTCAGGCCCAGTTCTGCCAGAGCGTCTTCGTCATGGCCAAGCTGCCACAGGTGATTCAACGCCAGCAGGGTGGTTGCGGCGTTAGAACTACCGCCGCCCAAGCCACCGCCCATGGGCAGTTTTTTGCAGATACTGATGGTAACACCGGGCAACTGCGCCAGGGCGTCCCCGGCCAATGCGTGAGCAGCCTTAATGATCAGGTTGTCGGCATCGGCTACCCCGGGCATCGATTGCGCCAGGCGTACGCCGGGCTTATCGGGAGCCAGCTCAAAGGTCAGTTCATCGCCGTAGTCCAGAAACTGGAATAGGGTTTGAAGCAGGTGGTAACCGTCAGCGCGGCGGCCATTGATGTGCAAGAACAGGTTGATCTTTGCCGGCGCCGGCAGGGTGATTGTCGTCATAGTGATGGCCGCTATTGTTGCCGTCATAGTTTCTGTCAGAGTTGCTTTGAGAGTTGCCTTGAAACTTGCATCGAGAGCTGCCGTCAGCGCTAGAGAGGCTGCCAGTCAGTGATGGCCATGCGCACGCGCTTCTCGCCCTTGGTAGCAGTAATACGGGCAGGCAGTGCCGGCAGTTCGGCGCTGGCGCTGTACCAGCGGTCGTATTGGATATGCCAGCCGCTCTGGCGAATAGCCACCAGTTCCCCGGTGCTGTCGAACAGCAGGCGGAAGTCGCCATCGGGCGCGGTTAAACCCCGTACCCACCAGGTCAGCTGGTTCAATGGCAAGCGCCAGCCCGTTGCCGCCAGTACCAGTTCGTCTGGATCAGAGGATTGGTAACGCTCGCCGTCGGCCAGTGTCAGTTCAATAAAGTCGGGTGAACCTTTAAGCCGGGTGCGGCCCATGCCCAGAAAGGCCGAAGACAGGGTCAGATCATAGTCTTCGTTGTGCTGTACCCATTGGTTAATCAGCGCGCTGCCGCTGTCAGACGGCTGCTTAACGGCGAGCTTGCCGGTCAGTTGCCAGTGCTCAAGATTCTGCCGTTGGCGCACGGTGTCTGCCCAGGAGGCGGGCGGCTGGTCGGTCAGACCTTCCGGTAAGGGCTCCAGAGTAATCGTGCTACAGGCGCTCAGCGTAGCCAGTACAAGCATCAAAAGAGCGTGGCGCAGCCACGCTTTGGTCAAGGTTAAAAAAAACACGGTTATTCGTCAGCCGTAGCATCAACAGTGTCGGTATTGGGTACCGGCTGCGAGCCTAACCGCTCAATGGTTTCCAGCAACACGTCGTGCTGGGGGTCCTGTTTTAGTCCCTGTTCCCAGATAATACGTGCCTGCTCGTCGGCGCCGGTCATCCACAAGACTTCGCCGTAATGGGCGGCTACTTCGGGGTCCGGGAAGGCGGCCCAGGCGCGGGACAGGTAATCCAGAGCCTGTTGCAATTTGCCTTCGCGGTACAGTAGCCAGCCCATGCTGTCGAGAATGGCCGGGTTTTCGGGCGCCAGCTCCAGCGCTCGCCCAATCAACTGTCGGGCCTCAAAAAGGCGCTTGGTGCGAATGGTCAGAATGTACCCGAGTGCATTCAAAGCCACCGCGTTGTCGACGTCGTCGCGCACAATCTGCTCTAGGTCTTGCACCGCTTCTGCGGTATTGCCCTGGCTGTCCATCAGCATGGCGCGAGCGTAACGAATCTGGATATTGTCCGGATGTTGCAGCAGCGCCTGGTCAATGGCGGCGGCGGCCTGCTGCTGTTGGCCCTGCTCCAACAGCAGGTTGATTTCAATCATCCACAGCGCTTCGGAGCGGCCGGGATTGGTTTCGCGTAGTCGCTGAATGGCATCAACCGCTTGCGCCAGCTCGCCGGTTTCAGCCAACAAAGTGCTGGCTCTGGCTTGGGCGGGTAGGTAATAGACGCCATCGCCAACGGCCTGATAGAAGTTAATCGCCTGTGCAAAGCGGTTTTCATTGTCTGCCAGTCGGCCTAAATGATAGTTGGCTTCAGGGGCTTGCTGGCCACGGTTCAGCAAAAACGTCAGTTCTTTGCGGGCGATGCCTCCCTGCTGGTTTTTAATCGCCACCAGCGCGTGGGACAGGCGCAGCTCAGACATATCCGGGTAGCGGTTAACCAGTCGCTCGAATTCGTCTTGCGCGGCTTGCAGCTCGCCCTCGTTAACCAGCATGCGGCCATACAGAGCGCCCATTTGTCGGTTGCCAGGAAAGCGCCGGGTGTTGGTCATCAGGTGGTCAAGCGCAGCGCGTTTTTGGTCGCTGCCGTACAGTAGGTCGCCTTTCAAAATGATGGCCGGTTGGAAAGTCGGGTGTTTTTCCAGCAGCGTTTGCAGTCGCGCCAGTGCCGGCTGCGGCATGTCGCGTATTTTCATCAATAGGGCAATGCTGTATTCCAGCTCTGGGTTGTCGCTGTGGCGCTCAGCCAAATCCAGGTACAGCGACAACAACTGCTGCTGGCGCTCAGCCGAAAGGCTGGCTGTCATGGCTGCCAGGCTGTCAAAGTCGGCGTCGCCGCCGAGTTCCATAATGCGCTCCATGTGCACCAGTGCCAGTGCCAGGTCATTACTTTTTACCGCCTGAATGGCGGCAGAGCGGTGGGCTTCGATGCTGTCGGGTTCCACTTCCAGCCACAATTTCACCAGCTCCTGCTGGGTATTGTCGCTGTTGAGGGATTGGGCGATGCGGGTTGCCCGCTCAATAACGCCGACATCACGGGACATCTGGGCGGCCCGCACGTAGTGGCCCAAAGTGATATCATAGTGACCGCGCTGAGCGGCAATTTCCGCAGAGGTCAGCAGGTACAGGACTTCAGGCTCGAAATTCCCGTACACCGGCGTAGAGTCGGGTGCCACAGAGGCAGGCATAGAGTTGGGTGCAGAGGCATTCGATTCGGCGCCATCCACGTCTGGATTGACGTTATCAAAGCCCGAAAGGCTGCTGCAGCCCGAAATCGCCAGGCCCAGCAGGCCGGTGGCCAGAACGCGATGAAGGTTGTGATGGCGGGTGGAATGGCGAGTGGAATGACGATTGCCATCAACTGCGCGGTAAAAGAGCCCGAAAAAGAATGTTTGCATGCAAAATTCCGTATGTTGAGCAGGCGTAAAACCCGATGTGGAGCGCCAAAACCGTATAATGGCATAACCGCCAGATGTTGCCTAACGTGTCCGCACTTGCCGCAGCGCAAGGCTTATGGGTGGCAGCGCGGCCTTCAGACCGTTAAAATGCTGGTAATATTAAAATTTCATTAATCGCAAAGCGCGCAGGGTTGTTGAATCACAAAATGGCACTGGTAACGCTTGGTATTAATCATCGCACGGCGCCTGTGGCAATCCGCGAGCGGGTGGCGTTCACTCCTGAGCGCATGGCCGAGGCATTTGCAGAGCTGCGCGCAGCTGCCGGAGCAACCGAGGCGGCCATACTTTCGACCTGTAACCGCACCGAAATTTATCTCGCAGCTGACGAAAATTGTGCCCCGCTGATATTGCGCTGGTTGGCCGGTTTTCACAACGTTGATGCCGGCGATCTGGAAGACGTGATTTACGTGCATCACGATAGCGAGGCGGTACGCCACCTGATGCGGGTAGCGGCCGGGCTGGATTCCATGGTTTTGGGGGAGCCGCAGATACTGGGGCAGCTTAAAGACGCCTATGCCCTGGCGCGGGAGCACAAGGCCTGCGGCTCGTTTCTGGCACGCCTGTTCGAACACACTTTCTCGGTAGCCAAACGGGTTCGCACCCAAACCGCTATTGGCGAAAACCCGGTTTCTGTCGCCTACGCGGCGGTCAGCATGGCTAACCGCATTTTTGCCGATATGTCGCGCAACAAAGCGCTGCTGATCGGCGCCGGCAAAACCATCGAACTGGTTGCCCGCCACCTGGCAGACGCCGGCGTGAAAGATTTCCTGGTAGCCAACCGTACCCTGGAGCGGGCGCAAACCTTGGCCCAGGTCCACGGCGGTAAAGGCATATTGTTGTCTGACATCGCCGAACATCTGCACGAAGTGGACATTATCATTTCGTCCACCGCCAGTCCGCTGCCCGTTCTGGGCAAAGGCACCGTGGAGCGGGCCCTGAAAAAGCGCAAGCACCAGCCCTTTTTCATGGTGGATATTGCCGTTCCGCGGGACATAGAACCGGAAGTGGCCGAGCTCGACGACGTGTATCTTTACACCGTTGACGACCTGCGCCAGGTGATTGAAGAGAACATTCGCTCCCGCGAGGGCGCCGCCCGGGAAGCCGAAAACCTGATTGACCTGGGTGTGCAGGAATTTCTGAACCAGCTGCGCGCACTGGACGCCGTATTCACCCTGAAGCAGTTCCGCCAGCGAGCCGAAGACCTGCGCGATGCCGAAACTGAAAAAGCGCTGCGCTCCTTACGCAACGGCGCCGATCCAGAAACCGTGATGCGCAGCCTGGCTCGTGGTATTACCAACAAGTTGCTACACCAACCGTCAATTCAGGTACGCAAGGCCACCACGGCCGGGCGCACCGAGGTCACCGAATGGTTGCGTGAGTTGCACCAGCTTGATGCAGAAGAAACCGACCATAAGACCCCCGTTGGAAAAATATGAAGCCGTCTATTCAGTCTCGCCTTGAACAGCTTGTTGAACGTTTTGAAGAAGTCAGTGCCTTGCTCAGCGATGCCGGCGTGATTGCCAACCAGAACAAATTTCGCGAGCTGTCCCGTGAATACGCCGAAATAGAGCCGGTGGTGCAGTGCTTTCAGGCCTGGCAGCACTCCCTTGTGGACATAAACGAAGCCCGAGAACTGTGCAAAGACGGCGACGCCGACATGCGTGAAATGGCGGAAGACGAACTGCACACCGCCCAGCAAACCAGCGAAGGGCTGGACGCAGAACTGCAGGGCCTGATGCTGCCGAAAGACCCGAACGACGGCAAAAACGTGTTTCTGGAAGTGCGCGCCGGCACCGGCGGCGATGAAGCGGCCATATTTGCCGGCGACCTGTTCCGCATGTACAGCCGTTTTGCTGAACGCCGGCGTTGGCAGGTGGAAATTCTCAGCGCCAGCGACGGTGAACACGGCGGTTACAAAGAAGTGATTGCCCGGGTGGCCGGCAGCGGCGTATACGGCACGCTGAAATTTGAATCCGGTGTGCATCGTGTGCAAAGGGTACCGGAAACCGAATCCCAGGGCCGCATTCACACCTCGGCTTGCACGGTGGCTGTTATGCCGGAAGCCGACGAAACTGAAGCCGTAGAAATCAACAAAGGCGACTTGCGGGTAGACACCTTTCGCGCCTCTGGTGCCGGCGGCCAGCACGTTAACAAAACCGACTCTGCCATCCGCATTACCCACCTGCCAAGTGGCATGGTGGTGGAATGCCAGGAAGAGCGCTCTCAGCATAAAAACCGTGCCAAGGCCATGAGCCTGCTGGCTTCGCGCTTACAGAACATTGAAACCGAACGTGCCCATCAGAGCATGGCTGAAACCCGCAAGAGCCTGGTGGGCAGCGGCGACCGTTCCGAGCGCATTCGCACCTACAACTTTCCCCAAAGCCGGGTGACTGATCACCGCATTAATTTGACCCTGTACAAGCTGGATGAAGTGATTGCGGGCGATCTGGATTCGGTGGTCAAGCCATTGCTGCAAGAACACCAAGCCGAGCTGCTGGCTGCATTGGCCGATGACCGCTGACTCTGCTGACGACCCGGGCACTTTCGGCCCAGCCACTTTACGCTGTGACGATTTGCTACGGGCCGCTGCAAGCCGCATCGGCAGTGACTCGCCCCAGCTAGACGCCGAGCTGCTTCTGGCCCAGGTAACCGGGTGGTCCCGAACCCGCTTCCGTGCCTTTCCCGAACAACAGGTCAGTCTTGTGCAGGCGGCCGCTTTTGAGCAGCTTGTAGACAAGCGCGCGGCTGGCGAACCCGTTGCTTATGTGCTGGGACAGCAGGCGTTCTGGTCACTGCCGTTGCAGGTGAGCGCCGCCACGTTGATTCCACGGCCCGATACCGAATGTGTGGTCGAGCAGGCGCTGACCCTGGATCTTCCAGCCCAGGCGCGGATTCTGGATTTGGGTACAGGCACCGGCGCCATTGCCCTGGCGCTGGCCAGCGAGCGGCCTGATTGGGACATAACCGCCAGTGACTTTGTAGATGCCGCCGTAGCCTTGGCCCAGAGCAACGCCGCGGCGCTGAACCTGTCAATTCAGGTGGTGAAAAGCCATTGGTTCGACCAGCTCGCGGCTGTCTGCTTTGATTTAATCGTATCTAACCCGCCGTATATTGCCAGCACTGACCATCACCTGAGTGAAGGCGACGTTCGTTTCGAACCGGCTTCTGCGCTGGTATCGGGTGCCGATGGCCTGGATGATATCCGTCATATCGTGGCCGCCGCGCCTAGCTGGCTGAACGCTGGCGGTTGGCTGCTGCTAGAGCACGGTTATGATCAGGCGCAGGCGGTGCAGGCATTGCTACAGCAACAGGGCTTTGATCAGGTGCACAGCCGCCAGGATTACGGCCGCAACGACCGAATGACTCTTGGCCAGGCAAGGTAGGGGACGGATTTCAAATCCGTCCCCGCTTTCTGTCCTCGGTCTGCCTGGAAATCCCACTCAAGGGGACAGATTTCAAATCTGTCCCCGATCTGTCCCCGATCTGCCAACGGAGCCCACCATGCTAAGTGACGACGAGCTGTTACGTTACAGTCGCCAGATTTTAATGCCGAATTTCGATATTGCCGGCCAGCAGGCGCTGAAATCCGCGCGCGTATTCATAGTGGGCTCCGGCGGCCTGGGTTGCCCCGTAGCGCTTTACCTAGGCGCAGCCGGGGTAGGGCACCTGACCCTGGTAGACGACGACCATATCGAAGTAGCCAACTTGCAACGCCAAATCGCCTTTGAAACTGCCCAGATGGGTGAATCCAAAGCCGAGCGGCTGGCCGATCGCATTCGCGGTATAAACCCGTTAATAACGGTAGACGTGATTCGCCAGCGGCTGGCGGATGAAGATTTTGACGCGCCTGTGGCACAAGCAAGCCTGGTGCTGGATTGCTGTGACAACTTCAACACCCGCTTTGCCCTGAACCGAGCCTGCGTGAAAGCCGGCGTACCGCTGGTGTCTGGTGCGGCCATTCGTGGCGAAGGTCAGATTAGCGTGTACGACAGCCGCCAGCCGCAATCGCCGTGCTACCACTGCCTGTATCCTGAACAAGGAAATGAAGACCTGACCTGCTCCGAAGCCGGCGTAATCGCCCCGCTGGTAGGTATGATTGGCGCTGCCCAGGCGATGGAAGCGATAAAAGTCATCAGCGGCGTGGGCAAAACCTTGGTCGGCCGCCTGCTGATTGTCGACGCCTGGCGCATGGAATGGCGCGAAATAAAGCTGGCCAAAGATCCCGCTTGCCCGGTGTGCAGCAACAGATAGGGGACAGACTTCAAGTCTGTCCCCGGTTGGCGGTGAAGATAGGGGACGGATTTCAAATCCGTCCCCGCTCTCGTCCCCGCTTTCTCTCCGTCCCCGCTTTCTCTCAAATCCGTCCCCGCTTTCTCCCGGCCATTCAGTCCCGCAACGCCTGAAACCGCGCTATCGCCTCTTTCCGACTCTCCTTCAAATCCACAATCGGCCTGGGATACCCCCCAGGTATCACCCCGCCTTTACCCGGATTATGAACCCGCTTGCTGTCCAGCTTCGCCAGTTCCGGCACCCAGTGGCGAATAAACTCGCCGTCTGCATCAAAGCGTTCGCCCTGGGTCATGGGGTTAAAAACTCGGAAGTAGGGCGACGCATCGGTGCCGGTAGACGCACTCCACTGCCAGCCGCCGTTGTTGGATGGCAGGTAGCCGTCCGCCAGTTTTGACATGAAATAGGCCTCGCCCCGGCGCCAGTCAATAAACAGATTTTTGGTCAGAAACATCGCCGCCACCATCCGCAGACGGTTGTGCATCCAGCCGGTGGCGTTGAGTTGGCGCATGGCGGCGTCTATCATCGGTATGCCTGTTCGACCATTTTTCCAGGCTTCGAAATGCTCGTCGGCCGTGTTCCAGTGTAGGGCTTCGGTTTCGGGCTTGAACGCCCGGTGCATGCTCACTCGCGGGCAGTGGTAAAGAATGTGAATATAAAAATCACGCCAGGCCAACTCGGTCACCCAGGTAAAAAACCCTTCCTCGGCGTCGGCTTTGCTGGCAATTGACTGTTTCAGTTGCCACGCCGCCTGCACACACTGGCGCCCAGAAAGCGCACCTATGGCCAGGTAGGGCGACAATTTGCTGGTGCCATCAATTGCAGGAAAGTCGCGGTCTTTCTTGTAATCACCCGCCCGCTCCTGCAAAAAATCCTGTAGGGCATCGTGGGCGGCGTTCTCCCCTGTGGTCACTAACGCCGGCGGTGCCTCGCCAAACAGCGCATCCACCTCTTTCTTCAGAATCACGCTGCTGCTGTTTTTAACGTCGGTGCCTGTTATCGCTTCGCCCACTTTCTTCGGCACCGCTAACAAAGCCGGTTGCTGTTCTTCCTGCCAGCTGCGCCAGCGCCGGGAAAACGGCGTGAACACCGAATAAGGCTCACTTTGTTGGGTCAACACTTCGCCTACCGGCACGGCAGCCTGGTCACGGTACTTGCTGACTTTAATGCCAAGCGTGTCCAGCCGTGGCTTCAGCGCTTTATCGCGGCGGCGCTCGTTCACGCCGTATTCTTCGTTAAAATGAACCTGGCTAATCTTGTGCTTGCGGCAAAACGCTTCCAGCGTACCCAGCGACTGCTCAAAGTCTGCGGCGCGCAAAAAACTCAGGGCAATGCCCAGTTTGGCCAGTTCCTGTGCCAGCGCATCGGCGTGGTCTAGCATCAGGCGCACCTTGGCCGCCGACCAGTCGTGGCTGAGCCACTGCCCCGTTGTGACTATAAAGCAGGCTTCAACCGGCTCGCCGGATGATTGCGCAGCGCTCTGGCAGGCGGCGGCCAGGGCCGGATTGTCGGCGGCTCTGAGGTCGTTACGGAACCAGACCAGCTGAGTCATGGTGTCTCCTGAGTGTTGGCTAAAGGGGTTGTGCAGAGCTAACCATACGGGTAATTACACTGCGCACAGCCAATAAAATCACGCGCTTATCTATTCGCTGCTATTGTGGTATTGGATTATAGTGAGCGCAACATGGCGACTGACAAAACAGGAAGATAACCTGCGTATGAAACAGCCCGCAGAGTGCTCTTTACAGCATTCTCCACAGCATTCTCTAGCCGCTGACCAGCGCTGGAAATCCAGCAGCGATGACGGCCTGTGGGCCAGCCCGTACACCCTGAAATCTGGCGAAACCCAACACCATAGCCTGGGCCACTCGCAAATCTGGGTGACCTTGCTGGACATGGAATGGCAAATTCGCTCCCAGCAGGCAGAACAGCAGCAGGTGCCTAAAGACTGGAAGCTGGTCACCGGCCACTCACTGCCATCGTCAGACATCCCGGTGCAGCGTTTCATCCGTAACAGCGATGCCGAAATGGTGACCTACGTTCCCGCCATGGCGGACCGCCCAACGGTTATTCGGCCTTACCAGCCGCTGTGCCGTTACCCCGGTTAATATCCTCAATTCGCCCCTGCGAACCCCTGGGCCCGGCCCGGGAACACGTCAGCCGCGGGCGCTTTGTGCGCACTCTGGACCGGATTTTCGGTTGACCTTTTATGTGGCTGACCTTCCATTTAATTGACCTTTTATTTGATCGGCCTTCTATTTGAGTGGTACAGGCCAGGAGAAAACGTACCGTGTTAGAACAATTAAAACACATGGCTGCCAGCGTGATTGATGGCATTGCCTGGGGCCAATGGTTCAGTTCGCTGTTTCTGTTTGGCCAGTCGCCGGTAGCCATCCAGTTTGCCGCAGGGTACCCACTCCGAGCTAGGTGTGGGGTGAATGCGGCGCCGTGTTTGTATTAATTTTGCCAACAACGCTGTATGGATGTACAGTCCGTGGTAATCTGTGATTATGATTGTTCGCCAAGGCTTTAAATATCGACTCGACACCAATGACGCTCAGAGCGCCCGCTTGCGGGTTCTTTGTGGTCATGCGCGGTTCGTGTGGAATCAGGCACTGGCGTTGTGCAATGAAGCGGCTCAAACGGAAGGCCAGTACGTGCCTCGCTACGAGTCGATGGCGAAATGGGTGACGGACTGGAAAAAAGACTCGGAAACTGAGTGGTTGAAAGAAGCGTACACCGACAACCTGCAACAGAAACTCAAAGACCTGGATACCGCTTGGCAACGGTATTTCAAGAAAATCGGTAACGCACGGCGCCCGCGATTTAAGAAGAAGGGCCGCTCTCGCGACAGCATCCGATTCGTGAATTTTCACAAATACTGCAAGCTGGAAGGTCGGCGGGTAAAGCTACCGTCCGGGCTAGGTTGGATCACATTCTGCAAGTCTCGTGACATCCTTGGCACCGTTAAAAACTGCACAATCGGGTTTGACGGCGGTCACTGGTTTATCAGCTTCCAGACCGAACGCCAGATCGATCAGCCCAAGCACTCATCTCGCTCGATGGTGGGTTTAGATCTGGGCGTTACTCGGTTCTTTACCCTGTCCGATGGAACGGTGAAGGAGCCGGCTAGTTCGTTCAAAGCACATCAGCACCGGCTGACCAGAGCGCAACGCGCCTTGGCTAAAAAGGTGAAATTCTCGGCCAACTGGCAAAAACAGAAGGCCCGCATAAACCGGATTCACACCCGCATCGCCAGCGTCCGGAGAGACTATCTTCACAAAACCTCGACCACGATCAGCAAAAACCACGCAATGATCGTGATTGAGGATTTGAAGGTCAGCAATATGTCTCGTTCGGCCAAAGGCACCACGGAAAATCCGGGCACCAATGTTGCCGCAAAATCCGGCCTAAACCGGTCGATACTGGATCAGGGCTGGCACGAATTCCGGCGACAACTGACCTACAAGCAGGCGTTCCGGGGCGGTGAAGTGCTGGCCGTGCCAGCGCATTACACCAGTCAAACGTGCCCAGTCTGTCAGCATATAAGCGCCGACAACCGGAAGACGCAAGCTCGGTTTGAGTGCGTCGAATGCGGGTTTTCGGAGAACGCCGATCTGGTAGGTGCAATAAATATCAAAGCGCGAGGACATCGCGTTCTAGCCTGTGGAGAGTCGGCGTTAGCCGCTCGATGAAGCAGGAACCGACTATCCGAGTGATCAGGTAGCACCCTCTTTTGGGAATCCTCTTCCTGAGTAATCAGCGAAGGGAGGGGAGGATGTCAAACATCGGTTTAACCTGCCGCTGGTGAACGAAGGCGAGGCGATTTATCGGAATGCGCGGTTCGACGAGCTCGGCGAAGCAGAAAAAGCCATGGACTATTTCCGCGACAGCATGGAATCGGAAGTCAGCGAAGCGGTATTGCCGGTTCACCCCTGGGATGAACTGCAAAAATAATAATGTCGCCCATTGCGGGCGGGTTGACTATAGTCAGATTAAGCAAGCCCACGCCTAAGCAGTGGGGATGAACGTGAAAATCATACTTTTGACTGATAAGAACAGGAGAGGGCGTTGGTATAGTGTGATCCTGATAGTTCTATCACAGCAAGAACACAATAATAAACGGAGTAGTCTCCCAATGATAAAAAACCAACACGCGCCGCGTATCTGGAAGCGACTGCCGCTGGCGATTGCCATCGCGGCCGGCTTTTCCGGTTATGCCTCAGCTTATTCCTTCGATTCCGAGAAATTGGGCGGCGTAGAAGCCCAGCTCAATACCACATTGTCTGCAGGTGCTACCTGGCGTACCGAGAACCGTGACAAAGGCCTGGTGGGCCTTGGTAACGGAGGTACAGCCTCTTCGACCAACTACGACGACGGCAACCTGAACTTCGACAAGGGCGATACGGTTTCCAAACTTGTCAAAGGCAACAGCGAGCTCTTCCTCAGTTACGATGTCGACAGCAGTGTGCTCACCCGAGTGGGTGCGCTGGTTCGTGGCCGCTATTGGTATGACTTCGAACTGAAGGATGAAAATCGTCAGTTCGCGCCACTAAGCTCGGATGGAAGAGACAACGCCTCCGGCGGTGAAATTCTGGATGCCTTTATTTTTACCGACTGGTACTTTGGTAATGTTCCAGTAAGTGCACGCTACGGCAACCAGGTGGTCAGCTGGGGTGAAAGCACCTTCATTCAGGGTGGCATTAACACCATTAACCCTATCGACGTAAACGCTTTTCGCGCCCCAGGCGCCGAACTGAAAGACGCTCTGCTACCGGTAGAGATGTTTTATCTCTCTGCGGGTATTACCGAAAACGTGACCATAGAAGGCTTTGTTCAGACTGACTGGGAAAAAGTGCGCACCGATGATTGCGGCACATTCTTCTCCACAGTGGATTTCGTGGCTGATGGTTGTGGGCCTGTTTATCTTGCCGGCCAACTCCCTCAAGAAACCAACGCAACTTTTCCACAGTTCGTTTCACAAAGGGTTGGGGATCGCGAAGCCGACAGCAAAGACCAGTTCGGTGTGGCCTTGCGTTGGTATGTGCCTGCTTTAAACGATTCTGAAATTGGTCTCTATTACATCAAGTACAACAGTCGTTTGCCCTACGTTAGCGGTATCGTGAGAACTGGGGGGGTAGGAACTACGCCAACCGTTTTTATTGAATATCCTGAAAATATTGACCTTTACGGCATCAGTATCAACACTACAATACCGGGCGGTTGGTCACTTGGTGCCGAGTACAGCTTCCGCAAAGACTTGCCGTTACAGTGGAACGCGTTTGAGCTGCTCCTTGCAGGAAACGAGTCTGGAGTCAGCCTGCTGGAACAGAGAACCCGCGAAAGATTGGGTTTGTCCAGCACCGATTCTATTGCGGGTTTGACTGCTCCAGGCTTCGATCGTTATGACGTGTCCCAGGCTCAGTTCACTCTGATTAAATTCTTTGACCAGGTCATGGGCGCCAATCGCCTTTCGCTGATTAACGAAGTGGGTGCAACATACGTTCATGGACTGCCGGGTTACGATGAGGCGCGTTATGGCCGATCGGGCGCTTTTGGTATTGGACCAACGGAGGTTGCGGCTCTGGGCGGACAGGATATTTGCGGCACATCATTTAATGTAGGTGCAGGCTCGCAGCCGCCGGCAAACCTCAACACCGCCTACTGCGAAAACGAAGGCTTCACCACCGACTTCTCCTGGGGCTATCGCACCCGCTTGGTATGGGATTACCTGAACGCATTCTCTGGCGTGAACCTGTTCCCGCGTTTGGCCTGGAGTCACGATGTCAAAGGCTACGCCCCGCAGCCCGGTGGCGCGTTTAACGAAGGCAACAAATCGATTGGCTTGGGCTTAGAGGCGGTGTATCAGAACAAGGTCAGTGCTGATATCAGCTATACCAACTACTTCGGTGGCAAACCCTATAACGACTCCAGAGACCGCGATTTCATCAGCGCGAGCGTTTCCTACTCGTTCTAATCCGTCTCTCATTCGTTTAGCGAGGTGATAACTATGAAATTGAACAAAAAATTACTGACCACCGGAATTCTTGCGGCATCGCTGTTCAGCATGAACGCCTTTGCCGCGGTGTCAGGCAGCGAGGCCGCCAAGCTGGGCGATACGCTGACCCTGATGGGCGCAGAGCAAGCTGGCAATGGCGGCGCTATTCCGGCCTTTGAGGGTGGCTTGACCACCCCGCCGGCCGGCTACAAGAACGATGGCATTTATGTCAATCCGTTCCCGTCAGATACGCCAGAATTCACCATCGATCGCAGCAACGTGGATCAGTACCGCGATAATTTGTCACCGGGCCAGGTGGCGATGATCGAAAAGTACGACAACTTTGTGATTCCGGTGTATCAAACCCGCCGTACCATGGCGTACCCGCAAGCCGTGCAGGAGCAAACCCGCGCCAATGCCACCACGGTGAAATTGAAAGAAGGCGGTTCCGGGCTGGAAAATTACCAGGCCGGCACGCCTTTCCCGATGCCACAAAGTGGCCTGGAAGTTTACTGGAACCACATCACCCGTTACCGCGGCGGCTCGGTGCTGCGTAACATTGGCCAGGTAACACCCACAGAAAGCGGCGATTTCAGCGTAGTGCGGTTTCAGGAAGAGTTGACCTACCGCACCTTCCTGGAAGACGCCAATCAGAACCCCGATCCCAACGTGCTGTTTTACTTTAAGCAGGCCATCGTAGGGCCGGCTCGGCTGGCAGGTAACGTGCTGCTGGTGCACGAAACCATCGACCAGATCGCCGAACCCCGCCGTGCGTGGATTTACAACGCCGGCCAGCGTCGTGTTCGCCGTGCGCCTCAGGTAGCGTATGACGGCCCGGGCACGGCGTCCGACGGCATGCGTACCTCTGATAACCTGGACATGATGAACGGCGCCCCAGACCGCTACAACTGGGAGCTGGTGGGCAAGAAAGAAATGTACATTCCGTACAATTCCTACAAGCTGCTCGATCGTGATATCAAGTACACCGATATCGTGCGGCCTGGCCACATCAACCAGGAACTGGCCCGTTATGAACTGCACCGGGTATGGCATGTGCGCGCTACTTTGAAGGAAGGCGAGCGCCACATCTATGCCAGGCGTGACATCTACTTTGACGAAGATTCCTGGCAGGCAGCGGTGATTGACCAGTATGACGGCCGCGGCGAGCTGTGGAGGGTGTCAGAAGCCCACGCCGTTCAGTTCTACGATCGCGATGTGCCCTGGTACGCCGTTGAAACCATCTACGATCTGCTTTCTGGCCGCTATCTGGTGTTGGGCCTGACGAACGAAGAAGCCAACCCGTACGAGTTCGGTATTCAACGGCAGTCCCGTGACTACACTCCGGCCGCGCTGCGCAGGTCTGGTGTGCGCTAGTTCTTAAAAAAGTCGATTGTAGGAAGCATCTTGTAGAAAGTACTTTTTAAATAGAAAGTACCTGAAATAAAAAGGCGGGCCTTGGTGCCCGCCTTTTTTATGCTAATCTGCGCTGTACCTTAATCGCGGCCGCTAAGCCGTCGATTATAATGCCACTATTGGAATTTGCCGGTCAGCGCAGGGCTTTTGTTCGCCACGCGCCGGTATCGACGGGGCAGTGCGTGAAACAAGTTGAACAGGGTAAAGCAGCAAACGACGAATTCCAGACCGCTAACAGCGCGCTTCAGCGTGGCGAGCGGGTACGTGAGCTCCTGCAGCAGCGGGTAAAACGGCCATTTGATGAAAAACATCTGCAAGGTTTGCTGGTTCGGCCAGAGTTAAATCAGGCGCTGATGGCCAACGTGGTGCCCGCCGGATTGCTGAACATTCACGGCCCTTGCGGCTATGGCAAATCGGCCGCCGCTACGCAGGCGTTGTTGGCGTCTGATTTCTGCCCCGCTCATATTCGCTGGTTAACCCTGAACGCTCAAGATAACGCCCCCGAGCGTTTTTTAATGCTTCTAGCGGTAGCGCTGAATCAGCCTGAACCTGCACACAGCGGAGCATTTGCCGACGGTTTGCAGTGGTTGCTGGCGGCCACAGAACGGCCCGACTCGGCCAGCCTTCTGCCTCGAGTGCTGGTGCTAGACAATCTGGATGCAATCAACAATCCGGCGGCCTTGGCCTTGTTGCAACAACTGGTGGATAACCTGCCAGCGCAACTGCGCTTGCTGGGCATATCCCGCGGCCCGCTGGCTATCAGTACCCATTCTCTGGAACTCCAAAACCGTTTCACCAGCCTTGGCCCGGATAAACTTGAATTCAGCCGCAGCGAAGTGTTTGAGTTTTTTGCCGGTGAACTTCAGCAACAGCAGTTGACCACCGTTGCGGTAGACCATCTTTACAGCCTCACCGAAGGCTGGCCAACGCCCCTGGGGCTTTACCGCGGTGAGTTGCGCAGTGATCGCGAGCGCAAAGCCCTGCAAGACACCGCAAGCGTTCAGCGTTTTCTGGCAGACGCCGTATTGGGCCGTTACACAAAGGCGCAGCTGTTGGCGCTGCGCGCGCTGGCCGAGCTTGACGTGTTTTCTGACGATTTATTCGCTGCGCTGGCGGATACCACGACTGAATTAGCCTTAGCACCTCCACAAACAGTGCTCTCGCAGATAACGCCTACACCGACAACACTCTCACAAATAGTACCTTCAGAGGCGGTCGAGCGCGGTTTGCCGGCAAAGCTTATGGCCGGCCGTGGCCGCTGGTATCGGCTGAATCCACTGTTGCTGGACTGGTTGCAAACGCTGGCGTTGAACGGCAGTGCTCAGCGCATGTTGCGGGTGAGTGAGTGGTTCGCCCAGCGCCGGCAGTACTCCGAAGGCTTGAAATACGCTCTGTTGTCCGCAGACGTGGCGCAGATTCGGCGCATGGCAGCGGAAGGCTCTGAAGCTCTGCTGCTGGGGCAAGACACCGCATCGCTGTTACGCCTGCGGCGTAGCTTGCCGGCAACGGTGCTGGCCGCCAATCCGCGGCTGCGGTTGGTTTTTGGCTGGGTACACGCCATTGGCGGGCAATGTCGCCAGGCAACCGAGCTGGTTGAACATCTGGGCGAGGTGGAAACACACGATATTCCACTTGGGCGAATTCAGGCCTTACAGGCGTTTATTGCTCGCGGCCAGGGCCAGGTAGAGCCGGCCCTTGTGCTGGCCGAAGCTGCCCTCGAAGATCCGGAGTTATCCGTTCAGGGCCAGCTGGTTACCCAACTGGTGCGATCCAGCGCCTTGTGTGCCCTCGGCCGTTTCGCCGATGCCCGGCAGGCCAGCCGCGAAGCCGCACGCCTGGCGCGACAGGCTGGCGATACTGGCTCCGAAGCCCTGGCGGTTTACGCCCATGCCCGCATCGAACTGAGCAAAGGCGAACTTCGCCATACCGAACACCTGCTGCGCAGCAGTCTGGATACGGCCATGCAAGAACTGGCGCGGCCGGCGCGGGTAGGGGAAATCCGGCTACAGCTGAATCTCGCGCTGGTGTTATGGCACCAGGGTAGATATCAGGATGTAGACCGGGTTTTGGCCGTGTGCACCCGGCAAGCCGAACAAACCCGGGATCTGGGCTTGTTAATGGCCATGTGTTTGCGGGTATTTATCTGCCGCAGCCAGGGCCATTTTGACGAAGCCTTTGCCTGGATTGCCCGCGCCGAACGCACCATGCAGTCGTGGCAGGTCGACGGCGACCTTTACGTGCCGGTACTGGAAGCATTGAAAGCATCGTGCTGGCTGGCACAGCGCCAGCCAGACAGAGCGGCCCAGGCGCTGGCCAAAATATTGCCTTATCGCCAGGCTGGCTATTCACCGGAACTCTTCCCCACCATGCCGGGGCTGATGGATTGCCTGCAAGTGCGCATTGCCATGGCCCGCGGGGAATATGGCGCGGCCAGAACCCGGCTGAATGGCCTGCGTGCTGGCTATCGCGATGCTATTCCCATGGGCGTAGACATGCACATGAGCCTGTTAGACGCCGCGCTGCTTGCCCGGGAAAAAAGTCCTGCCCAAGCCGTCAAACGCCTGGTCAGTATTGTTGAGTTGGCGGCCAAAGAGCATTTCATCAGCCCGTTTAACGAGCTAAAACAAGAACTTGAGCCGCTGCTACGGCAAACGTTTGACCAGCTCCCAGCCGATGTTTTCACCGACGCCCTGGCAAAACTGTTCGGCATCAAGGCCGCGACAAGCACGGTTGCGCCCCTGGCCGAGCCAATCAGCGAACGGGAAAAAGGCGTATTGGAGTGTATTGCCCGCGGCCTGTCGAATCAGGAAGTCGCAGACAAACTGCACATTTCACTGCACACCGTCAAAACTCACGCCCGCCGCATAAACGCCAAACTGGGTGTAAAATCCCGTACCCAGGCCATTGTTCGAGCCCGCGAACTGGGCGTGCTCTAACTCGCTATGCTTCGAGATAATAGACGCTTCTAGCGCGGCAGCAGCTCGTCTATATCGCGCGCGCTGGCCAGTTGTTGCAGATGAGCCGGGTTTTGATCTTGCAAGATCTCGGCAAACGCCTGATCGTAAACGGTCAGGTTGTTATGGCGAATCATTGCCGTTATCTCGCCTATGTATTCTTCCCCGCGCTCGGAGTAAAGCTCCAACCCCGCGGCCAGCCCCTTGCCAGACAGCGGTTCCTGTTGTTTGCGATCAGTCAGGCGAATATCCCGTAATGTTTGATAAGCAGGGTGGCGGTTCAGGTTCTGGATATAGGCCAGTACCGAACGATAGGGAGAAGAGAACGTCGCTACCTCGTGGCTGGCGCCCGATACCCGGCTAAGCGGAACCAGGCCGCAGCCAGCCGAGAAGCACCATTGGCCGAAAAGATTGTTCCCTTCCACCGCAAAACGCGACGTGCCCCAAGCGGACTCGTTAGCCGCCTGGGCCATAATCAGCGACGGCGGTATTACGTCCAGGCGCCTTTTCAGCTTGGCAATCTGGGCCTTGCCCGCCAGCGCGAGATCTACCCGCAGGCGCTTGGCTTCGTCTTTCAGCCATTGTTTTTCTTTGCCGGTAAGCTCGGATTTTGCAGCTAAAGCGTCCAGGTACTTGCGTTCCAATAAAATGCGGCTGTTGGCCAGCACAATGCGCGGGAACAGAAATTCAAAAAAAGCCGCTTTTTTTTCGTCAGTATCTGCGTAGCCAGAAAAATCTGGCAAGGGCGCATTGGCCCAGCTGGGTAGCGCCGGTAGCGTGGCAAACTGAAACTCTTCGCCGGCATCGTCACGGCTGCTGAACGCACCAGGTGACGGTTTATAAAATGCGCCAAATAAAGCACCGGCAAGGAGTAATAGAGCGAACGCCAGAGCATGACGCTTCTTGGCAGCGGAGGAAGGTGCGCCTGTGTTAACTGACATATCACCTCTGGGCTCGGTAATAACCTGATTGGTTATTGTGGTTAGGTGATTAAAATACCAGCAGCGCGGCCAATACACAAAAATCCCCGGGCCGCAGTGCGCGGGCCGGGGATTTTTTCAGGTTCGGCAGCAAATTGATCAGAAGTACAATTTCATACCGGCCATAAGGCCTTCGTCCAGGTTCAGATCTTTGCTGCCATCCAAATCTGTGTTCAGGTAGCGGTAACCGGCAAACAACTCTGCGTTACGAATCACACGGTAACTAACGCGGGCTTCAAGGCTGGTCATGTCATCGGAATCGCCAAACGCCAGAATGCTGGGTGCGTAGTGCAGGCCGCCAGTGACTGACAGGCCCGGTACATCGGGAATGTTCACAGTTGCATAGCCGCCCAGCGCCAAAGCGCCGCCGTCAACCCGGTCATCATCCCAGCCGATCAAGCGCATACCAAGGCCTGCTGTGGTCGGCAGATTACCAAGGGCCGTGCGGCCTTGGGCGTGAAAGTCCACGTTACCGATATGGCGGCTGCCTTCGTGGTAGGTATAACCGGCGCCCAACTGCATGTCGTCGCGGCTGTCAAAGAAGTTCATCTGTGCCTTTGCGGAATCTGTGGTCAAGCTCAGGTCAACGTCGCTGGCCAGCGCAGGTGCTGCGCCCATAGCAAGTGACAGGGCCATCAGTGAAATTTGTGAGGCTTTCATAATGCTACCTTATTGGTAATGAACGGTTCATGAACGAGCGTGGAAGCTGCCGGCAATGGCGGAAGGCTCCGTGTACAACGGTAATGCATATGATGGTAAAGCGCGCGCCGGTAACCCACAACTTAAAAGTCCGTAACAGCTGGGTATGAACGGTCAGCACAATCCACACTGTTTTTTTCAGATGGTTTGAAAACGGCTACAAACAGTGCGCTCAGTGCTGGGTGTCGTCTTCCAACTGGTCCAGTTGGTCCAGATCTTCCGAGCTTACATTCTGTGCCGGTACCCGGTATTCCTCATTGGCCCAGGCGCCCAGGTCAATCAACTTGCAGCGGTGCGAGCAGAATGGGCGCTCCGGATTGGCATCGGTCCATTCCACGGTTTTACGGCAGGTGGGGCATTCAACGTTCATGGCAACCTATAGGCAATGGGCGTGAGTGTAAGGGCTTCAGTGGCGTCTTTGGCGTTATGGCGGGGCATAAGTGTCAGTTACGCCGAACAATGTTGCCAGAAAAATACATCTCCAGCCGCAAAATCAGCGAGCTGTCGTCTTTAAACGAATTGTCCCGCGCAAATTGCATCGCCGGAATAACCTCTCCGAACAACCAGTCGCTGTACATACGATAGCGCCAGGTCACGTCGGCAAAGGCTTCGGTGGTACGCCAGCCGGGCTGGCTTTCACCCAGCACGCCAATACGGGGCGTAAGCACCGCACGGTTATTCAACCGTTTGCGCACACTGAACACCTGGGCTGCCACAAACTCCCTGTCGCTGTGCACCCACTCAAGCTCAGACGAGTTTATAAACTCCCAGCCCTTACCTAAATCGTGCCGCGCCTCAAACCAGCTGCGCGAGCCCCAGCCGTTTTGATGGTAATAATAAAAACGCTGTTGAGCCAGCAAGCCCCAGTCTCCAGATGGCCGCCAGTTCTTGCGCACGGTGGCGCGCCAGAAAGCATCGGGGGGCAAGTGCAGGCGCGCGCCAAAATCATTGGAGAAATTAATCGAGTCACCCAATTGGCCCAAAAACCGGAGAGCGCCCGCGGTACCGGTTGAAGAGCGTTCCGGTTCCGTAAGCTGACGGTCGCGCTGCCGCTCTGCCAGCGGAATCAGCTCTTCGCTTTCGCTTTCAATGACCAGTCTCAGCTTTTTGCGTGCGGTGGGTATATCCACCCGAAAGCGCGCCTCTGGCTCAAAATTCAACACTGTGCCGGCGCGGGTTTCGGTGGCAAAGCTTAGGCGCAAATAACTTTCGTTCAGCGGCAGGCTGTGACTTTCGCCGGACAGGGTTCTGTCTGCCCACTGCCCCAGCTGTCCCACACGCTCACCCTGAGTGCGCTCCTGCAACAGCACCCAGTTACTGAAGGTCATCCAATAAGAGTCTTCCGGCTCGGCCCAATAATCTTCTGGGGCGAAGTCGTAAAAGTTGCTGGGTAACGCCTGCGGGGCAAGGTGCTGGGGAATAGATCGCTGGTGGAATTGTATTGAAGGTTCCAGCGCATAGGCTGAGGGCGCTGTAAGCACTGCAGCAATAGTAAGGAAACTGGCGCCAAATACCTGGCGCCGGTTAATGGCCAAATTCCACCAGCAGCGCATTGTGGGCGTCTCGCACCTGTTGGCGCACGTTGTCTTTGGTGCCGCCGTTATCAATAATCAGGTCGGCCTTATCAAGCCGCTGCTGGCGCGGAATCTGGGCGGCAATAATGCGTTTAACCTGGTCTCGCGGGTTGTTGTCTCGGGCCATGGTGCGCTGTATTTGCACGCTTTCCGGGCTGTCTATCACAATCACCCGCTCGGTCATGGTGTGCTGAATCGTTTCAAATAACAGCGGCGACACCAGCAACACGTAAGGCAAGTTGTAGTCGTCGGGCTTTAGCTGGCGCTCCAGTTCTGTGTGAATAATCGGGTGTATCAATTCTTCTAACCACCTTCGCTCGTCGGCGTCATCAAACACCAGCTTGCGCAAGGCTGCGCGATTCAGAGCGCCACCAGACGTCAAAATGTCGTGGCCAAAATGCTGGGCAATCAGTTCCAGCGCCCGGGTGCCAGGCTCTACCACCTGACGGGCGACATCGTCTGCGTCTACCCAATGCACGCCAAAGGCGCCAAAGAGGCTGGCAACCATTGATTTTCCTGATCCAATACCACCGGTCAGCCCCACAATTTTGGGTGCCATACGCGCGCCTACTCCTTATGAAACCAAGGCTATGTAGCCAAGCTTATAAATCAAGCTTATGCATCAAGTTTATACACCAAGAAAACCGAACCATACACCCACAATTTCATCACCAAACCACAAACACAGCAAGCCAGCCGTGGCCAAATAAGGCCCGAAGGGAATGGGCACCTCTCGGCCTTGCTGTTTGAACACCATCAAGGCTATACCAACGGCTGCGCCCACAACAGAGGACAACAGAATAACCGCCGGCAATAACGTCCAACCCAGCCAGGCGCCCAGCGCTGCCAGCAGCTTGAAATCGCCGTAGCCCATGCCTTCCTTGCCGGTCACCAGCTTGAACAGCCAGTACACCGACCAAAGCGCCAGGTAACCGACAACGGCGCCCCAGAATGCTTCGTTAAAAGGCACCAGCTGGCCGAAGTAATTCACAATCAGCCCTAACCACAGCAAGGGCAGGGTGATGGAGTCTGGCAGCAGTTGAGTATCAAAATCAATCATCGTCAGCGCTACCAGCGCCCACACCAGCAATAACGCCCAAAGCGCCGCAGGTGTTGGCCCCAGCAGGTACACGGTAAGCACCGAGAACGCCGCTGTTACCAGCTCAATAATCGGGTAGCGCACTGAAATCGGTTCGCTGCAACGGGCGCATTTGCCTTTCAGTAACAGGTAGCTGATAACCGGAACATTCTGCCAGGCGCGAATGCCGTGGCCGCAGTGGGGGCAGGTAGAGGCCGGCTTTGACAGATTCAGCACCTTCGCCGGTTCCCGCCTGGCATCCGGCACTTCCAAAAGCTCTTCACACTGGCAGCGCCACTCCTGCTGCATCATCACCGGCAGGCGAAAAATAACCACGTTCAGAAAACTGCCAATGCACAAAGACACGAAGGCAACCGTGCTGTACAGCAACCAGGGTGTGTCCAGAAAAATGCTTAAATCGACCATGAATTACCCAACAACCTGGCCCATTTGGAAAATTGGCAGGTACATGGCGATGATCAAACCACCCACCAGAACACCCAATACCGACATAATCATCGGCTCCATCAGCGCAGTCAGGTTGTCTACCATGTCATCCACTACGGCCTCGTAGTGCTCGGCGACTTTTTCCAGCATTTCGTCCAGGTTACCGGATTCCTCGCCAATCGCCGTCAGCTGAACCGCCATCACCGGAAACACGTTCTGCGCGCGCATAGAGGCTTGGAGCTGGGTACCGCTGGAAACATCACTACGAATGCGCATAATCGCATCGCGATAAACCGCGTTGCCGGTAGCGCCCGCCACGGATTCAAGGGCGTCCACAAGGGGCACACCAGCTGCGAAGGTGGTTGAAAGCACCCGGCCAAACTTCGCGACGGCGGATTTGTCCAGAATTTCTCCCATAACCGGCACTTTCAGCACATATTTGTCGACAATGTCTGAAAACTTCTGTGACCGCCGTTTTGACTCTTTGAATAAAACAATGGTGCCGACAATGCCCAGCATCACCACGAACCACCAGGTTTGCATCCATTCTGACAGGCGCACCACCATCTGGGTGAACACCGGTAGTTCCGCACCAAACCCGTTAAACAGCGATTCAAACTGCGGCACTACTTTTACCAGCAAAATGGCCGTTACCACGATCGCAACCACCACAACGGCGATGGGGTACGTCATTGCCTTTTTGACTTTTTTCTTCAGAATTTCTGTTTTTTCCATATAGGTGGCGATACGGTCGAGCATCTTCTCGAGCGCACCGGCTTTTTCGCCGGAATCCACCAGGTTACAGTAAAGGTCGTCAAATTGGCGGGGGTGTTTGCGCAGAGCGCCGGCGAAACTGGTGCCAGACGCAATGTCGTTCCGAACCGACATCACCAGTTCTTGTAAGCCTTTGTTTTCCAAGCCGTCCGATACAATGTCAAAGCTTTGCACCAGGGGTACACCGGCTTTCATCATGGTGGCCAGCTGGCGGGTGAGCATGGCAATGTCAAAGGGTGTGATTTTTTTGCTGCCACCGAACAAAGGCTTGGATTTCTTTTTCACCTTGTCTGGAATTATGCCCTGCTTGCGCAACTGGGCCTTGGCCAAAGCCAGGCTTACGCCAGACATTTCACCCTTGGCTTTGTTGCCCCGACGATCTTTGCCTTCCCAGACGTAGGATTCCAGTTTGTTCGCTTTTTGAGCCATGCTTAATCCTTGGTCACGCGGTTGGCTTCTTCAAGGCTGGTTACACCCTCAATCACTTTTAACAGGGCGGATTGGCGCAGGGTTCGGAAGCCTTCGGCCTGAGCTGCTTTTGCAATCTTGATAGAACTGGCCTCTTCCATAATCATGTTGGCCAGCTGCTCGGTCACTTTCACCACCTCGTAAATGCCAACGCGGCCTTTATACCCATTAGTGCATTTATCACAGCCCTTCGGGTGGTGCAACGTGAACCCTGTGTCAATTTGTTCAGTTGAGAACCCTTCGGCTAAAAGCACGTCTTTCGGGATGTCTCCAGCCTGTTTGCAGCTGCAAAGTCGCCGGCCCAGGCGCTGGGCAATAATCAGGCTGACAGACGTGGCAATGTTAAACGCCGGCACGCCCATGTTCGTCATACGGGTTAAGGTTTCCGCAGCGCTATTGGTGTGCAGGGTGGATAACACAAGGTGACCGGTTTGCGCCGCTTTGATGGCAATGTTGGCGGTTTCCAGATCCCGAATCTCGCCCACCATGATGACGTCGGGGTCTTGCCGCAAAAACGCCCGTAGCGCTTCGGCAAAGCCAAGCCCTACTTTGTTGTTCACGTTTACCTGATTCACGCCTTCCAGGTTAATTTCCGCTGGGTCTTCCGCGGTGGAAATATTGCGCTCGTCGGTGTTCAGAATATTCAGGCCGGTATACAGCGATACGGTTTTACCGGAACCGGTGGGGCCCGTGACCAAAATCATGCCCTGTGGTTGCGCCAGGGCGTCCATATACAGCTTTTTCTGGTCTTCCTCATACCCAAGGGCATCAATGCCCAGCTTAGCCTGGCTGGGGTCCAGAATACGCAGTACAATTTTTTCGCCCCACAAGGTGGGCAGGGTGTTCACCCGAAAGTCGATGGACTTGGTTTTGGACAGCCTCATTTTCATGCGGCCGTCTTGCGGCAGACGCCGCTCGGAAATATCCAGCTGCGCCATGATTTTTATTCGCGCGGATATTTTCGGTGCCAGCTTTATAGACGGTCGCGACATTTCTTTCAAAATGCCGTCAGTGCGAAAGCGTACACGGTAGGTTTTCTCGTAGGGTTCAAAGTGAACGTCTGAAGAGCCCCCGCGAATCGCGTCCAGCAGCATTTTGTTCACATACTTTACAATGGGCGCATCGTCTATTTCTGCAACAACAACGGCGCTGTCGTCCTCGTTTCCATCCGCGCCTTCTGTTTCGATACCTTCAAGGTCTGAATCGGCCAAGTCGCCCATGGAGCTTTCGTTAGACGCCAGATGCTTTTCAATAGCCGCCCGCAGCTTGGCGTCGTCCACCAGAATCGCATCGGTGCTTAAGCCGGTGTTGAACTTGATTTCATTCAGAGCCTGAACGTTGGTGGGGTCACTCACTGCAATAAACAGCCGGTTGCCACGTTTATACAGGGGCAGGGCGTTGTGCTTGCGCAGCAGCTTTTCGTCCACCAGCTTGTAGGGCATCATTTCCGGCAAAAATGCATCCAGGTCCAGCACGGAAATGCCAAATTCCATAGCTGCTGAAAACGCCAACGCGGAACTGTCTGCCAACTTGTGTTGGGTCAGATAGGTGATCAGCGGAATACGAGTCTGAGAAGCCTGAAAAAAGGCGTCTTTGGCCGTAAGTTCATCCAGCAGGCCGTCGCTTACAAAGCGCCGTGCCAGGCCCGTTAAGGTGATGTTGCTTGTGTTTGCTGTCATAGATTAGGGCGCTGCAGCCTGACGGTTGGGGTGCGAGTAATTGCGAGGCTTGAGTTTAGATGGGTGGGGGCGGTTTGGAAAGCTTGTGATGGGCTGGGGGTATGTGGGTTGTGAATGACAAAAATTGTCAGGTTTTGACGTGGGGTGGTGGGTTTTTTGTTCTTTGGTGAATGGGGGCTAGTTCGCGAAAGGTGGTAGTGCATTGATTTATTGTGATATTTATGAAAATTAAACAATTGGCACGGGCGCTGCTTGATGTCGGGTAAGGTGAAAGATTTTCAAACGATAACGATAGAGGCGTTCTTATGAGAAATATGCAAATGAAGCATGGTCAGCAGGGTTTTACACTGATTGAACTGATGATTGTTGTGGCTATTATTGGTATTTTGGCGGCGATTGCTATTCCGCAGTACCAAAATTACATTGCTCGCTCGCAGTTTTCTGAGGCGCATACCTTGCTTGGTGGTGCGCGGGTGTCTGTGCAAGAGAAAATTGATTCCGGAAGCGGGATTACCTTCGCTGATCTAGGTCTACAAACGGCCGGGGAATATGGCACCGTTTCTGGGGGCAATGTCGCCGATGGGACTACCTCGTATGATTTAATTTATACATTTTCAGGGGCCAGTCCTAACTTGAATGCCGGATTAGTTTCATACTCGTACGACGGTACATCGGGCCAATGGACTTGCACAACAGACATTGATCAGCAGTACGTCTCGAAGTGTGGTGCAAGTTAATCGATTGGTTAATTAGTTTAAGAAAAATAATTTTGGACATTCACAGTTTCGAATGAGCTAGTTATTGAAAGCCCGAGGGTTCTTCCCCGGGCTTTTTTATTTTTTTTGTGTTTAAACCTGATTGCTAAAAGCCGATTTGATTCATTCCTGTGAAATGATTTTGGGCAGGAACGACATAGTCTTTTTTATTTACTACGAGAAAAGCATTATGAATGAGGGAGCGATGCAAAAAGCTTGTAGTTTGGCTCTCTGTTTACTGACTGTTGCGTTCTTCTTGCTAGTTCTATTTGCTGATTTTATTCCGATGCAGGTAGGCAGTTATGCGGCTCAGCGGTTTTTTATTTTAGGATTTTTGGGGTTTTTTGTTGTCTTTTCATTAGGGTTTTTAATCTATCGTGATGGCTTTCGGTGGTTAGTAGATATTTTTCCCGCTGCAATGTTGTCTGTCGGATTTATTTTGTTGTCGTTGCCATTTTGCAAGATTGCATTCGCCTGGGTGGAGCCTGGTATGTATGCGTTATTTTTTCTGGGATTTGTGCTGGCTGGCCGTTTGCCGAGGCAGTGGGTGCAAAAAGAGCGCTGGTTAACCATTCTGGTTGGCGTAGCTGCTATTACGTCAGCGTTTTACGGTGCGTCTACCTTCACAGTTTATCTTTTTGCAATGTCGGATAGCGTGGCGAATTTATCAACATACATTCCGTGGGGATTTGTAAGTATCCGTTACTGGGGCCATATAGCAACTTGGCTGCTGCCGTTGCTGCCCCTTGCGGTGTTGGTGGGGCCTCTTCAAAAGCAAAGGTTGTGGCGTTTATCCGTCGCGATAGGTGCGGCACTCTGGTGGTGGATTGTTTTCCTTTCATCTTCACGCGGAACCATGTTGGGCGTTGCGTTTGGTGTCTTTTTAGCAGCGGTGTTGATTGGACGGCCAGCTGTACCTTGGTTGAAAGTGTTTTTTAAATATCTGGTTTATGGCGTCATTGCCTGGTTTTTACTTTCGGTGCTAATTCCGTCTGTGCTGTTAGATGAAGTGAGTATGCGCACACTGAAATCAGACACGTCTGGGCGCATGCCATTGTTCATTGAAGCTTGGCGCATGAGCCTTATTGAGTTTCCACTCGGGTTGGGGCCTCAGTCTTGGCTGACCCATGAAATAATCACAGAAGGTTATCGGAAATCGCCAAAATTCGGCCATCCACACAACATGTACTTAATGTGGGCGGCGGAATATGGATGGTTGTTGATGGTCGGGCTTTTAGTTTTGGCGGCGCAGGCAGTGCGTCTGTTCTGGAGGCGCCGAAATGAGTTGGTGCACGATGATACGAAAGCTCTGCCGTTAGCCGCTTTCACTGCTTCGGTGTCAGCCGCATTATTACACGCTGGAGTTTCGGCCGTTTTAATGGCGCCTGGTTCTATGTTGATTGGTTTTCTGGTGCTTTCAGTGTTCTGGGCGCTGATCAGCGATGACAGCGTAACTTCAACGAATAAACCGACAACAAAACGAACGATAGTCGCGTTAGCAGTAGCTTTGGCTGGGGGTCTGCTGTGCCTGACCTGGTTAAAAGAGGTTAGGGCTTACCACTCTGCGATGATTGTTGATGAGGTCTTTTACTATGAAAACGTGCCGATGGGTACATTGCCAAGATTTTGGCTTCATGGAAACTTTCCACGTCACGAGTCACAAATGCCTTAATTTTAAATCTGACTATGGACTGGACAGGCATAAATCTGACTATGGACAAAAATCTGATCATGGACAGGCACAACGAATATCTCGATTGATCACATGGTTACAAAGAAGGCCCGCAACAGGNTTGACCATGGGCTTCGGATCATGGACGGGCACAGCTTAACCCACAGCTTGGCTCGCGGATCATTCTCAAANTACCTCCTAGTGTTTGCTGTTGGTAAACTTTTTAAGTAAACTTTGTTTATGTACAAACTGACTTACAAAAAATCAGCCCTCAAAGCGATTCGGAAGATGCCCAAGCCGCAGGCNCAAAAGCTGTTGCACGAACTGGAAACTATGGCGCAAAACCCTTACGCCTATCGGGGTGACTGGAAGCTCATGAAAGGCGAACCGTATTGGAGGCTGAGGCAGGGTAGCTACCGAGCAATTTGCAGTATTGAACAGGGCGAGTTGATGGTTTTAGTGTTGAAGCTTGGTTCGAGAGGGGATGTTTACAAATGAGTGCGCAAATTATTGAGCGTGAAGGAAAACCAGAGTATGCCGTGCTGCCCTATGATGAGTATTTGAAGCTCGTAGAGCTGGCGGAAGACGTACGGGATCTCGCGGATGCCAAAAAAGCNACGCTTGAGCTCGCCAGCGGGGAAGANGAAGCCATACCCGTCGAGACAGTTAACCGCTTGATGGCTGGTAACGATCATCCGCTGAAAATCTGGCGGGAGTATCGCCAGCTTACCCAAGAAGTTTTAGGGACTACTGCTGGCGTCGGCAAGTCTTATATCAGTCAGATTGAATCGGGCAGTAAGTCTGGCTCGGCTAA
>NZ_KB889907.1 GCF_000372805.1 Marinobacter gelidimuriae | reverse complement strand
CGCGCTTCGGTCAGTTCTTGCGAGATGCGCTGCCACAACCCAGAGTTGTGCATCCTTGGCCAAACAAACGATTTGACGGTATACACTCAAGATAGGAGCCGTATGCGTTAGTAGCGCACGTACGGATCTGTGCAGGGGGTGCCGGGTGACCGGCATTCCTACTGCGACCGGTTGCAACACCATGAAAGCGCTGGATCCAGCATTTGAGGCGCTGGTGGTAGTTGTTTACACCTTGGATGTGGAATGCAGCCTCCTTTACCCTTTCACCAGCACTGACGTTGAGCACCTTGTGATGTAGATGATGTTTGTTGGCCAGGGACTCAAAGGTCAAATGCGCATCCGTGCAAAGCACGATGTCTTGGCTCAATAGCGGGAGTAGGTGTTGTTCGACATTTTTAAGCGTGAAGTGTTTGAAAACAAAGTCAGCCTCGCTGGAATTTCGATCTCTAGCCACCAGTACCGGCACCCACTTTGCGGCTTTTTTGTTGTCATTGCCGCGTTTTCGAACGGGACGTTCGATGATTTTGCGCTGGCCTTTGAAAGACTCGCAAAACAGTGTCTGATCGGCCTCAACAATGCCGGAGAGCGCTTTCGCATTGAGATAGTCCGCAAGTTTCAGGAAGCGGTGGCGCCAGTGAAATGAAGTATCTAAACGAATTTTGCACCTGCGAGCAGCTGTACGCAGCGCTTCAGAATTGAGCATGGACGTAGCGTATTCCATCCACAGCTCTCGCTTGCGTAGGCAGGCCAAGGGAGTTCCTGTCAGAGCAGTGAACGTTTTAGTGCAGCCGCGACAGCGATAGCGTTGCAACCCTTTGAGGATACCCCAGCGATAGACTTTATCGTGGTTGCATGTTGGGCACTTGAGCTGAGATTGTAGCCGCTGCTCCAAGTGCTCGATAATGGCGGGAATGGCTTTAGGGTGCTGTAAATGTTCAAGAAGTTGATGGCGCTGGCAGGGGCTAAGAGAATCAATGACAGCTGTCATTGATCGAAATCGTTCTGTTTCATCAGGGACCTCCGGCATTTTCTGGGGTTGTGATGGTAAGTTTAGAACAGTTTCAACAGTTAACCGGAACATAGCCGGTTCGCTGGCGTGCATGCCGTTGGAACTGAAGCTGAGAGGGAAAAGCACGACGTAGAGTCATCGAACGCCGATCTACTATGTGGATCTGGTGACCAAGGAAGGATTGTCACTGCAGGAAGCGGTGGCTGAAGCACGAGAAAAAGCCCGGCAGATGAGGGAGGAGGGCGTTGATCAGGCTGCGCTGGATACGGCGGCTGCGAAGGGATTTGGGAATGCGCTGTTTGAGTATGATGAGGATGAGATGAGCCAGGTGGCTGAAAAGTTTTATCCTGCTACTGCAGACGAGTGTTCGCTGGACAGTTCCTCTGTCGTGTCAAAACTGAGGAAAGACCTGAATTCTACTCGGTCAGCTTCTGGATAGATGTTGACGAGTGGTCCTAAACGGGCCAATCGCCTGTGTATGTTTATTTTTTGGTTGAGAAGCGCTGGCTTGGGAGTAAACCGGGTAGGGTTCATAACTCTTAGGCGCAAGCGGGCCAATAAAGAATTCAAGCGACCACATGGCCCTGTGTGTGCTAAAATAATTGGGCTAAGCTATTGTTAAACAGGAAAACAGGAAAACGCATTGAGGTGCTTGAGACGATTGATGCAAAACCACCCTATATATTCGGAAATTTTCCTAAAACTGAAATTCGCTTTCAATGTGTAAAATAAGTTTTAATTGTAACCGTATATGTGCTACTAGGCGCTGTACCGGACGTGCTTACGCACGCCGCTTATTTTCGCGTTATGTGGCATTCATTGGAGGACTAAACCATGATCAAAAAAAGCGCAGGACAAACTCTTCTGGAGAATGCATATAAGCCCACAACTCCAGCTGACAATGCAGTGTACTACGATGCTTTTGCATCCACATATGATATGGAATTCGCCGACGAGCTAGGATGGCACTATCCCGCCGCAATTGTCGAGATTTATCGTGACGCGTGCACAACAACCGATACGCCAATAGCAGATATCGGATGCGGTACCGGACTCGTGGCGAGCGCCTTGGATTTTCCACGCGAACAGATCGACGGAATTGACATTTCGGCCGAAATGCTTCGCATTGCAGAAGAAAAACAACTCTATCGCACACTATATGAAGTTGATCTTACGAAATCACTGGATCTAATCGCAAATGACTACAGGGCGGTTGTCTCTGCAGGAACTTTCACATCCGGGCATCTAGGCCCAGAACCACTTGTGGCTTTGCTCGATATAGCCCGCTCCGATGCTCTCTTTGTAATCGGTGTAAAAAAAGCGTTTTACCGGGAGGCCGGATTTGAACCTGTCCTCCGAGATATGGAAACACGCGGGCTGATTAAGAATTTGAAAGTAGCAGAGGTGCCGATGTATGCGAAAGCTGGGCATGACCACTCGGCTGACACCGCATTTGCACTGGTTTATCGCAAGTCTTGAATGTTTCATACTAGGGTCTGTTGACGTTTTCGCATAAGGCATTGAATAAAAAAGGAAAACTCGTAATATTAAGGTTCCTACGCCACCCATAAAACGAGTTCGCCATGCCCCGATTCATGCTCAGTGCTGATCACTGGTCGAAGCTAAAAGGTAATGCGGATATGGATTGGTCGTTATATCGCCACCGTCATTTGGTGGAAAATGCGTTTGCACGCTTCAAACATTTTCGTAGGCTGGCGACGCGCTATGACAAATTGAAACGCAACTATCAGAGCGTCGTCGCTATGGCTTGTGGGTTTTGTGGTTGCCGATGTAATGAAACGTCAACCGACCCTAGTGTTTTTACGTATCCCAAGTAGTAACGTATCACAATAAGGGAGTCGTCGCGTGGCTCAAGGGTGCCAGAGGGACCGGCAGTTGGCGGGCTAAGAGTGATTTTTGGCAGGCAGTGGGTTTTCCCCGGACCCGCCTGACATGCGGCCAAAGGAGACCTGATTGCGCCCTTGCAGCTTGGCCCGGTAGAGTTCCTCATCGGCCCTGGCAATGGCCTGGTCCAGGGTGACATGTTCAGCATGGCGGCTGGCGACACCGATGCTGATGGTGCATTGAATCAGCCTGCCGCGGTCATTGGTCACCAGCTGCTCAATATTGTGGCGGAAACGTTCGGCCACTTTGAGGGCTTCCGCCTCGCTCGTTTCCGGCAACAAAAGAGTGAATTCCTCACCTCCCCAGCGGGCCAGGAGGTCGCCGCGGCGCCGCGATCTATCAAGCTCGTCGGCAATTACCTTCAAGACCTTGTCGCCGACGGCATGGCCATATTGATCATTGATGTTCTTGAAACGGTCAATATCGATCATAGCCACACAGACGTTTCTGTTCTTGCGCGTGACCAGGCTCCATAGTGATTCGGCGACAGGCAGAAAACCGCGCCGATTGTTCAGGCCGGTTACCGTCGAGGCCGTAATCGAAGCGCCAACAACGGAGGCTAATGTGCCCAGCATGAAATAGCGTGCGGACTGGTTGCCCGCCACCCAGCTCGACACGCCCATGTAGAGCATCAGTACACTGAACACGGGCACAACCAGGAATGCCAGGCGCAGCGCCAGGCCCTGTTCGCCTAAGGCGAAACAGGCAGCAAAAAGCGCAAAATATGCCACGCTGATTGTCTGGAGGGTTCTGTGGAACCGTGGTTGGCGGCGCTTGGTGTTCAGAAAATTCGTCGCAAACGCCAAACCGGAGCTGGCAAAACACAGCCTCAGCAGGGGTGGCGCCCATTGTTGCCAGCCCATCGCCTCGGGCCAGAGCAGGGCCATTCCGATACCGTTGTAGGACGCGGTCATAGCTACAAAGCTGCCGGTGTAGAGCGAGTAGAACAGATAACGCCGCTGCCGAAGGCCGGCGAACAGCACAGGCTGCAGGCCGAAAGTGCAAACATGACGCCGTAGACGAAGCTGTAGAACGCCGTTTCTGACGGACACGCGGCGCAAAATGGTGTCATCGGTCGGATTGAGAACATTCGCCACCAGCCAGATCGCACCGGAATTGATACCTCTGGTTAACACGCTGGACTCAGGGTACTTCAGGACAGTGGGATTCCCGCGAATCAGGGACTGAACCCCGTCAACGGAGAGCGCCTCTTCTTATTCAGCGAGAAATGCCATCCGATCGACCATTGCGCCCTGGTACACGGTTCGAGCGTCAATGACCGGCACTGATCCGTCATCGGCAGCTGATTCAGCCAGCGCGCACGTTGTCAGGTTCACAATGGTCAGAAGAAAAATGAGGGGCCAATGCGGTCGCACTTAACTGTTCATCCGTTAATGTCGTTTTCGTAGAATATAATTAAATTGCCGACATGTCATATCTGGCGTCATCGTTCTGCATGAGCGCGTCGTAGAAGGTGCGGGTGAGCTGGTAGATTGCGCCAACGCTGTGGATATTGGCCGCCGAGCGCCGCATGATCGGGTCTGCACTGCGAGCATCAATGTTATCAATAAGCACTCGGATTTTTTCATCCGGCAGCACACCTTCGACGTCCGGAATACAGATTCCGTCGTGGGTATCTAATACGGTAACCATGTTGCGTGGGCACATTCGCAGCCAGTTTTCAGGTACACGCTGTTTGCGTCCAGCAGCGAGTAGAGCAAAAGGGGCGGCAGAGCAAAGCCGTAGGGGTGCATGTTGCGTCGGCCGATCGCGTATTGATAACTGGTGTGATCGTGGACTTCCGGCAGGCATTCCGCGCCGTGTTTCAGGGCCACTTCGTTAATCCAGTCGAGTAACCGATAGACATCGGGCTCCACCAGAAAGCAGCTGGTTCCAATACGTTTGGTGGTGTAACCAAAGGCATCGAGCCTCAGCAGGTTTACACCTTTTGAGGTGAGAAAGCCGATATAGCTTTCCATCAGGCGGTAAGCCTGGTCGGACTCGTAATTGAGATCAATCTGCTGGTCGATGAAGGTGCACCAGACCCGGGTTTTTGTGCCATCCGCAAGCGTCACTTCCCGGAAGGGTTCTTTCTCTTTGCGGATATGAATCTTGGCCATGTCATCCGGGGATATCTCGCCGAACTTGTCGACATGAACAAGCAGGTCGGCATACTCCGAATCGAAGCCATGGGCGATGAAATCCCTAAACTCGGGAGGCTCGTCAGAGATATGGTTCACCGTCAGGTCGACACATAGGTCGTACTTTTTCGTGAAGGCTTCAATGTCGTCCCAGGTACCAAAATCCGGATCCACTGCCTTGTGAGTCAAGGGCGAAAACCCGCCATCGGCATTGGAGGGAAAAACGGCAGGATATGCAGCCCTCCAATGGCCTGTGACAGGTGTTTGTCGACGACTGTGTAGAGGTCTTTCAGGTCATTGCCAATTCGGTCTGGGTAGCAAATCAGCTGCACGGCATTTTTTAACAGCATGTGTCTGGCTCCTGGATTGGGTGAAGGTCAGATCAGGCCGCGCAATGACCTATGGGCAAAATCTTGTTTAATTTTGTCGCGCGTCGCCGTTCAACCTCATTGATAAACTCCTGCCTCCAATACTCGATGTCATAACGGCAAACCACTTCGAAGGCTTCGCTCAGTCGATTCCGGGCGTCGCTTCGGCTGATCGCCAATGCGTAGCAGCAGGTATCGGCCAGGTCCTGCGGGTGGTGCGGATTCGCCAGAATGGCTCCGCGCAGTTCCGCCGCAGCGCCGGCAAATTCAGACAGCACCAGTACGCCACTGCCTTGGGTTAAGCCCTGGGTTGCGATGTATTCTTTTGCGACCAGGTCCAGGCCATCCCGCAGCGGCGTAATCCACATCACATCGGCCATGGTGTAATAGGCCACCAGTTCTTCAAAGGGCAGGCGGTGGTAGAGTATAAGTCTTTCCTTATGTCCAGGCGTTCAGCAAAACATGGCGTAGAGATGGGACTCTAGCGTGGGCAAAGCTTTGCTGAACTAGGGGACCCTACAAACTACCAATGCAGTTTTCATACCGGAAGTCGGTGGCAACACCGGTATTCTGCCCATGAAGTTCGAAAATACCTAATGTGATCATAGTGATACAGAAATTTCTGTGCATGCCTAGCTCTTGCAGGATTCACAGCACACACGTGATCACAAAGGCGGTGCATAAAGACAAGAACAACCCCCAAGTGCTTGCAGGCCGCGGGCAACACGCCCCAAACGCAAGGCTAAGTCAGGAGGTTCCTATCTGGTCTCTTATGCGCCCCATTGGTGCGATTCTGGGCAGCGTCGCACTATTACAGCTCGGCAGTGGTCTGCTCAACACGTTGCTGGCTGTGACCGCCGACGGTCAGAGGTTATCAACAATCTGGATCGGCTTTATTATGTCCGGCTTCTTCGTCGGCTTTGCTTGCGGCATATTCGTCAGCGGTCGCCTGATCCGGCGTATAGGGCATATCCGCACCTTTGCCTTCTGCGCGGCACTTTGCGCCACCATCGCGCTCCTGCATGTCATTTGGGTGAATCCCTGGGTCTGGTTACTGCTGAGATTTTGCTACGGCGTCGCCTTTGTCACTCTGATGACAGTCACTGAAAGCTGGCTCAATACCCGGGCCGCCAGGGAAGAGCGCGGCCGCGTTTTTGCGCTTTATATGGTTGTTACTCTCGGGGCTATCGCTCTGGCGCAGCAGCTCCTGCGTCTAAACTCCGGGGAAGTGTTCGTGCTGTTTTCCCTGTCTGCCATATTGATCTGCTGGGCGCTTCTGCCAATAACGATCACCAGCCGCAGCCAGCCCGTGATTCCGGATCGGGCGAAAAGCAGCCTGAAAAAGTTGATACAGTTTGCGCCGCTTGCGGTTGCGACGTCGGGGGTGCGCTTTTGCAGATCCCGATCGGCCGCTTTTCCGACACCCATGATCGCCGCAAGGTTCTTATCTGTGTTGCAGCTCTGGCTGCAGTGATGTGTTTGATAATGCCGCTGGCGCAAAGCCAGAGGATGTTGATGATTACGTTCTTTGTCTGGGGCGGCCTGTCTTTTTCTCTTTATCCGCTGGGTGTGGCGCAGTTGCTTGATCAATTGCACCCGGATGAGGTGGTCTCGGGATCAACCGATATGCTGGTGTTGCATGGCGCCGGTTCTGCCCTGGCTCCTTTGTTTGTGGGCGTTATCATGAATCTGGTGGGTACTCAGGGTATGCCGCTTTATATGGCGGGCATCCTCTTTTTACTGACCGGCTATGCGGTTTATCAGGTCAGACATGTGTCAGTTCTGACCGCAGGGGAGCATGCGCATTTTGAGCCCATGATGCAGACGTCGCATGAGATTGTTGGAATGATCGAAAAAGAAGGTTAACGACTGCTCGCCCGCTCTTCCTGCAGCTTGGCCCGAACGTTCATCAACACGTTGCCGTGCCAGGCTGAAAATCTATTCTTCGTCGCTGAAAGCCGACCGGTGGAACTCTGCGGCTTCTTCTGCTTCCTTGACACCCGCTTCCCAGAGTTTGGGTACGTCGCCACCCGTCAGCACCTCAAGCACCGCGTGAACACCTTTGGCCAGCGAGGAAAGGTTGTACCCACCCTCCAGACAGAACGAACGCGAGCTTGCCCTCGCAGTGCGTGTCAGCAATGTCCTGAACAATTCTGGTCAGCACTTTAAAACCGTCATAGGTGAGGTTCATCGCCATATCGTTGCGGTGGGGGTCAAACCCCGCCGAGACCAGCACCAGATCCGGTTTGAAGTGCTCGGCGGCGGGCACCAGTATGTCTCGGAAGACTTTTTCGAATGCAATGTCGCCGGCGGTTTCCGGAAGGGGGACGTTGATGGTGTAACCTTCACCCAGGCCAACACCCACCTCTTCAATCAGACCAGATCCGGGATAAAACGGTGCGGCGCAATGGGTGTCGAAGAACAGCACATCCGAGTCTGCCCAGAAAATATCCTGGGTGCCATTGCCGTGGTGCGCATCCCAGTCAATGATCAGGACACGTTCACAGCCCAGCTTTGCCTGGGCATGGGCGGCCGCTACGGCAACGTTGTTCAATAGGCAGAAGCCCCGTGCACGCACGGGCTCGGCGTGATGCCCCGGCGGGCGCACAAGGGCGAAGGCGCTTTGATCGCCGCCAACCGGCCCGGATGTTCAGGATAGCTCCATTTAAAATCCAGTCCCTGGAGAATAGTCCTGACTCGCTTTTCTACCCGGCCAGGAATGAACGGCAGGTCCAACTCGGGCTCCACCCACACATCGTCAATTATTCCCGACCTGTAAACCAACGCTTCCGCCTGTTCCCAGATTCCCTGACTGTGCCACACATAGATATAACCCATTCCGACGAGGCCGGCATCCGGGTTCTCCGCCACAGTCCAGTAGCTTATTATCGTCGCCCAGTGAGGAGCGCAGTACGTTCAGGAGCCGCTTATGTTCATTCTTCCTGAGATTCTGCGGTGGTGCTCCAGAGACATGCAATGCCAGTTTGGCGAGGAACCCCACGAGCACCGGAAGGTCCTCTTCACGTGCTTCCCGAAGAACAAACTCCTTTGAAGATTAATCGGAGTCGTATCTCGCCATTTACCTTTATCAAAGCTCTTCAGCCAGCTTAGTCTCTTTTGCAAGGAGTTGCTGTGCCACCTTGGGGTTGGCAGCAACTCAACATGCGACAGAAGAAGTGGCGCAGCGTTTCAAACGTTGCGCCCGCCGGGGCAACTGTTTTCTGGCGCAAGATTTAGATAAATGTCCAAGCCAATATTCTCGTGGTTTTATTGCCCTGCTTCATTTCTATTTCCCGTACGTCAATTGCGCCAAGCTTAAGAATCAGTTTTTTTGCCGGCTTTACATTGTCAATTTTCGAAACCAGGCTTGTAAACCAGCGGCATTGAGTTGAAAAAACCTGGCTTTCTTTTATCAGTTTTTTAAGGAACAGTCGTTCGCCACCTTTACACCATAGCTCGGCTCCCAGGCCGCCAAAATTAAGAGTGGAAGACGTGGTTTTTTGCTCACCGCGGTTACGAGCAAGGTTGTTAATTTTACGCTGGCTGCCTGTTAGAGCTTCCTCTTGCGACGCATGAAACGGCGGGTTGCATACACTGACATCAAAGAATTCCCCGGTTTGAATGATTCCTTCAAAAATGTGATTTTTATCGTGTTGCGTGCGCAGTGTGAAACGGTCTTTTAGCGTGGGGTTATTAGCGATAATCAAGGCTACGTTTTCAAGTGACTGACGGTTAATATCACTACCCACACACTGCCAATCGTATATCTGGCACGCTAATAGCGGGTATATCCCATTCGCACCCGTTCCTATATCAAGTAACGAAATGTTGGGCTGGGTATTAGCCTGGTTTGTCGTAGGCTCGCCAACGCCAAGCAACTCGGCTATGTAATGGATGTAGTCGGCTCTGCCCGGAATGGGTGGACAAAGAGCACCCTCTGGAATATTCCAATCAATAACGCTGTAATATTGCTTTAATAGCGCGGTATTCAGGGCTTTTACAGCCAGTGGGTCTGCGAATTCTATGGAAAGGTTGCCGTAAGTGTTTTTATGCACATAGGGGGCTAGTGGCGGACAGCTTTTTACAAGCGATGGAAAATCATAGCCCTGCTTGTGCAGATTTCTCGGGTGCAGACCTTTGCGATTAGGCTTGGTTTGGTTATGTTCACGTCGGTAAAGTGTGCTCACAGTAATATATCCGAAGTTTAGAATTTAAAAGTGAAGCGAAGCCGCCGTCGCGTGACCATCAATTGACATGTGTAACGTGACAAATTACACTCGCGTTCCGCGATCGAAACTTGGCAGGCAGGAGCAGCAAACGTTTTCGATAACTGACCAGTGGCGTAATTGTTTCTCTTTTGACGATGGTAATACGTACAAGGTCATATGCAACGATCACTGGGAGAGATAATGACGATGGCTATTCCTGATACTGGCAGTATGCAGCACAAGCCGACCCATCCTGGTGAAATGTTAAGAGAGGATTTTATCCCAGACTACGACTTAACGGTTGCTGGATTGGCTGAATCTTTGGGGGTATCTCGCCAGTCCGTCAATGAGCTGCTGCGAGAGCGCCGTGCGGTCAGCCCTGAAATGGCACTACGGCTTGCGCGTTTGTTTGGTAATTCTCCGGAGTTTTGGCTGAATGCGCAGCGCGCTGTTGATTTGTGGACTGCAGCGTTATCGGTCAAGGAAGAAGTTGACCGAATCACACCGCTAGACGCTGCGTAAACAGTTCGTGCAGCGAGATTAGACATTGTTGAAATGGACAGATAAACCAACATTTAACCGAGAGAATACTATGAGCAAGAAACCCGCAAAAGATTCAGTAACAACGGCCTCAATTGAAGAGCAAACAGCGGCTTTTTTAAAGGCTGGCGGAGCGGTTCATTATGTCGTTAAAGGTAAAAGTGGGCAAATTGCCCCTGTAGGCCCAAAGCCGGTCAGCCCAAAGCCGGTCAGCCCAAAGCCGGTTAGCCCAAAAAAGACTGATGAGTCAGGTGCTTGACACTGAAGTACTGTGCAATATCATCAACAAGGCATTGCTTTTTTGCCGCGCTTTGGGGTGGCTCTTATGCTTTACCCCAGAGCCTTGCTGCCTAAAAAACGCTTTCTGAAGCAGCGTTAAAGCTGACTAAGTTTCTGGGCATTCAAACCATCCCCGTATTAGAAGTGGAGTCTATTGATGAAGCCAAAAGGCATCGTGGCGCAGTTCGTTGCTGATATCCAAGCCCAGCGTTTTGATGAGGCAAAGGCCTTGCTGGTTACGGACGGATTTGAATATGTTGGGCCAAATATGCGTTTCGTGAACCCGGATGACTTGATGGCCTATCAGTTCGGGATGGTCGCCATTCAGAAAGACCTGATTCTCCGTCAGCTCAGTGCCGATGAGGAGCAGGTGTTCGCAATTCTGGATTACCGGACCAATTTTGAACCGATTGGCGATGTACGGCTGGCAGTCTGGTTTAGTGTTCTAGGCGACAAAATCCAAAAGGTTGAAGCTTTCTATAATGCGGCCGTCGTTGAAAACATGTTGGGGGGCAACCTCCCCCAGTCGACGGTTAAGGCTGCTGCTGATAAAACCGTTGAATAGCTGTTATTAGCTGTTTTACATCGTTGTTATCAACGTCACGGTGGGTCACGAAGCGAATAGGCTCACCGGCGGTGATGAGAACCCCTTGGCTTGCCAGATAATCGCGCAGCGCCGCGGCTTTGCCCGAGCGGCAGCGGGCGTAAACGATGTTGGTCTGGGTGCGGCTCGGGTCAATTTCCAGTTCTGAAATGGCGGCAAGCCCGGTGCTCAGGCATTGGGCGTTTTCATGGTCTTCTTGCAGTCGCAGTGGCCCTTGCTCCAGGGCGATGCGCCCGGCTGCTGCCAGTATGCCAGCCTGGCGCATGCCGCCGCCGAGCATTTTGCGCAGGCGTGTTGCTCGCTCAATAAAGGCTGTTGAACCCAACAACAGTGACCCCACTGGTGCGCCCAATCCCTTCGACAGGCAAACGCTGACGGAATCGTAGTGTTTGGTTATGTCCGTTACATCACAGTCTGATTTTACCGCTGCGTTAAATACCCGGGCTCCGTCCAGATGAAGCTGCAACCGGTGGTCATCGCAAAAGGCGCGAGCCTGGCGTTGATAGTCCAGTGATAGCACTTTGCCGCCGATGGTGTTTTCCAGCGATAGCAGGCGCGTTATGGCGAAATGAAAGTCACCGGGTTTTATCGCTGCGCGGGCCTTGTCGAGGTTGATGCTGCCGTCGGGCTCATTCTCGATGGGCTGAGGTTGCACGCTTCCAAGTACGGCGGCGCCGCCGCCTTCGTAGCGATAGTTGTGCGCTGACTGGCCACACAGGTATTCGTCGCCGCGACCGCAGTGGCTCATAATAGCCAGCAGGTTGGCCTGGGTGCCGCTGGCCGTAAACAGGGCAGATTCGAAGCCCAGCCGCTCGGCTGCATAGGCTTGTAGGTTGTTCACTGTCGGGTCTTCACCGTAAACATCGTCGCCAACCTCCGCGTAGGCCATGGCCTCGCGCATTTCCCGGGTAGGGCGGGTAACGGTGTCACTGCGGAAATCAATCATGGTGGCGCTCTTTTGCATCATCGCTAATGTGTGAAATAGGTCGTGGCATTCTACAGCGAAAGGCAGGCGGCGATTCAACCTTCGTGGCGGCTGAAGTCTATGGGGTCCAGCCGATAAAAACCGCGCAGTGCGTCGTAAACGTCCGGTTGTTCGGCTTTCAGATGTTTTGGCTGCTGAAAAAAGGCTTCTGTAAGCACCGCAAAAAACTCGGCGGGCTTGGTGGCGCCGTACGGGTCAAGCCAGCTTTTCTGATGATGCCGCAAGCTGGATCGCAGGTTCTCATACGCTTTGGTCATGGTTTGTTGCCACACTTGGGCTTGCTCGCCGCTCAGCGGCGGCGCACCGTCTGCAGTGCCGTCCAGGTAGTCCAGTTGGTGGGCGAACTCATGAAGAATAACGTTGTGCGGGCCGTCTGAATTCATCGCGCCTTCTTCGCATTCAGACCACGCCAACACCACTTGCCCCCGGTTAGATGCTTCGCCCGCACGAACCTGATCGCCAACACTCACCACGATGCCATCACTCTGTGCTGTTTGTACGCGATACACATCCGGGTACACCAGAATGCTGCGAACATCGTCATAAGAAGCATAGGGGCGGGCCAGAATAAGCAGGCAGGCGTGGCCGGCAATGGTGATTTTTACCCGCTCGTCCACATGAAAACCGGCGCAGCCGTAGAATGCCTTTTCGGAAAGAAAAAGCTGAACGTATTCTTCCAGCTGCTTTTTCAGGGGCGGGGGAAGTTTTTGAGAGAGTGGCATATGGGCCCGCAGCAACGTGCGCCAGGCTTTTGGAAAAGGCTGTTGCAGTTCACGCTGTCGCCGCCAGTTGCGGTAGAAAAACAGGTAAAATATCGCGAAAGCGATGAGCGCCAGAGCAAACACGGCGAATACAAGTGGCGAAGACAATGTGGCTGTGTCCTGTCTGGAGGGCGTTTTGCCATCTTATCCTATTCATCTATGAGGTGTTGTTATGTCGAATAAACGAGTAGTGGTCATCACCGGTGCCAACCGCGGAATAGGCCTGGAGCTAGCCCGGCTTTTTGCCGCAAAGGGCTGTGAGGTGATTGGTGTGTGTCGTGAAACGTCGGCCGAGCTTACGGAAGTGGCTGCCAAGGTTGTTGATGGTGTGGAGGTTACAACCGACACCGGTGTGGAAAGGCTGATGGCCGGCTTGCAGGGCGTTCAAATCGACGTACTGATTAACAACGCGGGTCTGTTGCAGGACGAAGTACTGGGCAGCATCGATTTTGACTCCTTGCGCACCCAGATGGAGATCAATGCCTACGCACCGTTGCGAATCGCCGAAGCCCTGTTCCCGCAAATGCCTTCCGGCGGCAAGATCGCGAATATCACCAGCCGCATGGGGTCGATTGCTGATAACGACTCCGGCGGTCGCTACGGTTACCGTGCCTCCAAAGCCGCATTGAACGCGTTTGCGAAATCTCTGGCGATAGACTTGAAACCCCACGGTATCGCCGTCGCCCAGCTTCACCCGGGCTATGTGAAAACTCGCATGGTGAATTTCGGCGGGCTGATTACGCCAGAAGACTCTGCGAAAGGGTTGGTTGCGCTGATTGAAGGGCTGAATCTGGAGAATTCCGGAACCTTCTGGCACAGCAACGGCGAGCAGTTGCCTTGGTAGAGGGAACGGCGTGGTAGAGTGTTGCACCTGAATATTGCGGCGAATTCTTTGCCGGTGTGTTGACGATTTTTGAGGTTTTTATGACCCGTTTTGAACTGCTGGGTACCGCCACCATTCCGGGCAAAGGCACGGAGCTGCGCCTGCTCCAGCGCAATGATGAGTTTTCGATCAAAATTGCCGGCAAGCCCGGTGAACTGATGAACAGCCGCCTTCACGGCTCCGAAGATGCCTTGGCAACGCTCGCTTGCGAGCGGATTGCCGATTACCCCGCACCGCGCGTCCTAATTGGCGGTTTGGGCATGGGCTTTACGCTGGCAGCGGCTCTGGGCGCGCTGGGTGATAAGGCTGAAGTAACCGTGGCCGAGTTGGTGCCGGACGTAGTTGAATGGAATCGCGGGCCATTGGGCCTTGCGGCGGGTTATCCCTTAAATGATCCCAGAACGAAAGTGCACGTCGGCGACGTGGTGCAGCTGATCAAAGACTCGCCGGGCCATTATGACGCCATTTTGTTGGATATCGACAATGGTCCCGAAGGAATGACCCGTAAGGAAAATGATTGGCTGTACACCGCCCCCGGTATTGCCGCCGCCCAGGCCGCGCTGACGTCCGAAGGCATTCTGGCTTACTGGTCGGCAGGGCAAGACCCCACTTTTACCGAACGGATCAAGCGTGCCGGGCTTTCTGTTGAGCCGGTGACTGTGCGTGCCCATCGCCCCGGAAAGGGTGCTAAGCATGTCATCTGGCTGGCGTGGTAGTGGCTTTGGTTATGAGCGCTCTTTATAAGGATTCTTTGTGTGCATTCCCTATCAGTATTACGGCTTGAATTAAGGAACCCCGATTAAGGAACCCCGATTAATGTCCTGGATGGTCATGGTTACTCAGATTCTTCTTCCGGTGCTGCTGCTGTTTTGGTTTGCACGGTTTCCGGCGGCTGGCTTTCTGGCCCTTGGGCTTCAGGCGGTTTCGGTTGGCGCGGTTATTTTGGGGATAGGGCTCGCGGCTTTATGGACGATGCCGCCTTTCTGGGTGCCGTATCTTTACGGCGTTGTGTTCCTGTTGTCCACAGCTTGGCATCTTGTGCGAGGTCGCTTCCTGGGCAACGGATTTTGGCAAGCGTCAGCCGGGCCAACCACGCTGGTGCTGATGGTAGCCGGGTTCGGCTCGATCGGCGGTTATATGGGTTATCTGGCGTGGCTGGGCCGTGAACTCCCGCAGGTAGATACCGTGAATATCGCACCGCCATTCGGCGCGGGCGACTATCTGGTGGCGCAAGGGGGCTCAGGCAGCCTAGTCAATATTCACCTGCATACACTGGACGAATCGGTAGAGCGATTCCGGCCCTGGCGGGGCCAGAGCCGCGCGCTCGACATTGTACGGATTACGCCGTTTGGCCGTCATGTAGAAGGCTGGCAACCCGCTGACCCAACTCGTTATGTCACCTTCGGAACACCGGTATTAGCACCCTGTAAGGGGGAAGTCGCCAGAATTGTTGACGGTGTTCAGGACATGCAGGTTCCTGAAATGGACCCTGAGAATATAGCGGGCAATTACGTAGCTGTTGATTGCGGTGATTTCTTTGTGGTGTTGGCGCATTTGCGCCAGGGCAGCATTCATGTACAGGCCGGAGACAGTCTGGAAATTGGCGACAAGCTTGGGGAGATGGGTAATTCCGGCAATAGTTCAGAGCCGCATTTGCACGTGCATGCCCAAAGAGGCCTGCCCGAAGAGGCTCCGCTAAGTGGACAGCCACTGGCGCTGACCATCAACGGAACCTTCTATGTGAGGAACGACAGGCTCAAAGTAACCGAACCCGGGGCTTCACTGAGCCGTTAAACGCGCGGTTTTTTGTGAATCTGCAAATAACGTTTGAGGACGAACGCCGATGACGCATTTGGCGCAAACTGTTTGTATCGCCTTTTTGACGATTTTAGGGCTAGGCAACGTTATGGCGACAGAAGAAGCTGAATACACCGTTGTACTCAAGGATCAGAACTTTGAGGTGCCCAACTCAGAACAAACAGCGCTAGGCCCCTGGCATTACCCCTCCAGCTTTCGCACCCGCTGCGCCAGTACAGAGAAATCAAAGAGCTTTCCTTTTGGCAGTAGCAGCAACAATAACGACACCGCAATCGGTACAAAGGTTGCCAGCAGGAAAGATTCCAGCAAATAGGTGAGCGGCGCCCCCGGTGCGGGAAACAGCATCAACCCGGTAGCCAGACCGGCAAACGTGCTAATCGCGGCGTTGTAGCTTTGGTAACGGGCGTTGTAGAAGCCGAAAAATACCGGGAAAGCGGCAGCGCAGCACAGCAGATCGGCCAGCAGAAACAGGTAAAGCACGCTGTAGCCTTGGGCCGCCACGAACAACACCGGTACCGACAACAACACAATCAGCCAACGCGACAGCGACAGCAGGCTATGGTTGCCCAACTTGGGCAGCAGTCGGCGCAGGTCTATGACCATAATGCTGGTCAGCCCGCTGATGGTGGAGTCCGCGCTGCTCATAATCAGCGCCAGCCCGAAGGGTAACAGGCCAATGGCAAACCACACGGGCACATCCGCCAACAGCACGCTGAACAGCGCCACCGAGCCGTCACCCGGCAAGCCCAGGCCTACAAACGCCAGCCCGAACAAACCCATGATGAAAATGATGGGGAAACTTAACAGACCGCTGATGATAAAACCGTTGCGGATAACCTTGTTATCACGGGCAGCGAAGACTCGCTGCCAGGTGCCCTGGTAAAATAACCCGGTCAGCACCACCGCCAGGAAAAAAGTCAGGCCGGATTTCAGGCCGTTGATGTCCAGCGGGTTCAGCAGGTGCGGCGCCTTTTCCTGCAAGCCTTGCAGTGCCGGGGCCAGGCCACCGGTGGCCTTCCAGCCAAAACCAATCAATAGCGCCAGAAATGGCAAAATCACCAGCATTTGTATCCGGTCGGTAAAAATAGTGACCCGCAGGCCGCCGTACAGGGTGTACAGCAGGGTGGCGCCCATTACGATGCTGGCGGTTAGCCACAGAGGAACCGGCGCCAACAAAGACACCATTTTGGCAATGGCCGTCAGGCCCGCCGTCAGGCTGATAAACAGATAGAAAACCATGATCACCAGCACGAAGCCGTACATAACACGGCCATAGCGGCCGAGCACAAATTCGGTGAGGGTGTGGCCTTCGGGCATCAGTGTGCGAATGCGTTTACCAAGGGGAATCATGATCAGCCGCGGCGCCAGGGCACCCAGCGCATAACCGGTAACGGCACCAATGCCACCCCAGGTGGCGGCCTGCGCCGGGCCAAACAGAATCCAGGTACCCATGGTGGTCGCCAGCAGTGTCAGCAGGGTAGCGGAGCTGCTCTGGCTGTTGCGGGCCACCAGAAAATCGTCCAGTTTGTCCTGCTTGTGGCGGGCGTAAATCAGGCCGGGTATGGCAAAAAGTGCGGCGAATAAAATCAGCCACATAAGGGCGGTAGAGGTGCTTAGCATGGGTAAATCTTCCTTGCCGTGGCAGACGGGAGCGTCATCGCCAAAGGTGGCGAACGACCGGGATAACCGGGACAAGCCGCGGGGAAAGAAAGGAGCGCACAGGCAAGCGTAAAGCAGGCTTTTTCCTTCCCTTCGCCGGCATTACCCGGATCAGGTTCGAAGGGTTACCGCACAACGTGCGGAGTCTCAGCCATCGCAATGGCGCCCCCAGGAATGGCAATAGAGTAGGAAGTCTGTTCGTACTTGTCAAGTGCCGCTATTAATGGCGGTTTGGCCTGCATATTCGCGCAGCCGTTGTGCTATGGTCTTGGCTCGACACGGGGTGTCCTGCTTTGCAGGGCTGAGAGCACACCCGTTGAACCTGATCCAGTTCACACTGGCGAAGGGATGTCAGAAGGTGCGCCCGTACCAAATCTGTCCATTCATACCTTCGCCTCAGCCATGAGGTGTCTATGCACAAATCCATCCGTCTTGATCAACAGCTGGTTTTGATAACCGGTGCTGCCCGCGGTTTGGGGGAACACCTGGTGCGCGCGTTTTTGCGCGAGGGCGCCAGCGTTATTATCAATTATCGTAACAGCGCCGAAGCGGCGCACAAACTGGCCGCTGAAGAACCGGTACGTGCGCTTGCGGTGCAGGCTGACGTAACCGACCGCGCCGCTGTGCAGGCGATGTTTGCTCAGGCCCGGCAACATTTCGGGTTTGCGGTGACCACGGTAATCAATAATGCCTTACCGGATTTCTCATTCAACGGCGACGCCCGCCCGAACGCAGATCAGCTGACCTGGGAAAATCTGAACCAGCAGTTTGCCGGCGTGGTGGGCGGTGCGCTGAACACCACCCAAGCGGCGCTGGCCGGTATGCGCGAACTGGGTTTTGGTCGCATTGTGAATGTGGGAACCAACCTGTTCCAGAACCCGGTGGTGCCGTATCACGATTACACTGCGGGTAAAGCGGCTTTGCTGTCGCTTACCCGTACCTTGTCCCAGGATTTGGGCCCAGACAACATCACCGTTAATATGGTGTCGGGCGGCCTTCTGCGCACCACGGACGCATCGGCTGCCACGCCCGAGGCGGTGTTTGATTTCATCGCAGCCAGCACACCGTTGCGGCGGGTGACTACGCCGGCAGAGTTTGCCGATGCCACCTTGTTTTTTGCGTCACCCTGGTCGCGCTCGGTCACCGGGCAGAACCTGGTGGTAGACGGCGGGTTGGTGAAAAACTGATGACGGCTTCAGATTCACATCAACGGATGATGCACATAAACCTGTTTCTGATGGGCTGCGGCCATCATCGAGCAGCCTGGCGCCACCCGCAGTCGGCGGTGGAGCAGTTGGGAGACATTCGCTATTACGAGTGCCTGGCGCAAACCGCCGAACGCGGAAAGCTGGACGCCGTATTTTTCGCCGACAGCAATTCGGCGGGCAATGTGTCAGATGGCAGCTGGTTTTACCTGGAGCCGCTAACGGCCATGGCAGCCATGAGCCGGGCCACAGAAAAGATCGGGTTTATCAGCACCGTATCCAGCACGTTTTACACACCGTTTCACGCCGCGCGTCTGGTCGCGTCGCTGGATCATATCTCCGGCGGCCGCATTGGCTGGAACGTGGTTACTTCGATGTTTGATGTAGAAGCCCGCAACCACGGTTATGAAGCTATGCCCGGGCACGCCGAGCGCTACCGCCGCGCCGACGAGTTTGTGCAGGCGGTATTGGGATTGTGGGACTCCTGGGCTGATGACGCTTTGCGGTTTGATCGCCAGGGCCATTACGCCGACCCCGCCAAGGTGCGTCCGATAAACCACCAGGGTGAATTTTTTCGGGTAGACGGGCCGTTGAACGTACCGCGTCCGGTGCAGGGGCATCCGGTGCTGTTTCAGGCCGGCGCGTCAGCGCCCGGGCGGGAGCTGGCGGCCAGATGCGCCGAGGCGATTTACGCCGTAGCCTATGACTTGCCGGCGGCGCAAAGCTATTACCGCGATATCAAACAACGGGTAAAAGCCGCTGGCCGCGAGGTTTATGTGCCGATCTTACCGGGCTTGGTCACTTACGTGGCACCTACCGAAGCGGAAGCAAAAGCCAAGCAGCGTGAGCTTGACGAGCTGTTACCCGCGGATGCGTCTTTGCGCCAGCTGGCAATGTTTATCGGCCAGGACTGTTCGGGCTGGGATTTGGACGCACCAGTGCCAACACTTCCGCCATTGGAGGAGTTTAGCGGGCCACAGGGCCGTTACAGCACCATTTTACGCATCATCGAAACTGAACAGCCGACTCTGCGCCAGCTGTTGGGCCGGCTGGCGGCGGGGGGTGGCCACTGCACCATGGTTGGTACGCCCCAGCAGATTGCGGACAAGATGGAGCACTGGTTCCGCAACGAGGGCGCCGACGGGTTTAACCTGATGCCGCCGTCGCTGCCCGGTGGCATTGAAGACTTTATCGAGCAGGTGGTGCCGGTGCTGCAAAGTCGCGGGCTGTTTCGTACTGAATATCAGGGCAGCACTTTGCGCGAACATTTAGGGTTGGCCAGGCCTGATCATCGTTGAAACGTTATTTTTTCTGCCCAATATCAAATCACGGTACAAACACTTGCAACCGTCTCCGCTTGTGCAAGTAGGTACCCACATAAACAGGAACACAAGATGACAGAACAAACCTTGGACAAACCACTGGTGATCGCAGGGCGGCAGTTCACATCGCGCCTTATGGTGGGTACCGGCCGCTACAAAGACTACGATGAAACCGCGCGGGCACTTTACGAAAGCGGCGCCGAGGTCGTAACGTTTGCCGTGCGCCGCACCAGCATTGGTCAGAATCCCGACGAGCCTAACCTGCTGGATTTTCTGCCACCAAACCGTTACACGCTGCTGCCTAATACCGCCGGCTGTTACGATGCCCGCTCTGCGGTGCGTACCTGCAAGCTGGCCCGCGAACTGCTGGATGGCCACAATCTGGTCAAGCTGGAAGTGCTGGGCGATGAAACCACCCTTTATCCGAATGTGGTGGAAACCCTAAAAGCCGCCGAAGAGCTGATTCGTGATGGCTTTGACGTGATGGTGTACACCAGCGACGACCCCATTGTGGCGTTGGAACTGGAAAAGATCGGCTGCTGCGCGATCATGCCCCTGGGCTCGTTGATTGGCTCCGGCCTTGGCATTCAGAATCCGCACAATATTCGCCTGATCGTCGAGCGCGCCAGCGTGCCGGTGCTGGTGGATGCAGGTATTGGTGCCGCTCACGAGGCTGCTATGGCGATGGAACTGGGGTGCGATGCGGTNTTGATGAACTCGGCCATTGCNCATTCGCCAGACCCTATTGCTATGGCCCGNGCCATGCGACTGGCGGTNCAAGCCGGGCGNGAAGCATTTCTTGCCGGACGCATGCCCCGCCGCCAACTGGCAGANCCGTCATCACCGCTGGCCGGGCGCATCGCCGGCGCCTGACACCTCGATTTACAGATGTAGAGTTGACTGTTGCCAGGCTCTGTTTTATTCGCGGAGCCTGGCTGTTTAATGTCTNCTGCGTTAATCCTGATTTTCCATATTGACGGCTTGGCCTCCGCGACCTGGCGAACGGGCGCCGCCTTCGGCCTCCATTTGCACGCTGATGCGCGGTGCGGCCA
>NZ_KB889906.1 GCF_000372805.1 Marinobacter gelidimuriae | reverse complement strand
CTGAGTCTTCCAGAGCGCCGAACTGAGGAAGCATTCGGCGGTGGGTCTTAACGACCTGTCACGAACGTAGCGGGTTGGTTACCGCTTTCCCTGGTCAACCTGGCTTGCAGGGTGCTCTCTACAAGCCCCGTCCTTCAGGGCGGGGTAGTTGACTGTTAGGGTCTAGAATAACGGTAGATAACGGTTTGCGTCGCCTAACTCAGGGGCAGCCAAATTAGCGATATGTTATTTCCGCGCATGAAAATTGGGTTAGTCAAGGTAATGTGACCTGGCTCAGGGCTACTATTTTAGCAGACCGGTACCGGCTAAAGAGTTGATTGATTTTCAGTACACTGCAAACCGCTCTTAAAATCTGAGCCGATGAGACCCACCAGCGGTTTGCAGGCCAGCTGTCAGTCGCTGATCAGGCCGTGCCCGATCAGACTTTGAAATCGGCCGTGGCTGGAGGTGTTGACCTGAATGCGGCTGCGGCAGGCGTAGGGTGTGCTTATGCCGGAAAACGCATGTTCCAGCGGTATGTGCAGCACATCGGCTGCAATCATGCGCACAATTCCACCGTGGCACACAACCAGCACTCGCTGGCCCGCATGCTGTTCCTGCCAGTGATACCAACGCGCAACTACCCGGGTCTGAAAGTCGCTGACCGGTTCGCCCGAGGGAGGGGTGTTGGCAACCGGATTGGCCCAGAACTGGCTCAGGCGCTCGCCATCGGTGGCCATCACTTCGTCAGCCGTGCGACCTTCCCAATCGCCGAAGTTGATTTCCCGCAGGTCGTCATCAAGGTGCAGGGGGATTTGATAGCGTTCTGCCAGTTCCCGCGCGAAATGAACGCAGCGCAGCATGGGTGAACTTACAATGGCGTCCCAACGATCCGCGCTGGTAATGGCGTTGTGCATTTGCTGCCACCCGACGGGGCTAAGAGGGTCATCCTTACTGCCTCGGTACATGGGCCCGCCTTCCGGTTCGCCATGGCGGATCACATCAAAAATCGTGGTGGTGTCAATCATTGCGGCTGTTCGCTCCAGATTGAGGTGCATCGTTCTGGCTGTTATCTACGCCCGCGGTGTCAAAACTGGCCATATTATTGTGTAGAGCGCAGGCTGCGCGGATCAACGGAACCGTCACCGCTGCACCGCTGCCCTCGCCCAGCCGCATGCCCATGTCCAATAACGGTGTGGCTTTTAGTGCGTCCAGAATAGCCTGGTGGCCGGGCTCGGCAGAGCGATGGGAAAACAACAGCCAGGCGCGAATATCCGGCTGTTCACTCACCGCGATCAGCGCGGCTACCGACACAATAAAACCGTCTATCAGTACCGGTATGCGCCGGGCAGCACAGCCTGCAATGGCGCCGGCCAGAGCGGCAATTTCGAAGCCGCCAAAGGCCTTGAGTACCGCCATGGGGCTTTGGTCATCGTTGTGGCGTTGCAGCGCCCGAATAATCACTTCGGCTTTGTGGCGCACCCCGGCGCTGTCGAGGCCTGTACCCGGGCCAGCCAGGCGCATCGGGTTTTTGTTCAACAGTGCGCAGGCGATGGCGGCCGCAGACGTGGTGTTGCCAATGCCCATTTCGCCGCCAATAAACAGATGGCAACCAGTACGGGCCGCGCGCTGGGCGGCTTCATCACCAAAGTGTATGGCCTTGGTGACCTGCTGGCTGGTCATTGCGTCTATTTCTACAAAGTTACGGGTACTGGGTGCAATGCGGGCGTTGATCACGCCCGGCAGATCCGGCGTGTCGACAACGGTACCCAGGTTGATCACTTCCAGCGTCGCACCTAAAAGTTTTGCCAGCACACTGATGGCGGCGCCGCCGTTGGCAAAATTGGCAATCATCTGAGCGGTGACGGCTTGCGGGTAGGCAGAAATGGCTTCCGCGCAGACACCGTGGTCGCCGGCAAATATGCTGATATGAATCTTGTCAGCTATTGGCAGCTCGGAGCTTTGCATGCTGGCCAGCTGTGTCGCAATGGCCTCAAGCCGGCCCAATGATCCTGCAGGCTTTGTCAGCGTGTTCTGGCGCTGTATGGCAAGTTCCAGAAAATGGGCGGAAGGAAGCGCGGGGGGGTTGGTCCAACTGACGGGAAATAACATGATAAATACCTGTAAACTGCAAACGCGTAGCGCCACGGCAATGGCCAACAATGTAATAGCCGATGTCGGGGCGATAGTTAGGACGATAGACGCTGGATGATACTCTGAGTAGTCCAGATCCGGTAGAGTTCAAGGCCCGCCAGCTTGCCGGCTACCACCTACTTTTCCACCCTGAGGACTGAAACCAACATGCACACCCTTGTTATTGGTGGCATTCGCTCCGGTAAAACCGCATTGGCGGAACGCCTTGCCCGCAACATGGACGGTGAGGTGGTGTACCTCGCCACCGCAACGGCCGGCGACGACGAAATGCGCAGGCGCATTGACCGCCATCAGCGGCAGCGTCCTGTTAACTGGGGCTTAAGTGAAGAGCCCTTGGCTCTGGCCTCAGTGCTTGCACTTTATGCCAGCGCAGGCGAAAAAGCCCCGTGCATTCTGGTGGACTGCATGAGCCTGTGGGTGAGTAATCTGCTGCACGCCGGCGAGACCGTTTTCGCGTGGGAGCGGGAAGAGTTTTTAACGCAGTTAACCCAGTACCCGGGTAAGCTGATTATTGTCAGCAACGAAGTGGGGCTGGGTATTATTGGCATGGACCCCCTTACCCGACGCTTTGGCGACGAACTAGGCTGGTTGAATCAAGCCTTGGCTGAACACTGCGACACGGTGATGATGAGCATCGCCGGTTTGCCGATGACCTTAAAGTCGTAATGGCTCCTGTTTTCACTCCCTTTCTTGCGCCTTTTTTGGTTTGCCTGCTTGGTCTGACCCTTGACCGATTATTGGGTGAACCCCGCCGACTGCACCCACTGGCGGGCTTTGGCACTCTGGCCAGTGTTTTGGAGCATCTGCTTAATAACGCGCCACAAAATGCCTGGCGTAGCCTTATTCTGGGTACTTTAGCCCTGTGTGCGCTTGTGCTGCCTCTGCTGTTTTTGGCGATCTGGTTGTCTGCTGTGCTCACGGGCTTTTGGTTGCTGCTGGCCCAGGCTACTGCATTGTACTTTGCGCTTTCCCTCCGGGGCCTGGCAGAGCATGGCCTGGCCGTGGCCCAGCCGCTGCAAAGAGGCGAGCTGAATGTGGCAAGGGAGCAGGTTAGCCGCATTGTCAGCCGCCAGGCCAGCGCGCTGGATGAGCAGGGCGTGGCGGCCGCGGCCACCGAATCCATGCTGGAAAATGGCGCCGATGCGGTGTTTGCCAGCTTGTTCTGGTTTTTGGTGGGCGGTATTCCTGGCGTTATTGTGCATCGTGCTGTGAATACGTTGGACGCCATGTGGGGTTATCGCAACCTGCGATTTTTGTATTTTGGCCGCGCGGCTGCCCGGCTGGACGACCTAATGGGCTGGGTGCCTGCGCGGCTTACGGCGCTAACCTACACGTTGTTAGGCAATCGTAAGCTGGCCTGGTACTGCTGGCGCCAGCAGGCGCCACAATGGGACAGCCCCAACGCCGGTCCAGTGATGGCGGCTGGCGCGGGTGCGCTGAATGTGCAACTAGGTGGCCCGTCGCCCTATGCGCAAGGCGTAAAGCAACGCCCGTATCTGGGCGGTACCAATTCGGCCAGTGCCGACAGTATCCGGGCGGCTATTGCACTGGTACGCCACGGCACCTGGCTTTGGCTGGCTGTTATATTTGCCATAACCGGCCTTGTTGCCATGGTGGCTGGACCATGGTGTTAAAGCACGGCGGGCGGCTGAATGATGCGGTTAAGCGCTGGGGCATTCGCCGTGAACAGTGGCTGGATTTGTCGACCGGCATAAACCCGTTGGGGTGGCCGGTGCCGGAGTTGCCGGCGGAAGTGTGGCAGCGCTTGCCAGAAGAAGACGACGGCCTGGAAGAGATTATCCGCAACTGGTCTGGCGCCTCCCTGGTTGCTGGTTGCGTGCCCGTTGCCGGTAGTCAGGTCGCCATTATGGCGTTGCCCGGCCTGCGCAAACGCTGTCGCGTTGGCATACCGGTACCTGGCTATCGCGAGCACGGGCACCATTGGCGATCTGCCGGTCACGATATTGTTCCAGTAGGCCCCAGACAGATCCACGGCGGCGCCTCGGGTTGCGATGATCGCTGGCTGGATCAGCTTGACGTGCTGGTATGGATCAACCCTAACAATCCCACGGGGGAAATTATTCCTCCTTCTACGCTGTTGCGCTGGCATAAGCGGTTGCAAAAACGCGGTGGCTGGCTGGTGGTGGACGAAGCGTTTATGGACCCAACGCCAGCCTTTAGCCTGGCCTGCCAGAGCGGCCGCCCGGGCCTGATTGTTCTGCGCTCACTGGGGAAGTTCTTTGGTTTGGCCGGGATACGCGCCGGCTTCGTGCTTGCCGATAAGAATCTTGCGGGCGCGCTGACGGAAAAGCTGGGGCCATGGACGGTGAATGGTCCCGCGCGCCACGTAATGGCGCAGGCACTGCTGGATATAAACTGGCAGCAAAATGCCTGTGCCCGCTTGCAGGGCGGCGCCCAACGGCTAAGAGAAATAGTGCATTCAGCCGGACTGAGCCCGATGGGTGGTAGCACGTTGTTCCATACCGTTCGCACTGATGCCCCGACCTTATTGGCGGACCGTCTTGCTGCGCAAGGCGTGCTGGTAAGAGTATTCGAACAACCCGGCATGGTGCGCTTCGGCCTGGCGCCAAACGAGAGCCAATGGCGCCGTCTGGAAACGGCACTCGCGGGCGCCTTCTGTGATTAATCATTGACCAGGCATTAACGCATTGTTAGCCTTGCCTTCGTTTTCAGGTGTTGTTCTGGCGTTATCATCATCGCCACAACAGTGAAACGGGAAGCCGGTTAAAGTCCGGCACTGCCCCCGCAACGGTAAGTGAGTGAACGGCTAAGAAAGGTGCCACTGTGCAAACGCATGGGAAGGCTTGCGCCGTTCAGCAATACAGCTCACAAGTCCGGAGACCGGCCTGTCAACACACCGAACGCTGCGGAGGGCAGTTGCGGTGGGTAAACACCGATCCTGTTTCACGGCTTTTCCCCACCTTTTTTAAGGCGCCCGCTTCGTTTGCGGCCGACTTTCGCTTCCCCTTGCAGCACCAAAAAACCAGCCATGCGGGTGCGCGTGGTGTGTCTTTGAGTGCATTTTATGAAAGTTTTCCGGTTTGTTGCCAGCAGTCTGCTGGTGCCATTTTCGCTTACGCCTCTTTCTATCGCGGTTGCCCAGGAATCCACTGGCGCGACCATGGATCCGATTGTTGTTACTGCTACGCTTGGGCCGAAAACTGTTGGTGAGAGTCTGGCTTCTGTAACGGTTATTGATGAAGAAGAAATTCGCTCAAAAGCGCCTGCTGATTTTGCTGACCTTCTGCGCGGCCAGCCGGGTATTAACGTAACGGGGAATGGTTCTTTTGGAAAATCAACAAGCGTCAATATTCGCGGCGTCAAAGATGCAGGTTCTGTTTTTTTGGTTGACGGAATAAAACTGCATTCTGCGACCAGCGGTGAGGCATCTTGGGAGTATTTCCCAACAGAACTCATTCAACGAGTGGAAATTGTTCGCGGTCCACGGAGCTCACTCTACGGAGCCGATGCTATGGGCGGAGTTGTGCAGGCCTTCACACTCGATCCAAAACAGGGTCAGCGCGGCTGGGTTGAGGCCGGCGCCGGTAACTTTGATACCCAGAAAGTGAGTGCTGGCGCTTTCGCCTCGGTTGGCAATACCAGTTTCAGTTTGAGTGGCCTTCATAAAGAAAGTGATGGCACAGCGATTCTTGAAGATGGCGATGATAAGGGTTTCCGTAACACTGCTGGGCTTGGTCGAGTTGTACACACGTTGAGTAATGGGGGGGAGGCCAGTGCTTTATTATTGCAGTCTGAAGGAAACTCAGAGTTTGAAGGCGGCAATACAGATTACACAATCCGCACTATTGGGCTAGGTTTGGTTACGCCGCTGAATGATTACTGGCAAACAGGTATTCAATTTGCTGAGTCACGAGACGAACAAAAAACGTTCCGTAGCAGTGGTGAAGATTTTTATAACACACGACTTCGGCAAGCTAGGTGGGAAAATACCTTTTCTTATAAGGTTCATGAGTTCGTTGTTGGTGCCGAGTTGCAGCAAGATGAAGTTGAAAGTACAAAAGACTTTGCTGAAAGCAGCAGAACCAATATGGCAGTATTCAGTCAATTGCGCCTGAATTTTGGTCCGATGGATGCTCAGCTCAGTCTTCGTAGCGATGACAATGAAGCTTATGGAACCAAAGAAACCGGCGGTTTGGCGCTGGGCTATAAGCTCGATCGCTCGCACCGCGTGCGTGTCAGCTACGGCACGGCATTTAGAGCTCCGACGTTTAATAACTTATATTGGCCGGCTGGACCAAAACTGTCTGATTATCGCGGGAATCCTGATCTTAATCCGGAAGAGTCAGAAAGTTACGAACTGGGTGCCAGCGGCAACTATCAGAGATGGTTTTGGGACATCGCCGTTTATCAAATGGACATCGAGGACCTGATTAGTTCTGGAAAAGTGAATGGTGCGTCTTCCAGCATCAACATTAATGAGGCCCGGATTCGCGGTGCCGAGTTTGGCGCGGGCTATGAGTATGATGGCTGGCGCGCTGGCATTGCCATGACGTATATGGATCCTGAAGACCTTGAGACCCAAAAGCAGATTGCGCGCCTTACCCGGCAGACCGCCCGTTTCGACCTTGATAAAGCCTATGGCAACTTCGGATTGGGTGGTTCTGTTGTAGTTGAAGGCCATCGTTATGATGACGGCGCCAATACCGAACGACTTGCGGGTTTTGGAACCTTGGATCTGCGTGCAAATTGGGAGTTTGCGCAGAACTGGACCACCCGCCTGACCTTGGTCAACGCGCTGGATCGTGAATATTCAACTGCAGAGCGTTTTGACGGTGTGAAGTACATCTCCGCAGGCCGCACAGCCATGCTGTCAGTTCGCTACGACATTCAATAAGTTATAAATACGGGAGTAAAAGCGTGGTTTCTCGCGGGCTGAATTTCAGGTTTGCTTTAGGGCTTCTGATAGCAATCTTGGCGCATCCGATATCAGCCAGTGAGATGCAACGTTGCGCTGTGGATGACACCGGCAAGAAGCTGTGTATATCAGCCCCGGCGCAGCGCGTCATTACCCTATCGCCTGGCGCGACCGAACTCGTGTTTGCAGCCGGCGCCGGCGACAAAGTAATGGCCGTGGTCAACTACAGCGACTATCCCCCGGCCGCCCTCGAACTTCCGCTGATCGGCAGCCACACCCGTGTCGACATGGAAGCTTTGCTGGCCCTCAATCCTGATCTGGTGGTGACCTGGGTAACGGGCAACCCGCCAGCACAGGTTGAGTTGCTTCAAGAGTTGGGCGTATCCACTTTTGCTATAGAACCCCGCACCTTTGCGGGGGTTTCCAGTGTTATCGAACGGCTTGCCACGCTGGCGGGCACCGAGCCGGAAGGTTTTGCCGAGGCCGAACGCTTCCGTGTTGGCATTGCCGCTTTAACACAGCAGTATGCTGGCGTTGAACCCATACCGGTGTTTTACCAAGTGTGGGAAAAACCGTTAATGACGGTTAACAACGAGCACCTGATTGGTAAAGTGCTCAAGCTGTGTGGCGGCGTGAATGTGTTTGGCGATATGCAACGGCTGATACCCAGAATCAGCGCAGAAGTTGTATTGCAGGCAGACCCCGATGCCATTCTTACCGGCAGCGTTGACGGCGTCAGCGACGACCAGCTGGATGAATGGAAGAAGTATGCGGGGCTGGCCGCGGTGGAAAAAAACAATCTGTTTTTCGTGCCGGCTTCGCCCATTTCCCGGCCTACGCCGAGATTGCTTGATGCTATTCAAACGGTGTGTGGAAAGTTGGAAAGCGCTCGTGAGAATTTGTAGGCCCGGAGTTAACGTTCAGGTTCTGAGTCGATGACTCGCTCTCTGCTCGGTCTTGGTATGTTAGCTCTGGCATCCATGGCTTTTGCGCTGGCGCTGGGAAGCGTGACGGTTTCGCCTGCGGATTTGTGGCAGGTTATTCAGGGCGAAGGCAGCACGTTGCACCGAACCCTGTTGCTGGATTTGCGATTGCCGCGCACGCTTGCGGCGTTTGGTACGGGTGGGCTGTTGGCCGTGGCGGGCGCCCTGATGCAAGTGCTGCTGCGCAACCCGTTGGCAGATCCTTACGTGCTTGGGCTTTCAGGCGGCGCAGCAGTTGGCGCATTACTGGCCATGCTGATGGGAATGGGCACGTTGATCATATCGGGCTCGGCCTTTGCCGGTGCCATGCTGGCAACCGTGCTGGTGTTTGGTCTGGCCCACGGTACCGGCAGCTGGACACCGTCCCGCCTGTTGCTGACTGGCGTGGTGGTAGCGGCCGGCTGGGGTGCGGTGATTACCCTGATGTTGGCCATTACCCCTTCCTACAAACTGCCCGGTATGCTGTATTGGCTGATGGGTGATGTGTCCTACGCCCGCTCGCCCTGGCCGGCGGTGGTGGTGCTGGCGGTGTCGGTGGTGGTGATTATGCCCCTGGCCCGTAACCTGAATGTGCTGGCACGGGGCCCCATGCAGGCGGCGGCGCTGGGCGTGTCGGTGCGACCGCTGGAATGGACAATTTACGTTCTGGCCAGTTTGTTGACAGCAACAGCGGTCACCACCGCAGGCAGTATCGGATTTGTGGGTTTGATTGTGCCCCACATGTTGCGACTGATTCTGGGCAACGACCAGCGTATTATCCTTCCTGCCAGCGCATTGGCTGGCGGTACCTTGCTGGTATTGGCAGACACCCTGGCGCGCACGATGATTGCGCCCGAACAGCTGCCCGTTGGTGTGATTACTGCTTTGCTGGGCGTGCCCACGTTCCTGTACCTGCTGCACCGGAGCCGCTGATGAGCACGCTGAGCACTCTGAACACTCGCGATCTGATCATCAACGTACCTGGCCGGCCTGACGGCTTCGCTTTGAACATGAGCATAGAGCCCGGTCAGATATGGGGCGTACTTGGCCCCAACGGCGCCGGTAAAACCACGTTGTTGCACACACTGGCCGGATTACTGCCCGCCCGCCGTGGCCAGGTGCAGTTAAACAGCAGGCCGCTCACCGCACTGAAGCGTCGCGATATTGCGCGGCAACTGGGCCTGGTGTTTCAGGAGCGCCAGGACAGCTTTCCGGCGACCGTATTAGAAACCGCTCTGATTGGCCGCCACCCCTGGTTATCGCCCTGGGACAGTGAGCAGGGTGAAGATCAGCGCCGTGCGGAGCAGGCTTTGACCACGCTGGACGTAAACCATCTGTCAGATCGCCTGCTGAACACCCTGTCGGGTGGTGAGCGCCAGCGCGTCGCTATTGCCACCCTGATGACCCAGAACCCCGATATTCTGCTGTTGGACGAACCCACAAACCACCTGGATTTGCACCACCAGGTGAAGGTGATGAATCTGCTGCGCGATCAGGCGGGTGCTGGCAAAACCGTGTTCATGTGCCTGCACGATCTGAATCTGGCGGCACGCTGGTGCACTCACATACTTTTGCTCTATACCAACGGCGATGCCTGCTGGGGGCCCGCTAAAAATATGTTGGAGCCGGCAGCGCTTGAACGGCTCTACAACCAGAAATTAATCACCGTAGAAGCTGATGGTGCGCCCGTATTTGTACCCGTAAGTTTTTAATCAACACTCTGAATCTGGCTGATCAATGACCATAACCGTACCGGCAGTAATGATTACCGCACCTGCCTCCGGGCAGGGTAAATCCCTGGTGACAGCCGCCCTGGCGCGCCTGCATCGCAATGCCGGTCGCAAGGTGCGGGTGTTCAAGCACGGCCCGGATTATCTGGACCCTATGGTGCTGGAAGTGGCGTCAGGCCAACCGGTGTATCAGCTCCACCCGTGGATGACCGGCGAACATGAATGCCGCTGGCGGCTGGCGCAAGCCGCGCAGGATGCCGATCTTATTTTAATTGAAGGCGCCATGGGTCTGTTCGACGGCACCCCGTCCAGCGCCGATCTTGCCAAACTGCTGGGCATTCCGGCCCTGCCGGTGATTGACGCCAGCGGCATGGCGCAAACCTTCGGTGCTCTGGTGCTGGGCCTTGCAAGCTTTGATCCCGAGCTGTCTGTGTATCAGGTTATCGCCAACAAAGTCGGCAGCCCGCGCCATGGCGACATGTTGAAAGAACGCTTGCCGGATGGCATCAGCCTGCTGGGGGCCATTCCTCGCGACGACGCCATGAGTATTCCGGACCGGCACCTGGGCCTGGTGCAGGCGGCAGAGTTGAAGGGTCTGGATCAACAGCTTGATCAGGCGGCCGAAGTGCTCAAAGCCTCAGGCCTGGGTGTACTGCCAAAAGCGGTGACCATCGCAGCGGCAGAGCCAACAAAACCAGAGGCTTTGCTGGCGGGTGTGCGCATTGCCATTGCCCGTGATCTGGCTTTCAGCTTTATCTATCGCGCAAACACAGAATTGCTGGAAGCAATGGGAGCAGAACTGCATTACTTCTCACCCCTGGCCGATGCGCAGTTACCACCGGCAGACGCCCTCTGGCTTCCCGGTGGTTATCCCGAGCTGCATGGAAACGCGCTGGCCAACAACACCGCGATGATGGATTCCATTCGTGCTTTTTATCACGCAGGTAAGCCGATACTGGCCGAATGTGGTGGCTTTATGGCGTGTGCGGAAGAGCTGGCAGACAAAGAAGGGATTGTGCATTCCCTGCTTGGTTTGATACCGGGCCGCGCGGCTATAAAAGAGCGCCTACAGGGTTTGGGCATGCACAGCCTGACGGCGAAGGAAGGCGAACTGCGGGGCCACACCTATCACCGTTCTACCCTTGAAACCTCTTGGAAACCTGCTGCCCAGACCTACAAACAAGCGGGTACCGGCAGTGAAGCTGTATTCTGCGAGAAGGGTCTGGTTGGAAGCTACTTCCACGGTTATTTCCCATCGGCACCCACATTAGTAGCCGCTATTTTCCGCGGCCAGAAACTGACATTTCCCGGCATTTCCTAACGATACGGAGAACACTCATGCGTGAACGCGCTAAAGACCCCGAACGCCACGCCCGCCGTATGGCGGCCAAGCAGAAAATAATGCACGAACGCATTGCCCGCGCCCAGAAAGAGCAAGGCGTCTTACTGGTGCTGACAGGCCCGGGTAAAGGCAAAAGCAGTTCCGGCTTTGGCATGGTTGCCAGGGCTCTGGGCCACGGCATGAAAGTGGGTGTGGTGCAGTTTATCAAAGGCGCCTTCAGCACCGGCGAAGAAGCCTTTTTCCGCAATCTGCCTAACGTGGATTACCACGTGATGGGGCAGGGCTACACCTGGGAAACCCAAAACCGGGAACAGGATGTGGCCTCTGCCACAGCCGCCTGGGAGATTGTCGCCGCCATGCTGAAAGACGACAGCTACGACATGATTTTGCTGGATGAACTGAACATTGCGCTGAAGTACGAATATATCGATCTGGATCGGGTGCTGGACGATCTGCAAGGCCGGCCCGAGATGCAACACGTGGTGGTCACCGGTCGCCATGCGCCGCAGGAACTGATTGACCTGGCAGACACCGTTACCGAGATGGGCGTGGTGAAGCACGCGTTCAAAGATCAGGGCATCAAAGCCCAAAAAGGCGTTGAGCTTTAACTATGCCTACACTGATGATTCAGGGCACCACCTCTGACGCCGGCAAAACCACCGTGGTTGCGGCCCTGTGCCGCTGGCTGGCGCGCCAGGGTGTGTCGGTGGCGCCGTTCAAGCCGCAGAATATGGCCTTGAACAGCGCGGTGACCACAGACGGCGGCGAAATTGGCCGATCGACAGCACTGCAGGCGCTGGCGTGCGGCCTTGAACCCCACAGTGATATGAACCCGGTATTGCTGAAGCCACAAAGCGACTGTGGCGCCCAGGTGATTCTGCGCGGCCAGGTGCACGGCAATATGGACGCGCTGGATTATCACGCTTACAAAGCCGAGGCCATGGTGGCGGTCATGGACGCCTGGCGTGCGCTCAGTGAACGCTATGACGTGATCATCGCTGAAGGCGCTGGCAGCCCTGCTGAAATCAACCTGCGCGCCAATGACATCGCCAATATGGGCTTTGCCGAAGCGGCAGATTGCCCGGTGCTGTTGGTGGGCGATATCGACCGCGGCGGGGTGTTTGCCCAGCTGGTCGGCACTCTGGAGTTGGTTTCCGCCAGCGAACAGAACCGCACAAAAGGCTTTATCATCAATCGCTTTCGCGGCGATATCGCTCTGCTGGAACCAGGCCTGGACTGGCTGACCGAACGCACTGGGAAACCGGTCATTGGCGTACTGCCCTATCTTCACGGCTTGATTGTGGACTCCGAAGACAGCATTGGCACCAGCGGCGTAAGCGAAGCCGGCGCGCTGAATGTGATTGTGCCGGTGCTGCCGCGCATCAGTAACCACAACGATTTTGACCCGCTGCGCCTGCACCCTGGTGTAAACCTGCAATTTATTGGCCCGGACCAAGCCATTCCAGCGGCCGACCTGATTATTCTGCCAGGCAGCAAAAGCACCCGCACCGATATGGCCTTTCTTCACGCTCAGGGCTGGACGCAGGCCATCCAAAAACACCTGCGTTACGGCGGCAAGGTGTTTGGCATTTGCGGTGGCTTTCAAATGCTGGGTGAGCGCGTGGATGATCCGGCTGGGCTGGAAGGCAACAGCGGCACAACCGAAGGCCTGGGCTTGCTGGATATGACGACCACCATGGTGGCAGGCAAGCAGCTTAAAAACGTCCGCGGAATACTGAATCTGTCAGCGCAGAATTCCGGCCAGCCAGATGTAAATTTCAGCGGTTACGAAATGCACAACGGTGTGAGCGAAGGCGCGGCTCTGGCGCGCCCGTTGGGCCGCATGAACGGCCAAAACGAAGGAGCTATTAGTGCCGACGGTCAAATAGCGGGCACCTATGTACACGGAATTTTTGATGAGCCGGGGGCTTGTGACGCTTTGCTGCAATGGGCCGGGCTGGACCACTCAGGCGCAGCGGTAGACTATCAGCAACATCGCCTGGCCCAGCTTGACCGGCTGGCGGATCAGGTGGAGCAACATCTTGATACGCACTGGTTGCGCGACTTGCTGGGGCTGAAGGCAGCGGCGACCACGCCTGGGCCGACGAGGCAGCCATGAGTGATCCCAATCGTCCTTTCACTGACGAAGAACGCGCGGGCCTGTATCGCGCTATTTTCGAGCGCCGCGACGTACGCTCCCAGTTTTTGCCAGACCCCATCCCCCGGCCCGTATTGGCTCGGCTGTTGAAAGCCGCGCACCATGCACCGTCGGTGGGGTTTATGCAGCCCTGGGATTTTATCCTGATCGACAGCCTGGACGTGCGCCAGCAGGTGTTGGCCAGCTACCACGAAGAAAACGCCAAAGCGGCAAACAACTACAGCGGTGAGCGGCAGGAAACTTATCGCAGCCTGAAACTGCAGGGCATTATCGAAAGCCCCATGAACCTCTGCATTACCTGTGATCGGAGCCGTGGCGGCACCCATGTGCTGGGGCGCAGTTCCATTGTCGAGATGGATCTGTTCAGCACCTGCCTGGCGGTTCAGAACTTATGGCTGGCGGCGCGGGCAGAAGGCATAGGCGTAGGCTGGGTGAGCATTGTGGATCAAACCACACTGGCAGGCATTCTGAACCTGCCGGATAACGTGTATCCGCTGGCTTATTTGTGCCTTGGCTACGTCAGCGAGTTTCTGGACCAGCCCGAGCTTCAGGCAAAAGGCTGGCGTTCGCGCCTGCCCCTGACCGAGCTGATGCACGGCAATCGCTGGGGGCAGCCGATGGACGATGAAACGCTCTTGAATGCGTTGAAATCTTAAAGCCCGGTTGAGCTTAACGCTCACCGTTGCCGCTCACCGTTGCCGCATTGTTGCAAAGCGCCGTGCGCGCCGGCAGCCAAAGGCTGACACAGAGCCCGGTCTGGCCGTCGGGTCGCGTGTTCAGGGTCAGTTGGCCGCCGTGGAGTTCCGCAATTCGCCGCGCAATGGCCAATCCCAACCCTGCGCCGCCACCAATCCTTTGGTCAAGCCGCACGAAACGGCTAAGCGCCCGCTCCCGGTCCGCAGTTGCAATGCCCGGGCCCTGATCGCAAACAGTAACGTGATAGCCGTTTGCGGAGGGCGCCAGGCGGGTTTCCACCACCGTGTGCTGCGGGCTGTATTGAATCGCGTTGGCCAGCAGGGATCGCATCAGGGTGTTGATCAGGGCGTTGTGGCAACACACCAGGGCTTCGCCGGCATCGTCCTGTAATACCGGTTCGATGTTCTTTTTCAGTGCCAGCGGTGCCACATCGGCAATACTCTGCTCGAGTATCTCAGACAGATTATGGTATTGCGGTGAAAAATCGGCGCCCGAGTCGACCCGGTTCAGCAACAGCATTTGCTCTACCAGGTGTGTCATGCGGTCAACGGACTGGATCAGGGTGTTGAACTGCTGCGGATTGCTGTCACAGGCTTTTTCAAGGTTCAGTCGCAAGGCTGCCAGCGGTGTTCGCAGTTCATGGGCGGCATCGGCTGAAAAGCGCCGCTCCCGTTCCAGTGCCTGATTCAGTCGCTTGAGCATACTGTTCACGGCCTGCACCAGGCCTGCTACTTCCTTTGGTGCCTGCTGGTCATCAAGGGGATGGATACGTTCCGGTGCCATATTGCGTATGGGCCGCTCCAGCCTTAGCAAGGGGCGAATACCGATTTGAATGGCAGTGCTTGCAGCCAGCAGCAGTAACGGCAGCGCGAGGAGTAAGGGCAGAACGTTACCCAAGGCCAGTTCCTGACTCAGCTCCTCACGAATTTCCTCGCGCTGGGCGGTGCGGATCCAAAAGCCCGTGGCCGCGTCTTTAAGTGTGAACACCCGCCAACGATAGCCCTGGGATTCGGCCCATGAATAGCCCGGAGCCAAGCCCCCGGTGTCATCGGCGTTGAGCGTATTCAACAGGGGTACGCGGTCGGGCGTCCAGACTTCAAAGGCCAGTTTCTTCTCGTATTTGTGCCCTGCACCGCCGGGCAGAATTTCGTCACCATCTGCTTCCGGGTCGATGTCTTCAGCAAGAGACAGTGTCAGCGTTTCGCGCAGGGTTTGCGGTAACTGCTCCAGTGACTGGGTGTCTGCCAGGTGGCGAACCAGCCCCTGCACAATGCGCGCGCTTTGCGCCAGTTCGGCATCAAACAGCTCTTCCAGCTCGTGATTGCTTTCAACGTAACTCCAGGCGGCGGCGATCAGGGCAATCAACAGCACCGTCGAGGTAACCAGCAGAGTGAGGGTGCGAGTCAGAGACATTCCGGCACTCCGGAGGCCGCTTGGCTGTCCAGCAAATACCCGACGCCGCGGATCGTTCTGATGGTGGCCTTGCCTACTCGACGCCGCAGATGGTGAATGTGCACTTCCAGGGCATTACTCTCTGCGCCCGGTTCCCAGCCATAGAGCTGCTCTTCCAAGCGCCTGCGGGTGGCAACCTGATCAGGGTGACGCATCATGTACTGAAGAATTTGAAACTCGCTGCGCGGCAGGGTTGCGGTGTCTGTGCCGCAGGTTAGCTGGGCTGAAGCCGGGTCCAGTGTTAGCTGGCCCACAATCAGTTCGTCCCGGTTTGTGGCTGATCTGCGGCGGGTAACGGCCCGAATCCGGGCCTTGAGCTCGGCCATGGCAAAGGGTTTGGTCAGGTAATCGTCTGCGCCTGCATCCAGGCCCTGCAGTTTTTCCTCAAGTTCAGCCCTGGCGGTCAGAATGATAATGGGCAGTTGATTGCCCTGTTGCCGGGTATGTCGAACGATATCGAGGCCGTCTACCCTGGGCAGGGTCAAATCCAGTATGGCCAAGTCAAAATGCTCATCCACCAGCGCATTCAGCGCCTGCTGGCCATCATTCAGCCAGTCTACGGTGTGCTGGTCTGCCCTCAGCATGCCCAGCATGGTGCTGCCCAAAAGGTGGTCGTCTTCTACCAATAATATGCGCATCAAGCGGAACCCGTGTTGGGAGAAATCGTCAAAACCTTAAGGCCGGTTTAAGAATTCTGGCGCCAGAGCTTAAGGCTGGGTTAAGGCTTGCTGGCTAATCTGATGGCTCACGATGTCGGGCGCCCTGCCCAAGAGCTGTTGGAGAGCGCATATGAGTGACCCGCTTACAATGTCCATACACTGCCCACCGGATTCGCCGGAGCTGGTTCCGGCCCTTCGTTGTGCCGGGCGCTGGTTGAGCGAGATTACACCCGATACCGCACTGGCGGCTACGGTTGCAGAATTTATTCGGCGCCGGTTTTTGCAGGCCTATGGGGCCGAACCTTCGTTGCGGATACCGCTATTGCTGGCGTTGACCTCGGCCCAGGGCACGCTTCTGGCCGCGGTGGGCGTTCGTAGTGCCGCCCGGGAACGCCTGTTTCTTGAAGACTACCTGTCTGTTCCGGTCGAATCGGTAATGCCGTCGGCGGGTATTGCGCGCAGCAAAATTGCAGAGATTGCCCACTTGGCCGGTGTAGAATCCGGTGTCAGCAGGCACTTGTTTGCCTCATTGACGGTGTGGCTGCAGGGCGCGGGTTATGACTGGGTGGTGTGTACCGGCACCGATCAGCTGCGTAACAGTTTTCACCGAATGGGTATTGCCACCCGCGTGCTGGCCAATGCGAACCCGGCGAGTTTGCCCGATGGTGGCGCTGGTTGGGGGCGCTATTACGATCATCAACCCGTCGTGATGGCGATCAAAGTGGCCGATAGCCTCGGCGCTTTGCAGCAGGTGGGGCTGCTACGGCGGATTCAGCCGGCGTCATCCGATATCGGTTCAAACGGTTCTGACAGCTTGCAGCAGGGGGATGCTTATGGCCGCCTTGCCTGAATTGCTCAAACGTCAGGCACTGGCGCACCCGTCACGTATTGCCTTACGTGGGCCGGAAGCGGAGTTCAGCTATAAGCAGATGATGCAGGCGGCAGAAGCGGTGGCCGAACAGCTGAGCGTACGGGGTATAAAGCGTGCCGGTGTGTGCGGCGACAACACTATTGCCTGGGTACTGGCCGACCTTGCCTGCCTGTTGGCTGGCGTGGTTTGTGTGCCGGTACCTGTGTTCTTTTCTGAATCCCAGACCGCCCACCTGATCGAACGGGCGGGCCTGGACGGCTTGCTGTGCAGCGAAGAGGCAAGTGGTAGCGAGCCATTGGGCCAGGGCGTCTGGCTGCGCCCGCTGCCGGTTGTTGCAGCGGTGCCGCAGATGGCTCAGATACCTCAGATACCTCAGATACCTCAGATACCTCAGATACCGAAAGCCACGGCGAAAATTACCTTCACATCCGGCAGTACCGGCACCCCCAAAGGTGTGTGTCTGTCGGTGGCGCAGATGACCGCAACGACTTTGGCCCTGAAAGAACGGCTGTCGGGCGTCGAATTACAAACGCATTTGTGCATTCTGCCCCTGGCGACCCTTCTGGAGAATATTGCCGGCGTTTACCTGCCGTTGCTTATGGGGGCTACGGTCATGGTGGCGCCGTTGGCGCAGTTGGGCATGACAGGCAGCAGCGGCTTGAACCTGGGCAAGCTGGTTGCGGGAATCAACCAACACCAACCCCAATCGCTGATTTCGGTGCCGGAGCTGGCGATGGCACTGGTCAATGCCGCCGAGCAGGGGCAGCTGAACAGCCGCTCATTGCGCTTTATGGCCGTTGGCGGTGGCCGGGTATCTGCCGAGCTGCTGGCCCGTGGCCGCGCTGCTGGCCTGCCACTGTACGAAGGTTATGGCTTGTCGGAGTGCAGCTCTGTGGTGGCGTTGAACGTGCCGGCTGCCGAGTGTGAGGGCAGCGTGGGTAAACCCCTGTCTCATATCGATATCAAGGTGAATTCTGACGGCCACATTCTGGTTCGCGGCAACACCCATTTGGGGTACCTGGGTGACGAGCCGGGGCAGGACGAGTGGCTGGATACCGGCGACTTGGGCGTGCTCAACCCAAGCGGCTTTCTGTCGGTTAATGGCCGTTCGAAGAATCTGCTGATCACCAGCTTTGGCCGCAACATCAGCCCGGAGTGGCTGGAAAGTGAACTTGTTCAGGGCCTGGGCATTGGCCAGGCGGTGGTGTTCGGCGACGGTGAGCCGCAGCCAATGGCACTGATAACAGTGACAGACGGGCGCTCGCCAGACGACCTTGCCGGTGCATTGCGGCAACTCAATCAACGCCTGCCGGATTACGCCTGCCTGGCCACGGTGTATATCCGCCGCCAGCCCCTGAGCCAGTCCGAAGGTTACATCACTGCAAATGGCCGCCCGGTGCGGTTAACCATTCAGGCCCATCTGCCGACCCTGTTGGCAAAAGCCTTTCCTTTATTTATGTCGACATCGTTAGCCAACCAAACAGGAGAATTCCACATGGCATTTTTTGACAGATTGCAGCAGGAAACAGCACAAGCACGGGCCCATGTTAGCGGCGCGCCGGTTGTGAAAGCGATTGGCGAAGGCTGTTTCAGCCTGGAGTCCTATACCTGGTTTCTGACCCAGGCCTTTCACCACGTTAAGCACACGGTGCCGTTAATGATGGCTTGTGGCGCAAAACTGCCCTCGCGGATGGAGTTCGTTCGCAAGGCGCTGGTTGAATACATTGACGAGGAGTACGGCCACGACGAGTGGATACTGAATGATCTGGACGCCTGCAACGCCGACAAGGAAGCGATTCGCACGGGCAAGCCAGATTTGTCTATAGAGCTTATGGTGGCGTACCTGTACGACCAGATTAACCGGGGCAATCCGGCGGCGTTCTTTGGCATGGTTCAAGTGCTTGAAGGCACCTCAGTAGAGCTGGCCACGCCGCTGGCCGAGCAGATTCAGAAACTCCTTGGGCTTCCGAATCAGGCGTTCAGTTATCTGTACTCCCACGGCGCTCTCGATCAGGACCACTTCGAGTTTTTCCGCAACCTGATGGACGGCATTACCGACCCGACCGATCAGCAGGCCATTATCGATTCTGCACGCGTGGTATACCGGCTCTACGGCGATATGTTGCACAGCATTCCGCTGCCGGTCACGCGCAAGGAGAAGCAGCATGAAGCTGCATGATCGGGTTTTTCTCCTGTTGGGAGGAACCGGGGGTATTGGCAAGGCGCTGGTGGAGGCGCTGGTTCGGGCAGGCAGCCGTGTCATCGTAGCCTCCCGCCACCCGGAACGTATCGGCCATCTGGAGGGTGTGTCGCCGGTGTGTCTGGACCTGGCGGCCGTCGATCTGGACCAACAGTTGGCGCGCCTGACGGAGGCCTACCCGGAGATCGACGGCGTGATCCATTGCGCCGGCCAGAATCGCTTTGCCGGACTGGCGAGGATGTCGGTTGACGAGCTCGATGCCCAGCTTAACGTGAACCTGCGCTCGGCCATGCTGGTGGCCAGGCATTTTGCCCCCAGGTTCGAGAAGGCGGGCAGCGGCGCGCTGGTGTTTGTGGGGTCGACCTTTGGCAGCATAGGCTTCCCCGGCTATACTGCCTATTGCGCCACCAAGTTTGGCCTGCGGGGGTTTACCGAAGCCCTGCGCCGGGAGTTGGCGGATACCGCTGTGCAGGTGGTGTACGTGGCGCCCAGGGCCACCGCCACCGACATGAATGCGGAAGCCGTGAACGAGTTGAATCGTGCGCTTGGCAACCGCGTTGACACGCCCCAGGCGGTGGCAACGGCCATTCTGAAAGCTATGGAAAACGGCGATCGCCGCCGGTTTCTCGGCTGGCCCGAGAAATTGTTTGTGGTGATTAACGGGATACTGCCGCGCATTGTCGATAAAGCGATGCTTAAACAACTGCCGGTGATTCGGCGTTTTCTTAATGCAATATAAGAGCGTTGCTCCGGTTCTGCGTAAGAAAGTTGCTTTGGCTTAGCCGGATTGAAACAGCTGATCCAGAGCACGCGTGCAAGCGTGAAGAGCACACGAATCCGCCTTCCGGTACACTGAATGTGTCTGACCATACACTGGGGCACAGTATGCGTTTCTCAGAAATTCACGAACGGGCCATCGCTCGTCAAGGCGGAGTCGCCGGGTTGAACGCCCGGTTACCAACACTGCCGCCCGCCAATTCGATGGAACAGCGCAGTGACGATCGCTATTTGGCAGAAATGACCTGCTGTGTGTTCAAAGCGGGTTTTGTCTGGCGGGTGATCGATAACAAATGGCCGGGTTTTGAAACCGCCTTTCACGGCTTTGTGCCGGCCTACTGGCAGCAGGTGCCGCCGGACGTGCTGGAAACCCTGGCCTGCGACGAACGCATCGTGCGCAACCTGCAAAAAATCCGCACGGTGCCGGAAAACGCCCGCATGATTATGGACACGATCCACGAGCACGGCAGTTTTGGTGCGTTTCTACGTCAGTGGCCATCGTCGGACCAAGCCGGATTGCTGCTGTGGTTAAAGCGCCACGGTTCGCGCCTCGGTGGCAACAGCGCCCAGTATTTTCTGCGCAGGGTGGGCTGGGACGGGTTTATTATGTCCAACGATGTCATTCAGGTGCTGCGCCAGGCCAAGCTTCTGGGTGCATCAACGAGCAGTAAAAAAGGCCTGTACCAGGTGCAGGAGGCATTCAATGCCTGGCACGACGAAACCGGTTTGCCTTACAGTCAACTGTCGCGAATAGCTTCCTACTCAATCGATGGTTAAGGCAATGTGTCCCAGCTGTAACGGTTAGTTTTCAGCCAACAGATCTATAGTTTGGTGAACACTCAGGAGGACTGTGTCATGAATCGTTTAGGTAAAATCAAAGGTCACTATTCAGCTCAAAAAACCTGTGAAAGTTCTTGACAGGGTTTTTGCTTGAATCTCTTCACCTTATCGGCATACGCACCGATGCTACCAGGCAGGCCATAAGCGACGACAGGAGAGCGATTGAAGGGCTGTAATGATCGATGACGATCACGGGGCAGCCCCGGTTTTTAATCGCCGTATAAGAGCGCTCAGAGCCAAAAATGTCGCCCTGAAAACCCGTGCGATAATGGCTGTCTTACAAAGCCATTCCGGTGCGGGTAGACATTGAAAATAGACAATATCGACGTTGATTCGGCCATCGCCTCCGTCAAGAACCTTCTTGAGAAAGAGCGTGACCTGTCGCCTTCACTCAAGGCCGCTCTGGAAGTGCTGCTCGTTTTGGTGGCGTTACTGCTCAACCGCACGATGCTCAATAGCAAAAATAGCAGTAAGCCGCCTTCAACGGATCCGAACCGTGACACATCTTCCAGAAAGGGTTCCCGCAATAGAAAGCCTGGCGGACAGAAAGGGCGTATTGGAACCACTTTGAAGCAGGTCGACGATCCCGATGCAGTGGAAGCGCTGAAAGTCGATCGACGCTCTCTGCCAAAAGGACGGCGGTATCAAGAGGACGGTTATGAAACACGGCAGGTCATCGATATTGATATCGCGCGATTCGTGACTGAATACCGAGCACAGGTTATTAAAGACGATCAGGG
>NZ_KB889905.1 GCF_000372805.1 Marinobacter gelidimuriae | reverse complement strand
GTGCCTATGGTCATGCGGCCTGCGACTACCTTCTCTATTTGGAGGGCACCGGGCTGACGTCGTTGGCCATGGCTGACGGTGCCAGTGTCCTTAGATTTCTCGAATCGTTGCGGGGACGGTGGGCTGAAACTGCGATGTGGACTGTGGTCACGAATTTCCGTCCGTTCCTGGATTTCACGCGACGTGGTGACCTGCTGAATGCCCTGAAAATGGCTAACGTCAAGCGTCACCACGGAATCGTACCTCTCCTGGGAAATGACGAAGAATTGGCCGTTGTCCACGCCTGCACTCATGGCGAGGTTTCTGCACGGGACGCNTCGATCGTGTTGCTTGCGCTAGTGACGGGCTTACGGGCGTGCGACCTGATCGCCCTGAGATTGAAGGACNTCGACTGGCGCGGTTCAACGATCGGTATCGTGCAGCAGAAAACCGGTNATCCGCTGACGCTTCCGTTGCTCCCTGTGATCGCTGGGAAGCTTGCAAAGTATGTTCTCAATGAGCGGACGAATTCCGAGGACGACCCTCTGTTTTTGCGTATGCTCGCGCCTCATACCGAGCTGGCAGATCATTCTTCCATTTATGAAGTGACGAGGAAGGTCTTCGCAGCTGCCGGGGTGGACCGCACGAAGGTTGGGACCAGGCTGCTCCGCCATAATGCGGCGTCGAAACTCCTTCGTGCAGGAACACCTCTGCCAACGATATCGGCAGTACTTGGCCACTCAAGCCCGGATTCCACCAACGTGTATCTGAGCACGGATACCGGGCACCTGCGCGCCTGCGTGCTCCCGCTGCCGCTCGATCAGGGAACGCTGCGATGAACGGGCCCAGCTTCACGAGCGTGTTCGCGCCCGACCTCGAGCGTTACCTCGCCTTCAAGACAAGCATGGGCTTTCACGGCAATTCCCGCGTGTGGTATTTGAGGAATTTTGACCGCGACTGCTCTGAACGCGGCCTGAAAAACTTCGACCGAATCACTGTTGAAGGGTGGGTCGTCCTCAGACAATCGAGCCAGCCCAATAGCTCTCGATCGTGGATGTCTTACATCAGGGATTTTGGCCGATGGGAACGAATCAACGGCAACCAGAATGCGTACGTTTTATCGGACGACTGGAAGGCCGGCTTCGTCCGCACCCAGCCATACCTGCTGACGCACGAAGAAATCAGCATGTTCTTTCACGCTGCGGCACGGTTGGAAACGACATCACCGTGGAAATGGCAAGCTGTCGCGTTCTTCGCACTTATGCATTCCTGCGGACTTCGCACTTGCGAGACGCGCAGGCTGAAAGTGGGCGACGTGAACCTCGCTGACGGCGTCATCGACGTGCATTGGTCCAAGGCCAATCGCAGCCGGCGGCTTCCCCTCACCGAACAGATCGTTGGCATCTTGACGGATTGCGATCACGCATCACGCCACGTCTTCGGGAACGATCGAGCCGTGTTCTTCCAGTCCTCTACTGGAAGCCCGGTGACGCCAGCATGGATTGGGGTCATGTTCAGCCGGATCTGGGACGAAGCCGGCCTGCCGCGGTCCTTAGAAGGAAAGCAACCGCGCCCGTATGACTTTCGGCATCACTTTGCTTACGCCAACATCGAACGGTGGATGGCCGAAGGCATTGACGTTAACGCAATGCTGCCCTACCTGGCCCGATATATGGGCCATGCTTCGCTGGACAGCACCTATTATTACATCCACACATCTCCGGATTTCATGAACGGATACGCCGACATTACTCGTGAAAGTCAGAAGATTCTGCCGGAGGTGGGATTCGAATGAAACGCGACATCAGGAACGCCACCCCAAATTTCTGGGGTTATGCCCGACACTATTTGCATGAATACAGGCCCAAAGTCAGGGCACTGTCTCCAAAAACCATCGAAGCGTATCGGATCTCTTTGGAATGCTTCGTGGACTACCTCATCGAGGTGCAGCACATCCAGCGCAAGGACATCAGCTTCGATCACTTCGAACGAACGTTCATCAAAGGCTGGCTCATTTGGATGCGCGAGACCAAAAGGTACCAGCCAAGAACCTTGACCCTGCGATTGACGGCGGTCAAAGCGTTCCTCAGTTACGTCTCCCGCGAAGACCTCAGGTTGGTCGCACTGAACGACGCAGCCAAGACGCTCAAGGCCCCGACCCCACCAAAAAAGCCCATCGAATACCTTCCGGAGAACGAAACCGCATCGATCCTTGCGGCTTTCGACGGCTCCACTATGAAGTCTCGACGCAACCGAATGCTCTTGATACTCCTCTACGAGACCGCAGCACGCGTCGGTGAGATCACCGGCCTCACCCTGGGCGAGCTCAAACTGACGAAACCGGCGCACCTGACGCTCAGCGGAAAAAGAGATAAGAGCCGTGTCGTGCCCTTGGGTGACAAAACAGTCGAACACCTTCAGGTTTATCTCAACGAATTCCACCCTCACTGGGCAAACCTGCCCGCCGTGCGCCCGCTGTTTTACAGCCTCCATCTCGGCGAACCCATCCGGCTCTCGGAAGACAGCGTCTCAGCGATACTCAAGAAGGCTGGGGACCTCGCCCGAGGCACCTGTTCTTCGATCCCCGTCACACTGCATTGCCACATGATGCGCAAAACCAAGGCGATGGATCTCTACAAGCAAGGGATCCCACTGCCGATCATCATGCAACTGCTCGGACATGAAAGCATGAGCACTACCTCAGCCTTCTACGCTTTCGCCACCCTGGACATGATGAGAGCCGCCATGAACGCAGCAACGCCCGGCATCAGCCAATCGGATATGGAATGGCTCAGCGAAGAAAAACTGCAAATGCTCTACACGCTCAGATAAACACCGGATCGAGGCTCTCAATATGCCAGCAACGCTTATCGGCGGTTGCTACACGCTAACGGCTTTGTTGGCAGCATGAGCCGCAAAGGCGACTGCTGGGACAATGCGGTCGCTGAGAGCTTTTTTGCGAGCTTGAAAAAGGAACGTGTGCAGTGGCGAAGCTACCAGACCCGCACGGAGTCACAGCGGGACATTCTGGATTACGTTGTGATGTTTTATAACAGTCGACGCCTGCACTCTACGCTGGGTTATATCAGCCCGATGGGTTACGAAGCAGCGGCTGTCGAACTGAGGAAAGCAGCTTAACTGGGTTGTCACAAAGTGCTTGACCACTCCAGACCCACTCCAGGTCCGAGTCGGTTGTCAGCCCACTAAAGAGCTTTTTCCAGATGCCTTTTTTCGACCAGTGATTGAACGCCTTGTAGATGGAATTCCACTTGCCGAAATGCTCTGGCAGATCTCTCCAGGGCATGCCAGTACGCATTCTGAACAGAATACCTTCCACTGTCCTGCGCAGGCCTGCCTTGTCATAGAGGCTGAATTGAAGCAATATTTCTCTTAGCTTGGACCACAGCTCCTCTGTGAGCATGTATCTGGGTATTGCGGGCTCGTATAATTGTTGTTGTGGAACTTCATTATACGAGCTTGCTATTACCTTTCAAAGGCTTACGAACAATTGTCAATAGCCCCTAGCCCTTGAAACAAAACTGTCATGATCATGACCTATGCTCAGCGTGAACGTTTCGAGAGGTAGTTCACGTTATGCGTCTTACGGTCCGTCAGCGCTTAGTAGTATTTTCTGGGTTTTGTTTAATAGCTCTTACCGGTCTGACAGGGCTTTCTATGTCAGTGGTGCGGGAGGCTGAGGAGGCGACGGATCGACTCGTGCGAGAGCAGATGTCGGATGTCTGGCTGCTGACGGATTTAGATCGCAGCCATCGCCAACTTAAGGATCTTTCTTACAAAATTAGAGCTCAACTGCTGCTGTGGGATGAGATCAACGCACAGTTTGAAGAAACTTCGGCAGCGATAAAGGCGCAATGGCAGTCAGCTCTTGAGAATCCGCGCCTGCAAGGTTGGGCTGAGAAGAACATGGAAGCCGCTTCAGACCTTTCCACCCCGCTGCCGATTTCAGGGGGTGATGAAGTAACGGCTGTGGCGCTAGCAATCAACGGTCTGATCGAAAAGTTCAAACTGTTCGTGGAGGACGTCACAGACGCTGCGGCCGCCTTACAACAGCGTTCCGCCAATCTGGATGAGCAGGCGGATGCAGTACAGGCCTCGTCGCTACATAACACTCGCCAGATTCACGATGTGGTTTCATCAATGAACGCCATTACCAAGAGCGCAAGCCAGATTGAGCAATCAGCACAGCATTCCCGAACGCAGGTTACTGGCGCTGTGGAAGGCAACGATGATGTTCAGAACCAGCTGCGCGAGAGTGAACGTGCCGCTGAACATGCGATTGAGGTTATCAATCGCGTGGCAGGAGCGATTGAGGCGCTTCACGGTTCCAGTAAAAAGATTGAACAGGTGATCGGCGTGATCGCGGACATCGCTGAACAAACCAACCTGCTGGCCCTGAACGCAGCAATTGAGGCGGCCCGCGCCGGAGAGCAGGGTCGGGGTTTCGCCGTTGTGGCCGATGAAGTACGAAGCCTGTCCCGCCGCACGGGTGAATCCACCAATCAGGTGCGTCAGTGGGTTAGCGAGCTTGTAACCCAGGTTAATAGTGCTAACGGCTTACTGGATGAGACCCGGGCAGCCGGTGGCACTAACTGGGAGACGTTGGGAACACTCAAGACCCACCTGGTGGCACTTAAACAAACCTTTGATGATCTCAGCCATTTTACCAATGAGGTAGACGAGGCAGTTCACGTTCAACGGGATGAGATTGGCCGGGTGGGGCGGCGCGCGGATGCGCTGGGAGAAAGCTCACAGGGCCTGGAGCAGCATATCGGTCACACGAAGACGGTGAGCGATCAGTTGCGTGGGCAGTCAGAATCGCTGCGAGCCCTGATTTCTCGTTTCCAGATTCAAGGGGTATAAGACAGAATGAAAGCCAATGACCAAGCGAGAGAGCTACAGCGCATTATTGATCAGCAGCTGATTTCAACGATGTTTCAACCCATTGTTGACTGCCAGAAAGGAACTGTTCTTGGCTACGAGGTACTTAGCCGGGGACCTTCAGACAGCCCGCTCCATGGGGCCCCCGCGTTATTTCAGGCAGGAGAGCAATGCGGGCAGGTAGTCAGCCTGGAGCAGGCATGTCTGCTTGAAGCCGGGCAAAGCTGCATTCGTCACGGAGTCAGTCACCTGATTTTCGTGAATGTTTCACCGGGGCTGCTGTTACCGAAAGCGTTTGCGGAGGATCGCTTACAGTCTTTGTTGACGACAAACGGCCTCAAGCCGGAAAACGTCGTTATTGAGCTATCTGAACGTTATCCGGCGGATAACCCGGAGGCGTTAAAGGCTCGATTGATTGCATTGAAGAAACGGGGTTTCCGGGTTGCAATAGACGATCTGGGAACGGGTTATTCCGGGTTAAAACTCTGGTCTGAAATCCAGCCGGATTTTGTCAAAATTGACCGGCATTTTATACGCGATGTTGATCGAGACCTGGTAAAAAAAGAGTTCGTTCGGTCCGTCATCAACCTCTGTGAAAGGCTGGGGTGCCGGCTGATTGCAGAAGGCGTTGAGACGGTTGCTGAGCTGACGCTGCTGCGCTCAATGGGAATTCATCTGATTCAGGGATTCCTGCTGGGGCGCCCCAATCCGTTTCCTACCGCCGAATTGTCAGCGCTGGACAATCCGGCTCCCATCGGCGGGGGTCAGGCGACCTCCGATGCGGGATACCTGGGGCGCTACATCGTGCCACTTGCTCCAACGGCGTCACTGGGCGAGGCCTGGCAGGTCCTGCAATCTTCGCCCTCAATATTTGCGTTGCCCGTGGTGGATAATGACAGGCCTCTCGGTCTGCTGCATAAATGGCGTGTAATGGAAGTTTTCAGCTCTACCTATGGTCGCGCACTCAATGAGACAAAGCCGGTGTCTAGTTTAACGGCCTATGATGCGCTTGTTGTGGAGCATGACGAATCTCTGGAAGCGGTCAGTCAGTCGCTTTTAGAGGACGACCTTCATTACCTCAAACAGCATTTTATCGTGACCAGGAATGGCCATTACATAGGGCTGGGTTCAACCCGGTCTCTGCTTCGCATGATGACCAGGAGCCGGGTGGAGCAGGCGAGACATGCCAATCCTCTTACTCAGTTGCCGGGAAATGTTCTGATTCAGCAGGAATCCGTTCGCCGGCTTCAGCAAAACAACCCGTTCACCTGCATTTACTTCGATATTGACCACTTCAAGCCTTTCAATGACTTGCTGGGCTATAGCAAAGGTGATGAGGTGATCTTGTCGTTGGCACGACAACTGTGTGCGGTTTTCAATGGGGATAATGAGTGGGTCGGCCATATTGGCGGGGATGATTTTGTGGTATTTAGCGATCGACTTGAAATCCGAAAGCGCTGCGAAGAAGTGCAACAGCTTTTCGCCTTAGAGGCAGCGACGCGTTATCCGGAAGCGATGCGTCAGGCGGGTTTCATAACGGGTGAAGATCGTGATGGCCTGCCAAGGCAGTTCCCCCTGGTGGCTCTCTCAGCAGGAATCGTTGTTGCAGATAGCCGGGCATTTGGTTCCGCAGCAGATCTGGCAGCGACCGCAGCGGTTGCCAAGTCCAAGGCCAAGAAAGCAGTGAGTGGGATCCAGATTGTAAGTAGTATTGCGGCTCTAAATGAGACGCCTGACGAACGCAAAACGGCTCTTTTGGCCTGACGTGGTTTAAACGGCCCGACTGGCTTTAGTGCGACCGTCGGACGCCTCTACAAGGTGTTACCGGCAGCCAATAATCTGACCGGCGAGGTCGGTCAGTTCGGCTGCAACCAAGTCGGGAAGGGGTACGCCAGGCGCCGTCAGAATAGCGTTGTAAGGGCGTGTTAAAAACGCACCACGGCAACCAGCTGCCTGGGCGCCTATGGTATCCCAAAGGTGACAGGCGACCAGGCACAAGTCTGAGGTCTCGACAGACAACGCCTTCGCGACCAGGCGATAGGTTTCAGGAGCGGGTTTGAATTTACCCGTCTCCTCGATGCTGAAGGTTCGCTCAAAAAAGTGACTTAATCCCGCCTTTTCCAGCGGGGTGGGCGAAGCGCCGCTGGCCGAGTTGGTCAGGGTTACCAGTCTGAAACCTGCATCGCGCAACCGGGTAAGAGCGGGAATAGCGTCCGGATGTGCCGGCATTGTACTCATCCGCTCTTTTAGCTCCGCAATATCGTCATCCCCAATGTCCACCTGGTGAATGTCGGCGGTCATCCGCAGTGCGCCCACGCCAAGTTCTCCAAAGGGCGTGTAAAGACCGGACAGAGTCATTGTCTGTGAATAAAGAACCAATGCCGAAAACCATTCCCTCAGCACCTGTCGATCGCCGAACACGCGATGAAATAGAGGCTCCAGGGTGGTTATATCGAGAAGTGTTTCATTCACATCAAACACGATAATGGATGGAAACTTATTGTCGGACATGAGCATCCTCTTCGGGTTACGTTATAAATCGCGAAGGCTACATTAATACATCAATTCATGGCCAGCCGGCCACCTGTGCGTTTACAGCTTAAGAATTCAGACGTTGCCAACCACTCGGGGTCCGGGTAGTCGGTAAGTATAGGCCGTGCGCCTGTTTCAGCGACATCACTTGCTGGAGACTGACGGTATTGTAGGTCAACAAACACGAGACGCGTTTAATGTGTCTGATGCCAGTCATACTGCATAATTGGACGGTACACTCGGGCGAAGACGGCGAGCTGGTGTTCCGCCCGGATATTTATCAAAAAGATGCCAGACTACAGAAAGCGCTCGACCAACCTTTGGAATCACAGGGCTGGTTCGAGTTTAATCATTGGACGCCAGGTGAGTTCGAATCAGGTCCGCCAGCTGGCGTGCCGGTTCCGATGGCCGTCCAATAGAGCGGTGCAGGGCGATTTCAACGGATTGCAACGGCGGCATGCCGCTGCGCTCGTCAATCACCCGCAGTTGATCGGTTAGCATATTGCGGGTTACCACAACCACCGCCAAACCGGCCACGACAACCGGCAAAAGGCCGGTCATGGACTGGCTGGAATAGGCCATGCGCCAGTTCCGGCCTGCAGAGGCCAGCGACGCTTCAGCAACATCACGAAACACGTCTGCGCCGGGCGAATAAAACGCCAGCGGTATCGGGTCGGCCAGTGATGGTTGCGCGGTGGCGCCAACGGCCCATACCAGTGGTTCGCGGCGAATCACCTCACCGCCCGGTGAACGCACCTGGCGCGTTACCACGGCCATATCCAGGCCGCCATCCTGTACCTGCTTCACCAGATCAACGCTGGAGCGGCAAATAACCTGTAACTGAATCGCCGGATACCGCTGGCTGAAGTGCGATAACACGGACGTCAGCAAAAAAGCGTAATCCTCGGGAATACCCAGGCTCAGTTCGCCGGAAATCTGACGGCGTTGAACGTCGTCTACCGCCTCACTGTTCAACGCCAGCATTTTCCGCGCGTATCCCACCAGCTTTTGCCCCTCGGCTGTCAGGCGAATTTTACGACCCGCGGGTTCGTGCAGGGCAACGTCCAATGATGCTTCCAGCCGGCGCAGTTGCATGCTCACAGCCGATTGTGTGTACGCCAGGCGTTCAGCCGCCGCGGTTACGCTGCCGGCGTCGGCAATCGTGACCAGCGTATGCAGCATGTTCAAGTCCAGAATGCGCCGCCTCAATTCATCAATTCCTGTTAGGTTATTAATCAATGAATGTTGATTTTGTGATGTGTTTAAAGTGTATAGGGTTAGGCTCTGTCTTGCTAATTCAGCAGCGTTAAGGGAGCACTAACCATGAACAGCCACACCATTGCCTTACGCCAACCGCTTTACCTCAGCGTTTTTGCAGCGCTTGTCGCCGTTGTTCTGTGGGCGATCGCGCCGCTGCTGGTGGACATCGCAGGCGAGGTAGCGCCGTTTCGGCTAGCAACAATTGCTTTGTTAAGTGGTGCCGTGGCGGTTTTGCCCATGACGTTGCGCAAACGCAAAAAAGCGCGAACGGAAGCCAGGCAGGTGGCGGTGTCGCTCAAGTGGAAACTGGTGATTTATGGATTGGTGCCCGCGCTGATTTTTGGCGCCGTGGCCAGTTATCTGGCGGGCATGGGCAATGCGCCCGCTGCCGAGGCCGCATTGATTACTTACACCTGGCCTATACTGTTTATTGTTCTTAGCCAGTGGCTGTTTCACCGGCGCATCCCATTGCCAGTCATCGTCGGGGCCGGTATTGCATTTTGTGGCGCGGCGGTATTGATATCGCCTGACTCCCTGAGAGCGGGTGCTAGTGACCATTATGCCGGCTATGCACTGGCACTGCTGGCCGCTTGCTGCTGGGCATTGTATTCGTGGATTTGTCAGGCGGCGCCGGTAGCAATTGCACCGTTGATGCCACTGTTGCTTCTGGTTGCCGGCGCCGGCGCGGCAACCGCTGACACTCTGGCTGGAAGCGCACCGGGAATGCCTTCCGGTGGCGCCTTGCTGGCCGGTATTGCTCTTGGCCTTGGGCCCAATGGGCTTGCTATGGTGGCTTGGGACCTGGCTGTGCGTACCGGGCCTACGGCGTTGATTGGTAGCCTGGCTTATGCGGTGCCGGTATTAGCCGCGGTGCTTTTGGTCGTTGCGGGCATTGCCGCCCCGGATTGGCGTTTACCGGTGGCGGCGTTACTGGTAGTGGCCGGCTCGGTGGTGGCGTCTATGAAATCTGGCCGCCAACAACCGGCCTCGAATTAACCCTATTGTTTGATGGCTTCAAAACCAAAGCGCAGGGTAACTTCGTCGCCGACCATGTCGCCATCAAGGCCGTAGGTCATGCCCCATTCGCTGCGTTTCAGGCGGGTTTCGGCGCTAATACCCAGCGTGTATTCCTCGTGCCCGAACGGATAAACCGCAGATTTGTTGAGCGTTACGTTTAATACAACCGGATTGGTTTGGCCGAGCATGGCCAGGCGGTCGCCCCCCCCCCCCAACGCTTTGACCATTATAAAACTGGCCGCTGCCGTCGGGCTGGCAAAAAACAGATGCCACAGTTGCCGCGGAATGCCCCCTGCACGTAAACGCCGCGGTCTTCCCGACGCACGCGGAAGTGCGCCCACACCCAGGCTAGGCAAAAGCTGCCAACGGTCGCCATCAAAAAGAACACGAGCAAACCGGGGTTCAGAGCGGTGCTCAGATCCGCACGGGTAATGCTCAGAAAAATCAGCGGTGGCAATGTTGCTTTGAACACCAGGGCCGAGGTGGTATTGACGAACGCGTCGTCTATCCAGTTAACGCGGCGCAGCCCCATGCCAATAAAGACCATGATGAATACCGGCAGTGTGGTTTCCAGGGTTCGGACAAAGGTATCCAGCAATTCCATAGAGGTGTTTTCCAATGATTCCGGCCCGGTCATTCAGAGCCCTGTGACTCAGAACAGGCCGGCCTGTTGAATGGCCATATACGGAAGGGTGCCTGCAGCAATAGACAGCAGAGCGTTGCGGCGCCAAAGGTGAACCAGCACTACCAGAGCGCCGGGGATTAGCGCATCCAGACCAACCACCGGTAAAGACCATGTCGCCGAGCGTTGTAAAAAAACGATAGCCAGCAACGCCATAACAGCGGCGGGTAGATAGCGCCCCAAGTGTTTGATGACAGGGTGCTCAGTATGGTGCTCGAAAAAAACAAACGGAATAATGCGGGTGGCAAAGGTTGCCAGCACCGTCACCGCTATAAAGCTGGACAGATAGTAGTTTTGAAACAGGTTTTCAACCATGGGTTTCCTCCCCGCTGCGATTGCGGGCCAGAGCGTCTCTGTGCCGGCGGTATTGCAGTAACAACACCAGTGAAACGATCACAATGGCTCCGATGAGTTGGTGCGGCGCTGGCAGAACGGCCATAGCCACCCCGGCGGCCAGAGCACCCAGCCAGAGCGGAAAGGTTTCGTCCAGCGCTTTGTACTGCTCAATGGTTAACACGATGAACAGCGCGATCAACGCAAATTCAATGCCGGTGCTATTGAAGGTAACGCTGTGCCCCAAAAACCCACCGGCCGCGCAGCCGACGACCCAGTAAAACTGGTTCAGTAGGGTAATGCGAAAATCCGTATGCAACTCCTGCTCGCGGCTCTGGGTGCGCTGGCGGCTGGTGAGAAGCGAGTAAGTTTCATCGGTTAGGCCGAATATCAAATACAGCTTACGCCAGCCAGCGCCGCGAAATTGCCCTAGCAAAGACAGGCCATAAAACAAATGCCGGGCGTTGAGCACAAACATCGCAATAAACACCTCCAGCAATCCGGCATGAGCGGCCAGCAAACTGACAGCCAGTATCTGTCCGGCACCGGCGTACACCAGTACACCCATCAGCGGGGCTATCCACCAGGGGTAATCAAGCTGTGTGGCAAACAGTACGCCAAACGCCATGCCCAGCGGCAAATAGCCAAACAGGATTGGCAGGGTGAGTCGAAACGCAGAGGGAGTCATTAGCATCCAAACTATTTTTAGAGGCGGCAATGATAGCCAATTTAAAGCGCAGATTGAAGAACCAAAAAACCGCGACCAAGCATAAGCTTCGCCGCGGTTTTCGGGCAGACCATTTTACACTCTGCTATCAGCTTTTCACTGCGTCCGCTGCGCGAACTTTCACATAGCTGCCAGGGGCATCTTCCAATGCCTTCAGCTTGCCTTCGCCTGGGACGCGGGCAGGAACCTGGTCGCCCTGATACTGAGCCAGCCACTCAACCCAGTGCGGCCACCATGAACCAGGGTGCTGCTCGGCTTCTGCCAGCCAGTCGTCCGGATTTTCTGGCAATGTATCCACATTGTTGGTCCAAAAACCGTACTTTTCTTTGTACGGCGGGTTAATAATGCCGGCAATGTGGCCGGAGCCGCCCAGCAAGAATTGTACTTTTCCGCCGTGAGCCTGAGCGCCGGTATAGCAGGACTTCCACTTGGCAATGTGATCCTGGCGTGCGGCTATGAACATAGACGGCACGTCAATCTCTTCCAGGTTGATGGTCTCGCCACAGAACGACAGGGAATCCGGCTGCACCAGACGGTTGTTCAGATACATTTCCCGCAGGTAAGGGCCATGCAGAGCTGCCGGCAGGTTGGTACCATCGGTGTTCCAGTACAACAGGTCAAAGGCCGCTGGTTTTTCGCCTTTCAGGTAGTTTTTGGTCCAGAAAGACCAGAACAACTCGTGTTCACGAAGCAGGTTAAAGGTGAAGGCCATGGCGCGGCCGTCCAGGTAACCCTTCTTGTTCATCATCTTCTCGATGCCGGCAAGCGAGCGAGCGTTGATGTATATGCTAATACCGCCTGGATCAGTAAAGTCCAGAAGCGTGGTGAAGTAGGTAACGCTGACGGTTGGTTTGCGGCCTTTTTTCTTCAACCAAGAAAGGGTTGATGCCACCAGGGTTCCACCAACGCAGTAGCCAATCAGATTCATTTTCGCTTCGCCGGTCGCTTTGGTAACGTTGTCCATCGCCGCTACCACGCCTTTCTCCATGTAATCGTCCCACGCCAGGTCTCTTTGGCTGGGCCCCGGGTTTAGCCAGGAAACAACAAATACGGTTTGACCCTGATTAACCAGCCACTGAATAAACGAGTTGCGAGCGGTCAAGTCCAGAATGTAAAACTTGTTGATCCAGGGCGGCACGATCAACATCGGGCGCTTTGCTACGGTTTCCGTGGTCGGGGTGTACTGAATCAGCTGGATCAGTTCGTTCTGGAATACAACTTTGCCTGGCGTTGTTGCCAGGTTGCCACCGACCTCAAACGCAGAGCGGTCGGTCATACCCACGTTGAACAGCTTCGGGTTCTGGCGATAGTCGTCAATAAATTGCTTGCCACCCGTCAACAGGTTCTTGCCTTTGCTTTCCCAAGTAATGCGCAGGGCCTCCGGGTTGGTGACCAAGAAGTTAGCAGGGGACAGCGCACTGGTGACCTGGCGCGCGTAAAAAAGCATTTGGTCGCGGGTGTCTTTGGGCAGGTTGTCCATACCCTCTAACCAATCTTGAAATGCTTGAGAGTTGATCAGATAAGCCTGTAACAGCAAATCAAAGGGCAAATGCTTGGACCAGTCTTCAGCTTGAAAACGACGGTCGTCTGCTTCCGGGCTAGCCACTGAATCCTGATCTTTACCCATTGCGCGACTAAACGTGTAGGAGCCTAGCGCCAGATATTTGCGCAGCAAGTCACTTTCTGCCGAAATTGTGCGCAACGGATTCTTAGCAACATCGGCGACCATAGCCTTATAAATATCCGACATTTCCCCCATCATTGACAGGGTGGTTGGGCTGACCAAGCCTTTGTCGTCTAACATTTTTGCCAATCGCTCTTGGCCACGACGCACATTAGTGTCGACAACACCGGCCACTAATTTTTTGGTTTTACTCAGCTTTTCCATTCCCAACATGCAGAATTCCTCAAGCGAAACAAGAGCAGTCGGTTAGGCATGGAAGCCTGATCGACCGCAAAAATGTTACTATTCAAACTAGGCGCAATTAATTTTTTGCGCGCCGGTTTTGCTTTTTTATGTGGCAGATTCATCGGCACTGGATACGGCTTTTTGAACTTTTTCGCGCGCTTGGCTGGAGTAATCCTGCCATGCCTTGATGTCGTCAGTAAACTGATCGTTCAACGCTTTCAGAGTTTCGCTCTGCTCAGAAGCAAGACTCTTCAGGCCATCCAGATCACGAACTTCAAAGGCTTTTTTCGCCTGGCTTAGTGCCATTTCGGAGTAGCGCTGAAATGCATTCATCTGCATTTCCGCGGCTCTGCCCAGTTGTTCCAGCATAGTTTCGTTCAGGCGACTGGCTTTTTTGAACATATCATTATTCATGTTTGCAGATCCTTTGTGATTGGAATCATTAAAGAAATGCATTTCAGATTAACGTATAGTAGCTAGAAGTAAATAAGAGGGAAGCTTGTCCCTTAGCAGCCCAAATGAGTATACAAGGCGCCGCATGAAATTTTTATTACAAGCACTTTAAATTGTTTTGAGTGGGCGCGCCAATTAGACCGTCGATATTTATGATTTAATGACTGAGGTTTTAAATAATGAGCGAGTCGCTTACTACGGTATCTGAACAGGACCCGCGAGAAGAATTATTTATTGTACCTGTCGATTTACTGGCCGACGATCAGATACTGGGTCTTGTTGAAGAATACTGCACCCGTTATCACGGCCTGAACGATCAGGAAAATCCTCTGGTGGAAACCGGCAGGGTCAAGGCTGCGGTCGACAAGGGAGAGCTGGTGGTGTGGTTTGATCCAGTCAACAATACCGCCAGTTTGGACAGGCCGCAGGCCCAGCGCTGACCATGATTCGTCATGGTTTGTTGCCTATCGTGATTCGGCGTTAACCGTTACAATTACGGCCTGAATGCTATCAGCTTTGTGTGAGGTGCATATTGATCAGAGTGTTACTGGTAGACGATCATGATCTGGTTCGATCCGGGATTTCACGCATGCTGTCTGACAACCCGGACATCGAGGTAATCGGCGAGGCTAAAAATGGTGAAGATGCCATTGAACAGGTACGCCGCAACCCGCCCGATGTGGTGTTGATGGACATTCGCATGCCAGGTATTGGTGGCCTTGAAGCAACCCGTAAAATTTTGCGATTGAATGGCGCCGTGCGGGTAGTTGTGGTAACCGGTTGTTCAGATAACCCCTATCCGGTACGGGTTATGCAGGCAGGTGCTGCCGGCTATATTACCAAGGGCGCCGATATTCGCGAGATCATTCGCGCTGTGCGTAAAGCCCACGCCGGACAACGCTACATCAGCCCGGAAATTGCCCAGCAAATGGCGTTAGGGCAGGGCAATGAAGATCACCCGGAACTGACGTTGTTCCAACGTCTTTCCGAGCGTGAGCGTGAAATAGCGTTGATGGTGGTGAATTGCAGAAAGGTTCAGGACATATCCGACGCACTCTGCTTGAGCCCGAAAACCGTCAATACCTACCGCTACCGTGTGTTTGAAAAACTCGGAATTTCCAGTGATGTTGAGCTGGCTCTCATGGTTGTACGCCTCGGGTTTCACGATGCCAGTAACGTCTGATGCGGCGGCGCCTTTTGACAGCCGGCACTTCCTTAAGCAGCTTACTGAAAGGCCGGGCGTTTACCGGATGTACGACGCCGCCGGTACAGTGCTGTATGTGGGTAAAGCGCGCAATCTGAAAAACCGGGTTAGCAGCTACTTCCGTAACACCGGCCTGGCACCGAAAACCCAGGCCCTGGTGGCAAAAATCTGTTCCATTGAGGTCACCATAACCGGCAGCGAAACCGAAGCTTTGCTGCTGGAACAGAATTTAATCAAGTCGTTACGGCCGCCTTACAACATACTGCTGCGGGATGATAAATCTTACCCCTACATCTATGTATCCGCGCACCAGGATTATCCCTCACTGACCTTTCGCCGGGGGCGTACAAAAAAAGGTGGCGGCACCTGGTTCGGGCCTTTCCCCAGCTCGGGTGCGGTTAAAGAAAGCCTTAATGTTTTGCAAAAGGTTTTCCGCATAAGATCCTGTAATGAAAGCTATTTCAGAAACCGAAATCGACCTTGTCTGCAATATCAGATCAATCGCTGCACCGCGCCCTGTGTGGGCTATATCTCCCCAGAGGACTACCAGCAGGATATACGCCGTGCGGCCATGTTTCTTGAAGGCAAGAACCCGGTGGTGATTGAAGATCTGATGCAGGCTATGGAAGCAGCTGCGGCAGAGCTGAATTTTGAAAAGGCCGCTGGCTACCGCGATCAGATGAACCACCTGCGACATGTTCAGGAGCAGCAGTCCGTTGATGGGGAAGGCGGCGATGCCGATGTGATCGCCATAACCCAAGACGCGGGCATAGTGTGTGTGGTGGTCATCATCGTGCGCGGTGGCAGAGTGCTGGGTACCAAAGACTACTTTCCGCGATTTATCATTGAACAGTCTGACGGTGAATTGCTGGCGGCGTTTTTGGGCCAGTATTATTTTGCCGGAGACACCCGTCGCGAGATTCCCCAGGATATTTTGGTGAGCTCTGAACCCGAGGGCATGGCGCTGTTAGCCGAAGCTTTGTCAGAGGCAGCCAAGCGAGACACCCGCATTCGTGGTAATGTGCGCGGCGAGCGTAGGCGTTGGTTAGAGCTGGCGCAAACCAACGCCCGCCAGACGCTGCTGACGCACCTGGCCAGCAAGGAAACCGTATACCGCCGCTTATTGGCGCTAAAAGACCTGCTGGACCTGGCAGAAACGCCGGCGCGCATGGAGTGTTTTGATGTCAGCCACAGCCATGGCGAAAATACCGTGGCGTCTTGTGTGGTGTTCGATGAAAACGGTCCATTGAAAAGCGATTACCGGCTCTACAATATTGAAGGTATCACCGGCGGCGATGACTACGCAGCAATGCGCCAAGTTCTGACCCGTCGCTATAAGCGATTGGTAGCCGGAGAAGGCAAACGGCCCTCATTAGTGTTTATTGATGGCGGTATGGGCCAGCTTAATATTGCCCGTGAAGTCTTTGAATCGTTGGAAATTACGGACATTCCGCTGATTGGCGTTGCAAAAGGCGCTGCCAGGCGGGCGGGAATGGAGCAGTTAATCGATGCGGTTACCGGACGGGTGTTTCGGGTGCCAGCAGATTCACCCGGGCTGCACCTGATCCAGCATATCCGTGACGAATCACACCGCTTTGCGATTACCGGCCATCGCGCTCGCCGTGATAAGAAGCGCCGTCAGTCCACCCTTGAGGGGATCGAAGGTGTAGGTCCAAAGCGCCGGCGCGATCTGATACGTTACTTTGGCGGCATACAAGAGCTGCTCAAAGCCGGCACTGACGAAATGATTAAAATTCCTGGCATCAGCAAGGCTCTGGCTGAAACCATTTACGCAGCATTGCACGACGAGTAGGCAACGAATGAACATACCGAATATTCTCACTCTTTCGCGCATCGTGATGATTCCGGTGTTTGTGTTTATCTTTTACATGCCGGTGCAATGGAGCTACCTGGTCAGTTCGGCTATTTTTACACTGGCTGCCGTGACCGATTGGCTGGACGGCTATCTGGCGCGCAAACTGAACCAGAGCACGCCTTTCGGGGCGTTTCTGGATCCGGTCGCTGACAAGCTTATGGTGGCTGTGGCTCTGGCGGTGCTGATTGAGGAGCATGCGGCGTTAATTCTGACGTTACCTGCAATCATTATTATTGGCCGCGAGATTGTAATTTCTGCACTGCGTGAATGGATGGCAGAAATTGGCAGCCGCGCCAGCGTAGCGGTGTCTTATATTGGTAAAATTAAGACCGTTGCCCAAATGGCGGCCATTATCGGGCTGCTGGCCTTCCCACCCGGTGTGGTTCAGGCTGACATCGCAATCGGTTTGCTGTATGTCGCTGCCGGGCTGACCTTGTGGTCTATGGGGTTATATTTGAAGGCGGCCTGGCCGGACCTGTTTCCGCGCAAGTAAGCGTTCAAGGCCACTCGTTTTCCGCTTTTGGGTCGGCCGATAGCCCTTCACAGGCGCTCGCCCAGAGCGCAAGCTCACTCACCAGGCGTTGGCCGGCGCTATCAAATGCAATAATGACATCGTCCAAACGATTACTGGCGGCGCTGGTTTTAATATCGAAGACCTGCGAGCACGCCGTTCTGCGACTGCGATTTTCCATAATTTCGCTGTATAGGCGGATGACCACATCGCTTTGATTAGCGCCGGGTTGGCTTTGAAACGCCAGCAATTCGGTCACCAGGGTCAGATCGGCCTCAGCCGGGCTGACGTCGGTAATGACCCGCTCAAACACCTGGCTTTTGCGTAATGCCGCGGTCATTGCATCGCGCATGATGACGGGCGCTGTGTCGCGCCAACGTGCGCCACCGTATATGCGAAATTCTGTAGCCTCTGGTTTTGCCAGAATGCGGGTGCTGTTGATGGGCTCGGATGCCACCGGTGTGTCCACACGTAGACTATAAGGCTGCTGGTCGCCAGCGCGGCCCAGGGTTAAAGGCGCGGGCGCGAAATCCATTACCCGTGGCGTCTCGGGAACCGGAAAAATGGTGCAACCGGTCATCACCAGTGCGCACAGGGTGGCCGGTACAAAACTCTTCGAGTAGCGAATCATTGTGGCAATTCCTTGATAGTGTCTACGCCCCAGAGTGTCCCTGCCGGGTTTTCATCCAGCCGGCGGATAAAGCGGTTCAGGTTATTAAGTGTGTTACGCAATTCCCGCAGGGCCGGTGCCAGCTCGCCCATGCCCTGCAGCCCTGCAGCCCTGCATCCAGTGCGCCGGCGTTGTCGGAGGTGAGGGTGTTCAGCCTCTGCATAACGGCGTCAAAATTACCCAGGGCGTGGTCCATCGAGCGCAGCGCCGAGCGACCCTCGTTACGCAACAGCGCATCGGCGGTGCCGGACACTTCGGCTATTTGGGCGGCGGCATGGCTGGCATTCGCGCTGGCCTGATTCAGATTTGTAAACAGCTCGTCCAGAGCGGCGCTCTTGCGCACCAGCGTTTCACTGGCCTCACGGGTATTGCTCAGAATGGCAGACACCTGCTCGATATTGTCAGTAGAAAATAACTGATTGGCGTTACGAAGCAGTTGGTCGGCTTTGTTCATTAGCATCTGACTGTTGTCCAGCAGGCCGCTGAGCGCGGAGCGCTGGGCGTCAATAATCGGGGGGTTCTCACGGCTACCGATTAACAACGGGCTGTTCTGGCTGCCGCCGCTGAACTCGATGCTCATACTGCCGGTGATGTTCGCCAGTGCCAAGCTGGCCCGGGTGTCTTCATGCATCGGAATGGTCTCATCGACGCGCACCAGCACTCGCACTTCCCCAGGATTTTCCCGCACCAAACGCAAAGACACCACGTCGCCCACGTTAACGCCGTTGTACAGAACCGGATTGCCTTCAGAAAGGCCACCGACTGTGTAATCAAACGCCACTTCATACCAGGCCCACTCCCGCTCGTTACTGGTTTTGCCAAGCCACAACGCGAACACCAGAGCGGCGGCCGCCGTAATAATCGTAAACATTCCAATCAGGAAGTGATGGGCCCGGGGTTCCATTATGATAACTCCTGCTGGGAAGAGGATGATTGCGATGTTGGGTTGGTTTGAACCGCGTAGCTGGCGGCCCGGCCCCGTGGCCCAAGGAAATACTCCTGAATCCACGGGTCGGGATTTTCGACAACTTTCTGCAAACGGTCGGCCACCAGAACTTTTTTCTGCGACAGTACCGCCACCCGGTCACAACTGTTGTAGAGCGTATCCAGGTCATGGGTCACCAGAAACACGGTTAAACCCAGTGCATCACGCAGGGTAACAATCAGTTGGTCGAAGGCGCCTGCGCCGATTGGGTCTAGCCCGGCGGTTGGCTCGTCCAGAAACAGGATTTCCGGATCCAGAGCCAGGGCTCTTGCCAGCGCCGCGCGCTTGATCATGCCGCCGGATAACTCCGACGGATACTGGGTAGCCGCTTTTACCGATAAACCGGTCAGTGCCAGTTTCATGCGTGCAAGATGCTCGGCTTCGGATCGCGGCAGTTTGCGATGTTCGATCAGCGGCAGGGCAATGTTTTCCTGAAGATTGAGCGAGGTAAACAGCGCGCCTTTTTGAAACAGTACGCCAAAGCGCTGTTCAGTAAGCGAGCGTTGGCGAGAAGACAGTGCGAGCAAATCCTTGCCAAATACTCGAATGTCGCCGCCTGACGGCTTGACTAAACCAACGATGCTGCGCAGTAAAACCGACTTGCCGGTACCAGACCCGCCGACCACTCCCAGAATTTCACCGCGAAACAGGTCCAAATCAAGCTGTTGGTGAACAACGTGACTGCCAAAGCGGTTTTCCAGGTTTCGCACCTGGATAATCGAAGTTTGGGATCTGTTTTCTCCATCCGTTGTTTGTGTCATTTACCAGCCCATCTCCATAAAAAACAGCGCTGCGATGGAGTCGAACAGAATAACCATAAAAATCGACTGTACTACGCTGGATGTGGTGTGAACGCCTACCGACTGGGCGCTGCCGCTGACTTTGAAACCCTCAAGGCAAGCCACGGCTGCCATTAGAAAAGCGAATATGGGTGCCTTGGACAAACCCACCAAAAAGTGCTTCAACGCGACGTCCTGCGACACAATCGATATGAATTGTGTCGGAGTGATGTCCAGCGTCATCGAACACACCAGGGCGCCACCCACCATGCCGGATATCATCCCTACAAATGTCAGCAACGGCAGGCTCACCATCATTGCAAGTACCCGCGGCAACACCAGCAGTTCGATGGGGCTGAGGCCTAGCGTGCGCAGCGCGTCCAACTCCTCATTCACTTTCATGGCGCCGATCTGGGCGGTGAAAGAACTGGCTGTGCGGCCAGCCAACAGGATAGCCGCCAATAAAACGCCAAACTCCCGCAGGAATGAAAAAGCCACCAAGTTAACGGTGTAAATGGTGGCGCCAAAATCTGCCAGTACGGTGGCCCCGAGGAAAGCGACAACAGCACCCACCAGAAAGGTGAGCAGGGCTACAATGGGTACCGCATTCAGCCCGGTGTCTTGAACCGCAGCCACAAAAGCCGTCATGCGCCAGCGCCGTGGGTGCAGTGTTGTCCACGCCAGGGCCGCAATAATCTGGCCAATAAAGCCAATAAAGCCAATAAGGGTAACAACGAGCTGGTACAACTCATTTACCCAAGCGCCGACATCGCGCACCAAACCAGACAGCGTAAAGCCGGGTGGGGCTGGCAGTGGCTGTTGATCGGCCATGGCGGTTGCGACTGCACTCAAAAGCGCGGCGGTTTCACGACTAACCGCTTGCGGGTTATCCGCTAGCCACTGCTCCAGATTATGGGGCCCAACAAGTTCGGCCAGCAGTGCCGCACCGGCGGTGTCTATGCGCCCCAACGTTTGCAGGTTCAGGGTTTGATAGCGGTCGGAGTCTTGGCCAGCTGCGGTAACGGATGAATAGAGGGCGTGGTAGTAGGGCAGGGTCCAGTCGCCGCAGGCGCTTATTTGGTCGCCGTCAATCAGCAGTTTGCCAGCGGCGCTCTGGCCAGGTTGTGAGTAATCCGACATGTCAGCACGGGTCACGTTGTTGCCAAACTCCTAGGATAATAACGAATAGATAGCAGCTTAAAGACTCCACACCTTATCCGCCTTCCGCATCGTGGCTGGCCAGTATCATCGCCACACCGTCGCGTTTTTGTTCCAGCAACAGGCCGTGCAAAATATGACGGGCGTCTGGATCAAGCCCGGTCAGGGGTTCGTCCAATAGTAACAGGGGTTGGCCGCGCAGCAGTGCTCGCAGCAAGGCCACCCGCTGACGCTGACCGCCGGACAGTTGCGCCGGGCGGCGCTTGCCCATGCCGGCCAGACCCACGCCGCTCTAACCCAGCTCCCGCAGCAAATCCCCCACTTTCGGATGACTCACAGAATGGCCTTGTATGCTCAACTCCCCGGCCAGTTTACGCAAGCTCTTGCAGGTCCAGCGTAGCGGTGATTCTGGATCACCTCGCGTCGTCGGTTCAACCAGTTTTTCTAACGCAGCCATCACTCCAGACTCGGTCTCGATGACAGATTTTCTGCCCGCCCCCACTTTCCGAATTCGATTACCATGACTTTCATTCGGTAATTTTTCGGCCGCCAATTCTTCCAGTCCAGCATGTATCGCGCGTCGAGATACCCCAGTGGCCTGCGCAACTTTTGTGACCCCGCCATGACCTAGCGCCGAGGCTTCTGCAGCAGCAAATAGACGCCTCATGCGCTCATCCAAGACCCACGTAAGTTTCTCGAATCTGGTGCGTATGTGTTTAATGTCGTCATCAATAACAG
>NZ_KB889904.1 GCF_000372805.1 Marinobacter gelidimuriae | reverse complement strand
AGTTACAATGTGTCAAGCGTGCAAACGCATTTTCCACCAAATGACGGTGGCGATATAACGACCCATCCATATCCGCATTACCTATGACCGAATTTGACCTTCTTGGCATCACGGCGTTGGCACCTTTGTTTTTAATCTGTTCGCGAATCTTTTCACTGTCATATCCTTTGTCCGCTACCACGGCTTTAGCCGGCGGCAATGGTTCCATTAATTCGCTTGCCGCCGTGCTGTCATCAATAAGTTCCCCTACTTTATTCAATGCCTTATGCGAAAACGTCAACAGCCCCTAGCACCACTTGGCGCAAACCCTCAGCCACACATAAGGCGAGTGGCTTGCCTTCGGGTGCCTTTTTTTGTTTCTGTTTATTCGTTAGCGGCCGAGAAAGCCCAAGCGCCCTACTCGCTGAAACGCTCCGGGCGGAATGCATCCAGGCACACCGCCGGCTCCTGGTTATCGATCACACTGGCGATCACATCCGCGCTTCCAGCGGCAAGCGTCCAACCAAATACACCGTGGCCGGTATTCAAATACAGATTCTCCCGGTTGCCACGGCCAATGATTGCAGGGCCGTCTGGCGTCATCGGGCGGAACCCGGTCCAGCTTTCTGCACTATCGATGTCGGTGCAACCCGGAAAGCGACTGCGAACCGCCTTTTTAATGGTGTCAAGACGTGCCTGCGGAATACTCCGGTCAAAATCGTTCAATTCCACAAACCCCGTTGCCCGCAAGCGGTCGCCCAAGCGGGTCATAACTACCTTGTATTGGTCATCGTGTATGGTGGAGTTTGGCGCTTTTTGTGCATCGGTAATGGTTGCCGTCAGGCTGTAGCCTTTCATCGGATAAATCGGCAGTCGCTGGCCCAGGGGCCGGGTCAGCTTGTCAGACCAGCAGCCGGCGCTGACGACAACCGCATCGGCGTTCAGGTTTTCCCGCTGCCCTTCTTTGGTACGCAACATAATGCTGTTGACACGCCGGTCGTCTGCCAGCAGTTGTTCTACGTCTACCTCATAGCGAAACACCACGCCTTTTTCTTCACAAGCCCGCGCCAATTCACGGCTGAACAGGTGGCAGTCGCCGGTGCCGTCGGTGTCATAGCTGAGCGCGCCGTAAAGTGGCCCGTTGCCGCTCAGGCCAGGCTCTAACTGTTCTACCTCGGCGGCGTTCAAAATACGTGCGGGAATGTCCATACTACTCAGCAAGCGTTGAGTCCTGCGATAGCCGTCCAACGCCTCCGGCGTACTGGCTAAATGCAACAGGCCTTTATGGGCACCGTCAAAGTCCAGCTCAAGCTCGTTTTCCAGAACCAGGAAACGCTCTCGGCTGTGCTTGGCCAGGCGCAACATGGCGCGCCGGTTAAAACCGAAGAGCCCCGGCGACCAGGCGTAGCGTAACGTCGAAAACATGAAACGAATGGTTGCCAGCGACGGCGGCATCCCCATTTTTAGTGGCCCGTCCTGTTTTACCAACCAAGGCAGTGCTTTAAGCACCATAGCCGGGTCGGCCCAAGGATACACAACACCGTAAGAACGCTGCGCGGCATTCGCCTTACTGGTTTCATTACCTGCCAGGCTGTGACGCTCCAGAACGGTCACTTGATGGCCGCGGCGACAGAGTTCCCAAGCTGTGGTTACACCAACCACACCACCACCAATCACCACAACGTGCATAGAACTCTCCTTTGGCTGGGTGAACAAAGCGTAAAACTGTTAATATGGCGACATTCCTTGCCGACAACGTATTGCGAGTGCCCCATGAGTAAGAAGCGTCGTGAAATTCCACGATTTGATCACCCTATCATAGAAACCCACTGCCATCTGGACTACCTCAAAGAGCGCCCACTTGAGGATATCCTACTGCAAAGTGAGCAGCTGAACATTGAGCGCATCATCACTATTGCGGTCGCTCCGGATAATCTTGAGCGTGTGCGGCAACTGAGCCAGATGGCCCCCTGGATTTATGGCACCCAGGGGGTTCATCCCCACGAAGCCGAAACCTTTAACGATGAAGTGGAAGCTGAAATTCGCACCCACGCCGGCGATACAAAAATCGTCGCGGTCGGCGAAATCGGGCTGGATTATTACTACGATCACGCTGACCGCGAGGTGCAGCGCACCGTGTTTCGCCGCCAGCTACAAATTGCCTGCGACTGCAACAAGCCGGTAGTGATTCACAGCCGCGACGCCGACGACGACATGGTTGAGATTCTGCGCGAGTTCGAAACCAGCCTGAACCGGCGCGGCGTGATTCACAGCTTTACCTCCGGCCCCGGGCTCGCGCGCTATGCCCTGGGCCAGGGCTGGTGCCTGGGCTTTAACGGCATAACGACCTTCAACAAAGCCGAAAGCGTGCGGGACATTGTACGCATGTCGCCCATCGAACAAATTCTGCTGGAAACCGACGCGCCGTTTTTGACCCCGGTACCCTATCGCGGGCGTGAGAACGCGCCTTGTTACCTGCCCTTTGTGGCCGAAAAAATTGCCGAAGTAAAAGAGCTGCCGTTGCAGCAGGTGATCGAGCAGACCTACCACAACAGCTTGCGCACGTTTTTTCCGGCGGGCTAAGGCCGCAAGCGGGTCAGGCTTGCCTAGCCTAATGACAAAAACAGCCCCATGAACACCGGGGCAAAAAACGACAGCAAAAAACCGGAGGCGATAGCCACGGGCACGCAGGCCAAACCACCGCTGCTGCGAATCACCGGCAGGGTAAAATCCATAGAGGTGGCTCCGCCATAACCAATGGCCATTGCCGGGCGGCGGGCGATCACCAGCGGAATAATGGCCAGAGCGATAATTTCGCGCAGCATGTCGTTCATAAACGCCACCCCGCCCCAGGCGGGCCCCAAGGCATCACCAATGACAATTCCAGACAGCGAGTAAAAACCAAAACCGGAAGTCAGTGCCAATGTCTGATGCCAAGGCAAACCTAGCACTGGTATTAGTAACACACCCGCCAGCATTGAACTGACCATTACAACCAGCGCTATACCTAGGCCCTGCATGTTCATCAGCAGCTTGCGCAAAGACAAACCAGCGTTACGAAGCTGCAAACCAATCAAGAACAGCAGCAGCATTAGCAGGCCGGTAGCGATCTGATCTATAAACGGTATAGCCGGCAACAGGTAATAGCCCAATAACAAGCCAACAAGAGCTGCGCTCAATGGTTTTATCGCCGCCATGAATAGCCGCCGATAGCCCGGGTTAGCCGACTCTTCCGCGCTGCTCACTGCCAGTGGGCGCCAACGGTGAAACAGCCACAAACCACCCATGTTGCACAGCAGCAACAGCGCCACCAGAGCCAACACCTGGCTTGCCATGGTGCTAAGTTGACTACCCAATCCGTCCATTTGCCCTAGCCCCAAACCAAGCATACCCAGAATCAGATACACCAGGGTTTCTACCAGGTAGTGGATAGAAGTCATCGCGCGACGGTTGGAAATAGAAATGGCAAAGCCAAGAAACAGCGGCGCCAGTATCAGCAGCACTCCAGTCAGCATCAGTGCAACTCGCCGTCGGCGGCCACGCGCACAACGTGCCCGCGGGCATAATACGTTTGTAGGTCATGCCAGTGAATACGGGAGGTTTCAAGATTCAGTCGGGCTTTGATTTCATTCGCAGATTCAGAAGAAGAAGACATAACGGCCTTGATGGATGGTTGTCAAAAATGCGTGGCAAATTTTAACCGATTGCCCGAATAGCAGCCACTGTCACCCGGTGTGCCAGTCCATTACAGGCTTTAATGATCGCACCGCCATAGAGACAAAAGGCCAGCACCCTTCAGGTAGCTGGCCTTTCGATCATCACGGCTTTTAGCGACACACGTCAGGCATTACGCAGCATTTCCCGAACCACGTAGTGCAGAATCCCGCCGTGGCGAAAGTACACCGCTTCGTTCGCTGTGTCTATGCGCGATAGTAAATCACAACTTGCGGTTGTGCCATCCCCATAAGTGACCGTCATGCTCAGAATTTGCCCGGTCGTGATGTCGCCAGACAAGCCATCAATGGCGATGGTTTCGTCGCCGGTCAGTTTCAGGGTTTTGCGGTCGGTGCCACTTTGGAATTGCAGTGGCATTACGCCCATGCCGATCAGGTTGGAACGGTGAATACGCTCGTAAGATTCGGCGACTACCGCACGCACGCCCAGCAGGCGAGTACCTTTGGCGGCCCAATCACGGCTGGAGCCGGTACCGTATTCCTTACCGGCAATCACCACCAGCGGCGTACCCTGCTGCTGGTACTTCATTGCGGCGTCGTAGATCGGCATCTGTTTGCCATCAGGCACGTAACGAGTAAACCCGCCTTCTACGCCATCCAACATTTCATTGCGAATACGTACGTTGGCAAAGGTGCCACGCATCATCACCTGGTGGTTGCCGCGACGTGAACCGTAAGAGTTGAAGTTTTTTGGTTCTACACCGTGCTCCTGCAGGTATTTACCGGCGGGGCTATCGGCCCTGAACGAGCCGGCGGGGGATATGTGATCGGTGGTGACCGAATCCCCCAGCAGCGCAAGAATACGCGCTTCGCGAATGTCGTCCACCGGCTCGGGCTCCGGGCCCATGTTTTCGAAGAACGGCGGGTGCTGGATGTAGGTCGAATCGTCTGACCACTTGTACACCTTGGTTTTTGGCACTTCTATGGCCTGCCAGGTAGCATCGCCGTCGAACACGGCGGCGTATTCGGTGCGAAACATGTCCGTTTTGACTTTTTCCACCGCCTCTGCCACTTCCTGCTGGCTGGGCCATAGGTCTTTCAGGTACACCGGGTTGCCGTCTGTGTCGTCACCCAGCGAATCTTCCAACAGATTCACCCGTACGTTACCCGCCAGCGCGTAAGCCACTACTAAGGGCGGCGACGCCAACCAATTGGTTTTCACCAGCGGGTGCACCCGGCCTTCAAAGTTGCGATTGCCAGACAGCACCGACGCCACGGTAATGTCACCATCGGCAATGGCTTTTTCCACCGCATCGGGCAGCGGGCCGGAGTTGCCGATACACGTGGTGCAACCGTAGCCCACCAGATCAAAACCGAGCTTGTCCAGGTCGCCCTGGAAACCGCCTGCGCGCAGATACTCGGTGACCACTTTCGAGCCTGGCGCCAACGACGTCTTCACCCACGGCTTGGTTTTCAAGCCTTTGGCGACCGCTTTTTGTGCTACAAGGCCAGCGGCCATCATAACGCTGGGGTTGGACGTGTTGGTGCACGAGGTAATCGCCGCAATCACAACCGCGCCCGGGTCCAGTCGGGTTTCCTGGCCATTCATCGTCAGCATCTGACTGGAGTGATGATGATAACTGTTGTCGACACCGACGGCGGTTTGCCCACCCTCAGACTCAAGTGCGTTGTCGCGTTTGTCATTCGTTTTGGGTGCACCTTCGCCGGTTTCCATCACCAGTTCAAACGCGGCTTTCATGTTCTTCAGCGCCACCCTGTCTTGCGGGCGCTTGGGGCCGGCCATGCTGGCTTCGACCTCATCCATATCCAATTCGAGGGTAGCGGTATACGCCGGCTCGTGGCCGGGTTCACGCCACAGGCCCTGTGCCTTGGCGTAGGCTTCTACCAGCTCGACCTGCTGCTCCTCACGGCCGGTCAGGCGCAGATACTTCAGAGTCTGTTCGTCTACCGGGAAGAAGCCGCAGGTGGCACCGTATTCAGGCGCCATGTTGGCAATGGTAGCGCGGTCGGCCACCGGCATATCTTTCAGTCCGTCGCCGTAAAACTCAACAAATTTACCCACGACTCCATGGCTACGCAGCATTTCGGTAACGGTCAGCACCAGATCGGTGGCGGTAATGCCTTCGCGCAATTTGCCGCTGATTTTAAAGCCAACCACTTCGGGAATTAACATAGATACCGGCTGGCCCAGCATGGCGGCTTCGGCTTCAATGCCGCCCACGCCCCAACCCAGTATGCCCAGGCCGTTGATCATAGTGGTGTGGGAATCGGTACCCACCAGGGTGTCCGGGTAAGCCAGGGTTTTGTCGCCCAGCTGTTTGTGCCATACGGTTTTGCCCAGGTATTCCAGGTTCACCTGGTGGCAAATACCGGTTCCGGGTGGCACCACGCGGAAATTATCAAAGGCCTGCTGGCCCCAGCGCAAGAACTCGTAGCGCTCCTGGTTGCGCTCCATTTCCATGGCAACGTTGTCTTTGAACGCCGAAGCGTCGCCAAAGCGATCAACCATAACGGAGTGGTCTATCACCAGGTCCACCGGCGTCAGCGGGTTGATCATTGCCGGGTCTTTGCCGGCTTTTTGAACGGCCTGGCGCATAGCCGCAAGGTCTACCACACCGGGCACGCCCGTAAAGTCCTGCATCAGCACCCGCGCCGGGCGAAACTGGATTTCAGTGTCGGAATTGCGGTCTTTAAGCCACTGCACCATGGCATCAATATGGCTGCGGTCTACCGTGGTGCCGTCTTCATTGCGCAACAGGTTTTCTAATAGCACTTTCAGCGAAAACGGCAGGCGGTCAAGGTCACCCAGCTCAGCCGCCGCTTTCGGCAAGCTGTAATAATGATAGGTAGTGTTTCCAGCCTTCAGGCTGCTAAGGGTGTTCAGGCTATCCTGACTGTGAAGTTCACTAGACATAGCGTACCTCCTAAGGTGAATTTAGCTCCTATTACTATCGCACCGTTTCGGTAGACTGCAACTCTATAACATAGATCTTCACTATTCAGCGGCTGAATAGTGAAGCGTTAACGCCGATACCGGCGTATTCTTCAGGTAGCACTTTTGCGATTATAAACACTGCACTCAAGCCAGGCAGGACACAAACACATTTTGAAACACGATTGCCACTATCACCCCGGCGACCCGGCCAAATGGCATTGCGGTGAATGCCAGCTGCATTTTTGCGCCCGCTGCATGCCAGACGCTAACGCCAAACAACGCCGCGGGATATGCCCCCAGTGCAACAAAGCAATGCGCTATTTGGGCGCCGCCACCGAGGTGGTGCCGTTCTGGCACCGGCTAGGCGCGTTTTTTCGCTATCCATTCCACGCCGATCCGCTGCTGGTTATCGCCATCTGCACACTGGTTCCGGCTCTGGCACCTCGCAACCTACTGGGCATGCTGGTGTGGCTGTTACTGGCGCTGGCGCTGATGAAATACACCTACGCCGTTATCAATCGCACCGCCGAAGGCCACCTGAAGCCACCACCGCTGGCCGAGGCCTTTAGCGGCAGCGGCTTCAACATTGTGATTCTGCAGATTCTGGTGTTTGCACTGATGGGCGGACTGGTAACGGCCGCGGGCCTGTTGGGCGGGCCCTTGCTATTACTGCTGACGCTGGCGTTTGTGGTGTTAGCCCTGCCCGCCAGCATTATGGTGCTGGCCATGGAGCGCAGCGTGGGCGCGGCGGTAAATCCCCTGAACCTGGCCACTTTGATCGCCCGCATCGGCAGCCCCTACTTCCTGCTTTACGGTTACCTGATTCTTCTGGTGCTGGCGTCTGGCGCGGCCCAGGATTTTGCCCTGACGCACTTTTCAGAATGGGTATCGCGACCGCTGGCGGGTTTTCTTAACAGCACCTTCACTCTAATGCTATTTCACATGCTGGGTTATCTGCTGTTTCAGTATCAGGAGGAGCTGGGCTTTGCTGCGGATTACCAGGACGCTGTCGAACCCGAAGACCATCACCACCGCGATCGCAGCCAGCGCTTTGATGCCGACCTGGACATGAACCTGAAAGATGGCAACTACGATCGCGCGCAGACTCTGCTGCTAGAGCAGCTCAAGCGCGAACCAGACAACTCGCTGCGCATTGGCCAACTTTACAGGCTGCTGGCGGCGCGCAATGACATTCGCAGTGGCAGCCCGCAATGATGGCAAGGCCCTGGCAGACTTGCTGGTGCAACTGCAGCAGGCAGACCCACAATTCCGTTTGCAAGACGCCGAGCTTTCGGTAACGATGGCCGGCGCGCTTTATCGCAGCGGTCACTATCGTTTGGCATTGAAACTGCTTCTTGGAGCAAGCGCAGGAACGCCAGCCATTACGCGGCCCCAAAGCCAGCTTTAACATAGCGGACTAGTGTTCTGCCTGGCTAATTCATAAGCCTGTTGAGCGTCTGATGCCACCAGCGTAGCGCTATAACCACTGCCGGTAGTGCTGGGCCTTGGGCGCCATCTGGCGTTTTTCAAATTCCGCCACCAGCAGGCGACAGGCCTCGCTGACCATCAGCTCGCTGCCCGCGCCTCGCAGGCACTCAAAGGCTTTTTCTGCGGTGCTCAAATCATGCTGTTTCAGGCTGGCAAACAGCACACGGTTGTGGTCTTCCGCAGCCAACGGCTGGTACGCCTCGCCTTTAGCCAAATATTCCCGCCATACCGCAATAACTTGATCAAATTGCTGCCTGCTGAGCGCATCATCCATCCGCTCGCGGCTAAAGTGGCGATACTCGGGCAGGTCCGGGCGCAGTTGTGCCAGTTGTTGCTGATGTTGCAGTACCAACGCGCGCTGGGGATAAGCTTCTCGCAAAGCCTCAAAGCGCGTACTGGCCAGCTCAAAATCCAGGGTAGATATCGCCGCCATAGCCTGCCCATAAGCCTCGGTAAAAGCGGCATCTTCCGCTTCGGGTTCAGGCTCGAAAAACGTGTCTTTCACCTGAAACCAGCTTTTACCCAACGCTCCCACTAGAACCGCACCTGCCAGCAGGCCGCCAGCGTGGGCCATGTAGGCGACACCGGTAGCGCCGGCGTACCAGTAATCGTAAATCTCTTTACCCAGCCACACCGGCAGAATGGCGATAGCCGGCGCTCGAAAATAGTTGAAGTAGACGCCCAAAAAAATGAAAAAACGGATTTTTTGCAGACCGTAAATCGCCACGTACATGCCCATCAGCCCGGAAATGGCGCCAGACGCGCCCATCAGCGGCACCAGGCTGCCCGCAGAAAATCCAGTGAACATCAGGCCAGAAAGCGCCCCACACAGCAGATAGGCCAACAGAAAGCGCGCAGCGCCCAAGGCTTTCTCCACGGTAAATCCCAGCAAAAACAGAAACACCAGATTGCCCAGCAAGTGGCCCCAGCCGCCGTGCAAAAACTGATAGCTGATAAAGCTGTGCAGCGACAACTGCGCGGGTATCAGCCCAAAACGATGGGAACTAAGCCGGCCAATAAAGTTGTCCTCAATAAAGCCCCGCTGCTGTTGCCAGCGCTCTCGCTCTGCGCTGGCCCACACCAGATCACGGTTATCGAGCAAATACTGATAAAAGTCGCGGTCCATCAGCAGGATAACCGCCAGCCAACCGTCTTTCTGATTGGCCTGTAGATTACGCATCTGCTGCAGCTGGTAAACCGATTCGCTATCGCCCTGCTGGCGTATCTGGCGCAGCAGGTAATCTTCGTAAACCGGCGCCTCCAGAGCCTGCAGATCATTTTTCAAATAGTGGTTAACAGCCACCTGAAGCTTGCGCTGGTCGGCACCCTGATAAAACGTGAATACCAGCACGCAGGCCAGCATCAACCCCAAGGTAATCCAGGGCGGGCGTTTCCAGTTAACAGCGTTTTCAGCGGGAATAATCAGCATGGGGCATCACATTTGATCACAATTGGCCACCTGTAAGCCGTGTTTTGTCATAGCGTAGCCTTGGTTGCGCGGTTTAATGGCGCTATCGACCAACCGCCTAGTGCTGTTATTGTTCTGCGCGCCAATCGTTCGGCCTTGATATAGTACGGCCTCGAAATCCGGCTATGAACATCATCGTTCGGCGTAAAAACATTATCAGCCGGCCCCCGAATGCAAGGAAACCCCACATGACCGTTCTTGTTTTGGACAGCCCGGAATTACTGGCCCGCGCAACCCTGGCCGAGGGTTTTCAGCCAGATTCATGCGCCGAGTCACACAAACCCCGTCAGCTGAAGTTCCATTACGGCTACAACAAGCATCAGCTTAGCGCCGCCGACATGGACATGCTTACCCGTCACGGCCACTACTTACGCCGCAACGTTCATCTACATGTGCGCGTACACGGGCATTCCGACGTCTTTGGTACCGACGACTATGGTCATTTTCTGTCGCGCATGCGGCCAACCGCCGGGTGGAACTGGAGTACGTGCAACACAGCGTATCCAGCGCGCTGTCCGGCTAAATTGGCCAGAACCCCTTGAGCTCTTCGGCCTAGCCGTATGCCTGAAACACATTCAGCAGCAATAACACGGCGATCACCAGAATCGCAGCCCAGGTTAGCAAAATACCCACCGTGCGGGCCTTGTGGGGCCCGCCCTGGCCCTGAAACATGCCCCAAGCGTGCAATATACGACCCACCACAAAAGCCATACCAACCCAGTAAATAAACCCGTTGGAAACGCCGTTCAACTCGGCAATACCCAGCATCAGCAGGGTCAGCGGTGCGTATTCCACCAGATTACCGTGGGCACGCACGGCGGCCTCAAAATCGAGATCTTCCGCAATACCCATACCCTTGCCGTATTTGAGCCGGTACTTAACCACCACGGCAGACAAAACCAGCAGCAAAATTCCGATAACAGCCGCGAAAACACCGGTTATAGGTACAATCATATTCAGTCCTGGATCAATGAACTGCCCGCGCAGGCCATGCCTGCGTCGCCGACAAGTGACGGAAGCTAACTCACTGTGCCTTACTTTCACCCAGCTCGGCAATTGCCTTGGCCATAGCACTGTGGCAGCGCGCAATCAGTTCGGGTATGTCTTTGTTGGTCATGCCAGTGGTTTCAATGGCCGGTAATACACCCGTCCACGCCAGTATTTTTCTCAGTAGGGCCATAAAATAGCAACTTTGTGTCCGATATTTTGGCGCACAAGTGTACGTCAGGTTTACGGCCCGGAGACAGTCCCAATTTGCTCAAACACCCATACCGCAGAATCCAGAGCGTTGCCGGTTTCGCCAAACAGCGGATGCACAAACAGAATCAGCAACATAACCAGCCAAAGACCGGCGGCATCACGGCTACGCCACAACCCGCCTATGGCGCGGCGCACCAACGCACGGCTGAACGATATTACCTGCGCAAAAAATAGACCTGTCATTATCATAATCAGCACCGCCATTTTACGTTAGTAAGTTGCGTTATTGCTGCGGACACCCGGCAGGCACCCGCAATCATTGCAACAGCACTGTATGACTCTAATATGGCAGCGGCAGCGGGCAACTGTGATCAATTGTGGCAAGCCCCGCAGCACAACCCTTTTGCCCTTGTGCAGCGCGAGCGTCATCACTATCTTAGGTTTACAGCACTGCTCGCCTATTAACCCCGCCTCCACTCACCGGGCCGCCATGAACAAGCATCTGGCACTGATCGAAGACGAACCCGCCATCCGCGACAATTACCGCGCCGCGTTCGAACGCCGGGGCTTTTCTGTGTCTACCTACGGTGACCGGCCAGCTGCCTGGCAGGCGTTACAGCGGCAGCTGCCAGACCTGGCGATTATTGATGTGGGCCTGGGGAGCGAAGCCGAGGGCGGGTTTACTTTGTGCCAGGACCTACGCCGGCAGTCAGCCACTCTGCCGATTATTTTTCTGACCGCCCGCGACAGCGACATCGACTCGGTACATGGCCTGCGCCTGGGCGCAGATGACTACGTCACCAAGGACATGAGCATGGAACACCTGCTGGCCCGCATTAATGCACTGCTGCGCCGCGCAGACGCCTGGAATCAGGCCTACCAACAGCCCGACGAATTGCTGGCAAGAGGCAAACTGACACTGAATCTGGACCGCATGAGCGCCAGCTGGAACAACCAGGCCGTTGAGCTGACGGTCACCGAGTTCTGGATGCTGCACGCACTGACCCGCCACCCGGGCCATGTGCGCAGCCGTGTTCAGCTGATGGACGCGGCGAGCACGGTACTCGATGACAATACGGTGACGTCGCATATCAAACGTATTCGTGGCAAATTCAACGCTCTGGACCGCGACTTCAACAGCGTTCAAACGGTTTACGGCATGGGTTACCGCTGGCACGACCACAATGCCTGAGCGTGCCATTTTCGGCCCAAGCCAAGAGCCGTGCGCGTGGCCGCACTGAGCCTGAAACGCCAGCTGTTGCTGGTAAGCCTGTTAATGTTGCTGATTCCTCTTGCGGGGGTTCAGTTTGCGCTTGAGTTAGACACGATTCTGCGCCAGCAGGCCCAGCAACAGTTGCAGCAACAGGCAAATCGCCTGGCCCTGCTGGCGGGTGATGAACTGCTGGCACAGCCTCCGTTGGCCGCTGATACGTTTGCGGTTTATACCGCGGCTCAAAATAGCACTTTACTGCTTGACGGCTACGCCGATGATTGGCCTGGTTACGATTCCCCCGAGCCCTTCCCACCGCCGGCGCAAGCGCCTCTATCCGCTCTTCAACCCTGGCAGCAGCTGCCTGAGGCTGCTCCTCAGCCTGGCGCGCTTTACTGGCAGGCCAGCCACAGCGATAAAGCCCTGTATCTGCTGATTCGCATTCCAGGCCAACCGCCCCAGCTGTTCAATCCCGGAGCGCCGCAGCAGGCCCACCACCGGTTATTGCTGCAACTGTTCAGTGGCGCCAATGAGCTCCGTGTAAACCCGCGTAATCAGGCCTGGTTGCTACGCCCGTCGGCGCCCGGGCAGTTGCCGGCCCGTAGCGGTGCTAACTGGACCAAAACAGACCCCGGCGTGAACGCGTTCTGGCAACCGGTAGCCAATGGCTGGCAGCTGGAACTGGCCCTGCCCCGGCCTGCCGTGGGCAGCCGCATAGCGCTTGCCCTTTATGGAGGCGAAGGCGTGGCTGCTGAAAGTCCGCCATTGGCGCAGATTCCAGCGGCCACTCTGGTTCGCCGCAACGCGGATCTGGAGCAGACGCTGGCCAGCTGGCTAGACAGCGGCCAACAACTGCGAGTAATGGAAGAGTCTGGTTGGGTGATCGCCCGTCAGCAGCGCACAGTCATAACCAAGCCGGCGACCACGACGGGCATCGAGCCAAGTACTGCACGCATCAACCAAGCAGATGAAAACGCCTCGTGGCTACAACAGGTAGGGCAGAATCTGCTGAAGGCGCTGGTGAAAGCCAATCAACCCGACTCGCTTCTGGTGAATGAACAGCTCTGGCGCCAGCTCCCGGTTAATCTTCCAGCCCCAGCGTTGATGCGTCACAGTAACGGTAGCCTGTGGCTGAGCGCACAGGCACCGGTGTTTGGTGGACGAACACTGGTGCTGGAGCAATCGCTGGATCAACTGCTGAACATTTCAGGCGCCGCTCTGGGCACCGTACTGGCCCGCAGCTTTCTGATTATTATTGGCTTGGTGGTGGTTTTGCTGGGTTATGCCAGCTGGCTGTCATGGCGCATCAGCCGTTTGGCGAAATGGGTCACCCAGTGCGTGGATGCCGATGGCCGAATGGATGCCCAGGTGCCGTTACAGGCAAAGTCAGGCATTGGTAACGACGAACTGGGCCAGCTTCAGCAGCGCTTTAACCGGCTGGTCAGCAGTCTTCACGGTTACAACCAATACCTGGAAAGCTTCTCACAGCGCTTGTCCCATGAACTGAAAACGCCACTGGCGGTGGTACGCTCATCCCTTGATAACCTGACTCACTGCACCGATGAAGCCGAGCGGCAAAATTATCTGACCCGTGCCCAAAGCGCTGTGGCCAGGCTTAGCGGTATTTTGCGCAGCATGAGTGAAGCCGCACGGCTGGAGCAGAGCCTGGAAGCCGAACACAAAGAGGTGTTTGATGTGGCTGAAGTGCTGACGCAGGTGACGGCCGCCTACCAGGCGTTGGATCCGCACCACGTTATTGTGTACCAGGGCCCGGAGCAAGGCAGTCAAGTTTTGGGGTCGCCGGAGCTGTTGGTACAGCTTTTGGATAAGTTAGTCGACAACGCGCGGGACTTTACCTCTGGAGGCCAGCGTATCGAGCTGGATTTGCGGCGAGTTGACCAGGGCTGGCAACTCAGCGTATTTAATCAGGGCTCCCGACTACCCGCCGGAGCGGATATTTTTTCGGCGTTTGTGTCCCATAGGGTAGGCCAGTTCAACACGTCTGAACATCATCTGGGCCAGGGCCTGCTGATTGCGCAGCTGATTGCGAACTACCACCAGACCTGCCTGGAGGCGGATAATCAGAGCCGAAACGGCCTTGACGGCGTGGCGTTCCGGCTGGTGATTCCCGGCGCTGAATCAGGCGCGGATATAAACTCGACGACGCCTTAACCACCGAGTAATCGCCGACTAATCAACTAGCGGCGAGCGCGGGCCGTGCTGACGGAAGAACTGCTGCGCTGTGCGGCCATTGCGGACACCGCGAGCGGTCGCGAAACGAATGGCTTGCTGGTGCAGGGCCTCACGATCGCCAACTTCGACAAACAGAGCATCAATCGCCTGCAAGTAAAGCGCCTGGGAAAACGCATAGAACGAGAGCTGCACACCAAAGCGATCCGCCAGGGAAATCTGCTCCTCTATGGCTTCAGCCGGATGAATTTCACCCCCACGACTGTGGCTACTCATGTTGTCTGCCATGTACTCGGGCATCAGGTGGCGGCGATTCGAGGTGGCGTACACACGCACATTCTCCGGTGGCAGTTCCAGCGACCCTTCCAGAACGCTTTTCAGCGCCTTGTAGCTGGTTTCACCGGCCTCGAATGACAGGTCATCGCAAAATATAACGAAGTGGTAGGGCAAGTCCCACAAATCATCAACAATTTCAGGCAGGTGCACCAGGTCGTCTTTATCCACCTCAATCATCCGCAGGCCCTGTGCCTGATAGTGGTTCAGCAGCGCTTTGATCAAAGACGACTTGCCAGTACCACGGGCGCCCCAAAGCAGTACGTTATTAGACGGCTCGCCCTGCAAAAAACGTTCGGTGTTCAGCGCCAGCGCCTGTTGCTGTTGGTCTACGCCGGTCAGCGACCCCCAGGTAACCGGATCCAGGCGGCGAATAGCACGCAGGCCGGAACGGTGCCGGCGCCACACGGCGGCCGGCGTGGTGCGCCAGTCGATAGAGTCGGTAACCGACATAAGCTTCTCCCTGTAACTATGGTGAAAGCAGGCACTGTAGCGCAAAGCGGTTTCAGAATTGCGGTTAGCAGCCGCGACCTATGGCACAGCTGTCGCCTCTGGCTCATCATTTCGCACTCGCATAAAACTGGCAAATCGTGGCAGGCCGGTGGCGGTGTGGCCAGAATGTTTGAAGGTAATAACGCTACCCAGTGGCGGTGGTTCTGCGCGTTCGGCATCGCTGAAACCGCTGCCAATGCGAAACTCCCGATTACCGGCCAGCCGCACCCGCAGCGCGCCCATCATGCCCTGATATTTGCCCTTGCCCGGCAGAATGCCCACAACGATCGCTTCGGCGTCGTCAAAGCGCTTCACTTTTAACAGGTCATCCGAGCGACCAGCCTGATAAACGCTAGCGCCACGGCGCAGCATCAGCCCTTCGCCACCGACAGCAATCACTTTATCCCGGCGAGCCATCAGCTGCTGATGGTTTCCGGGCCGTTGCTGCTCAACCAAGGCCAGATAGGGTGAACCCGCTTGACTGACCAACTCGCGCAAACGGGGAAGACGTTGATCGAATGTCTGGTCGGCCAACGGCAAATCGAACACCATAAAACGCACAGAACGCCAATCCGCATCGACGGGCCGAACGGTGCGCACAATGCCGGAAAGTTGTGCAAAATGGCCGCGCCCCAGCCACAGCTCTCCGTCTAACGGCTGCGGCGGGAAATCGCTGACAAACCAGTCAGGCGCCTGAAACGGATTGCCGCGGCGGGACCACAGGCGCTCACCGTCCCAATAAGCCCGCACTCCATCCAGTTTTTCGCTCACCCAATAATCCGCAAGCGGCGCACCCTGCTGATACACATTAGCCAACGGAACGCTTGCTGGCCCAGCGATTGCACCAACGGTCATCAGCGCCATGCTTGCCAATAAGCCTGAACCCAGGCGCTTCATCCATGAAATAACAAACATCAAAAACTCCTTTAAATTTAGGTTGCGCTCCATCCTGGTGCTCAACGTTCGCCACTCTACTTTGAAGCATGCTTAAGATGCGAGCCCTGTTTGCTAGCGTGTCAGCACACTTGCACTCACAACCAAATGCGTGTCACACCTAGCCCCAAGCGCAGAGACTGCGCGCCACCGAATATCCACGAAGCTATGCTGAAGCGCCTGAACGATCCAGAACTGATTCGCTTGGTGGAGTCGCGTCGATCTGAGCGTGGTGAAGTTTTTAGCCGGGCGCACCGACGAACCTGACCACTGGTTTACCATAACCGCGATTACGCGCAGTGGATAAAACTGCTTACGCTATAGTCTGTCGTGGATTAGTTGGCTTAAACGTCTGTTTAGGAGCGGATTTGAGATGGGCTTGAGGCCTACTAACCAGGTAGTGCTGGTTTTTCTCTACATGTCGTTTCAAAGAAGCCGACTCTTACAATGCTCGCCTGAAGCGCACGGCCTTATCTTTGAAACGAGCATCGAAATTCCCAATGAAGCTGATTCGTCCGAGAAGGCGCGCCGCTAGCGCATCGTCTGGCTTATTTATCGACAGCCAGTTCTGCATATCCTCATGGACAGCCTTGTATTGGCAATTTCGGGGTCTTAACTCGTTGCCGACGATAACCGTGCCGGTAATGCACTTGGCTGCTTTAGGGCCATAAAATCTAGTTTTATCGGGATGCAGAGTATGCTTATACTTTTCGGTAATGTTTGATATTTTGTCAACGAACTGGTGGTTTAGCTTCGTGCCTGAGAAGGTCAGATCATCTACATAAATTGTCATGGTCGCTCCTCTGGCGTCCGCAACCGCCTGCATGTCACAGAACATTTTCTGGTTCGCGAAGTACGCCATTGGCATGCTAACTCTGCTGCCCGTTGGTATGTGGTCGTTAAACGTTAGTAAACGCGACAGAAGATCCGCTACGTCTGGTGCGCATTTCATGGTGTCCGAGAAAAAATCAAAAACTTGCGATCTAGATGTGCTTTTGAAGAAAGACTTAATATCAACGGTGACGGTCCGCCGCCCGACCCCCAGATGCGCCTTTGCATTCGAAAAAATAGAACGCCCTTTTGTTCCAGAATGGAGCTCGTTCGGCACATCTATTCTACAGAGCAGGCTAGCTATTCTGGTATGCACCATATCCAGACGCCGCAAGGGCGCCTGGATAAATCTTGTCTTACCTTTAGTGATTTCGGTGAAGCAAGAATAGTTGTTATCGTTACAAAGCTGTTTTAATTCGGCCAGCTCAGAGAAGATAATTTTGGCTAGTTTTCTTTTTGTCGTTAGCTTAAATAAAGGGGAATCTTGAAGAGGATAACTTTTATTCTTTGTCTGAATTCTGGGTTTACGCCGGTTTTGCGTCATCTTTCAATGCCACCCACTCCATAACGCTCAGAATCTTATCAGCAACGACATAACGGAAACGCTCTGGCACTGACTCTTTTCTGTCCAAATTCTCTGAAAAGAAGACTAGCGACGAAACTGGAATATCAAATATTGCAGAGTATTTTTCGAGAAGCTCAAACCCTATCGTTTTTTTTCCCGACTCAATCTCACTTAGGTACGATTTTGACATTTCAAGCTTTCCTGCAAGCTCTGCTTGAGTCAAACTATGAAATAATCGCATCGTTTTCAATGCTCGATGGATCATCATAATCTCCTAAAAAAGTGGGGGAACCGATTAAGAATATCAACATCACTGAAGAAAATGACTTAAGAGCCTCCAAATCCAATACGCAATGCGGATTGCAAGTTTCAACAGCGCCCAAGTCTTACTGTATTTCTTCTCCTTTGACTTCTTAATCGTCTGCCAGACCGTGTTGAGTCTTAATAATTTCATATTGGTGTCCTTTAGTTACTAACACTCGGGTGAGTATCAGCTCGCCATAACAAAAGGACTATCGGGAGTGTCTGGCAGCAAATCCCCTGTTTCTACCACGTGGTGTCGCCAACACGTGGTATCAGCTCGCACGTTACATCACAGGTGATCTCATGACGACGCTAGCGGCCCAGTAAGGTAGAGAATAAATTCTCCGCGAGTGTTTCCACTCAGTTGCTTGGCTAAATCTCCCTCTCAACACTAGAACTATATTATCTAATAAGTTCGCTATTTGTCAACAAAAATCGCAAATAGCGAACTTTCGTTATTTGCGACACCAACAGCCAAGCACGGGCTAGAGGTAATCCTAAGGGTCGTGGCGATCAGCTCAAGATGGGGTCGCCGGATATATACGATTTAATTACCTGAAGATCCAGTCGTCACCTTTCACCTTACTGCCCAAAATATCTATACCGCACGCCAGGTGTGGGTTTCCGCTTCGAATTCGGCAATCCCCAAAGCAGCCAGCGACTTAAGGCCTTCCTCTACAGATTTCCTGGGCTTCCGTTTGAACATTTCGGCCAGGCTGTCCGTGGTGTGGGATCGTTCGGCCAGGGCCTGTCGCAGTACTCGTAGCTGCTCGGGGATGGCTTTCGGGAAGGCCGCCTTGCCTTTGCTCGTAGTGGCTTCCGGTTTTGTTGCGGTTTCCTTGGGTGCGATGTCGACTTCCTGTTGTACGGCATCCGGCGCCTGGTAATCTGGTCGAAGCCAACGGACAACCCCTTGGGCTTCTTCCTGAGCACGCTGTTTGTTGAGTGCCACCAACCGTATCAACAGCTCTTCCTCAGCTTCGGCCTGGTCGGCCGATTTGTCGGGCAGAGGTGTCGTTGCGCCGGGCTTGCCAACTAGTTTTTCGGCCAAATCTGGCCAGCCATAGGCCTCGAAAACAGAGCGATCCAGGTCGTCGTGAAGTTCCCGGAGAAGGGATACCAGGCCTTGCTGGTGGACAGTCTTTTCTTTGGCAGTGAATTCTTCGCCTACCCTTAGTTTTTCTAAGACGTTGTACATGCCGGTTAGGGTTAGGTTGGGGTATTCGGCTTGTTGGCACTTTCTACGGTCATCTATTGTCTCCGCAAGAACGCCAATTTTTGAAGCGGTCTCGGAGTCTAGAGCCGGAAATGGAAATGTCTCGAAACAGCAGGTTTTGTTATACCTTGGCCTATTTTCAAGTGTACCTCCGGCTGATAAAGCCCATAGGCTGTGTATGCGGCTAGACAGCACCCCTAGCGAATAGAAATCACTTAAGCCAAAAGTAACCAACGTGCTATCTGGCGCTGTCTCTATAGGTATCACACCGAAAAGGCGATGCTTCATAGTTTCTACAGTAACTAAATACTGGGACAATGTTTTTGTAAATTCTCTGAATTCCTGTCTAGGGTGGCCAATAACCCACCACTTCTCTTTAAAAATTCTATTCCTATTCTGGTCTCTTTCTGGTTTTACGGTCGTAAGTAAGTGCTGATATGCATCGGGAAAATCCCCTTGCACTTCAGCTCGATCAAGTCCAAAAAAGTCGATTATATGTATACCACGCCTTGTGGATACGAAATCTCGCCCGCTAATATAAGGACGAATGTATTTTGCTATGACGGAGTTTTCTTTGAGTCCGAGCCTTTCGGCTTTTTCTTGTGTGACCTGGAAGCCGCCTCCGATTGTTTTCATCCCAACAGAACATATGCCTTGGTTAGCCTCAAGGGAAACCGCTGAGGATACATCTGCCCCAACTTTTAGGTTTGAGTAAATTCGCCCTCGCTGTACCGAAAAAGATTCAACCATGTCGTCGTTTTTAGCTCCACCTTTTCGAAACTCCGATCGTACCTTTTTCAAAATACCCGGATGACTGCCGCCTTGACCAACTGTCATGGCAATCCTTACTGCTGCGCCATCGTTGCTCTCCACCCATGGGTGATCCGGGGTTGCATAAATAATGGATAGTGGGTTTTTTGCGTTTAAGTGAGGCTCCACGGCTCGCCTGATGTAAGACTGCGTTATTGAGTTCGTGGTAATAAGGCCAAATCTTTTTACTTCACCATCTCGTGCAAGTTCAGCAGCTCGATGCCACCACCTCATAACGAAATCCGCGGATTGGGGCACTTCATTCCACGCTTTTTGAATTGCGTCTACGTAACCGTCTCCGAGCAATGCTCGCATGCGTTTTGCCCCAATAAAAGGAGGGTTACCTATAATGTACTCCGCTTCTGGCCACATACTTTGGCGAGGATTGTGGTAGCGATAGACAGTGGCTCGCCCGGTTTCATCGGGAATCAGTTCACCCGTAATCGGGCTGACCTTCATACTGATGCTATCCCAGATCGTCACCGGATCACCGTTGTCATCCAGCTCAGGTTCCCGGCTGTCATACTCAATCAGGGCATCCCGACATTCGATGTTTTTGAAGTCCCGCAGGATGGGTTCAGGCAAATCTAGGCGATCATTCAGACGGTAATGCCACTGCAGATAACCAATCCAAAGCACGAGCTCAGCAATTTGAGCGGCCCGAGGATTGATTTCCAATCCAAGAAACTGGTGAGGATCAACGGTCAGGCCCTCACTTTCCAGGACGCCCTGACCCTGAGTCAGCTCAGAAAGGAAGCTCAGGACTTCCCCTTCCAGTCGTTTCATGTGCTCTAAGGCCACATAAAGGAAGTTAGCGCTGCCGCAGGCCGGGTCCAGCACACGGGTTTGGCAAAGCTGATAATGAAAGGCCTGGACTTCCTGGAGTGCTTTGGCGGTCTTACCTTGGCGCAGCAAGGTTTCCGCTGCCCCTCGAATATCGCCCCACTGTTCCCGGAGTGGTTCGATCAAAGTCGGCATCACCAAACGTTCAACGTAGGCCCTGGGCGTGTAATGAGCGCCCAATTTATGGCGTTCCCGTGGGTCTAGGGCTCGTTCTAGCAGCGTGCCGAAGATTGCCGGCTCCACGAATCGCCAATCTGCCTTAGAGGCATCAATGAGTAATTGAATCTGGTGAACGTTTAGCGGAATGGGGTCGATGTTTTTGAACAGGCCGCCGTTGAACCGTTTAATGGTTTGCATCAGGCGTTCACTATAACCCCCAGCGTTCATTGTTTCCCAGAGACCTTTCAGGGCATGAGGGAACGCATCTGGATTCAGGTCCTTAACGTCTACAAGCAAGTCGTGGAAGGATGATTTGGGTAACAGTTCCACATCTTCAGCAAACATGGTGAACAGACAGCGTTTCAGGAAACTGGCGGCCCGTTCAGCATCATAACCACTGTGCTCCAAGGACTTCGCCAGCTCTGCCAGCTTGGTACTGACTTCCCGTGTGACTTTGGCGGCGTGTTTACTCGGGTCGAGGCGGTCTGGCTCCAGCCAAAGTTGGCGAAGTCGGTGCTGAACCTCTGGCTTGTGCAGGTCGTCCAGCTTGATTTCGTAATGCCGAGGATCCGGGAAAGGAACGTAGTTGCCGCCGGTCCGGGTGAACTCGGAATAGATATAGATGGCATTGCCAACGTCCACGACCACGATGAAAGGAGGCCGACCATGCTCAATTTCTTCTTGGGGCAGTCCACGAATGTAGCGTTCGGCCTGGGCTACCGCCGCATTGATGGCATTCTGATGGCTTCGGGAGGCCAGTTCTTTGCCAGTCTGTTTCCCTTCCAGAACAAAGCAATCCCGGCGATACAGATCGATGTACCGGTTATCGGTATTGCCATCAACTCGCGGAGACGCGATAAATCGCTCAAACACATAAGCGTTCTTGCTGGTGTCACTCTCTCCTGGCACCGGGTGCGACAGATCCAGCAGGGTGCAGAGATCACGCATGAATGACTGGAAGTTCGAGCGTTCACTGCCCGAGTTACCTTTCCAGCGTTTGAGAAAATCTTCTACAGCGGAAGGGTCAGCGATGCCATCCAAGCGAACTACTCCATTAGTTAGATCTGTTTTGAGGTGATGTTACCTGTTTTCCAAATGAGCGGCATTAAGCGCCACAATAGAGTATACCCTTAGGGGATGGTTTGATGTGACACGGAAAAGTGTCACTATTGGGTATAAAATTATTTTTGTGACAGTATCTTTTTCTAACCACCCTAATGTGACAAAACACTACCTGATTACTCACGTTAATCAGCCACGCTGCCGCCATTCTGGCATATACTGATCATATACAGTACAGGAGGCAATCTCATGGCACGTAACCCAATCCAGTTCCAGCCCGGCCTGTCGTTGCCGGCTTTTCTCAAGCAATACGGCACAGAAGCACCGTGCCAGGAAGCCCTTTTCCAGCACCGCTGGCCCAAGGGATTTGTGTGCCCTGACGGCGGCAATGCTACCGGCTGCCGGCTATCGAGGGGGCATGACCAG
>NZ_KB889903.1 GCF_000372805.1 Marinobacter gelidimuriae | reverse complement strand
CTTTTCACTGTCATATCCTTTGTCCGCTACCACGGCTTTAGCCGGCGGCAATGGTTCCATTAATTCGCTTGCCGCCGTGCTGTCATCAATAAGTTCCCACTCAGTATCCGGTTCGCTGACCAGATTTTGAACAGCGACCATCATTCGCAGGTCGCGCTTGTTATAAATATTTTCTTGAAGCATCAGTAACTATTCACCTCGACTTTGCTCAAAAAGTTCTTGACAGGGTTTTGACTCCAATTGCGAGAACTTTGGCCGCACTCAGTGCGAGGCCATAAAGTCGTGCGCAGAACCTCCACCATCCTCTCAGTGCAGTCTTGTGCTGTCGCTCATCCCCGGGCGCAGCGGCCTTGAAAAAGTCGCTCAGATCCGCGCTCAGGAGGAAAAATTCGGCCTGAAAAAGTCGTGCTATAATGGCCCTTCACTCGACGGTACTCAGGCCGATGAAACAGGCATCAACATCGGCGGCAAACGTCACTGGCTACATGGCGCGTCGAATGACGGCCTGACGCCCCATGCGCAGCGAGGCCAGCAGGCGATGGATGCGATCGGCATCCTGCCGCGCTTCAACGGTGTGCTCTGTCACGATCACTGGAAGCCGTATTACCGCTATTCATGCTTGCGTGCCCTCTGTAATGCACACCACCTGCGAGAACTCCAGCGCGCCTGGGAGCAGGATAAGCAGGCTTGGGCGCAACGGATACAAACCCTGCTGTGCGCCACGGCCGACAGCGTCGTTGACGCCGACGGCTGCCTGCCACCGGACAAGGCGCAGCGGTGGCGCAAAGTGTACCTGCACGGTCTGGCGAAAGCGGAAAAAGCGTGTCCGCCACCGGATGAAAGCCAGCGCCAGGGCAAGCGCGGGCGGCTCAAACGCACGCGGGCCCGCAACCTGCTGGAGCGGCTGATCGCCTACGAAGCGGATGTGCTGCGCTTCCTCGACAGTCCAGAGGTACCGTTTACCAACAACCAAGGTGAGCGGGACATCCGCATGTTCACAGTGCAGCAAAAAATATCGGGTTGCTTCCGCTCCGTTGAAGGAGCCGAGATCTTCTGCCGCGTGCGCAGCTATCTGTCGACGGCGCGTAAGCAGAACCTGTCTGCCTTCGAAGCCTTGATGCACCTGTTCGAGGGACGGGTGTGCCACCGTACATGGAGGTGGCAGCAGGTAATGATCAGAACATTTTAAATCAAACCAGCTGAATAGTTACATAACTTTTTGTTATGGCATAAATTCTTTATGAAGTTTCGCAGTAAAAATAAAAAAACGCCGGCTCCGGTTGCCAGAGCCGGCGTTTTGATTTCGCCTTGATCGTCAGTCGGGATCGACCAGCGCCGGCTCACGCATGGTTACAAACTCTTCCGCTGACGTTGGGTGAATGCCCATCGTTGCGTCAAATTGCGCTTTGGTGGCCCCTGCCTTGATCGCAACAGCCAGGCCCTGGGTAATTTCACCGGAGTCTGTTCCCACCATGTGAGCGCCCAGCACTTTGTCTGTGCGTTTGTCTACCACCAGTTTCATCATGCAGCGTTCATCTCGCCCACTTAAGATGTACTTCATGGGTCTGAATTCCGAGCGGTAAACTCGCAGGCTATGCCCGGCCAAGCGCGCTTCCTGCTCAGTCAGGCCAACGGTAGCGATGTTCGGTTGGCAGAAAACCGCGGTAGGAATCGCCGCATAGTCCATTTCGCCTTCACCGTCGCCAAACAATCTGCGTGACAGCACCATCGCCTGGGCCAAAGCGACCGGGGTCAGCTGGGGGGTACCAATCACGTCACCCAGCGCGGAGATTGAGGGTACTTTCGTCTGAAAATAGTCGTTTACCACCACGTGGCCCGAGTCATTCAGCGCCACGCCTAGCTCAGCCAGCCCAAGGCCGTCAACCAGCGCGCGGCGTCCGGTCGCTGCCATAACAAGCCCGGTTTTAAGTGTTTCGCCATTGCTCAAAAGCACTGAATAATCGCCGCTTGCGCCGGTTACCGATTCGATGGTGACGTTAAACTGCAAATCTACGCCTTTCTTCGCCATCTCTTGGGCTGTAAATGTGCGGATATCGTCATCAAAGCCACGAAGAAACAGATCACCGCGGTACAGCAGTGTGGTTTTAACGCCAAGGCCCGCCAAAATACCGGCAAACTCCACGGCTATATAACCACCGCCCCAAACCACGGCATGCTGCGGAAGTTCCGGCAAGAAAAACATTTCGTTAGACGTCACCAGGTGTTCTTTGCCGGGAATGTCAGGCACCACGGGCCAACTGCCAGTGGCAACGGTAATGTGTTTGGCGTTGTAGCTTTTGTCGCCTACCATCAAGGCATTTGGACCGTTCAAGCGGGCACTGCCATTAATAATGGTCACGCCAGCATTTTCTAACAGGCGCCCATAAATGCCGTTCAGGCGCTCGATCTCGGTGTTTTTATTTGCGAGCAATGTGGGCCAGTTGAATTTTACGTCGGCAAGAGGCACCTGCCAGCCGTAACCGGCGGCGTCTTCCAGTTCATCGTGAACGTGGGCGCCGTAAACAAACAGTTTTTTTGGCACGCAACCCACATTCACGCAGGTGCCACCCAGGTAACGCGATTCCACCACCGCTACTCGCGCACCGCGCTGGGCAGACATGCGGGCCAATCGAACGCCACCAGAGCCGGCGCCTATCACAATCAAGTCGTAATCTGCTGAGTCAGACACAAAGTCTCCCGTCATTAATTGATTTGAAGCTGTTTCATTCCATTCAGTTTTACGCTGGCCGGGCGATTAAAGGCCAAGTGTCAAACGGGCTGTTACCTTGCCCCCCTTCGGCGGTCTTTTCCAGCGCCGCCTGATCTATTAAAACGCCATTTTCGACACTCAGGATTTCCAGCCAGGAGGCCACATCGGGAAAGGGTACGTTATCCATCCATATACGAACAGAGTTATCACCGCTAGGCTCAAAGCGCTGCAACACCAGCCCGGACTCCCGTGCCGAACGGGTGACCAACCCCATCAAGGCGCGACTGTCTGCGCGTAAATCCACCACCAGTTCGCCGCGCGCCTGGTTGTAATTCAGCGAATTAAAGCGAATACCATTGCCGCCAGAAACCGCCGCATACTGCTCGCCGGTAATTTCATCAAGGTTATAAAATTCAGACTTGGGCCGCTATCAGCGTTTTGTCTGAGCTGGCCTTCAACCACCCTGCGCACATTGCCGGGGTGGGTGCGCCGGTCGTCTGGAAATGCCTGTCGGTACACACTCATGGCCTGTGCATTCAGGTTGTCGGCCTGATGTTGATAGTACCAGCCCAGCCCTGTGTCCAAAGACAGCTGAAGCACCAGCCAGGCCGCCGTTCACTTGGCTGTTGCTCTACCAAAGCGTTGTTCTTTTCGCATTTCAATCACCGCATTCACCTGGGCCGCGCTCAAGTCCGGATGCAGGGTTTGTAACACTTCCGCGCTGGCAGTGTTTACATTGATACCCACGCCACTGACCGGCAGCGCCGCCACGAAGGGCCGAAGCGCCTGGTAGCCTTCCTCAGTCATGCCCTCCAGCAGGCGCAGCTCGGTTACGCTGGCAAACTTCTGATTGCCCGCCCGATAACCCGGCTGCGCCAGCAGATATTGGCCGTCTTCGGCACCATAAGCACTGATGGTTTGGTCGTTTGCATCCACCCAGTCAATAAAAACATCGGTTTTCAGGCCGGTTATCTGAAGGTTCTGCTGTAATCGGTCCAAGCGTTCACGGCTCAACAGCGGGCAGGCCGGCTGAATAACCCGATGCTCTATACTGCCATTAAACGGTGGTTCTCTGGTAATCTGCTGGTGTCATCTGCCAAACCTGTCTTAGCCGGAACAACACATGCGCCTGGATTCGAAACATCTTATGACGGCTGCCGCCCTTGCGCTGGCAGTCATAATGCTGGTTTCCACCGCATGGCAAGCTTGAGGCGTGTGGCAGCAGGAGTCGGCCGAGGGCGGCGTTATCGCAGCCGTCAGCACGGGTTCTGCCCCGGCGCAGAAGCAAATCCCACAGATTGCGTTGTCCAGTCTTCAGCTGTTTAGCAATACACAGGCCGATGATCCGGGCGTTCAGCAAAGCACAGAAGATCTGCCCGAAACCAATCTACAGCTCACCTTACGGGGCGTTTTGGCCGCCGCCGGCGACTTTGCTGGCAGTGCGCTGTTTGAAGACGATCGCAACAACACCGACGCCTACCTGGTGGGCGACACCCTACCCGGCAACGCGACACTGCGCTCGGTTCACCCTGCACGGATCATCATTGAGCGCTCAGGTAAGCTGGAAAATTTGTATTTTCCAGAAATTGACAACCGCAGTGGTTTTAGTATTGTTGGCGATGAAACGCAAAGCCTAGAGCCTGCTTACACGCCACCGGCACGTCCGCAGCCGGCACTTTCACAAGCTGACTTATCACAACCTACCAGCGCTTCCACTGCACCTACAGACGAACAAAGACGAGCCGAAATACGCGAAAAGCTTGAGCAGTTACGCCACAGCTTGCGCAATGGAGGTTGATAAGATTGATTCTAGCGTCCCAAGACCGCGCTTCGTTACCCGCAGCCACGATATCGGCGCTGCGCCGGCTTCTTGATGGCCGCTCTTGGTTGTGGGCGATTTTACTGACGGCCACTCTGGGCTCGGTTGGGAACGCGTTAGAGCTCACCGATACATTGATGAGCTATGTGCGCGCCGAGTTTGGTGATGAAGCCTACCAGCGCCTGCAGAATTATCAGCGCCTACAACTGCTAGCCAGCAGAGCCCCGATAGATCGACAGTTACGCCTGGTGAATTCGTTTTTCAACCAGTCGCGCTTTGTCAGCGACATGGAACACTGGGGCGAAGAAGATTATTGGGCCACGCCGGTGGAACTACTGACCACCAACGCCGGTGACTGCGAGGATTTTTCCATTGCCAAATACCAGACCCTGCGTTCCATGGGTGTGCCCGACGAGCAGCTACGAATTGTGTATGTCAAAGCTCTGGAGCTGAATCAGGCGCACATGGTTCTGGCCTGGTATCCACGCCCGGATGCCGACCCACTGATTCTGGATAATCTGATAAATGACATTAAACTTGCATCACAACGTACTGATCTTGAACCAGTTTATAGCTTCAACGGTAGCGGCCTATGGTCCAGCAAAGCTGGCAAAGACAAGCGTATTGGCGAGGCAGACAAACTGTCTCGCTGGCGCGATTTGAACCAGCGGATGCAACAGTCCGGGCAACCCTGAAACTCGACAACAAGGAACCCACCAGATGCGACGTTGGAATGGTTGGGGTGATGATTCTTTTTCACTGGGACTGCCCCGCACCGGCGAAGATTTTCTAGCGGCGCGCATTGGGCACAGCAGTGCCCTGCAAGACGTGACCCTGGCCAGTGTGTGCGCCAAGGTTCCGCAAAGCCGCCTGGGCCAAGGGCGCCCCGCCGGTATTGAGCTCACTACCGACGCCGAAACCCGGGTACGCCATGCACGAGGCCAAAGCCTGCCGGACTGGTTGGCCATGCGCAGCGGGCAGATTGATTGCTTCCCCGATGCTGTGGCGTTTCCGCGATCATCTTCTGAGGTGCGCGAGCTACTGGCATTCGCCAGCGCAAACTCGCTGCACCTTATTCCTTATGGTGGCGGCACCAGCGTGGCGGGGCACATCAATCCGCTAGATCTAGGCCATCCCGTTATCACCGTCAGCATGGTGGCAATGAACCGCTTGCTGGATCTGGATCCTGCCAGCCAGGTTGCCACCTTTGGCGCGGGTACGACCGGCCCCCAGGTGGAATCCCAGCTTCGCGCCCACGGTTTAACCCTTGGCCACTTCCCGCAGTCTTTCGAATTATCCACGATAGGCGGCTGGGTCGCCTCGCGCTCCAGCGGCCAGCAGTCTCTTCGCTATGGCCGGACTTCCCCGCCTCCAGCGCCGGGCCCGACTTGCGCGAGCTAGTGCTTGGGTCGGAAGGCCGTCTTGGCATTATTACCAAGGTTAAAGTTCGGGTCAGCCCGCTGCCACAGCGCGAGCGCTTTCAGGTGGTGTTTTTCCCTAACTGGGCGCAAGGGCGCGACGCCTGCCGTGAACTGGCGCAGCAACGAGTACAACTGTCGATGCTGCGCTTAAGCAACGCCGAAGAGACCCGCACTCAGTTGGCTCTGGCCGGCTATGAACGGGCCATAAAATGGCTGCAGCGAGCGCTGGCTGTGCGCGGGGCTGGCACGGGAAAATGCATGATGACGTTTGGGGTCACCGGCAGCAGCGTGCAATGCCGCAGCGCCCTGCGCCAGGCACGCCGCATAGCCCGGCGTTTTGGCGGCGTTTACACCGGCACCCTGCTGGGGAAAAAGTGGGAAGCCAAGCGCTTTACTATGCCTTATCTGCGGGAGGCGCTGTGGCAAAAGGGTTATGTGATAGACACTCTGGAGACCGCGACCAACTGGTCAAACGTAGACGCCTTGATGAATGCCATGGAACATAGCCTTCGCAGTGGTTTGAACAGTCAGAATGAAGCCGTGCATGTATTTACTCACCTGTCGCACGTTTACGGCCAGGGTTGCAGCCTGTACACCACTTACGTCTTCCGCGCTGCTTCGGGCTACGCCACTGCATTAGATCGCTGGAAGATCCTGAAGCACAGCACCTCGGAGCTCATCGTTCGCCAGGGCGGGACCATCAGCCATCAACACGGTGTGGGTAAAGACCACGCGCCCTATCTATTACAGGAAAAAGGCGCGCTTGCAATACAGACGATTCAACACGTGTGTCAGGGCTTTGATCCGCAATCAATGATGAACCCGGGAACGCTGGTGCCCGCATCAAAGAAAAGTAAGGGCGCGAAGTCATGAGGCCACCCCCCTGATACTGGCCATCGACAACGGCACCCAAAGCGTGCGGGCGCTTTTGTTTGATGGCGAGGGCAACCTGCTTGGCAGCGCTAAACAGGAGTTGGAACCCTACTTTTCCACTCAACCGGGCTGGGCGGAACAACACCCGCAGTATTTCTGGGATGCCTTGGGCCAGGCCTGCCAGCAGCTGTGGCAGGAAACCGCCGCAAACCCCGCGCAAGTCAAAGGCGTCACTCTGACCACCCAGCGAGGCACCGTGGTCAATCTGGACGTTAACGGCACCCCGTTACGCCCGGCTATTATCTGGCTGGACCAACGCCACGCCGACGCCAGTGCACCGCTGCCAGTTTACCTACGCTGGCCGTTTCGCTTGCTGGGCCTTGCACCCACCATTCAGCGCTTTCGCGAAAATTGCCAAGCTAACTGGATTGCCCAGAATCAGCCGGATGTGTGGCGCGATACACGCTACTTTCTTTTAACGGGGTAGTCGGTTAGCTCCTCCACCCACTATATGTTGTGGTGTCACCAGCGATAGCTATGACTAGCTTTCGGCTCGGCGAACTGCCTATGTACTCCAGGTAAGAGCGTGGATAGTCGTTTCCAGCCATCTACTGGGGCCGCATCCCGATTTCAGTTACAGATGTTTTCATTCCTACATCTTGTACCAGGAGGAGCTAACCGACTACCCCACTTCTTTTATTGTCGGGTTATTTAAACTATCGCCTGACCGGCGAGTTCCGCGACTCCAGCGCTAGCCAAGTGGGCTACCTGCCCTACGATTACAAACGCCAGGCCTGGGCCCGCAAACGCAACTTCAAATGGCGACTGATGCCGATTCGCCCTGAACAACTGCCGCAGCTGATTGCGCCCGGTGAAATAGTGGGAGCACTGACCGTTGCCGCGGCCGGGCACCTCGGGCTACCAGCGGGCCTGCCGGTGCTGGCGGCAGCGTCGGATAAGGCCTGCGAAGTGCTAGGCAGCGGCGCGATGTCGCCGGACACTGCCTGCCTAAGCTATGGTACTACCGCCACGGTGAACACCACCAACCCGCGTTATGTGGAACCAATACGTTTTATACCGCCCTACCCGGCAGCCATCCCCGGCCACTACTCTACAGAAGTAATGATTTACCGGGGCTATTGGATGGTGAGCTGGTTCAAGCGGGAATTCGGGTTGCACGAGCGGTTGCTGGCAGAACAACGTGGCATTGCGCCAGAACAGTTATTCGATGAGCTGGTGGACTCAGTCGGCGCAGGCTCCATGGGCCTGATGTTGCAACCTTACTGGTCCCCCGGCGTGCGCCAGCCCGGCCCGGAAGCCAAAGGCACCATTATTGGCTTTGGCGACGTGCATACCCGCGCGCACCTGTACCGCGCCATGCTGGAAGGTTTGGCGTACGCGCTGCGGGAGGGCAAAGAGCGCATTGAAAGACGCAACGGCCAGAAAATCCAACGCCTGAGAGTGGCCGGTGGCGGCGCACAAAGCGATGCTGCCATGCAGCTGACCGCCGACATTTTCGGACTGCCCGCGGAACGCCCGCACACCTGCGAAACCTCTGGTTTGGGCGCCGCTATTACCGCTATGGTCGGCCTGGGTATACACCCGGATTTTCCGACGGCAGTTGCCAAAATGACACGGGTAGGCGCGGTGTTTCATCCAGACCCCGCAAGTCAGGCACTCTATCAGCAGCTGTACAGCGAAGTTTACCTGAAAATCTATCCGCAGCTGGAAAGCCTGTATAAAACCATCCGCCGTATTACCGGTTACCCGCGCTAGTATTTTTTAAGGCTAACCAGAAAATCCTTTTCTCCTACAGCATTTATCGATATTTTTTCACCAGGTTGTTGACGCTCGAGGAAAGATCCGTATAATTCGCATCCGTTGTCGGGCTACAACTTACGACAGTATTTGCGGGAATAGCTCAGTTGGTAGAGCGCAACCTTGCCAAGGTTGAGGTCGCGAGTTCGAATCTCGTTTCCCGCTCCAATTTTTTCTGGATGAATCAGAGAAAAATGCTTCAAAAGTCTCTCACCCCACTAGAGAGAGCAAAGCCAAAAGGCTTTATCAGGCGCGGTGGCAGAGTGGTCATGCAGCGGACTGCAACTCCGTTAACGCCGGTTCGATTCCGACCCGCGCCTCCAATTTTTCGTTACTTATCAAAGTATTAGACGCCTCGAAGTAGTTGTCAAATGCACTGAAAAAATAATGAAAATATACTGAAAAATAACCCGCTTTATTCCGTGCCCGAAGTTCATTCGCGATTAACCTACGCTGTCGTTCTTATTAGCTTCTTCGCGAAGAAATTTGATCGTCGATCTGGCGCGTTTCGGCGGTTTTATTAGTCTGTAATGATCCGCCATCGCCTTAGTCTCATGGCCGCCTTTATCGTTCTCACCTTGAGTCACGTACTCTTCAGTAAGTCCTTTTTTTCGGAGATCTGACAGGTGATACAGGCCGCCGTAGCCAGCCTCTTTGCACGCCTCCCTCCATGCCTCTTGCAGAGTCCTATGGGTTGCCGATTCTGCCCTGGAGCGCATATCAAAATATCGCGGGTTGACCAGAAGATATGGACTGATAATTTGTTCCTTTTTCTTCATTGTGATGAACCATTGCCAGAGCTCCGCTAGTTCTTTATTCATACCCAGCCCAACCCCGATCTTGGTTTTGTGCCTAGCAAAACTTATAACTCCATAAATCAGCTCATCATCCACTGTCACAGGTTCGGAATAAATTTCACCCTGACCTTCCGTGATTCCAAAAACATCGATAGGTTGTTGGCTCATCATATAAATAAGATCGCAGATTTTTGCGCGCCACGTCCCATCCGTTATCCGCCGATTATGTCTGTGAACACACAGCCGCGCCGTAATGGCTATATAGGCATCGCTCGGAACCAAAACGTTTCGTTTTGGCACAACTGCTTTGCGAAGATCGATCATAGGATTGCGCTGAACAGTTCCGTCTTTCACAGCATATATATACACTCGATTAATTGTATTCTTTAACCCGTTATAGTGAGTGGGTGTTCGGCGACAATTAGGATGACCGGACAGGATAGTTGACGCCGAACAAGTGGGCTTATCGAGCCAAGGAGACAAGAGCTTTCGAATTTTTCTTAACGAGTCTGGATCAGATAAAGCAAATTTTGCGTCACCTGATGCTTCAAGCTGTTGACAATCCGATGCGTAATCACACTTAGTCGAAGATGCTATGGGCTTACCACCACGCAGGGAAGCCAGTTTGCACTCGCTCCAAACGTTTTTCCCATCCACGAGCTCATGACCCAATTCTTCTTTACGCCAGGTGCTCATGTAGTCACACAAGAGCACCTCCCCTTCAGGGTCGTGCGGTGTGGATAATGCGGAAAGCTTTGCTACCAACAAATCGCTACGCCACTGGTTTATTTCTTTTTCCCAAGATTGGCTTATTGCCGTCCATCGACGAATTGCTGAGGGGCGGTCTTTAGTCCAAAGTAGCGTAGCTAGGCGGAAATCTGGAGAAATCTCTAGTCAGGAATGTGGTCTTAGAGCAACGAGAACCGATGATTAGCCGACGTACAAACCCTTTTTAACCAGCTTAATAACCGTGTTCGACGGATTCATTGAATAGGAGGCCGGATCTTAGTGGATGAAGAGCTCGCAGCCATTGAACTTAAATTGTCGGAGATTGAGAAGAAAAAAGCCGCCCTACTTTCCCGAAAGAAAGAGCTTCATCAAGCTGCGCGCCGATCCACGTTATCGCACCTAACCCCCGCTCAAAAAGTCGAACTGTTCAGGACGCTCTTTCGCGGCAGACAGGATATATATGCGATTCGTTGGCAGGGTTCCGGTGGCCGCTCCGGCTATGCTGTGGCCTGTGAGAACGAATGGGCCCCGGGTATTTGTCAGAAACCCAAGATCAAATGCGGAGAATGCCCACACAGAAAATTCAAGCCTCTGGATTTCAATGCGGTCTACGACCACCTGTCTGGCAAGCATACCGCCGGGTTATATCCTTTACTACCAGACAGCTCCTGTTACCTCCTGGCGGTGGATTTTGATAAGGACGACTGGAGAGCAGACGTTCGTGCGTTGGCCGAGGCCTGTCGTGGTGAAGCTATTCCTTATCTCGTTGAGGTGTCTCGATCCGGTGCTGGTGCCCATTTATGGATCTTCTTTCCGGAAGCCGTCTCGGCCTTTTCTGCGAGAGCTCTGGGGTTCAAGTTGCTGGATAAAGCCATGGAGCTCTATCCAGGCTTGTCCTTCGATTCCTATGACCGGTTGTTTCCCAACCAGGACACGATGCCCGATGGTGGGTTTGGCAATCTGATTGCCCTTCCGCTTCAACACGAGGCGCGAAATCGCGGATGTACTGTGTTCGTCGACGATGAATTAACTCCATATGCGGATCAGTGGACGCTGCTCAGTGAGCAAAAGACCCTTTCATTAGCCCAGCTTCGAGAGATGGTCGGTAAGGGGCCTGATTCTGATCTTACAGCAGAGGTTTCGTTGCCATGGGAACAATCGTTACCGGTAGAGGCAGGTATCATTACAGGATGCCCTGAACGCATCACTCTCATTTTAGCAAACCACATTTATATGAAGTTGTCCGACATACCGGGGACATTGGCTACTCGAATAAAGCGCATGGCCAGCTTCGCCAATCCAGTGTTTTTCAAAACACAGGCACTTCGTTTCTCTACTCATGGTATTCCTCGTTACATATCCTGTGCCCGGATTGAGCAAGGTTATCTCTCCGTACCGAGAGGCTGTTTTGATCAGCTTCAGGCATTGCTATTTGATCAGGAGATTACGGTAGATATCGATGATCGCCGGATTCCAGGTCAGCTGCTGAGCGGCACCAGTCTAAAAGCAACCCTGCGTGATGATCAAAAAAAGGCTGTGAAGGCGCTTGCCGATCACGATACCGGAATACTCCACGCCCCAACTGCTTTTGGTAAAACCGTAACGGCAATTGCGATGGTAGCCAAGCGTGGGGTCAACACATTGATCCTGACTCACAGTCGTCAGTTACTGGACCAATGGAAGGAGCGCTTGGAAACCTTCATTGAAGGTGCAGCAGTGGGTGTGATTGGCGGTGGCAAAAAGAAACCTACCGGTCAGATCGATGTTGCCACCTACCAGAGCCTGATCAACAAAAAAGACAACACTGTCTCAAGCTTGGTCAGGGAGTATGGGCAGGTCATCATAGACGAATGCCACCATATTTCCGCTCCCCGTTACGAAATGCTCCTTAATGAAGTCAGCGCCCGTTACGTCGTCGGCCTGACGGCAACACCTGACCGTCAGGATGGGCACCAAAAAATCATGTTCATGGTTGCGGGGCCCGTTCGTCACAAAGTTCGGGCGGACCACAGCTCTAGGTTTGTCCAACGCCTCATCGTTCGGGAGCGTCATGAAAGTCCACCCACCGACATTTATCAGTCGGGTGGGCGGCCCCATATAGCATCGGTTTACCGTTGGCTCTCCCAGAGCCCCGCCCGGAATCAGGATATTGTTCAGGATATCGCAAACTGTGTGCGCAACCAGTCAAACTGTCTTCTGCTGACGGAGCGACGAGAGCACGCGGAGACGTTAGCAATAATGCTGGACGCTGAATCCATACCGTCGGTTGTGCTGCGTGGGGGAATGCGCGTCAGAGAGCGCCGGGATGCAGAGGCGCGGTTACATGAAGCTCAGGTTATCGTTGCAACAGGAAAATACATCGGAGAAGGTTTTGATTTGCCACGGCTAGACACTCTGTTTTTGGCCCTGCCAATCGCCTGGAAAGGAACGCTGGCGCAATATGCCGGCAGAATACACCGCGAAGCCGATGGCAAGCAGGAGGTCACCGTGTATGACTACTTGGATGCTGGGCTGCCAATGCTAGAGCGAATGTTCCGAAAACGCGAGAAAGGCTACAAGGCAATGGGATATAAATTTGTATCTTCCGGGCAACCCAGATTATTGTAGACAGAGAAAATCTGGGCCGTTCCGAGCGTGATCGCCATGAGAGTGGTCAATGCCCCCTTGTCATGCGCGATTTCGCCAGTTTATACCCAGAATCCGCACAGAAAAAATCTTCGGAGTGCAACCTTCCCACGAAGGGCATATTCATAGGGGGCAACCGTTTCTTCATAAGGAATAGAAAGCACTCACAATAACCTTATCGTTAATAACCGACCCCTGCGGAAACTGCGGACTCCAACAACGGCGGGGTTCTGACGTGCGGAAAGTCTTACTGCCGAGTTTACGAACTTACCGAATAGGTCGCACCAAAGGGATTAAAAAACGGTTTTACAGCACAATATAATCAGTAATGCAGTGGGATAAACGAAATAATGGAGATCACAGGTCAAACGATAATCCGCAATACCGGCGCACTTGCTTTTGCCGATATCCTCCACTATCGCCAAAAGCACCGTCAGTCGCACCCGCTGCGACAAGATTCTTGAAGTCTATTCCCGACCGATGATGGCGAAAACCGCCAACGATATCCGATTCGGAGGTCGAACCGCCTACGCAGTTGGTGTGGTGTCGGACTTCGAGTTTTTTGGCATAACATCCTGCGCCCGGCCTAGCGCTATCCTGATCTCACGAAGCAATCTGAATACCTTTTTCACGTTATTCACGAAACGATTGAATACGAGAATATCTCGAAAAAATTTGTAGATTAATTCCCTATTCCCAAGGTCACCCGACCCTCCTGTCACTGAAATAGAAACACCCTTTTGCGGATTGCTACAGGATCAGGATCTTGCTCGCTGAAAACGTAATCTCTTCATGTGATGCTCTCCGGTTCTGAGGAAGCCATATAATCAGGTTACTGATGTGCGTTGCATATTCTGGCCCATTCCGATCACTGATTCCGGTTTAATCCGATCACCCATTCTGGAACTTTGCGATCACTGATTCTGGTTTTATCCGATCACTTTTGCCGGTTTTCCAGAATCGGTGATCGGAATCCAGAACCACAGATCAACAGCCTCCAAAAACCAATCTAACGCATTGATTTTGATAGAACACTGCTAACCTTCCAGCCTTCCCCAAGGCAAGGAGTGTGAGCGGTGGCCAAGATGAGACTATCAATGCGCAAAATTAAAGACATTCTGCGTCTTCGACATGAAGCAGGGCTGAGCTACCGAGGCATCGCCCAGTCGCTCAATATCGGCTATGGCACCGTGGTGGATTACCTCACCCGAGCCAGGCAGGCGGGGCTCAGCTGGCCCATTCCCGAAGAACTTTGTGAGCGTGATCTTGGGCGGCTCCTCTTCCCAACCCAGCCGGTGATCGGCCAACGACGCTTCTCTGAGCCGGACTTCCCGGCCATCCACCTGGAACTCAAAAACAAGACCATGACCAAACAGTTGCTGTGGCAGGAATATCGCCAGCAGCATCCCGAAGACGGCTACAGCTATGCCCAGTTCTGTCATCGCTACAACGAATGGCTCGGGCGTCAACAACGCAGCATGCGCCAGTCACACCGGGCCGGGGAGAAGCTCTTCGTTGACTATTGCGGCCCCACCCTGACCGTCGTGAACCCGGATACGGGCGAAGCCCGTACCGCTCAGATCTTTGTGGCGGTGCTGGGGGCGTCCAATTACACCTTCGCCTGCGCCCACTGGAGCCAGGGCCAGGCGGACTGGCTGGATGCCCATGTGAAAGCCTTTGAGTTCTTCGGCGGCGTTCCGGAGCTGGTCGTTCCAGACCAGCTGAAAAGTGCTGTCCGCAAATCCCACCGTTACGTTACGAGCCGGTGATCAATCCCAGCTATCAGCAACTGGCTGCGCACTACCACACCGCCATCGTGCCGGCCCGCCCCTACAAGCCCAAGGACAAAGCCAAGGCCGAGGTGGCGGTCCAGATCGTCGAGCGCTGGATCATGGCCAGGCTACGTCACCAGTCGTTTTTTACCCTCTTCTCGCTCAACCAGGCTATCCGCTTCCTGTTGGAGGATCTCAACCAGCGTGCCTTTAAAAAGCTGCCCGGCTCCCGGCCAGCCAGTTCGAACAGCTGGATAAACCCGCCCTGCGTTCACTGCCTACCCAGCCTTACGAGTACGCCGAGATCAAGCAGGCCCGCGTCCATATCGATTACCACATCGAGTATGACAAGCACTACTACTCGGTTCCTCACCATCTGGTGAAGCAGGCGGTTGAGGTTCAGGGCAGCAGCCGTGTCGTGGCCATCTACAGCCAGGGCCAGCGCATGGCCAGTCACCCACGCAGCTACCGCCAGGGCGCTCATAGCACCTGCCCGGAACACATGCCGCCCTCCCACCAGGCCATCCACAGCTGTTCTGCGGAACGCTTTCTCAACTGGGCCGACGATATCGGTGAAGCCACCCGCGAAGTGGTGAGCCACTTACTGACAGAAAAGCGCCACCAGGAACAGAGCTTCCGCCGCATTCTGGCCTTGTTGGGCAACGCGAAGAAATACGGTCGAGACCGGCTCAACAAAGCCTGTGGCCGGGCGCTGGCCATCAACTCGCCGACACGCAGCAGCGTAGAGTCCATCCTCAAACAGGGGCTGGATCATCTGCCCCTGAAAGCGGAGGCGGTGCCCAGTCAGGACGAGCTGTTCCTGGATCACCACGAGAATCTGCGCGGTGAAGATTACTACCACTAACCGGCCTCAGAGAGAGATCGCAATGTTTACTAACCAAACGCTGAACACCTTACGCAGCCTGAAGCTTACCGGCAGGGCCGACGGTCTGGAGCAACAACTGGCGCAACCTTCCACCCATGCTGAACTGGGCTTTGAGGAACGTCTTGCCCTGATGGTCGACCGGGAAACCACGCGCCGAAACAATAACAAGGTGACCCGCCTGCTCAAGGCCGCCCGCCTGAAACTACAGGCCCATCCCGAAGAGATCGATTACCAGCACCCCCGTGGCCTGCATCGAAGTCAATTCGCCGACCTGCTCAGCAGTCGCTGGATCCACCAGCACCACAACGTCCTCATCACTGGCCCCACGGGCTGTGGTAAGACTTATCTAGGATGTGCCCTGGCGAATCAGGCCTGCCGGCACGGCTTATCCGTGCGCTACTTCCGGACCTCTCGACTGCTGGAATCGCTCAGCATTGCTCATGGCGATGGGCGCTTCGCCAAACTGACTCAGCAGTTGGCCAAGACGGATTTACTGGTGCTGGACGACTGGGGGCTGGAGAAAATGACCTTGAGTCAGCGCAACGATTTACTGGAAATCATGGAAGACCGCCATGGCTTGCGCTCCACCTTGATCACCAGCCAACTGCCGATCAGTCAATGGCACAAAGCCATCGGCGATGCGACCCTGGCGGACGCCATTCTCGACCGCCTTCTGCACAACAGTCATAAGCTGAATCTCAAAGGAGAATCCATGAGAAAAGCCATGAGTAAAATGGGGCAATCCGATCACTCCGAGTGATAGGATGACCATCGGCGCGTTAGGTTGAACAGGTGATCGGATAAAACCAGTACGGGTGATCGGAATCACCGGAATACGCATGCGTCGAAATTACAATTTTTAGCACTCTTGCAACATAAGACGCCGAACAGGTTCAACGTGGTCTAAATCGGTTGCCACTAAAGAGCCACCTCTTCAGTATCAGGTGGACAAACCTCACCCTGGGCAAAAGCCCCAATCCAATTTTGGTCACATCGTAAAGCTGCCCAGCCGTTTCTCAATGGAATCAAGAAACCCCATCATATCAACCAGTGTTTCGCTCTCAGGAGTTGTCGTCTTATCCTTCAAGTCAGCCGTAACAATGCCATCCCCTACGGTATCTTTTAATGCTGATTTGAGCCGGGCGGAATAATCAAGCAAGGCTTCATTGCGCTCCCGGCGGCCCAGGGTTTCCAGGGCATTCGCGAGGGCGTAGATCAGCGCTGAGGGGTTGAAATGCGCGTCTTTTCCATTGCTTTCCAGGTATTTGAGGTATAGATCGTGGGCTGTTCCATGCGGTGCCTCAAAGAGCATCGTGCTGCTCTTGCTTTCGATGATGGAGCTTGCGGTGGCGAGGCTACCGCCGAGAGCAGCAGAAATATCAGAAAATATATCTCCATCCAGGTTCTGGGCAGGGTAAAGCGCACTCCGGGGAGGATCAGTTATCATTTTTATCAGCTGGCTCGAAGGTCGCATGATCATGAAAGCGGGCGGCGAGGTGTGATCCGCGGCCAGTTCGCGGCGCACATCGTTGATGACGGTGCTAAATACCTCGTCGTATTCCATGTATTCTCGTTTGAGACCAAAATATACTTCTTTGTGCTTGCTTGAGGCATCCCTAAAAACTTGGCTGACCCAGTCCTTGATTGCCTCATGGTCATTGGACATGAGCAGGATTGGGTCGCCCTGACTGACACGACGAGCGTGCTTTTCTACTCCATCGACGACAACCTTGAGGATGCCGTCTTCCTGAGCAGGCATGTTGAAACTGCCGTATTGATCACCACCGCCGGCACTCATGCGCGAGATCGAAACATGAGCGTTTCGGACGGGTATGCCGTAGCGTTTTAGCTGCTTGACAAGCTTATACAGTTTTCGGCCGGTGGTGTTGTCCGGCACGCCCCACAGTGCGCGCTCTGGCGGGTTGGCAACAATACGGGCGGCCTGCGCATCGACCAGTTCGTAGTAGTAGTTGATACCCACCGCTTCAAATTGCTTTTTGTATTCCTGTTTGTAAATAGCTTCTATAGCGGCGCGCATTACGCCATCGTAGCCAGCAATCACGGTATCTTTCAGGCCGAGGTAAGCATCTCGTTTTTCGTCAATTGCGCGCTTGAAAAACCGGTGAGCCCAGGCTTTAACATCGGCGATGTCATTAGTAGCCAGTAGCCAGGGGTCGCCTTTTTTCACATCACGGCGGTGCAGCTCGACCGGATTCCCGCTTTTTCCGACGAAGAGCAGTTTGACCACGCCCGTTGATGAGGACAATTCATTGTAACTGTCCTTAATGCCCCCGTTGTCCATGGTGTCGACATCAATATCACGATCAATCCAGTCGGGTTTCCGCACCCTGAGATTCTGGAATTGAATATCCTCCCGGGTGATGTTGCCCCCGATCCCTTTGCGTATTGCGCCATTAGGTGACTTGGTCGCGAGCGGATCAAGCCTGGACTGACTGAGCTCTGGGTGCTTTTCAAGCATCGCATCCAATTGCTCTCTGTTCACGGTCATGCCGGCGTTCTTGACGCCAACACCGTATTTTTTGAGTGTCTCGATGGCTTCGAAAATAACCTGGCCGTTCGTCAGAAACCGATGTTCGGCCGATAAATCGATTTCTATCAGCTCAATAGCCAGACGGGTTGTGACAAACTTTTTCAGGATTTCTTCAAAAGCCACCTGAGCCATCTCATCGCCGTGCAGAATGACCAGCGGTGATTCCACCTGAATTTTATTGACCATTGCTTCCTCCAGTTTTCGGTTGGCTTAAACGCACGGTCAATGAACGTGTGAGACGTTCATTGATAATTGGTGTCGATGCGGTGCGTCCATTTAAGCCTTGAGAACGTTGCGGGGACAACCCCCCAACCAGGATGCGAGTTGACTGTCCGGAATGCGGAGCACGCTCAAGCAAGTCCGGATGCTCTTCCACCATCAATTGGTAACGCTCCTGTACAGGCAAGCTATGATGGCGAAACTCACGTTCACTGATGGTTTCAGCCAACTCTTCCACTAAAACCAGTGCTCAGATCATCCAGAAATTGCCTTCTAGAACAGGTCGTTTCCTTCACCGAGTTGATACCAAACAGACGGCTAAGGTCGCCTCTTAAAATCTCATGTTTAGGCAAGCTTGACTGATTACCCGTGATCCGGGTAGCCCGCATTTCTGGAGACGCCGGGAATGGCGCGTTGGAAAGTTTATTCATCGGTCACCTCCTGTCATCACAGGTATGGGCATCGAGTAGATCAGAGGCGAGCGGTTATTAAGGCTCACCTCAACGATGCCCAGCACATGGACTAGCTTACATGATAATGATATTATAATTAAGGTATAACCTAATTATCATAAGGTGCCATGATGACTAAAAACTTTAAGCAGGCCGCGCTGGACTATCACTCGAAGCCCGTCCCCGGGAAGATTTCCACTGGCCTGACCAAGCCTGCAAGTACGGTGGGCGACCTCTCACTTGCCTACAGTCCGGGTGTCGCGGAGCCAGTGCGCGAAATAGCCCGCGATCCGGATAATGCTTACCTGTATACCGGGAAAGGCAATCTGGTCGCAGTGATCACCAATGGCACCGCGATTCTCGGGCTCGGAAATCTGGGGCCGCTGGCCAGCAAACCAGTAATGGAAGGCAAGGCCCTGCTATTCAAGCGTTTCGCAGGCATTGACTCCGTTGATATCGAGGTCAAGGCAGATACCGCCCAGGCGTTTATCGATACCGTCATTCCCATCTCAGATACCTTTGGCGGCATTAACCTGGAAGACATCAAGGCACCTGAGTGTTTCGAAATTGAGCGAGTTTTGATTGATCGCTGCGATGTTCCAGTATTCCATGACGATCAGCATGGCACCGCCATTGTGACGGCGGCAGGTATGCTGAATGCATTGGAAATCCAGGGTAAGACGCTGGGCACCGCAAAAATTGTCTGCTTGGGAGCGGGTGCAGCGGCCGTTGCCTGCATGCGAATGCTGTTAAGTCTCGGTGCGAAACGAGAAAATCTGTATATGGTTGATCACAGAGGTGTGATCCGCTCCGGCAGGGAGGGTTTGAATAGCTTTAAGGAAAAATTTATTAATGATGGCGGAGCAAAAACACTGGACGATGCCATTGATAGCGCAGACGTTTTTGTTGGATTATCCGGGCCGGATTTGCTCAATGCTGAACAGCTCAAACAAATGGCACCCCGGCCGATAGTTTTTGCGTGTTCGAACCCTGACCCTGAGATTTCACCCGAACTGGCAATGTCGGTTCGGGACGACCTGATTATGGCTACAGGTCGATCAGACTACCCTAATCAGGTTAACAACGTACTTGGTTTTCCGTTCATTTTTAGGGGCGCGCTGGATGTACGCGCTAAACGAATTAACGAAGCCATGAAGGTTGCAGCTGTTTATGCAATTCGAGATCTGGCGAAAAAGGAAATACCGCAAGATGTCCTAGCCGCCCATCAACTGAGAGAACTGTCTTTTGGGCCCCACTACATTATTCCTAAAGCCATGGACTATCGGTTACTGACGGAAGTGTCAGACGCAGTTGCCAAAGCGGCCATCGAATCGGGTGTTGCACGTTTGCCCTATCCTTCACACTATCCGTTATAGGGAGCCCCAACGTGCCACAATATATTGAGGACAAGTGTTCGGCGACAATTAATATGACCGGTCGGACAGGATAGTTGACACCGAACAGACAAGCATTCATCGAAGATGATCCTCTTTCTTGCAGGTCGTGAAAAGTTTTCTGACGGCTACTCTGGGTGTGCAAAGTCAGAAAAATTTGGAACGCGACGGTCAGCAAAACGGTGTGTGCACCCTACGTCGTCTTCGGAGTGTTGGTGGTGGTATTGTTTGTACTCACGCTAATTGGAGTGGTTGCCCTAGTTGTTCGCTATGCAAGTTAGAATCAAGCGCTTAAACAGTCGCCACTATCTTAAGGAGGCGAGCGAAAATCTGGAAAGACAGTGACGTGTTGAATTATAATGAAGTTAACATATTATGCTACGTGCTCAGGTAATTTCTTATGGAAACGAAAACGGCCCGGTTAACGATTCTCATCGACCCGATTAAAAAGAAGGCCCTCGAAGACTTATGCGCCTCCCAAGACATTACGACTTCGCAGGTAGTCCGACAGTTGATTCGTGACTATCTGGAGCGGAATGGCACTGAATATGCCACCAAGCCCAAGCCCCTTTCATCAAACGCTACAAATAGATAGTCTAACAACGATAAACAGGGTGCCGATTTTAATAAAAAGGGTTGTTTTCTCCGCTTCCATTGTGATTACTGCCGCGAAATAGCGTTAATCGCAGAAGCGGGGTAGTCGGTTAGCTCCTCCACCCCCAACATCTTGTGGTCACCAGTCGTAGCCATGTGTGACGTCAGATTCAGTCACGGGCGCGGTGACAATTGCCTCTTCAAGGAGTTGGCGGAACACGAGGCCGCGGCTACGCAAGGTGCGCCGGTTGAACCTGAACATAAACTTCTCCCAGTAGGATTGGAGATGCTCGGGTGTCACCGACCCCTGGTGGGTGCCGAGGATCCATCGTTCAGGAGGCTGGCGACGCGGTGCACTCCCGGCATGGAGACGTGGGCAGGATCACCTGACGACGAGATCACTATCTTCCGACGCGTGTATCCGTGCTTGGAAAGGTCATTGTAGCCACCCCATCCGTCGGTGAGTACTGATGCCTCAGGAACGATAGTATCGCGCACGAACGGCACCAAGCAGTCCCCCGATGCATCAGGGACATACCGCATTCTTACTCGACCGAAGCCCTTCGGTTCCAAAACCTCAACGGCGATCACCACGATCGATTTGGCAGTTCCGCGGCCGCGTTTACCCCCGTGTTTGACGCCCCCGACCAGGGTCTCATCGACCTCTACGTTTCCAGACAGGAGTTCACGTTCGGAGCGCACCATCGCCACCCTAAACCGTTGGAGGATCGTCCAAGCCAAGCGATACCGCGTGCCAAGCGTGCGCGCGAAAGTCTTTGCCGACAGGCCGTTCTTTGCAGTGGTTACGTGCCACGCTGCCTCGAACCATGTCGTCAACGGTGTCCGTGTCTTGTCAAAGAGCGTGCCGGCGGTCGTAGATCCCTGATGGCGACATGCCGGGCACACCAGCCGACCTCGTGTCTGGCGCCACGGTGCCTCAGACGATCCGCAAGCCGAGCAGACGAAGCCGGTAGGCCAACGCAACCGCTTCAAGTAGTTTGTGCATGCAACATCGTCTGGGAACATCTCGACGAACTCCCGATACGTCCCCGGATAGTCGCGACCAACCACCAAGGCCATCTTTTTTCCAGCTACGCCTGAATATCTCATTACTATATATTGTGGCAGGAGGAGCTTAGGAACTGTTAAACAATAACTGTAACAAATAATTGCCAAGATGTTACAGTGTTGTCATGACTGTTATTGATGACGACATTAAACACATACGCACCAGATTCGAGAAACTTACGTGGGTCTTGGATGAGCGCATGAGGCGTCTATTTGCTGCTGCAGAAGCCTCGGCGCTAGGTCATGGCGGGGTCACAAAAGTTGCGCAGGCCACTGGGGTATCTCGACGCGCGATACATGCTGGACTGGAAGAATTGGCGGCCGAAAAATTACCGAATGAAAGTCATGGTAATCGAATTCGGAAAGTGGGGGCGGGCAGAAAATCTGTCATCGAGACCGAGTCTGGAGTGATGGCTGCGTTAGAAAAAC
>NZ_KB889902.1 GCF_000372805.1 Marinobacter gelidimuriae | reverse complement strand
AGTCGCGCTTGTTATAAATATTTTCTTGAAGCATCATTCCTTTTAGCTTCGACCAGTGCTCATCACTGAGCATGAATCGGGGCATGGCAAACTCGTTTTATGGGTGGTTTAGGGACCTTAATATTACGAGTTTGCCTACTTTATTCAATGCCTTATGCGAAAATGTCAACAGCCCCTAATCCAATACAAGGAGATCAGACGATGACCGTTAATGTGAGACTTGCGAATCGAATCATTCGTATACTCGTCGGCATTGTACTGCTCCAAGATTGCAGGAGCGGGAAGTGGTGCAAATTACCACCGCCAGCATTCACGGCTGCGATTTCTGTGTGGCCGGCCACAGCGCCATTGCCATGAAAAAAGCCGGCTTTAATCAGCAACAGACCGTCGCCCTGCAGCAACGCCAACCTATTGGTGATGAACGCCTGGACGCGCTGGCCACTTTTACCAAAGCCGTCATTGTCAACCGCGGCGCGGTGACTAATGGCGAACTGGAATCCATCCGTAAGGCTGGTTTCAGCGACGAGCAAGTACTGGGTGTGGTGTTAGGCATCAGCCTTGCTACCTTGTGCAACTTTGCCAATAACATTGCACAAAACCCAATCAACCCCCAGTTGCAGCCGTATCAGGCGGGAGTGTTAGGTGCATAAGCCAAGCTAACGGAAAATCAAAATCCGAACTCTCCCAATGGCTGAACCAGCACGCCAGCGAACTGGATGCCGGTGGCGACGCCCAACACCAGTTGCTATCTACCCTTGCTGAATCCGGGCTGTTCCGCATTGGCGTGCCCGCAGAATTCGGCGGTGACGGCCAACCTATTTTCGCAGCGGCAGACGCCATCGCAGAGGTCGCACGCCATTCACTGACTGCGGCTTTTGTGGCCTGGGGCCATCGCACCCTGATTGATTACCTGGTGCAATCCCCCAACAGCGAACTGGCCCAGCACTGGTTGCCACAATTGCTGAGCGGCCATGTTGCCGGCGCCACGGCGCTGTCGAATGCGATGAAATACTTGTCTGGCATTGAAGCCATACAGATTAGCGCAACGCCAGATGATAAGGGCTGGGTTCTGAACGGCAAGCTGTTCTGGGTCACCAATCTGGACCCGAAAGGCTTTTTGGTAGCCGCCATTGTGCAGAACACAGACACCGGGGCGCCGGCCATAGTGGCCATCGACAGCCGCAGCGCCGGTGTAAAGCGCAGCGACAACCTGAACCTGGTCGCCCTGCGCGGCAGCTCCACCGCAGCTTTGCTGCTGGATTTGGTACGCATCAGTACAAGCGACATCATTCACCTGGACGCCAAGCACTTCTGCCCGGCTATTCGCCCCCATTTTCTGGGCTTGCAGTGCGGCATGTCCGTCGGACATGTTCGGGCTTCGCTGGACACCATTTCTGCCCACGTCAGCCGCCCGGGCCGAGATTATTTGCAGGCGGAGTTAGACAGCCTGCACAAGCAACTCGACCATCACACCAACACTTTGCAACAGGGGCTGGCCGATGGAACGTTTGCCGAGGTACCGGCGCGACTGTTCCAGCTGCGTATTGACCTGGCCGGGCTGGTGCAGCTGGCCGCTAATTCGGAGCTGGAAGCCAGTGGCGGCAGCGCCTACCTGCTAGACCAGCACAATGGCTTCGAGCGCCGCTGGCGCGAAGCGGCCTTCATACCGGTCGTGTCTCCTAGCGTATCCCAGCTTAAAGGCGAACTGGCGAAACAGGCAGGTGCGGCATAATGAGCGCTTCCCAGCAGCCGCTTCTGCGGGCCGAACGGGTATCGTTTGCCTATAACAACGGCCGAATGATTTTTCACGACGTGTCATTGCAGATTCAGCGTCGCGAAATTGTGGTGCTGCTGGGCGGCAGCGGGTGCGGTAAATCCACCTTACTGCGCTTGTTGGCAGGGCTGGATAACGCCAATCGCGGTCAGGTGTACTTTATGAACGAGCCCATAGACCGGCCCCATCCCCGCAGTGCTCTGGTGTTTCAGCAGGCCAGCCTGCTGCCATGGCTACCGGTGGCTGATAACGTAGCCTACGGCCTGAACTTCAAACACCAACCAAAAATCAGCGCCACCGAGCGCAAACAACGGGTTGAAGAAGCTCTGGATGCGGTGGGCCTTGCGCAACACGAACGCAGCTGGCCAGCCCAGCTGTCTGGCGGCATGGCTCAGCGGGTAGCCCTGGCGCGGGCACTGGCACGCAAGCCAGAGCTGTTGTTTGCAGACGAGCCGTTTTCAGCGTTAGACGCCATATCCCGCGCCGAAATGCAGCGCCTGCTGGTTCAACTGGTGCACCGCTGGAACACCGCGGTACTGCTGGTGACCCACGATATCGACGAAGCCTTGATAATAGCAGACCGCATCATTCTGATGGGAGGCTCACCCGGGCGCATCTATCGGGAATGGCAGTGCGATCAGGCCCACCCGCGCAACGAACGGGATTCGGCAACAGCCGCCATGCGCGATGAAATTTTGCACAACCTGCACCAGGTAAACGCCACTAACAAACCGGCTGCAACTCCATCATCAGCGTCGCCATCACCAACGCCAGCGGCCGTTCCTTTAACCTCATCGCTTTAGTTTTCCGAGGTATTTATGAGTCATCACACACTGCCTGCGGCCCCCGAGGCCCTGGGCTGCGGTTTCAATCGTCGAGATTTTTTGCGCCTAGCCGGGCTGGCCAGCGTTGCAGGCTTGGCTTCGCCGCTGTTGAGCGCTGGCGACCTTCAAGCCAAAAACTTCAAGGGCGACGACGTTCCAGTGCGCCTGGGTTATTTGCCGATTACCGATGCCACTCCGCTGTTGGTCGCCGACCAGCTCAAGCTGTTTCAAGAACAGGGCCTGCGCACCGAAAAACCCCGCATGTTCCGCAGCTGGGCGCAGCTGGTAGAAGCCTTTGTTGGAGGCCATGTGAACGTCATTCATCTGCTGACACCCGCCACTTTGTGGGTTCGTTACGGCGCCCGTTTTCCCGCCAAAATCGTGGCCTGGAATCACATGGGTGGCTCTGCGCTAACCGTTGGCAATAATGTCAATAACGTTGGTGACCTGGCCGGTAAAACCGTGGCCATTCCGTTCTGGTATTCCATCCACAATATTCTGCTGCAGAAAATTGTGGTGGAGAACGGTCTTAAAGCAATATCGCTGCGGCCTGGCCAGGTTCAGGCCGCCGACGAAGTCAATCTGGTGGTGCAACCGCCGGCGGAAATGGTTTCGGCCCTGGCCAGCGGCTCGATCGCCGGCTTCATCGTCGCCGAGCCGTTCAACGCCGCCGCCGAGCTGAAAGGCGTAGGTAAAGTGCTGCGCTTTTCCGGCGATGTCTGGAAAGATCACGCTTGCTGCGTGACGTTTATGGCCGAGCGCGACCTCAACGAACGGCCGGAATGGACACAGCGGGTGACCAACGCCATCGTTAACGCGCAAAAATGGAGTCTTCAGTTCACTGATGAAACCGCCGCACTGCTGGCCGCCAGCGGTACCGGTCGCTACACCCCGCATTCGGTGGAAACCCTGGACAAAGTCTTCTCCAGCAAAGACTACGCCCGCTACCAGGACGCCGGGCTGATCCATAACCCGGAATGGTCGCAAAAGCGCATCGACTTCCAGCCCTACCCGTATTCGTCGTACACCGAAGAGCTGGTGCGCAGCCTGAAACCACCCAGCTGGCCGGCAAAAACCGCTTCCTGAACGATCTGAAACCCGAGTTTGTGGCCCGCGATCTGGTAGACGACCGTTTTGTTCGCCGCGCCATTGAAGCCGCCGGCGGCCCGGGTGTGTTTGGTATAGACCCAAGCTACACCCGCCGGGAAACCATTGTGGTATGAACGCCCGCGCCCAGAATCTGTTGCTACCCCTGGTTGGGCTGGCCCTGGCCATTGGCCTGTGGTGGCTGGGCGCCAGCTTGCTGACCGAGCGCATCCCCATTGCCGCCAACTTTGCACCACTGCCCACGTTTGAAGCGCTGATTTGGCTGCTGCAAGACCCCTACTTTTATGGCCACATATTGTTGAGCCTGAAACGGGTGGGCATCGGCCTGCTGTTTGCGGTGGCGATTGGCATTCCCTTGGGCATACTCACGGGCTTGTCGCACCGGTTTGCCCTGGCCAACGGTACGGTGTTTCAGTTTCTGCGAATGATATCGCCGCTGTCTTGGATGCCCCTCGCGGTGATGGTGCTGGGCGTGGGCAATGCGCCGGTGTATTTTTTGCTGGCGTTCGCGGCTGTGTGGCCAATCATCCTGAACACCGCTACCGGTGTGGCCCAGCTGGACAAGAACTGGCTACTGCTGAGCCAAAGCCTGTCCGCCACCCGCGTAGAGTTCATTCTGGGCCAGCGGGGACAGATTTCAAATCTGTCCCCTACTCAACCTTCAGGGCAAATCGGGGACGGATTTTAAATCCGTCCCCTACCTACCCGCTACACCGCATCCGCCCGCATGCTGCGGGAACGCAAAGCAGCGAAGCAGGACAAACTGGTGCAAGACGCCGAACGGGTCTGGAACATTACCGAGGGCAGCGCAGAACAAAAAGCCGACGCCGCTATCGACAAAACCCAGGCGTTCTTCGAGTCCATGGGCGTAAAAACCCACCTGGTTGATTACCAGCTGGGCGAAGAACACATTGACGAGCTCATCGACAGCCTGAAGAAAAACGGCATGAACAAATTGGGTGAAAACGGCGACGTAACACCCGATATGTGCCGCCGCGTGATCAACGTCGATCACCGGCGACATTTCATAGATGATTCCACCGTTCTGCTCAACCGCCGCTGCCTCGCCCAAGGCCAGATTCAACGGGTGCATATGGCCGCCGGAATGGTCGATCAACCCGCCCGCGTAGAGGTCGGAATTCACGTGTTCGCGCAATTGGTTCTTGTCCAGCATCTCCTGATTCTTGAGGCCGTAACTGGCCCAAAGCTTCATCCGTTGTTCCAGCTCGCCCATATGAGCGCTGGTCAAACCGGTAAAGATGTTCTTTTTTTCAGATCGCATTTGATGTCGTAGGTGCTGATCCGCTCGCGGATAATCTCGCCACCTTCCTGCACCAGACCGGCGACGAATGTGGCCGTGTCTTGCCCGTAGCGCTTCTTGATCGTTTGCAGACTGGCGTTCAGCCCGTTGACGATCTGCCCCCCATTGCGCCCCGAGGCGCCCCATCCAACCCGCGCACCCTCGATAATAGCGACCTTGTAGCCTTTTTCAGCAAGGTAAAGCCCCGTCGAGAGCCCGGTAATGGGTGCCGCCGGCCGCATGTCGTTCTCGATGCCGAGCAGCGCCCCGCCCAGAATGCTGGCCAGCACCAGATAGGGGTTGGCATCGGCGCCCGCGACGCGATGCTCTATACGCCGCGCTATGGGATCACCGCCGGGAATACGGATGGCCGCGGTTCGGTTCTCATAGCCCCAAGAGACGCTTGTCGGCGCGTGAGCGCCGGGCAGCATTTCGCCATGAAGGTAGCCGCAAGCCCGTGCTTGCGTGCAATGCCGCGCACGAGTCGTTTGAACAGCACGGCATCGTCAGCGGCGCGCAGAGGGTCGGCAACGTGGTGCATGTTGATCTCGAACTGCCCCGCCCCGTTTTCCGAGATCGCAGCATCTGCAGGAATGCCCTGCAATTCGCAGGCATCGTAAACGTCGTTCAGAAATTCATCGAAATGTTGCAACTCGTCCAGCGACATCGCGCCGTCGGATTCCAGCCGTTTGCCGGTTACGGGGGACCGCAGCGCCTGTGGGTAATCTTCCAAGGGGTCAACCAGATAGAATTCCAGCTCGGTCGCCACCACAGGGGTCAGTCCGCGTTCCTTATATTGCTCGGCAACACGCGCCAGGGCCCTGCGCGGGTCGCCCGGAAACGGTTCGCCGTCTTCTTGTCGCATCCACAGCATTGCCAGCGCCGTCGGGCGACGGGTCCAGGTGATCAGCATCAATGGGCGGCCCGTAAAATCGCACAAGCCATCGGAATCGCCTGTCTCGAAAACCAACTCACTGTTTTCGACGTCCTCGCCCCAGATATCCATGCCGACAATCGACAACGGCATCCGTAGCCCGCCCTCTATTACCTTGGACAACTGATCAACCGGAACGCGCTTGCCACGCATCGTGCCGTTCAAATCGCAAACGCAGGCAAAAATGGAATCAATCTCTGGATGCTGTGCCAGCCAAATTTCGGCCTTATTATCAGACATGCGTCACCTTTCAATACCGTTTTTAAATAGTGTGATATCACTTTCAAAAGTATTCATATTATTATTTTAAAGAACGGAATCTAGCAGGCGGCCGGAACCTGCCTGCATTGCCAGATGCCTCTAGAAATTTTCCTGGTTTCGCAACACGAAGCGGGCCATCCAGCCTGCTATCGCCCGGGAGTCCGTAGTTGCAGCCGGCGCACCCAGCTCGTCCAACGCCTGGTCAGCGTTACTTTCAGGCAAAGACTGACCTCGAAGATGACGAACAAGCCGTGTTTCAAACGTTACATCGAATTCGGGGTGTGCCTGAAAGGTTAAAATGCGGTTGTCATATTGCAAAGCCGCGAAGGGACAAAAAGCAGAAAACGCCAGAACATTGGCTTGATCGGGCTTCACCACCACTTGATCCTGGTGCATCGCACTGAGGGTAAATTCATTGCTATTCGGTTTCACGGCGCTTACCCCGGGAAGCAACTCGTAATGGTGTAAGCCCGCGCCCCAACCTTCAGAGTACTTGTCCACAGAGCCACCAAAGGCCTCAGCGATGATCTGGTGGCCACCGAATTAAGTGACATGGCTGCCACCTTGAAACAGACAACTATGGCAGCACTGGCAGAAATTCGCGGCATACGCACCCAAATGCGTGACGACATAGCCCTGAAAGACCGCCTGGAACGGGAACTGTCACAAGCGCAGCAAAACGCCAGGGCCAGCAAAACAGCACAGATTCACTACCGCGCCCCTGCCGGTGGCGATTTGACCATCACACTGGAATTCCAAAGCAACGAAGCGCGCTGGCGCAGCGAATACAATGCCCAACTGAGCTCCCAAGTAGCGGGCCAGAAAGCCAACGACCAAAAAAGCGGTGAATTAACGTTGCAGCATCTGGCCGTTGTACAGCAGACCACCGGTGATGACTGGCGCAACGTCGAGTTGCAACTCTCAACCGCCAATGCCCGGCGCGGAACCAACATGCCGCCCCTGGATTCCTGGGTGGTTAGCCCGGCACAGCCTGATTTTCTGGTGCGCCAGATGAAATCCGCCGCCCCCATGCTCGACAGCAGCGCCACAGCCGAGGTTGAGGCAGACTTCGGCGCCAGCGTAGAGCGCCAAAGCACCTTTACCCAGAGCTACCGCCTGGCGCAGCCTGTCAGCATTCCAAACGGCGGCAACGGCCAGCGCCTCACCGTAGCCGAGCACACAGTAGCGGTAGAAACAGCGGTATGGACAGCACCGGCGTATGACCCAACAGGCTATGTGCACGCCACGGGAATCTTCACCGCTGAAGCCCCCATACCCGCCGGCCCCGTGCAGCTGTTCCGCGATGGCCAGAGTGTAGGCCGCACCTACCTGCCTGAAATGACCAGCGGCGAAGAACTGCGCCTGGGCTTCGGCGTGGATGAAGCCATACGGGTTGCCGTCGTCAACGAAATCGAACGCACCGGCGAAGAAGGCCTCTGGAAAAGCGAACAGGTACAACGCCGGCAAAACCGCTTTGAAATCACCAACCACCACAATGAAGCCGTGAACCTACGGATTTTTGACCGCATGCCGGTGTCGCAAATCGACATACTCACTGTAAAACCGCTGCAAATCAGCGAGCCAGTGGAACGCAACGTGGACGACAAAAAAGGCGTATTGGCGTGGAACCGCACCGTACCGGCGGGCGAAACAGTCAGCGTGCAATCCGGATTTGAAGTGCGCGTGCCAGAGGGTAAACAACTGCCCGATTTATAAACCAGAAAATGGCGAGTCATCACCCTGGCGAAGTGCGGGGACACTTTGACATCCTCACCGCCCTGAAGGGACAGTGAGTATGTCAAACCCCTAAAAAAGTGCGGGGGTTGAAAATATTTTTGTGAGTGGCGACAAGTCTGATTTTCTCAATGTCGGCGTGGTAGGGGTTAATAACGACTATCTCCCCTAGCCCACCCGGTATTGCGCAGCTTGGAACAATCAAGCCAAGGCTGTGCCTGGCTCCAAGAAACTGATCACCAATTTGCTGGGTCATTTTCTGGTAAGGGAACTCATACCGGCCCTCTGGCCAACTGTCTGGATCGAGCCGGTCAAGCTCAACAGCATCATCCAACTGATAGACACCCAACCGGTACGACTTCGGGACCATCCTTGGATTGACGGTGTAATTAGCCATTTCCAGCTGCGCAACAGCGGCTGACAGCGCAAAATAAATCACCGGAGTGCCAGGAAGGTTCCACCGGGCACCGTCTTCATAACTACCACCCAGCCCACTAAGATTTTCCAGATACTGTTCTTTCGTGATCCGAAAGAGCTGCATTAACTGAAATCCCCGTACTCAATCTTGCTCAACACCTTCATTACCCATCGACGGCCTTCAAAAGTGTCTATTAACTCTCTCGGTTTCTGCCCGCCCAACGCAGGTACAGGGCTATCCAGCCAGCCCAGACTCAGGCTTTCGTCTTCCCAGACCTCGTTAGATTTTTTCAACAGCCGAACGGTATCCAGAAACTCCTCGGAGTCCTCCCTATCAAGGGTGGCTCTGCGGTACATCCTGCTCAGGTTCGGAGAAGTTATATTAAAAGCAGAAACAAACACGTCGCGTAAGCCCACAGCGTCAATAACACCCTTCAGCCAAGCCCTCGGAACCCCGGCTTTTGAAGCGTTGATCATTGACTGGCTGTTTTCAAAAATCTCGCTCGGGATCGTGTTAAAAATCTTTCCCGGAGATTTTCTGGCCCTAATTTTCTGCAAGTCGGGCTTGTAGGCTCTGGCAGCGGGACCTGATTTTTCAAGGGCAAGCATAATCAAACTCCTAATCATTGTGATGCGAGTATAGCCTCAATCCGATTAATCGCATAGTTGCGCTGTTCCATTTAATCGCTCTGCGTCAGCCCCATCTGCCAAAAATCAATCTCAAGGCGGGTGGCATCACTGAATATTCGGGTCAGTTGATCGAACCTGGCGGGGGAGACATCGGCCAACCTCTCGTTCAACCAGCGTATCTCTGACTGCATGGCTTCCTGAAATTCGGCGCTTTCGTACATGACAACCCAGGCATCGTATGGATTGTTGTCGCCCCGAATGGTTTCCGCCCGGCTGTTCAGCCAGTTGGCGATTTCACCGTAACCCACCATGCAAGGCGAAAGCGCCACGTGCAGATCCAGCAGATCGCCCCGATTGCCGGTATCGAGCACATAACGTGTGTAGGCCAGAGTCGCTCGGGCTTCCGGCAAGTTAGCAAGCTCCTGCTCTGAAACGCCCCACTCCTTGCAATAACGAATGTGCAAATCCAGCTCGATATCCACAATCGCTTTCAACCCTTCTTTGGCCTGCTTAAGGTCAGACAAGGTCGGGCTTTTATATACCGCCAGGCCATAGGCACGGGCGAACTGAATCAGAAAAAGATAATCCTGCTTCAGGTAGTGCTGAAAGGCCTCTGGTGCAAGCGATGCGTCGCCCAGCTGCTGCACGAAACTGTGGTGAATGTAGGCGTGCCATTCGGCATGGCAGCTGTTTTTGAGGTCTTCAAATTGGTAGGGCATTTTGTTTCCTGTTTAATCTGCTTTTGCGCGGGTTTCGGATTCATTTAAGGTCGCGCCGTTCACTCGCTCGCCCTGGCCAGCATGTTCATAATCAGCCGGATCATGGTTTCTTTGTTGGCAGCGTCGGATTCCGCCACCAGCAAGGTCAGAGCCGCCAGCCCCACATCATTGATAACCGTTTCACCAGCAACATTAAATAGGCGATCGTTGCGGTGCATGAAGTCCACAAACAAATAGGCCGCGCTGCGTTTATTGCCATCCAAAAACGGATGATTCTTAACCACAAAGTACAACAAATGCGCCGCCTTTGCTTCCACACTTGGGTAAGCGGATTCGCCAAATACGGTTTGATCCAGGTTGCCCAGCAGTGACGCCAAGCCGTCGCCACGGTCGCGGGCAAACAACTCCGTTGCCTCGCCACGGCTCACCAGTTCTACTTTCAGGTTGTCCAGTGCGATGCGTGCTTCCGCAAATGAAGGCAGTTTGCCGCCGGCCTGCGCTTGCGGCTCGGTCAGTAAGCCTTCATCGTAACGTTGTAGCAGCAAAAAGGTCTGGGCATAGCGTGCGACAATATCCACCAGTCCGCGTCCGGCATCGGCGCTCAGCTCCGGGCTTTGGGCGGTTTTACGTATCAGTACCAGAGCCGCTTCTAGTTCGCGGGCGTTGGTTTCAAAGCGGTCGCGATTCAGGGTCCAGCCTTGGGTGAGATGTTCGCGGAGGATGCGAGTGGCCCATATTCTGAACTGAGTCGCGCGGGCAGAACTAATGCGGTAGCCGACTGAAATAGCGGCGTCCAGACTGTAGTGTTTGCGTTTGCGCTCAACGTTCCGGCCACCTTCGGATTGAACTTGTAAGAAATCCTTACAAGTTGCCGCCTCTGTGAGCTCTCCCTCAGCAAAGATGTTTTTAAGGTGCATGGTGATGTTCTGCGGTTTGACATCAAACAGCATGCTCAACTGTGCCTGAGTCAGCCAGAGCGTTTCGTGGCTCAAGTCCAGCCGCACTTCAACAGCATTATCGGCGTTTTCGTAGATAATGATCGGGGTTGCGTTTTCAGTAGTCATATCATGGCCTCCCTGGCCTCGTTTCCCATCTTATTTGCCGTCAGTTCGCCGGTGAAGGTTTTTGTAAGATATCTTGTTTCTTATTAGTAGTGACATCCGATTTCCGGGTACACGCTTGCTTGAGTCACACACCCAACCACTCCGCAAGCTGCAGATTCGTTTTCAACCTCAAACGCTGCTGAAGCATTCCCTCGAAAACACCTTCGACTGTTCGGTTTTGCCCAAGCAGCGGCAACGCCGCCTCCGCTTCTGAAAAGAACTGCTTCTCACGCACCGAACCCAGTATCGCTTGCTCCCACCAATTTAAAACTCGGGGACGCGCCTGCTTCAACAATGAATCCGCAGGCAGCTTTTCAGACTTTGACGCGTTGGCGCTTTGGGTGGCCGGCATAAGGTTCCACAGATCATTGTTTTGCCAACGTGACCAGGGGAAACAGTGGTCCACATCAAACCGCTTATCCTTCAAGTTCTGCGCGGTCCAAATGCATTCGACTTTTCCGGCCTGGAGCTGCTGCTCCACAAGCTGACGAACCGTAGACGTATCGCGCCGGCCTTCAACCCATTGCAGACCCTGATGATAGACATCCATTGAATAACGCACGTCCCAGCCACTCATCAACCCGATCCATTCATTCACAATCGCGGGCTCAATCCAGCAAGCGTAGCGACTGAACGCGTCCCACAAAAACGAGGGAACGCGGAAAGTACCGAATCGAGACAGCGTCGCCTTGTCCAGGCGCGCCGGTTCGTTCTTGATAATCACTCTGGCCGAGCCACCTTCAAAGATTGGGCGGTTGCTGCCAGGCCAGGTTGTGAAATGTGCAGGGTTCTTGAGAATATTGGTGCAAGCGTCGCGAATAGCGCGAAGCACCACCGGCGCGACATCGGCTGACAGCCGCATGCCTACCCGGAAATCCAGAGGGCTAGAATCCTGCAATTTGAAGAAGTCTTCCTTGGCAAATCCGTACCCACCCGCACCGGGTGCCTGCCTCAGGTGATGTTTCAGAATCAAAGGGCGGTAAAGCATAATCCAGAACAGTCCGACTGCACCAAGCGGAAGTTCCACCCAGTCATCGTTTCGGTTAAGCGCCAAACCCGGCGCACCGTCAGCGATTCGAACAAGGGCACGAAGCAGCCCTAATTTATAGGTCGACGATTTATTGTCATTAACGATGATATGCCGAATCGTTGGCAGCGCACCGGTGCCATCGTCCGCTAACCGAAACGCCAGTGTTTCCCAGGAAATCTCGGAGCGTTTCAGCTCATCATCATTGCGCCTGGTTGGCAAAGCAACCGGAATCAGCGCCCGATGCTTGGCAAATACCTCCAGCTCTTCCCGGCGAACATCGTAAAAAACACGCTCACCATCGCCAGGGCCGTGCCGAAGCGTAACCACCAGCATCCCGCCCGGCGCTAACAACTCAGCCAAGATTCGAAACGCTCGTTCACGAGCGGTTGGCGGGATATGCATCCAAACCGCAGAAACCAGAATCAGGTTAAGGCTACAGCTCAGTTTTCGAACCCGATTAAGGTCTGGCAACTGATCGTCTATCCACTGAATGCTTTTGTCTTTAGTGGCATTCCGGCCAAGCTCCCGCAAACCAGCCGCAGGCTCCACCGCGACCACATCCCAACCGCGCTTTACCAGAGCCGCAGCATCTCGGCCGCTACCGGCGCCGACGTCTCGGGCGAGGCCGGCTTTGCCGTCCAGCTGGGGCAACCAGTCGCCGTGGACCTGATCGAAGGTTATGAACTGGTATTGGTTGAAGTAGCGTTGGGCGTGCTGGTTGTAGGAAGAGTTTGTCATTGCATTTACCGTTCAAACTCAGAGGGGCCACAAGCCAGAAAAACAGAGAATGTATCCATGGTGTTACTCCAGCACTTTGTTAACCATATCGACTGACGCATACACGCCTTTAATATCCCTGAAAAGCTCAATATCGTCCGCATCAGCCAGCGAGCAAAGCTTCAAATGATGGCCCCGAGGGGGAAACTGCGCAATCGGACACGCGAGTTTTCTGAAAGCAGAGAGCTTAAACAGCCAATACAAACCGTCGCCATTACCCATACTGCCTGTTTGTTCAACCGTCAGATTACTCCGCGGAACAAGGGTTACCTGATCTACACTCCATACATATTCCGCACTTTTTGTCTTTTCGTACGGGTCATAACTCGCAATGACGCAGTGCCTGATTTCCCGCATCAAGTGCTTTTGAATATTCTCCCGCTCGGAAGCATAAAACTTCATATGGTACCAAGCCGCTGTTCCATTTCTGAAGCTCTCTACATATTGCGGGTTTCTCCCACTGCGAGGCGCGGCAGTTACGACCATCGTTAAGTCGGGATAGCGCAACTGAGTCATTCCAGATACCGGAATGCGAGCCGAGTCTTCAATGTACAATCTCTCGGGGCTGGCTATTCCAGCATAAGAGAAGCCACCAAGCCTCTCGCCAATAAAAGCCTTCAACCATGCACTACCAGCCTCATGCGCATCCTTAGTCTGGGACGGCACGAGCGGAAAAGCGCCGATTCCGACTTCTCTAATTGCTGAAATATAGGGATTACTTTCTATATTGTCAGGCTGTTGATTGAAGTAACCGGGATACAGCACAAAAGCGCCGAACACCGGCCGAGACCGCTCCTCCTTTTCAGAATTTGAATGGCTGTGGATTAGTGCGTCCCGATAACGGTGCATTTGGTTGATGGCATCATCCGGCACATAGTCACCGGTCCGGCCATCGTCGCGGATGCGATATTTCGCATCAAACAGCCAAATAAAGCTCTCACCACTGGCAAACCTGGCCTCAAGAACAATATCGGGTTTTTGCGCTGTTAACAGGGCTTTGATTGGCCCAGTTGTCGAACTGAACAGAGGCTCATGAACCAGCCGCACTTTCACACCATCCTGGCGTTGAAATTCAAAGGCGCCAAAAAAACCATCATGAATGGTTCTTTCCAGACCTCTGTCCCGAAGAGCACCTTTTTTTTGTTTTGTCTCGGCAAAACCCAATCTCAGGAGGACATCACGAAGCTCAAGAAAACACCACACTTCATACAACTCGGCAACGCTTTTCATTGAAACTGATGCTTGCCGCCCCAGCACGCCAAGGTACATCTTGAGCTTTTGCCAGCACCGGTACACCGCCGAATAGCCGGGTTTCTGCTGCAACACCAGAGAATTCGAGAGCATCCCGGTGGATTGACCGACTTCGTCAAACAAAGGATTGGCCAGCTTTTTTTCGATGTTTTTGCGCCAGCCATTCAAAGTTTGAAAAAAGAACGGCGACAGGCGATTTTTATCCGGGGTACTGTTGGCAAGGTAAGCAACTCGAAGAAAGCTGGCGAGATTATCGCGACTTTTCTCGAGAACCAGTTTTATAAAACGGTTCTCGGGTGTATCTACCGACAGTTTTTTGCGGCTGAACAAGTAGCGCCGGCGAGACATCCCACCGGCAAGATCACTACGCACCTGTTCACCCAGCCGGTTTGGAATTTTTCCCTTTAACCTGTCCGCAGTAACCCAACGGTTTTCGACAATCAGGCGGCTATGGGGCGAACGGATAATTCGGTCTACACCTTCCGCAAGCTCAGACTGAATCGACTCAAACTGTGCTAGCCAGAGCAAAGGAAAACTTTGGTTGCGGTCCCTGGTTCGGTCAAATTCCTGCTCAGTCTGCTCGGCAAGAGCAAATCGCCAAAGCGGGTATTGCGAATCAACAGTTTTATAAATTGTTTGGAGATCAGACACCATGTCCATTTTGGTAGGAAATACTTCTACAGAAACCGAGGCTCGGTGATTAACACCGGCAACCTGGTAAGACAGCGGAAGGCGTAACCACCCCACATCGTTTCCCGGATTAACGCTTCCTCTCAGCGATTTTACGCCGTGCTTCGTCGTGTAGCGGAACGCGTTGTGAATCCGCAATAACTTGTGCTGTATGGCCGGTGTTCCGGAAACGGCGTCAGTGAAAACAAACTCGAATTCGTAGAGTGTGTTCTCGAAAAACAAAGGTTCGCTAAGCGCTACAACGCCCTGCGTATCAGAGTCGGCTAAAAACAGCTTCTCGTTCACTTCAATATGCGTGACCTGCAGCGGCGGGAAGAGGCGGATCTCCGTCTTGGTACTCGTAGTGCCAGCGCCGCCCCGCGAAACCATGGTTTCTGCAAACATGCGCTGACGCGAACTCTGGTCCCGCGTCCATACGGATAGCTCCCAGTCAACGCTTTTGATAACAAGTACTTCAGGCAAGGTGAACTCCCGCTAACAGATTACGGCCAAAAGCTCGTAAAGCCATGGGACACCAGACGGTCACTCATCCATTCGATTTTTTCCCTGGTGCGACACTTTGTACGAGCCTCCGTATCGCCATTCACCGATTCGCGCAGCAGGTCCGGCCTATCTCCGTTCCAAATCGGCGCCATCGAGCTTTCAAGGTGCCGGAAAAGGCTAACTAGCAAGTCTTGGCTGTCATCGTTATCTGGATTTTGAGGTTGGAAAACCGTCAGTTTTTCATGATCGCCTTCTATACGAGGCAGTAACTTCATCATCAGAAAGTCATCCCAAACCGCATACAGCGTTTCATCATCGGCCGGCGCAAAGCACACAACCGACAACAGCAGTTCGTTGAGCGCACGGTAGGCTAGCTCGAATGCCGTGCCTTTTAGAATGTTATTAATACCGGCCAAGAACTCAACTGAACGGGCGCCGTCCGGGTCCGCAGGAACAGGGGCCAAATCGTTAAGTGTCACTGACGAGATCATTGGATAACTGAGCGCAACGGGCCGATATTTCGGGTCGAAAAACTGATCAAAGTTGTTTGGGAAAAACTGTCCAAAATCGATCGTTAGCGCACGGTCAATGACTTTCCTGGAGAACCCGTGGGTTGTTTCATCCATATTGACTGTGCCAGCGACAATCAAATTAAAGGGCAGTGCGATTCCACGGTGACAAAAATATTGCCAGTGGCTGTTAAATTCCGCTCCGTTTAGACCCAGCTCAGACCGGAGACTGTTCTGACCATCACTATCCAACTGGCTGATAATCGAGGGTTTGAGAATCGGGTCGCAGTTGTATAAATAGGAAGCATCAACCCCGGTATCAGCGTTATGGTGTTGAAGCTGCTCTTCGCTCAGAAAACGTCGAGTTTCTAGAATAGACAGAAAATCAGCGAAATACTGCTCTACAGGGGCCAGGTTCATTTCGTCCAAGCACAACCAGAATGGCCGAATATCGCTCTGATCACGTCCGACCCAGTTCAACTTGCCATTAGCACTTTCGATACTGAAAATGACCTCTTTCCAGGCACTAACAATAAATTTAAGAATATCAGAGACGACGTAACGGGCCCCATTTACACCCAGCCTAGAGACGTAACCCAGCAGGTCAGAAGGTTCGTGCCAATCTGGGCGAACCGGCACAAGACAATAGGTTTCGTCCAAACTCTTGTTATATTCCGCTTGTTGGCGGACAAAGCGAGTTTTACCTGTGCCGGAAATACCTGCCAGCAACAAAAATGGTTTGGGCAAGCATGTTTGTTTTTTCGCTGGTGGCGCTTCACTACCGACCTTTGATCCCGGCATCAATAGGCGAAACCAGATCGGTTTAGCCTCCGCGTAAAAATCAAGAAGCTGTAGCAGGTCTCGCTTCAACTCTTCATTACTAGGGATCGCGTTAGTGGGATAGTATTTGGCAGCAATATTTGGGGCTTCATAGGATTTCCCCAGCGGCGTTGAAGATTCCAAATTGATATCGGCCACACCCCATGCAGAAAGGCTAGGAAGCTCTTTTCTAATAGTTTGAACTAATTCCTCAGCAGACTTTTGAGCCGTTTTTTTACCAAAACGTTTAAGCGGTTCCGTTGTGCCTTGGTTAAACGATAAATAGACACCACTGCCATCAGCCTTGAAGGCATAAACCGGATAGATACCGTCTTGTGTGGACTTTGTGATTTCGAGATCCAAAATTGAAAGCCAAGCAACATCAGCCCAAACCCCAGCTCCGACGCTACCCTTAACTTTAAAGCTTGGCCGGACCTCAGAAACTATTGAACTTACCGTCTCAACCAATTCCTTTCGGAACCGATTTGCCAGCGGGTGCTTGCCAAATTTCTCTGTTTTTGCCTGCACCCATTGGGAAGAAATATCTTTAAGTAGCTGCTGGAGATCATTCATAAAGAATCATGCTTTTAATCAGTTTTACGGTTTCGGAGTACAGCCAGTATTGCCCAAGAAATACCGATTTCGCGCCGTCGGAACCAAGCAGGCGCTGGAATTGTTCGGGATCTTGCGGGTCGGACGTAGCCCAGGCAACGGCGTTGTATTCGTGATTACCCATCACTGCCAGGGCACTTCCACTTTCGACCTTAGTGCGGGCAATGTTCACGCTTTCTATGTGCTCTGGCCCGCGGTCTACAAAGTAGCCTAGGAAGATCACTTTGCGTACGGGGTGCTGCCAAATGCCGTCGGTTACCTGGTAATCCATTTTCGCCAAAAGGGCTTTCAGCTCGCTGGCATAACCGTGAATATCCCCAGTCAGGTTGTACATTGAAGCATCATCCTTGTCCGTTAATTCTGGGCTGCACGAAAAACTAATACTGATTGATGTCGCACCAGATGCCAAGCTTGCCGCCAGTTTCGTCGGCATGTTCCCAAACCACAAACTGGGCGCGACTTAGTTGTGTTTTGAGGGGCAATCGTCAAAGAGCGAGCGGTGACGCCTATCGGTTATGGCCAGTTGCCGAGCTGGGTAAGTTACATTGCACTGATACTTGCACAGTACCACTATAATCTTAAGCCGTAGAAATCTGGATCCGGATACCTGCCAGAAAGAGGAACGCCCTGCCGATGTCCTACCCCATCGAACAAAAGCTCGTTATTGCTGTAGCGTCCAGCGCCCTGTTTGATTTGTCCAATTCCGACCGTGTGTTTCGCGAACAAGGTGAAAAAGCCTACCGGGAGTATCAGGAGACTCATCTGACTAAGCCATTGCGAAAAGGCGTTGCCTTTCCGTTTGTAAAACGTTTCTTGAGTGTGAACCAGAAATTTCCAGCGCAGTGCCCGGTGGAGGTGGTATTGCTTTCGCGAAACTCGGTCATTACCGGCAAGCGGGTGTTTCATTCTATTCGCCACCACGGCCTGAATATCAGCCGCGCAGCCTTCCTGGAGGGCAAGTCGCCCTATGCTTACATTCCAGCGTTCAATGCCTCGCTGTTTCTATCGGCCAATGCCGACGATGTGTCGCAAGCGATAGACTACGGCCACCCGGCTGGCACGGTTTTACCCAGCAAAGTGGTGGATGATGAAGATGACCCAGAACTGCGTATAGCGTTTGATTTTGATGGTGTAATTGCGGATGACGCTTCGGAGCGGGTATTCAAAGCCGGCTCCCTGGAGGACTTTCAGGAGCACGAGACGTCCCGCTCCCAAGTTCCGCACGGCCCCGGCCCGCTTGCGGACTTATTTCGCAAGCTATCACACCTGCAAAAGCTGGAAGATCAGGCGGTGACGGACGATCCCAACTATCGACGGGTATTGAGGATCGCCATCGTGACCGCCCGCAATGCGCCTTCCCATGAACGCGTGATTACAACCTTGGAGCACTGGGGCGTGGATGCAAACGAAGTTTTCTTCCTGGGTGGAATGAAGAAAGACCGAATTCTGAAGGTGCTAAAGCCCCACATGTTTTTTGATGACCAACGATCGCACCTACAATCCGATGCGGGGGATATTCCGATGGTTCATATTCCGTTTGGGGTGGCGAATGTTCACCCAATCACACCGTCAGAATAAGGTTTCAAATGGCATTTCGATTTCGTAGAACGGTTTCTATCTTTCCCGGGGTCCGCATCAATCTTGGCAAGCGCGGTGTCAGTGTTTCTGCCGGTGTGCGTGGTGCTAACGTCACTTTGGGGCGGAACGGGCTTTATGGCAACTGGATGTGGATTTACCGGAAATTGAAGATTTCCCCACCACTGAGTTACGTGTATACGAGCGAGGTATTGGCGTTTCGGTCAAAAAGCTGTCTGACACGGCCTCCCGAAAACTCTACATGGCTCACGTGCATGGCATGGGCATTCGGTTGCCGCCCTGTCAGTCTTTGAATTACGGCGGAATATGACGAAAACCTGCATCTCTACTGCCATCGAACCTTGGTAATGCAATCAGCGCCAGCGCCAAAAGGCGCCGGCTTTTACTGTGCTCAAGCGAATGGCGAAGGCGCCGCCTTGAACTCCGCGTAAAGCTCTGGATGATCTTCCCGGAGCCGCGACAGGTTAGCTTTTGAGCTGTCTGGCAACATCTTGAGTAGGCCCTCTTGCTCCGCATCGGTCAAATGTTTACGAAGGAATGGAAACAGCTGCTCACGCTCGACCTTTAAGTAAGCGTGATGGGCATCAAGATAGGTTTTGAGGTCCTCGATAAAGCGCTCCATAGGCACCACGTGATCCATCAGGATCATATCGAGCGTCTCGGAAAGCAGGTTCAGGCGCTTACGCAAGGCCTGGTGATCATCGGCCATTCGATGGCTTAACGCCTCGGCTTCGGGCTCTTTAGCCAGCAGGTGTTCGCTGTACAGACGCTCCAAAGGCATGATGAAGCCGTCCATGTATTCAAGGATGTAGTCCACAACCTCACGTATCAAATGAAAGTCTGGACGCTCGCCCTGCTCCAAGTGCTTGTGCCTGCGCAAGAGTACGTGAAGCAACCGAGCCATGTTGGCGTGATCGCGACGCAATTGGTTAAGACTGGCCATGATAAAGTCTCCTCTTCTGGTGCGTAGCGGCTATCCCCCATTATTAGCGGGTAAGATTCAAAAATAGACATCAGGCCACCGTGGCCAGTTCCTGTTCAGGAGTAATTCTTTCGGAATCCATATTGGATTATTAGTTATTGTAATACCAGAGCCAGCGTGCGGCGTAAATCTGAACTTCTTCTTTGCTGCTGAACAAGGTGCTTATTTACCGTATATTTTTAAAATCAACCGTTAATAAAAAGCTGAATTTACAAGAAAACTTGTAATTAAAACCAAAACTGACGACCATATTACAAGCTTACTTGTAAAGAAAGGAAGATTCGATGAACCTCACTGTTCAAGTCCACTGGAATAAACATTGGCATGATGCAGGGACTGTGCGTTTTCAAATGCCTGGCGAAGGGCTACGCGGAGCACCCTCATTCTCCTACAGCGCAGAATACGCTTTGGCTGCGCTTGAGCAAGGCGGCGACTTCGAAACACAAAACCTGATTGACAAGACAGCTGTCAGTGTAAATTTGCCCTGCCACTTCGGCGGCGATTATCACAAGGGTGAGATTACACCTGTTTTGCGCGATATCATTCCCCAGGGAGCCGGGCGTCGTCATTGGGTCAAAATACTTGGATATGATCGGGATCCTGCACACACGATTGACACCCAGTTGTTAAAGCAAGGCTGCATTGCTCCGATCGGAAATCTACGTATAAAAGAGGCTGCTGAGGCGTTTCAAGAGCGAGTGAGCCACTCCGATAAGGTATTGTTCAGCCGCGAGGATGTCTGTGCCCGTGCCGACAATCTGATTGAGTACGCACAAAACCTTCGTGTCGCTATCGGCGGCGCGACCGGCGCAGGCGGCGATGCACCGAAGCTACTGCTATTGGAAACCCACGACGGGCATTTCGCACTGGAAGGCACAATTTCGGAAACTGAGGTTTGCAACCACTGGCTAGTCAAATTTCCGCGGGGTAGAAAAACGCAAGACGATATTGCTGTGCTTCAAGGCGAGGCAGCCATTTATAAAACACTTGAGGCCTGCGGCGTAAACTCCATCAGCGGAGCACGAATAGATGAAAATAAAGGCCAGTTAGCTCTTTGGTTACCCCGATTTGATCGAGCTGTGAAAGCTGGCGATGTTGTTCGCCATGGCGTTGAGTCTGTTTACTCGATGATGGGGAAGTCCGGTGACGGGTCTGCACTGAATCATGTCGATGTTGTTAATAAATTGAAGACCTTTATCACGGAACCGAAAGACAAGGATGCATTACTGGCAGAATATCTAGTGCGTGATATTTTGAATACGGCAACGGGAAACCGGGATAATCATGGTCGTAACACCTCAATCATCAAGCGTGGCGCCGATATTGAACTAGCGCCGACATACGATGTGGCCCCCATGGTGCTTGATTCGGAAGCAATTGCCAGAACAACCCGATGGCCTCTTCAGTTCCTGAACCGAACGCGTGACACCAATTACACCGCCATCCTCGAAGCACTGGCAGTCGATGCAGGATACGCAGCCCGCCTGGTGATGACGCAACTTGAGCAATTAAGGAATATGAAAAATGCTCTGAAGAACCATGGAGCTCCCGCTGCGATGCTAAACCACGCTGCCATCCGTTTTAGAGAAGCAGAATTAGTGCTGGACCAGTTAGATGACTTGCTTTAACAGGGCCGCTCAGCATCCCAGCAGGGCTATTTGATGCCAAAGTTAAAAAAACCTCTCACTCCTGATCAACGCATCGAGTCCCGCAAGAAAATCATCGAGCAGCTTGATAGCGGCGAACTTAAGCTGGGCCAGGCAATTCGCAAAATGCGTCTGGAATGGACAGGCCTTAGTCAGGGCCGGTTTGGTAAAATAGTGGGGCTGTCTGCAAACACTATTTCGGCGGTTGAGCGCGACGCCGATAACGCGACGGTAAAAACGCTCAACCAGATACTGCGCAGGCTTGGGATGAGATTGACGATTTGTTCTACAGTGGCACCTGGCTAATCCCAGGCCAGCCAAAGGAAGCAAAAAAACGAGCCCTAAAACCCGGTAAAAACCGTGATGTTCGGCGTCAACTATCCTGTCCGGTCGGTTCTGGTGGCTTGCCTTCGGCGAGGGCCAGAAAAAGATTGGCGATGAGAAAGATGGAGGAAAGCACGTGATCCTCTCCGACAACATCGCCAGGCTTTCAGATCAGCATGCCCGTCTTGTCGACGTATTAGCCCAAGCTAGTGCCCATCCAGAAATGTGTAACATTTTGAAAAATAATGAAATATTTTAGAAATGTATTAAAAAATCCTCTTGAATTTGTTAAGTTAAAGGTACGAAGAATAACCAAAAAAACAAGAGGATTCCGCATGCGAAAAACCCGCATTGCTCAGGCAAGCCTATTTGAAAACGACTCAAAACACGAATTTGGAGCTCAACTTCGGGCGCTATCAAATCGACTGGATCAATACCCAGAAATACTACGCTTGGTCGCCGACGATCTCATCGATGCGTCGGTAGCCAAAGTAGGTCGAACAGGTTTAACCGTCGAAAATGTTTTTCGGTGCGTAACAATTCAGGTCAGTCAAGGGCCGCTACGAAGTCCGGAGCAGCTTGAACTGGAACGGAAAGATTAAAACAGGGTGTTTTTTCAAAAAACACCCATTTATGGATAGGCACTA
>NZ_KB889901.1 GCF_000372805.1 Marinobacter gelidimuriae | reverse complement strand
TCTGAATTTTCTACTGAATTACAATAAAAGAGGAGAAGCCTCTACTTGTTTTTGCTATCATGAACAGTCAAACCATTGAATATCATGACAAAACGCAAACAAGAGAGGCAACAATGCGACAGAAACGCACCGTCCAGCCCAGTCTATTCGATTCTGTCCTTGAACACGACATCGCCATCGAGCTCGAAGCCATGTCCAACCTGCTCGACGCCCATCCGATCGTGCTGGACTGGGTCGAGTCTGATCTCCGTGATCGGGCGTTGGCCAGCACCGGGCGTAAAGGCCTGTCGGTCGAGTCCATTCTGCGGTGTGCCATACTGAAGCAGTCCAGACAGTTGACGTATCAGGAACTGGCNTTCTTCCTTCAGGATTCTATCTCGCTCAGAGGCTTCGCGCGTCTGGCCATGGGCTGTCCGCAGAAATCAGCGCTGCAGGCCGGTATCGCGGCGATCAGTGCCGCCACCTGGGAGAAACTGAATCTACTGCTGTTGCAGACGGCCAGCGTTCACAAGGCTGAAACCGGTCGAGTCGTGCGTATCGACAGCACGGTCACGGACTCGCCCATTGCCACACCCTCAGACAGCGCCCTGCTGCACGATGTCGTCCGCGAGAGCGTGCGACTGTTGACGCGGTTCGACGGTCTCATGCTCGAGCGACCGGTCCAATGGCACAACCATCGCCGCGTGGCGAAACGGCTGGCGTACCCGCTGCAGTACACCGTGAAGCGCAAACGACCACCGGCCTACCGCAAGCTGCTCAAGGTCGCCAGCCGTTCACTTCAGTACGTCTGTCTTGCACGTGTTCAGGCGNTGGCCAGCGCACCTGCAAACNGCAAGATCCGTGCGTGGATCGCGTCGNCTGAAGCGCTCGAAGCTCTGGGCGCAGCGGTGATGGATCAGACGCAGCGGCGGGTATTCNAGGGCGAGACCGTGCCGGCGGATAAGAAGGTCTTCAGCCTGTTCGAGCCGCATACCGACATCATCATCAAAGGCGCCAGAGACGTCGCGTTCGGTCACAAGCTGAATCTCACCACTGGCCGCAGTGGGCTCGTGCTTGATGTGGTGATCGAGTCANGCAACCCGGCTGATACCGCCCGTTTCCTGNCGATGATGGNGCGGCAGACAACGATCTACGGACGTCCACCGCGCCAGGTCGCCACGGATGGCGGCTATGCCAGCCAGGAGAACCTGGCGGCGGCCAAGGCGCTGGGCACCAAAGACGTTGCCTTCCATAAAAAGAAGGGGCTCAAGGTCAGTGAGAGGGTCAAGAGCCCCTGGGTGTATCGCAAGCTNAGGAACTTCCGTGCCGGCATCGAGGGCAACATCTCCTGTCTGAAGCGTGCCTATGGTCTGTCCCGTTGCACCTGGAAAGGACTTGAGCACTTCAGATCGTACGTCTGGTCTGCGGTNGTCTCGAGAAACGTGCTGTTGCTGGCACGACTGCTTCAGACCTGAANGGGTAGCCGCTGAACAAGAGAGATATCACGCCAGAATGAGTGGCACGGCCTTCGGCCGTCTGCAGAATGGCCAAAACGATGGTCCCAGAACAGAATGCCGCTCGCTGCGGCCAATTGTAGATTGACCACCACACGACTGTATAAAATACGATCAGAGGTGGTGCTGGAAATCACTGGTTTCCGGATGGACACAGTAGCTAATGAGAGGTTCCTGATGTTGCTTTGCATCCCATGTTTTAAAACCCTGCCCGCCGCCTGAGGACGGAAGACGGTGATGCCTCACGTGATTCGGGAAAAAAGCATGACCATATCAAATTTAGGCGATGATCATGACTTTTCCTGATTAGCGATTGGTCTTCAACGGACGGGGCTCAGTGGATGCCTCTCCGCAATCCCAAACCGATTTCAAAGGAGTAGTTACCATGAGTGCTGGAAAAGTGCTTGATCATCACCTGGACTGTATTGGTCGTGGTGATGTCGAAGGGATCATGTCCGATTATGCAAACGACTCGGTGCTGTTTCTGCCAGATGGTGTTCTGGTGGGAAAGGATAAGATCAAGGCTTTTTTCGATGGCTTGATTGAAGAGTTTTCCAAGCCTGGCATGTCATTCGACTTAAAGGTGAAAGAAGCGGAAGGAAAGGCCGCATATATCGTCTGGTCCGCGACGACACAAGACAATGTTTATGAGTATGCCACCGACACTTTTTTCATTGAAAATGAAAAGATCACAATTCAAAGCTTTGCAGCAAAAGTAGTCCCAAAATAACGGGATGCTTCTCTACTAAAACGGCTTTGAACGTTGTTGCACAATTCATTTGGTTGTTGCACAGTTCATTTGATCGTAATATCGGTCTTTGTCTGAAAAGTCGGCGAGCGCATGCAGCGCCAAGAAGAACTCTGAGCGGAGGACTCCCCATGCAACCGAATAACGACCAGCGGCTGTGGATGTATCGTCAGATGGTGACCAGCCGTCATCTCGAGGAGCGCATCGAGACGCTCTACATGGAAGGTAAGACCCCGGCATTCAACATGGCCAAGGGGCCGATCCCCGGCGAGATGCATCTCTCCAACGGCCAGGAGCCCTGTGCGGTGGGCGTCTGCGCCCACCTCAGCGCCGAGGATGTCGTCGTTGCCACCCACCGGCCGCACCATATCGCCGTGGCCAAGGGCGTCGACCTGAATGCCATGATCGCCGAGATCTTCGGCAAGGCGACCGGTTTCTCCGGCGGTCGCGGTGGCCATATGCACATCTTCGACCCCACCGTGAACTTCTCCTGCTCGGGGATCGTCGGCGAGACCCTGGGGCCGGCAGCGGGTGCCGCCTTGTCCAGGAAGATGCAGGGCAAGCCCGGTGTGGCGGTGGCCTTTCTGGGCGAGGGCGCGGCCAACCAGGGCGCCTTCCATGAGGCCCTGAACCTGGCGGCGGTGTGGAAGCTGCCGGTGGTGTTCGTCATCGAGGACAACGCCTGGGGCATCTCGGTGGCCAAGCAGGCCGCCACCGCCGTGCCGCGCAACGATGTGCGCGCCAGCGGCTACAACATGCCCGGGGTGCATGTCGCCGATAACGACGTGGAAGGCGTGTTCGCCGCCGCCGGCGAGGCCATCGCCCGGGCTCGGGATGGCCAGGGGCCAACGTTGATCGAGATCGAGACCTCGCGGCTGGCCGGCCACTTCATGGGCGACGGCGAGGACTATCGCCCCGAAGGCGAGAAGGAGGGCTTGCAGCAGCGCGACCCCATCCCGCGCTATCGCCAGGCGCTGATCGAGGCCGGCCTGCTCGACGAGGCCGCCGACACCCGCCTGGTCGGCGAGGCCCACGAGCGCGTCGAGGCGGCCATCCGTTTCGCCCAGGAGAGTGATTTTCTGCCCCCCGAGGCGGCGCTCGAGACCGTTTTCGTCTGATTGCCCAGGAGAGTTTCCATGACTGCAACAACCACTGCTTCCAGCTCCCGCAAACTGACCATCGCCCGGGCCATGGCCGAGGCAACGGCCCAGGAAATGCGCCAGGATCCGTCGGTCTTCGTGATGGGCGAGGACGTGGGCCCGATGGGCGGCGTCTTCGGCAACACCCGAGGCCTGCATGAGGAGTTCGGCGGCGAACGCGTCCGCGACACCCCGATCTCCGAGACCGCCTTCATCGGCGCCGCGGTGGGCGCGGCCTCGGATGGCATGCGCCCCATCGTCGAGCTGATGTTCGTCGACTTCTTCGGCGTGTGCATGGACGCCATCTACAACATGATGGCCAAGAACACCTACTTCTCCGGCGGCACGGTCAATGTGCCGATGGTGCTGATGACCTCCACCGGCGGCGGCTATTCCGATGGCGGCCAGCACTCCCAGTGCCTCTACGGCACCTTCGCCCACCTGCCGGGCATGAAGGTGGTGGTGCCGAGCAACGCCTATGACGCCAAGGGCCTGATGACCGCGGCGATCCGTGACGACAACCCGGTGGTGTTCATGTACCACAAGTCGCTGCAGGGCATGGGCTGGCTGGGCACCGAGAAGGGTGCCACCGTGGCGACGCCCGAGGAGAGCTATACCGTCGAGATCGGCAAGGCCGCGGTGGTCAAGGAAGGCCGGGACCTGACCCTGGTCAGCCTGGGCGTCGGGGTGCACCACTGCCTGCGCGCCGCCAAGGCGCTGGGCGAGGAGGGCTTCGATGCCGAGGTGGTCGACCTGAGAAGCCTGGTGCCGCTGGACCGCGAGACGGTGCGCGCCTCGGTGGCCAAGACCGGCCGGCTGATCGTGGTCGACGAGGACTACCACAGCTACGGCGTCAGTGGCGAGATCATCGCCAGCGTGGCCGAGCACGACCTCGCCTGCCTCAAGGCCGCGCCCCGACGCGTCGCCTACCCGGATATTCCGATCCCCTTCACCCCGACCATGGAGCAGTGGGCGCTGCCCAATGCCGACAAGATCGTCGACGCCTTTCACCAGATGATGAGTCAATAACAGGAGACATCGCTTATGAGCACCGCGATTACCGTACCCGAGGATCTCTGGGAAGGTGACAATGAAGGCGTGATCACCGCCTGGCTGGTCGACGACGGCGGCCAGGTGAACCAGGGCGACCTGGTGGCCGAGGTGATGGTCGATAAGGCTCAGTACGAGATCAAGGCACCAGCCGCAGGCCGGCTGACCATCGCCAAGCAGGAAGACGAGGTGGTCGAGAGGGGCACCACCATCGCCAGCCTGGACGACTGAGGAGGTTCCCATGCCACTCGACACCCAACCTAGCGCCGCCGAGGGGGCGGCGCGTCGGCCCGAGCCGCGTGAGATTCCTCTGCGCGGGATGCGCGGCATGATCGCCACCAAGATGCGCGAGAGCCTGCAATCGACCGCCCAGCTGACCCACCACGCCGGCGCCGAGCTCGGGGCCGTTCAGGCCCTGCGCGAACATTGCCGGGACGCCGGGCTCACGCCGCCCTCGGTGCAGGACGTGCTGCTGCGCCTGGTGGTGCAGACATTGCCGGACTTCCCGGCACTGAACGCGACCCTCGAGGACAACCGGATTACCGAGCACTCAGGAGTACATCTGGGCCTCGCCATCCCGCTACCCGATGATCTGTTGCTGGCGCCGGCGCTGTTCGACGCCCAGGCGATCGAGCTGGGTGCGCTGCCCGGGGCGCGTCGCGACCTGGTGGAGCAGGCCCGCGCCGGCAAGCTTGGCGTGCGCGAGCTGACCGGGGCGACCTTCACCGTCTCCAACCTGGGGCGCTCCCGGGTGCACCACTTTACACCGATCCTCAACGTGCCCCAGGTTGCTATCCTGGGCATCGGCGGCACCGAGGCGAGGGTGGTGCCGGACGACGCGGGCGGCGTTCGAGCCGCCGAGGTGATCGGCCTGTCGTTGACCTTCGACCATCGCGCGGTCAACGGCTCGCCGGCGGCGGCCTTCCTGGATGCGTTGTGCGAGCGTGTCGAGACGCTGGCGCCGGAGGCCTTCGACGCCGAACTCGCCGATCGGCCACACGATCGGCAACAAGAGCCGAGCGGATCATGAACATGCCACTGACCGGGGCCGCCGAGCCCACCACCCAAGGGTTGCGACGTATGGGCGTGGAGGTCGGGCTCGCCTCCGAGCAGGCGCTGCTTGAGATGGTGTGTGAAGGGGAATGCAACGCACTGGCGCTGGCCTGGTCGCCCACCGACCGCGCCCTGGTGATGCCCCGGCGCCATGATCGCCTGGCGGGCTTCCCCGCCGCCCGGCACCGACTGGCCGCGATGGATTGGCCGGTGCTGTTTCGAGCCACCGGTGGCACCCCGGTGCCCCAGAGTCCGGCAGTGATCAACCTGGCGCTGGCCCTGCGTTGCCGAGTAGGAAGCTCGGCGGCGCACCTCGAGTGGGGCTATCACCGCCTGGGCGATCCCTGGTGCGCCTGGCTAGCCTCCCTGGGCGTGGCGGACGCCGACCTGGGCCCGACGCCCGGCGCCTACTGCGACGGGCGCTTCAACGTGCGCATCGGCGGACGCAAGCTGGTCGGAACCGCCCAGCGCTGGCAGCGGGTGCGGGGCTGTCGCGATATGGCTCTGCTGGTCCACGGCGCCATGCAGTTGGATGACACTCCCGAGGCGCTGGTCGCCGTGGTCAACGCCTTCCAGGCCGCCATCGACGATCCCCAGCGCTTCCAGGCGGCGAGCCATATCGCCCTGCGCGACGTCGTGCCCGACCTGGACCTCGAGGCCGCCATGCCAAGGCTGCTGGAAGGCCTGGTGGCGGGGCATGCCATGCCCGGACTCGCCGCGCACCACTGAGGTCGGCGCCTTGCTGCTGATCGCTCAGGGGGGGCAGCCGAGAAACTGCCCTGAGGGGTCGTGGGAAGTGATGCCAGATACTGATGCTGGCTGGAGAATCACCGTGGGTGGTGTCCCAGCAGATTGGAAATCCTGGAGGCGGCACCGGTAGGTGCCGCCAGGCGAGCATCGTCGCGCCGGTCAGTGACGCGGGTCCCAGAGACGACCGCGATTCTCTTCTTCGTACCCCATGCTGCCGAAGGGCAAGCTGACCATCTCGAGCTGCATGCCCCACGGCGCCATGAAGTAGACCCAGGTCAGGCCTTCCATCGGGCCTTCGGTGAAAGTCTTGGGTTCACCGAGCACCTTGACGTCCTGTTCCTTCAAATAGGCCACGGCCTGATCCATATCGTCGACATAGAAGGCAATATGATGGCCACCGATGTCGCTGTTGCGGGGTTGTTCGGTGCGCTGGTCCGGCGCGGTGTACTCGAAGATCTCGAGGTTGGTGCCATCTCCGCAGCGCACCAGGTGGGCGGCGGGTATCGTCGCCTCGCGGTCGACGTTGAGATTGGTGACCATCCAGTCGTCGTCGAAGGGGCCGATGGTGAAGAAGGCGTCGCAGCCGATCACCTCGACGAAGAAGTCCACGGCGGCTTGTCGGTCGGGAACGGTGAAGCCGATGTGATGGGGCCCTTGCATGCCGGGCAGTTCGGCGAGGGCAGCCTGGCTGGTGGCGGTGAGCAGCAGGGCAGCGAGGGTACGCTTGGCTAGTGGCGTCATGGTGAGTCTCCTGTGGTGTTGTTGTTGGCGGTGATCCGGGTCACCACCCAAGAGATAGCAAGCAACGTCCCAGCCGAGAGCGGTCGCAGGAAGTTAACTCAAGTAGCTGTTGTTGAAGGGGGGAGTGGATTGGCATGCGTGTTGGAGGGAGGCTGTCTGGGGCGGCGTCGTTGCAGCTGTCATGTGACAGGTGTCGCAGGGTGTCACGCAAGCTGCCGAATGGTGTCTCTTGTTGGCGACAGCTGCATTGCCGCCGTGAGTAGGATGATCAAGGCGAGAACGCCAACGCCCAGTGACGGGAGTCCCACTGATGTCCGGCTCCTTCGCGGCCCTAGGCGTCCTGCAGGGCCTCTTCCAGTATCTTCAGCCGGCCTGGCACCAGGGCGTCCTCCACGGCGGTGATGCGCAGCACATGGCCCAGCCCCGGATGGGCGGGGCGGGCGATTAGCCGTCCGGCCTCGAGTAGCTCCCGGTTGACCCGCTCGGCGAGCTCGGCGCTGGGCATCCTTACCCCGATGAAGTTGGTGGCGCTGGGCAGCACCTCGGCACCGAGTCCGCGCAGGTGCTCGGCCAGGCGTGCACGGCGCCGGAGCACGGCGGCAATGTGCTCGTAGGTCTCGTCGGAGTGGTCGAGCACCACCTCGGCGGCGGCCAGGGCCAGGGTCGAGACCGCATAGTGGATGCGGACCTTCATCATCATCGCCAGGGTCTCGGGCTCGGCGATGGCATAGCCGATGCGCAGCCCGGCCAGGCCAGGCCATGGGCCTTGGAGAGGGTGCGTAGCCGGATCACGCCTGGCAGCACCTCACGGGCGAAGGGGGTGTCGGCGTCTTCTCGAAAGTCGTGATAGGCCTCGTCGAGGAGCAGCCAGCAGTCGTCGGGCAGGGCGTCGCGCAGGCGGCGGATGGCATCGTCGTCGTGGAGGTGGCCGGTGGGGTTGTCGGGGTTGGCGAGGTAGACCAGCCGCGCCTGGGCCTGCCGTGCGGTGGCCACCAGGGCGTCGAGGTCCGGGGCGAGGCGACCGGGCGATTCCTCATAGGGTACCTCGACCAGCCGGCAGCCCTGGCCGCGGGCGAAGTACCCGAAGGTGGGGTAGGTGCCGGGCTCGGCGACGGTGCGCAGGGCGAGCGCGATCAGGCTGCTAGGCTGAGATCGTGATCATGATTAACGCAGAGATGCCGATCATCGAAGAAGAGACTGCACAGAGAAAGAAAGTTGAGATGTCTCATATCGGCGGCTGACGCTTTCATCCACACCAAATCTTAAATCGCCGCCGCCCGAATCGTTTTGGTGGTAAGCATGCCAGGTATGGTCTGACCATGAGGGTGATAAATACCTCCCATCGGCATGAAGAATGGCAGGTCCATTCTCTGCCCTCTGCCGCGGTCCTCAAAGCGAAGAGCAACTAAACCCGCCACCCTACCGAATGGCGTAAAGCTTGTTGTCATTTGAGCCGATGTAAATGGCACCGTTGGCCAGCCAGTGCTGGCGAAGACCGGATTAACTCACCTGTCTCGAACGCCCATTTTTCCGTTCCGTCGTCGGGCTTGATGGCGTAAAGCTTCTTGTCAAATGAACCGACATAGATGGTGCCGTCGGCTCCGACTGCCGGCGAAGAGATAATCCAGTTATCAGTCTCGAACGCCCATTTTTCTGTGCCGCCGTTGGGGTTGATGGCGTAAAGCTTGTCATCAGATGAACCGACGTAGACGGTGCCATCTGAGCCCAGGGCTGGTGAAGAAAATATCACGCCCTCAATAATGGGTCCGGTATCCCATTGGATAGAACCAAACGTCTTCTCGCCATTCGCTCTGACGCCGCTGCGCTGGCGGTCACCACCGAAGGCGGGCCATTCGGAGACGCCGGGCAGGGTAACGTCCACGCTGGCGCTGGCCGTCAGGCCGTTGGTGTCTTCGACGATGCCCTGCAGGCGGTAAATACCGCTCATGGGCATGATGGCGGGCACATCCCAGGTCCATTCATTGCCGCGGTCTTCAAAACGCCGGCCACCGACGTCGTAGTGATAACGCAGGACGGTGCCATCGCGGTTAAAGGCATCAAGTGCAAAGGTGGCCTCAGTCTCCAGCGGCAGGGGACTGACATCAAATGCTTCAATTTCGGGGCCACGCGTGGCCACCAGGATGCTGCCTCGGGTCTGGCGTTCGCCGTCGCTGACCTGCACGGTCACCGTGGCCTGCTCGGCCTGTTGTTCCGGGGCGGTGAGCACAAGCCATTCATCGGTGGCATTACCGGTCCAGCCTGCGGGCACCTCCCAGGTATAGCTCAGCGTGGTATTGGCATTAGTGCTGTGCGCTGACGCCAAGATCTGAATCTGCCCGCCCGGGTAGGTGGGCGCACCCGTCATGGAGATAGCGGAGATGACCGGCCCGGTTGGTCCCGGCTCACCTGCTGGCCCGGTTTCGCCGTCACTGGCGTTACAGCCCGCAAGAACACCGAGTAATAACGTTATGGTACCCAACTTGAATAGGGGGCTCATGGCTAGGGATCGAGAATAGATAGTGTCCATCCGGAAACCAGTGATTTCNAGCACCACCTCTGATCGTATTTTATACAGTCGTGTGGTGGTCAATCTACAATTAGCTGCAGCGGGCGGCATCTCGTTCTGGGGCCATCGTTTTGGCCATTCTGCAGACGGCCGAAGGCCGTGCCACTCATTCTGGCGTGATATTCTTCTTGTTCAGCTGTGTTCAGTTCAAGTCTGGAGCAGTCGTGCCAGCAACAGCACGTTTCTCGAGACCACCGCAGACCAGACGTACGATCTGAAGTGCTCAAGTCCTTTCCAGGTGCAACGGGACAGACCATAGGCACGCTTCAGACAGGAGATGTTGCCCTCGATGCCGGCACGGAAGTTTCTGAGCTTGCGGTACACCCAGGGCAGGCGCCGACGCGGTAGCGCCAATATTAATAGTTATAATACTTTCAATCCTTGTCGCGGTGCTTATGGAACAGATTTTCCTTGTTCGTACCACCATTTTGGATTCTTCACTGGCATTAGTTGGTGTAGCTGCATCTATTAGCTTTATACTCGGCGACTCAGACTTCGGTTTGTGGGTAGCACTTGTGGCGACGATAGCGCTGATGAGTAGACAGATATTCGCGTTTATGAGTCAAGCTAACCGTAAGCGTCCTTTGTCGTTGCGGTTTCCGTTAATGAAGACGGGCATCCGATCCACATGAATATGAATGTTGTTAAAGGCTTTCGTTCGAAAGAGATGGAGCGGTGGGCCAAACAGCATCTTGAGCCAGGATGCCAAGTCGTATCCGATGGGTTGGCATGTTTTTCTGCTGTTAAAACAGCGGGGTGCCAGCATACAAGCATTGTAACGGGTGGTGGGCCAGCCTGTGTCTCATTGGTAGAATTTACCTGGGTCAACACGATGATCGGGAATGTGAAGAACGGCCTGAGAGGTGCTTACCATGCAATTAATCACAGACACCTGCCACGCTACCTGGCGGAGTTCTGTTATCGCTTCAACCGGCGTTTTGAGCTGGACAGGATGTTGCCGCGATTTTGCTTCATTGCCGTTAGAACACCGCCTATGCCAATAAGGCTTTTGAAACTGGCTGAGGTTTATGGGTAATCAGGAAACATCATGTCTAGACTGATCATTGACATGTCATCTTAAGGGATTTCAAGGAGAGACCATTATGCAAGCCATCGACGTCATGACCCCCAATGTCATCAGCGTGACCCTCCAGGCCGAGGTTCAGGAGATCGCCAGCCTGCTGGTGGAGCACAAGATCAGCGCGGTGCCAGTGGTGGATGACGATGATCAGGTGCTCGGTATCGTCAGCGAGGGCGACCTGATGCGTCGTGTGGAAAGCGAGGGGGACAAGCACAAGTCCTGGTGGCTGAAATGGCTGTCAGGCAATAATCCCGTCGACTACGTCAAGTCGCATGGTCGCAAGGCCGGCGAGATCATGACCTCTGATCCAATCACCATCGAGGAGGACGAGCCCCTCTACCATATCGCCGCCCTGCTCGAGAAGCATGGGATCAAGCGAGTGCCGGTGGTTAGGAAGGGGAAGCTGGTGGGTATCGTGAGTCGCGCTGATCTGCTCCGAGGCTTCTCGGTCACGGCAACCGATACGACGGTGCCTGCCGATGATCGTGAGATCCGCGCGGCCGTCATCAAGGAAGTCGAGGAGCATAGCGGTGTGGCCTACCGGGTAAATGTCATCGTGACTGACGGTGATGTCCAGCTCTGGGGCCTGGTGACCGGACAGGAGGAGAAGCTGGCCGCCCAGGTAGCTGCCGAGAATATTCCCGGGGTCAAGTCCGTCGACAATCATCTGGGGATCACGCCTCCGGGCATGTCGGGGATCTGAGGCCTCTCCTGGATCGAGCCGGCCATCGACGCTTGAGGGCGACCCTGTCGGGTCGCCCTGGCTTGCTGAGAGTTCTCAGTTTTCCTGGCTAGCTTCCACCCGGCGCAGGGCCTTCTCAAGGTTGGCAAGGCTGCGCTCGATGTCGTGGAGGCTTCCTTTCTTTTCTCCTATTTCTGCAAATAAATCAGATGCTTAAGTTTCCGGATGGACACTAGCTAAGCGTTAAAAAAGAGCATAAAGTTTGAGTTAATGGCTGTAAACCGGTACTTTTAGCGCATTCATTTATAAAACAGCAGGTTACCCCACTTGGCTGCCCACAATAGATAGAGCAGAATACACGCTAATGGTCATTACAGAAAAGGATAAACCCAAGCTCTTCGAAACGCCTGGACAACGCCTTGAGCATCTTCTTGCTCAAATCGGTTTTCAAAAAGATCGCGGTGTCATTACAGATCTACACACTTACCTAGCCAAAACAGATCCGACGCATTTCAGCGATTTATCCTATGGGACAGTACGAGGGTGGTTTGCCGAAAATGCTCCTCCAATGAAACGTATTGGCCTAATCATTGACGCACTCCAGGAAAATTACCCCTTCAATTTTGATCTGGTCCACATTAAGACCTGGTGGAAGGTTGGCGGCTTTTATCCATTTCTGACGTCAGAATCCGAAGAGAATCTGGCCGAGTTGGATACGGAAGCCAAAGCGAAGCGGGGGAAAACCGCATTCGTCATTATGGCGCTCGTCACAGAAGAGAGTGGGGAATCGTTTGATAACCTCACAACAGACGAGCTGAGAGTCATCAGTGACGCCGCCAACCAATTCGTTCAAGACTTTACCGATCCCTACCAGACAACCTGCCCCAATCACTATCTTCGGGCTGTTATCCGTGACCAGCTCAAACGACTTTAATGTGGGATGGGCCGGTTAAGAGTCCGGGCTGTCTTTCGCTTCGGATGTCAGCGGTATTTCAAACTTATTGATCAGAGTTTTTAAAAAACCCAGATCTGAAACCAGTTTTGTGTTTTCAGAAGACAATCGCTCGCTGTTTGACAGTGCAGTGGCCAGCTGCCTCTCATAGCTCTGAGACTCTGATTGCAGCTTTTGGGCCAGGGTGTCCGTTTCTTGCGCTAAGGCGCTGCACTGAGCAGAAAGTTTTTGGTTTTCCTCGCCATACGTGGCTCCCTCGGCACGAAGCATTTCAATCTTGGTCTCCGCGTTCCGTGCTGCGGCTTGATGGTTGTCGTTTAGCCTGATGACTTCTTGTTTCAGGCCGTCATTCGCAGCCACGGTAAGATCGTTGATCTCCGAAAACGCATGGAGTTTCTGATTGATGGATGTGACCGCTTCTTTATACCCGTCGATGGTTTTCTGGTGATCCTCGCGCATGGTGCGAATGACCTCCCGGTGTTCAGAGAGGGTAGACTGAAGTTCGTCTCGAGTTTCGACGCTTTTTTCTTTCAGGTATGCAATTTGGTCAGACTGGGCCCGTAACTGTTTTTCCTGGCCCTTATGAGTTGCTTCAAATCTGGCAACCTTCACCTCCAACATCTGCTTCTCCGATCTAAGCCAATCGCCATCAACGGTGGCTTGGGTCAATCTCTTCTCCTGTATCTCCAGCTGGGATTGTTTTTCTTCAAGACGGCTTTCCAGATCAGCCAGTGCCACATCGCGCTCGTGGATGTCGTTTCTCAGTTGTTCTGTCTCTTTACGAATACGCTCATCTGTTTGTTCTTCCAGTTCCAGCGCTGCCGGGCGCAACAGGAGTGCAAGTCTGGCTGTCAACGGATCGTCGGCCTCATACACAGCGTCAACGCCTAACGCTTTCAGGAAGTAGCCGATTTTGGCAATCGAGCCTTTGCTCAAGAGCTTTCGGACTTGGTAAGGGTTGATGGGTGCATATTCCGGCCCATCGTGAACACCCATTCCGGACGAACGTGAACACCTATTCTGGTTCAACGTGAACAGTCATTCCGGCTGAAGATGAACACTTTTGGTGATTTACCGGAATCGGTGTTCACCATGCCGGAATCCGCGTTCACGTTAAACAAGAATCTTTCTTAACGCATTGTTTATTCAACCGTTTGCTACTCTGATTCCTTTTTGGGGATCAGGGCTATGCCAGCTAAGAGAATGCCAATGCGTAAAATCAGAGAAGTACTTCGTCTGCGGCTGGAAGCCGGGCTCTCGATCCGGCAGATCAGTGCCAGCACCAAGACCAGTGTCGGAGCCATTCAGAAGCTCTTGTCTCGGGCCAATGCCTTAGAGATTACCTGGCCATTGCCAGAGGATGTGGACGATGGCCGCCTGGCGGCCATGTTCTATCCCGGCTCCGATCCCACCTCATCTTCACGCTATCAGGTGCCTGACTGGACGACGGTTTACCAGGAACTCAAGCGCAAAGACGTCACCAAGCAGTTGCTGTGGGAGGAGTACACCGCTCGTTACCCCAACCGGTGTTACAGCTACTCTCAATACTGTGATCGCTTCCGGCACTGGCAAAAGCAGCAAAAGCGCTCCATGCGCCAGATCCACAAGGCCGGTGAAAAGTGCTTCGTGGATTATTGCGGCCCCACCGTACCCATTATCAACCCGCAAACCGGCGAAATCCGCACGGCTCAGGTGTTTGTCGCCGTGCTGGGGGCCTCTAATTACACCTACGCGGAAGCCACCTGGAGCCAGGGATTGCAGGACTGGCTGCTGAGTCACGTGCGCACCTTTGAATTCTTCTGTGGCATTCCGGAGATGGTAACCCCGATAACCTAAAATCCGGTGTGACCAAAGCTCACCGCTACGAACCTGACCTCAATCCGACCTACCAGGACATGGCCGCCCATTACGGCGTGGCCGTTGTCCCTACACGGGTCCGAAAGCCACGTGATAAAGCCAAGGTGGAAGGCGGTGTGCTGATCGTCGAACGCTGGATCCTGGCGGCGCTGCGTCACCGTCAGCACTTCTCGCTCGGACAGCTCAATGCAACCCTCCGTGAGCTGCTGGAAAAGCTCAATCGCCGCCCCTTCCGAAAGCTGCCCGGCTGCCGGCGTGACCACTTCGAACAGCTGGACAAACCCGCCCTACAACCCCTGCCAGCTGAGCGTTATGTCTACGCGGAATGGAAGAAGGCCCGAGTGAATATCGACTACCACATAGCCGTTGACGGGCATTACTACTCGGTACCCTACACCTTGATCAAGAAGGAGGTGGAGGTCCGAATCACCCACAACATCATCGAGTGTTTTTACCGGGGCAACCGGATCGCCAGCCACCGCCGCTCGGACCAAAAGGGACGGCATACCACCATCGCCGCTCACATGCCTGAATCCCATCGGCAGGCGGGTGAGTGGTCACCGGAACGGCTCATCGCCTGGGCGGCCAAGACCGGACCCGCGACGGAAAAGCTCATCCGCACCGCACTGGGTGCCCGCAAACACCCGCAACAGGCTTACCGCTCCTGCCTGGGCATTCTCCGGCTGGGCAAGAGCTACGGCGAGGCACGATTGGAAGCCGCCTGCCAGCGCGCCTTAATGCTGGGTAGCTGCCGCTACAAAAGCATTGAATCCATTCTCAAACACCGCCTGGACCAGACGCCCCTGGAAGAACAGCAAGAGCTGGCCTTACCGGATACCCACGACAACATCCGCGGCCCGGCCTACTACCACTGAGGAAACCTGACATGCTGAAACATCCGACTCTGGACAAACTCCATGCCCTCAAATTGACCGGCATGGCGTCCGCACTAGCCGACCAGTCGGCCACGCCTGACATCACGGAACTGAGCTTCGAGGAACGCCTTGGGCTGCTGGTTGACCGGGAGATGACCGAACGAGATAACCGACGCCTGACCAGCCGGCTGCGCCGGGCTGGACTGCGACACACCGCCGTTCTCGAAGACCTGGATTACCGGAACTCACGGGGGCTGGATAAGGGACTGATCCAATCCCTGGCAAGCTGCCAGTGGGTGAAAGAACACCTGAATGTGCTCATCACCGGCCCCACCGGCGTTGGCAAAACCTGGCTGGCCTGTGCCCTGGCGCACAAAGCCTGTCGGGAAGGCTACACCGCACAGTACGTTCGCCTGACCCGGCTGCTACGAGAACTGACCATCGCCAAAGGAGACGGCCAGTACCCCAAACTCCTGACCAACCTCGCCAAAGTCGATGTGCTGATCCTGGACGATTGGGGGCTCATGAAACTGAGCGCAGAGAACCGAAGAGACTTGCTGGAAGTGCTGGAAGACCGTTACGGCCGTCGTTCCACCATCGCCACCAGCCAACTCCCTATCGAGGAATGGCATGACGTCATCGGTGACGCCACTCTGGCGGATGCGATTCTGGATCGGCTGGTTCACAACGCCTACAAGATCAACCTCAGGGGTGAATCCATGCGAAAACGACAAGCAAAGTTGACGGGCACCACGGCTTCGGAGTAACAATGAAACCCCCGCGTCGCGTCGCTCCGATGGGTGGCAGCCTTGCTCCGGTCCGGGTGGCAGGCTTCAGGTGGAATGGGTGGCAACCTTCAGCGGTTTACGCAGTTTCGTTATAGCAAGCATTGTTGGCTGGGTTATTTTCTACGGGCAATCTTGCAACAGCGCCGGGCAGTGCAGTGGTTTTTTCTAGCACTTCTCACAAGGCAGTCAACCGGAAACCAAAAGCGTACCGCTTTTGGTTTCCTCTGCTGCGCTCCGGCACCGGTTACCATCAGCATTATCTCTTTATAAAGCAATCGGGGCGCAAGTGATCGAAAACGCGAATTATCAAGGACCACTGGCATTTTTCCGTAAGCACTTAAACGGTGATTATTCCCTAGGGCGCTCATATTGGGTAAATACATTTCTTGTTTTATTATTTGCTCCGGCGCTTGGCCTCATATTAGCCCCGCTTCTCCAAGACCTACCCGCGCGGTATTCATCGGCGGCAGTTCTTGCCCTTACTGTGCTTGGGTTACTCGCTTGGGTATGGGCGATAAGTGGAACCTGGGCCTCAGCCAACAAACATGTTCAGCGAGGAGGGAAAGGGGGTTGGGCTAGTGCCGCAAAGGTGATTATCGTTCTGGGCATCTTCCGGACAGTTGTCGATGTTGGCAATATGAGTGAGAGTTTCGACGAACACTGGCGCGTAGCTTTGGGTGACCAACCCGGACCGCAATACACAATAGAAGTGAGTGGTGATGGAAAATCAGTTGTGTTCGAGGGTGGAATTAATGACGGTGCTGCCGAAGCTTTGACAAGGGCGTTAGATATGGCCCCCGCCGTCAATACCGTCGTTTTCAATTCGATGGGCGGTTGGGTTCGTGAAGGAAATCTCGTAGCAAATATCATCTCGCAACGTGACCTCTCCACATACGTTGAAGGCGAGTGTACTTCTGCATGTACCATTGCCTTCCTGGCCGGAAGAGACCGCGTGGTAGGTCCCAATGCACACGTCGGGTTTCACCAATTTAAGTCTGTGGGTGAGCCTGGCGGCGATGAAGGGGATCAAACGATGGCGCGCGCCGTCTACGAGCGAGCGGGCGTTTCGAGAGAGTTTATAAATAGGATCGTAGCTACCCCTTCTGAGCAGGTGTGGTATCCAGCGCACAACGAACTGCTGGCTGAAAATGTTATCACTCGAGAGATTACCGACGGCGAAACTACATCTCTTGCGACGCGTCTGCGCACGCGAGACGCTGTAAATGAAGACATTGAGAGTGGGTTAATCCAAGGGTTCAAACAGGCAGCTGAGAAGATCAATTTAGGCACGCCTACTATGGTTGATGGCGAAACTCGTTTGGATAAGGTAACGGTAGGCCCAGGTGCAGTTTTGACTTACCACTATACCTTCCCGAACTATGCATCCGATGCGGTGGACAGCGCGTGGATAAATTCTCAGCTGCGTGAAAGCGTGACTAACAATGTCTGTAAAAACGAAGTAATGAAACCTGCCCTCGAATATGGCGGTAAGTATATCTATTCTTATTCTGGGAGTGACCAGAAGGTTATTGGATCCTTTCAGATTACGAGAAAAGACTGTGATTATGCGGCTCTCGCCCCCGCATCCAATAACTTCGTACCTGTGAGGCTTCCTCACGGCGTTCAAATTGAGCTTCCGAGAAACTGGGAAGCTCTGAGCAAGAATCAGCGTATCACCCTCGATTCATCAGTCCAATCCCGCAATGAACGTGCGGGCCTCTTCGATGCGTCTTCTGATTTAAATTTTGGTGCCAACTACTACGATGAGGCAGGGAAGACCGCTGCAATTATGAACGTCCGATACTACCCAAACTTGGATGTTTCACAGACCGAGGCTCGCGCTTCTGGACCGTCCGACATTAGTGAACTCGATAGCGCGCTACGCGAGTCGATGTTGGAGGCTGGTCAGATTTATGGATTTTCTGTTCTGGCTTGGAACGGTACGGTCAAGCAAGTGATCAATGGTGTCACCGCATTTGTTACGGAATACAAACGATCCCCGCTGAACAATAACGGCAACTTTAAGGTTCGCCTCGTGCGGGTGTTCAATGGAGGAAAGTCCTTTACGATGACTGTCTCTTATCGTGAAAATCAAGAGTATCTCTTGCGGCCAATTTGCGACCGCATTATTTCCTCCCTTCGCAATTGAGCGCTCAACAGTGAAATCGAGAAACTCCCTAACACTGCGCTCCAGGGGACGCTAAGCAACAAGGCCGCGCAGCGCCCCTGAGTTTGAGCGTTGAGGCTGTAGAAAAACCCCAAATCGGATCGATTTTGGTAGCATTGAGCAAACAGACAAGGAGCCGTCGGAATGCCCCGCTTCAAGCATTACAACTACGACCAGGATACGATGGTCGTCATCAACTATCAGGAACAGCTTCAACCCGGCACCTTTGAGCACGCGGCCCACTACCTGATCGAACACAAGCTGGATCTGTCGGTGTTTCACCCGAAATATCGGACCGGCCAAGTTAATTGTCGCGCTATACTGAAAAAAAAGATTTCTCCCGGGATTCTTACCTGTTTGATTGGATCACGAAATCAAACGATTCCATGGGGCCAACCACTTCTACTTCAACACTGATTCTTACACCAGGGATGCTCAGAGCTTCACGCATTTCTTGGCGAACTTTGGCCCGAAGCTTTTCGCTGGTATAGTTCCGCGCCTTACCGGTGCTGAAATATTCCCGCACCATTTTCTCGGTTATCGCTTGTCCGTTCTTCCGGTTCTCCTGAACCACGATGGCGGCCACCAAGCTACTATTTATCAGATACCGTTGCCGTATATCACAGATCCCGTTCCGATATTCTGCCATATGGGCCATCAGAGCCGTGCTAGCATCCTTTATGACAGGAAAGCTTGGCTGAGACTGGACGGCCTCGGCTTGGGCCTTTTCGCAGTAGAGTTCGGTAACCCTGCCTGAATGAGCTAGTGAAGGTAGAAAGATAAGAGCCATGATCAGATAACGCATAAAATTCCTATTTGCTCTTCCATTTCTTGGGAGTATCAATCGAGCCCCCGGTATCCAAGCTGGTATCCACACAGAAACCAAGTATTCCTTGTCTGTTAATTGGTGCTACCCGGAGCGTTGTTTAGAGACTGGATCGCATACACGAAAGTCATTTTAACAACCCTGCTGAAGAGCTGGGGATTCGCACTGATACTATCCTCATACTTTAAGCCCTTAACCTCCCCAGACTGGTCCCAGATGTTTATATAGTCTTCACTGAGGTTTATCGTGTGGTCGCTGAGAACGAAGCCATCCTTGTCTTGAAACTGAAGAATTATTCGGTCGTACTTATTCTCTTCGAGGGCTTCGGTAAGCCATTTTAGGTCTGAAGCGGCCGGTTTTTTGGGTGCCTCGCCATAGGGAGTTGGGGCCACATAATTCGATAGCTCCAGACTGTAGAATAATCGGTCTTCGATCTGTTTTGCTGTGGCATTGATTTGCACCTTTTGATCCATGGAGCTATCAAGATTCAGCGTTTTCTCAGTGGACACGGCCAGCTTTCGCAATTCAATTAATCTGGCGTCCTTTACCAACGCTACACTCCCTGTCTGCTTGTTAATTAGGTAGGTATCGCCTGAAACCTCTTTCAGGTCATAAGGATCTTGCTCGTAGCAGCCTGTAAGACTCAGTAATGCGCCAGCCAATAAGATTTTTTTCATTGTTCGCTCAATTATAACGATGCGGATGCCCACTCTGCGGAGGGCGACTTGTTATGGTTTCTATTTGGGCAGCTTTTCCCAAGGATAGGTTTCCTTGCCATCTGGGCCAGATTTCCACATTTTGTATTCTGGAACCATGCACCTTCCGCAGGGCCTAAATCCGGCGTGAATGGCGTCCTGCTCATTCGCGAAGAAGACGCGATATTGGGCGTAACCTTTGGAGAGCGCGCTATTGGCGGCTGGGCAATCTAACCTGCCATAAATTCCCGCTTTTGAATTGCCGCCTAAAGTCCCCGGAGTTTCGCTAATGCCAGTAGTCCCATCCGCAGTTAATAATTTATAGGTCTTCAGGAATACTCTCTTACCAATAACAGTTAACTCAAAGACTAACGACATCTATCCTGGCACTGGGGGCACTTCGAAGCAAAGGTCGTTGGATCACCACCAGTTTGCTAGGCACCTGTCAGCCATACAAAATGGCTATCAGAGAGGTGGCATTGCCAGGCCCGCTCCATCTGCTACTACGGATGCCGGGATCGCCATTGTCCGCAATGCCAGGGCCATGCAACTGAACAATGGAGCGCACGTCAGCGCTCCCTGTTACTGTCGGTGCCTTACTTCCATTGGGTGTTTACGCTACCTCACACCTTGAACGGCTGGGTTCAGCTCCATCCCGACGTGATCTACCGCTGTCTGTTCGCCGCAGTCTGGGACACGCTTAAGCAGTTTGGGCGCAACACCCGGCACCTTGGCGGCGAACTGGGCATGACGGCGGTGCTCCACACCTGGGGACAGAACCTGAGCCGTCATGTTCACGTGCATTGCTTGATCCCCGGCGGCGTGTTGACCGGCACAAAGCCAAAAACCACTACCTGTTCCCGGTACGGGCCTTATCCCGGCGTTTTCGAGGACGAATGGTGTCGTTGCTGAGAGCGTCGGTGAACGCCGGTGAACTGCACTGGGTCACCCGCAGCGGTGAGATTGATGGTGTGCTCGACGGCCTGATGCAACACGAGTGGGTGGTCTACACCCGACACTGCCTGAACCAGGCCGAGAGCGTGGTGGATTATCTGGCTCGCTACACTCACCGAATCGCCATCAGTAATGGGCGTTTGTTGACGATGGAGGATGACCGGATCTCGTTCCGATATAAGGATTACCGCGATGGTTCCCGAATTAAGACCCAATGGCTGGAGGGACAGGAGTTCGTACGGCGATTCCTGATGCATATCCTGCCGAAGGGCTTCATGCGAATTCGCCATTTTGGCTACCTGAGCAACTGCACTCGACGCCGCAAACTGGCGGTTATCCGGCACTGTTTATCGCAGCCGCCCAAACCAGAAGCGACACTGGATAGCCCGGCGTCTCAGCGATGCTGGCCGTGCCTCCTCTGTAACAACGGTCTGGTTCGCATGATTTGCCAGATTCCACGATTTAGACCAGCCGTGATCCCAACGGGCTAACCCTTCTCCGCCGGGTTCGGTGCTTGGAAAACAGCCGTTCTAAAGGAGCTGGGCGTTTCTGCGGGCGAACACTGGAAAAAGGGGTATACGAGGGGTAATCTGAGGGTAATCACAACAAGGAACCGCCTCGTGAAAGATCGAATGAGACCAAAACCCGCCGACATTGCTTCGTACCTGGCCCGAGATGTACCGTTCCGGTCCGGCCTTCAAATTACTTTATCCTTAAGCATCGTTCGATAGCTGCGGCGTTGGCGGCTTAGTCCAACAGACATTTAAAGGTCATGCTGCGCACGACCATTAAATGCTTAGGTGTTAGATCTACAAAATAAAGGAAAATATAGATATGAATAAAACCCTTGCAGTAATTTTGGCATCATCTTGCCTTTTAACGTCATCACTTGTTTTTTCAGCATCAGTCGAAAAAGCTCAGATGTTGAGTGAGTATGGGCTAAAAGCAGAAGCGAAAAAGGAACTCGTAGATGTGATATTCAGCAAATCTAATGAGAACAATAAGTCTCAAGCATATTACACGTTGGGAAGCATAGCATTTGATGAAAATAAGATAAGTGTTGCGCTTGACTCATGGAAGACACTGGTAAAACAATACCCAGATTCAGAAAAAGCGAAACTTGTGAAAGATAGAATCCAAGAGCTTGCTGAAATAGTCGGCGAGTCAACTAAGGAATCAATTGATAATGCAATTGCACTTTCTTATCTCAGGCATGGTGATTTTTGGTCTAGTGATAAAGATAGCAGATTTACAATTGATTCCAGCTGGATACCTAATGTTGAAACAGCAATAAAATGGTACGACAAAGTCATTGCAGAATTTCCTAAAACTGCTGCCTCACGTGTTGCGTATCAAGATAAAATAAGAACGTTGCTTGGTTGGAAGGAACGAGGCCAGTATGGGAGTTCACATGGGATTCAGGAGTCATTCGCAAAATATATGCCTCAATTATTGAGTACATTTGAAGCGTTTCAAAAAGAACATCCTAAAGCATTAACATTACAGGCATTCCGTTACCAAATCGCTCAAGCTTATTGGAAAAATAAAGATTGGAACAAAACAAAAGAATGGTTGAATGTAGTCATAGAGAAATCCGGCAGTGGTGATAGCTTTTACAAAGACACAGCACAGAGAAGGTTGAAAAAAATAGAATACTAAGATCTAATCGGGTAGCCGGGGGTATCTAACCCCCAGCCCCCACAACACCCTGCATGCGGATCCGCACAGGGCGTTTCCCGAAAACGTTCAGAGTAAGAAGGCCGATTACCTCCTCCTACCCCAATGATGGCTTCTGATTTTGCGCCAACGTTCCTCGGTCCGGTCGGATATGGAATCGTTGGGCTGCACAGGCTCCTCATTGATTTTCGGGTTCAGGCCTTCACCGTGTCCCAACCATTACGATGGGCGTTTGGCTACTATGCCGTCTGCTGACTTCTG